>JADJXE010000001.1:2785000-3385000 GCA_016716005.1 Acidimicrobiales bacterium
ATCGCCTCGTGCACCACGACCTCTCCGTCGACGGCCAGGGCCAGCTGGCACGACGGCAGCAGGCCCTGGTCGACCTCGCGGTGGGCTCGGGTGAGCAGGGCCTCGACCCTGGCCGGGTCGAGGCGTGGGGGCAGGATGGCGGTCACGGCCCGACACCCTGCCACGCCGCCGCGCGTCCTGCTCGACCGGTCGGGGTGGCAGGATCGGTCGTTCCCGACCGAGGAGACCACATGGCCACCGAGTGCCCGGAGCCCGACGGCTCCAGCCCCCGCAGGACCCGCTTCGACGGCCCGCCCCCGATGTGCATCGACCCGGCCAAGCGCTACACGGCCACGATGGACACCTCGCTGGGCACGATGGTGATCGCGCTCGACGCCGCCGCCGCCCCCCAGACGGTCAACAGCTTCGTGTTCCTCGCCCGCTGGCACTACTACGACGGCCTGACGTTCCACCGGATCATCAAGGGCTTCGTGTGCCAGGGCGGCTGTCCCGAGGGCAGCGGCCGGGGCGGCCCCGGCTACCGGTTCGCCGACGAGCTGCCCAAGGCGGGCCGCTACGAGGTCGGGTCGCTGGCCATGGCCAACGCGGGCCCCGACACCAACGGCAGCCAGTTCTTCCTCATCAGCGGCCCCGACGGCACCCGCCTGCCCCCGCAGTACTCGCTGTTCGGCAAGGTCGTGAAGGGCCTCGACGTGGTCGAGCAGATGCAGTCGGTGCCCACCGGCACCGGTGACCGGCCCCGCGACCCGGTCGTGATCGAGTCGATCACGATCACCGAGGCCGACTGAGGCGGGCCGCTCCCCGGGCAGGGGCGGGCGACGAGCGCCAGCGCCCGCGGGCGCGATGTGGATTCCCGTCCGTCATGGCCTACAAAGGGGGTCGCCATGTGGACGCGCTTTCGCACCCGGACGCCACCGGCCACCCAGGTCCTCATCGGGCTGAACGTGGCGCTGTTCGCGCTGTCGTTGGCCACCGGCGGCGACCTGCAGGGCGTCACCGGCAGCCGCGTGATGCGTGACGGCGCCCTGTTCGGGCCGGCCGTCGACGTGCAGGGCGAGTGGTGGCGCATCGTCACCTCCGGCTTCCTGCACGCCGGCCTCATCCACCTGGCCCTCAACATGCTCGCCCTGTGGTGGCTGGGCTCCATGCTCGAGCCCCGCCTGGGCACGGCCCGCTTCGTCGCCGTCTACGGGGTGTCCCTGGTGGCCGGCTCCCTCGGCGCCCTGATCATCGACCCCCTGGCCCTCACCGTGGGGGCGTCGGGCGCGGTGTACGGCCTGCTCGGCGCGGCGATCGTGCTCTCCCGCCGGGCCGGGATCCCGCTGAACCAGAACGGCCTCGTCACCCTGCTGGTGCTGAACCTGCTGTTCACCCTGGCGGTGCCGGGCATCTCCGTCGGCGGGCACGTCGGCGGCGTGATCGGCGGGGCGCTGGCCGGTGCCCTGCTGGTCGGCGAGCAGGGCCGGCCACGCGAACCCGCGCTGCCCACCCTGCTGGCGAGCGCAGCGCTGGTGGTGGTGGTCACGTGGGCCGCGGTGTACGCGGCCGGCAGCTGGACCGGCCGGCTCTAGACACCCCACGGCTGGAAGGGGTCAAGCGGCGACGGGGAGGTGGTGGCCCCAGGCGAGGTGCTCGTGGTAGAGCTCGTTGCGTTCGAGGCAGGTGTGGAGGATGCCGACCCAGCGGTTGGCGAGCTGGCGGAGCGCTTGGCGGTGCGTCTTGTTCCGGGCTCTGAGCTGGTCGTGGTAGCGGCGGGCCCCAGGTGAGTGGGTGAGGGAGCAGAAGGCCCACTGGTCGAGCGCGTCGGCCAAGCGGCGGGGTCGGGCGTGGCGTGCCAGCACGACGTGGGATCGGCCGGACGCCTTGGTGATGGGTGCGCTGCCGGCGAAGTTCTTGCGACACTTGGCGGTGGCGAAACGGGTTCGGTCATCACCGAACTCGCCCAGCACCCGGGCGCCGAGAACCGTCCCCAGTCCTGGCAGGGATCGGACGATCTTGGCGTCCGGGTGCTCGTCGAACCCCTCGCCGAGGGCCTCCTCCAGCGCGGCGATCTCCCGGGTCTGCGACACGATCACGGCCACCGTGGAGCGGGCCACGACGCCGTAGGCGGCGCTGAGCCGGCCGGGAGCAGCGAGCTGCTCGGACCGCAACGCCGCCTGGATCTCGGCGGCTCGAGCGTCGACGTTGCGTTGCCGGCCGCCGCGGCGCAACGCCGACGCGATCTTGGACCGGGACAGCAGGCGGCCCTGCTCGGGTGTCGGGGCGATGGCGAGCACCGACGTGGCGTCGCTGCTGGCCAGGTCGGTGCCGAACGCGATCAGCGCAGCCGGGTAGTACTCCCGCAACGCCGACCGGAGGCTGTTCAGATGACGTTGCCGGGACCAGATCGCCGACTGGTGGGCCCGGGCCACCACCTTCACCGCTTCCACCAGCTCAGAGTCACCGGCAATGCGGCGATGGTTGTGCCGGTCGGTGCGGACCAGATCGGCCAGCACCTTGGCGTCGCCCCGGTCCGACTTAGCACCCGACACCCCGTGGCGTTCCCGATAGCGGGCTGACGCCATCGGGTTCACCGCGTAGACCTCGTAGCCCACCGTGACCAGCGCCCCGACCAGCAGGCCACGGTCCAGTTCGATCCCGACCGCCACGTCACTGGGGTCCTCGGCGTGTTCAGCCAGCAGCGCGTGCAGCTCCGCGACACCGGCGACACCGTCGCTCACCCGGCGGCGGCCCAGCACAGCGCCCTGGTCGTCGAGCACACAGACGTCGTGATGGGCCTCGGCCCAGTCGACGCCAACGAAGATCATCGGACCCCTCCTCTGCTCGATGGGTTGTTGAGCCTCGAGGAGTTCCGCAGCGACCTAATGGATCAGTGCTCAACGGCACGCCACCCCACAAGCTGTCGACCTCCTCACCGACCAGCAGGGGCACGATCTAGAACTAGAGCTCAAGGCTCGGGCCGAAACAGTGCTGCCCTGCTGGCGGCTCGGTGACCAGCCTGCCCGAAGGCCGAACCGATCGGACCCCATTAGGCCGGCTCAGCCGATGATCCCGGCGTCGGCGTCGCGCTGGCCCAGCGCCCGCTCGTCGGCGAAGCGCTGCAGCCACTCCTGCATGTCGGTGCTGCCGCTGGCGTCGGCCCACTTCCGGGGCATCGCCGGGAACACGTAGTCCCCCAGATCGCGACGCGGGCGGGCGGCCTCCTTGCGGGCCAGGGCGGCCTCGACGGCGGGGGCCAGGCGTGCCGCCTTGGCCGCCACGGCGGCGTCGTCGCGCTCGGCGAACTCGGGGAGGATCTCGCGGCCGAAGACCTCGAGGCTCTCCATGATGTGCTCGTGGCGGTTCTTGCCGGCCTGCAGCACGAAGATCACCTGGTCGACGCCGGCCTCCTCGTAGCGGCGGAGGAACTCGCGGATCTGGTCGGGGGTGCCGATCGCCCCCCGCAGGCCGCTGTTGTCGCCGGCCGCGATCTTGGCGCCGAGGCGCTCCTGCTCGAGGGCGACCGCGGCCTCGGGCGAGTAGCCGAGATGGTCCCGGCGCTCCAGGAACTCGGCCCACACGTCGGTGACCCCCGGGCGGTGCTCGCCGAACACGTAGAAGTGGGCCAGCGAGTAGCCGAAGAAGTTGCCGCCCTCCAGGCCGCGGGCGATGGCCTCGCGCTCGTCGGGGTGGCACATCATCGGCGTGACGCAGGCGACCTGGGCGTTGACCGCCTCACCGACCGGGACGCACCGTTCGGCGATCGTCTGCTCGTAGTCGTGCACGTACTGGCGGGCCTCCTCGGGGTCGATGAAGGCGAAGGTGAGCGCCCCCATGCCCTTCTCGGCGGCCAGCATGATCGTGTCGCGCCGCGAGCACGCCACCCACAGGGGCGGGTGCGGCTGCTGCACCGGCTTGGGGAGCACGTTGCGGGGGGGCATCGACACGAACTGCCCGTCGACGCCGGTGAACGGGGTCTCCGTCATGCATCGGATCGCGGTCTGCAGGCCCTCGAGCCAGGCCTCGCGCTTGACGGCCGGGTCGACGCCGAACCCGGCCAGCTCGGCCTCGCTGGAGCTCTCGCCGCTCCCGAAGTCGACCCGCCCGTTCGACACCAGGTCGAGCATGGCGACCCGCTCGGCGGTGCGGGCCGGGTGGTTGAACTGGGGGGCCGCGAGGATGATCCCGTGGCCCAGGCGGATCCGGCTGGTGCGCTGGCTGGCGGCGGCCAGGAACACCTCCGGGGCCGACGAGTGCGAGTACTCCTCGAGGAAGTGGTGCTCGACCTCCCAGACGTAGTGGATGCCGAGGCGGTCGGCCAGCTCCACCTGATCGAGCGCGTCCTGGATCAGCTGGCGCTCGGAGTCGGCGGTCCAGGGTCGGGGCAGCTGGTGCTCGTAGAAGATGCCGAACTTCATCGGTCCCCCCTCGGTCGGCGCCACGAGATGGTCGCACAGGTCAAGATGTCCCGGTGACGTCGAGCGACGCCCCCGGCCGGATCCCCTACGACGAGCTCGCGCTGTTCCACGAGAACGCCGCCGAGTACGGCCTGGCCCTCGCGGGCCCGCCGGTGGTGGCCCGGCGTGCGGTGGATGTCGCGCCCGGCCGGCGGGTCAGCGCGCTGGTGTGGGGCACCGAGCCGGCCGAGCTGGTGCTGCTCCACGGCGGCGCCCAGAACGCCCACACGTGGGACACGGTCGCCCTCGCCCTCGGGCGTCCCCTCGTGGCGCTCGACCTTCCCGGTCACGGCCACTCCGACTGGCGCGACGACCTCGCCTACGACCCCCGGTCGCTGGCCGCCGACGTGGCCGTGGCCGTGGCCGAGCTCGCCCCCGCGGCCACGGTGGTGTGCGGCATGTCGCTGGGCGGGCTCACGTCGATCGCCCTGGCCGCCCACCAGCCGGAGCTGGTGGCGCGGCTCGTCGTCGTCGACGTCACCCCGGGGGTGAACCGCGACAAGGCCAGGGCCGTCATCGACTTCATCGCCGGCCCGCAGTCGTTCCCGTCGTTCGACGACCTGCTGGCCCGCACGATCGAGCACAACCCCACCCGCTCGGAGTCGTCGCTCAGGCGGGGGATCCTCCACAACGCCCGGCAGCTCGACGACGGCTCGTGGGTGTGGCGCTACGACCGGCGCCGCCCCGACGGCACGCCGATCGACGCCGACGGCCGCCACTCGCCGCTGTGGGACGACGTCTCGGCCGTGGCCGCGCCCCTGCTGCTCGTGCGGGGCGGGCTGTCGCCAGTGGTCGACGACGACGACGTGGCCGAGCTGCGGCGCCGCCAGCCCACGGCCGAGGTGGTGGTGGTCGAGGGCGCCGGGCACAGCGTGCAGGGTGACCGCCCGCTCGAGCTGGCCGCCCTGCTGGAGCGCTGGCGCACCGCCTGAGCCCGAGGTGCCCTCCGCCCGATCCCTCCGTTCAGGCCGCGAGCCGGGCTCGGCGCAGGCGCCGCATGCGCTCGACCCGGTCCAGCGTGCCGGCCGGGTCGCGCCGGATGTCGACCCCCCGGAGGTGGAGCAGGAGCCAGTCGACCTCGAGGAGCGCGAGGTCGCGGTCGTCGTCGCGGCCCTGGGAGCGATCGCTGCCGTGGTAGCGGCGTGAGTCGATCTCGATGGCCATCCGGAGGTCCGGCCAGGCGGTGTCGAGGCGGAACCGGCGCCCATCGGCCACCTCGACCCAGAGCTGGCGGGTCAGCGGGGGCAGTCCGGCGCGGCGGAGGAGTCGGACGAGGCTGAGCTCGGGCGGGCTCTCGGTGGGCCGGGTGCCGACCGGGCGCCCCTCGAGGAAGGCCCGCAGCAGCCCGGTGCCGGCGACGCCCCTGCCCCCGGTGCGGTCGAGCACCCGCTGCGCCCGCCGGCGCGTGATCAGGCCGAGGTGCTCGCCGGCCTCGTAGCAGGACTCCAGCAGGTCGAGGTCGCCGGACGCAGCCACGTGGAGGAGGGTGAGCGGCGCCGACGTGAGGACCAGCCCGCTGGTCCGTCGCACGACGTCGGTCCGGCTCAGCGGCCCGCACCGGTGGGCCTCGACGCCCTCGAGTCGCACCGTCCTGGTGCGCGGGATCACCAGGTCGATCGATGCGATCTCGGCGTCGTGCATCCCCCACAGGACGGCGGCCGTGCGGTGCGACGCGACGGCGCCGGTGCCACCGGCCAGCACGGCGGCGAGGGCCCGCTGGTCGAGGCTCCCCGGCCAGGCCGCGAGCCGGTGCACGCTCCGGTGGACCGGCGCCAGGACCCCTAGCCGGACACGGTGCTCGATCTGCGCGGCGCTCATGCCGATCGAGTGCAGCTGGGCGGTGGTGAGGAGGCCGTGGTGCCCGGCCCCGAGGCCGAGCATGCGAGCATCGACCTGCTTCATCGCGGGGTGAGGCTACGGATCGCCGCCCACGTCGCCACCGTCGTTTTCCCAGCGCCGGTTCTGTGTGGCCGAACCCGGATCCCATCGGGATTCGTCCACACAGAACGGACGGCCGGTGCGCGGGCGGGCCCGGCGCTCAGGTCTCCAGGGGCAGCACGGCCGGTGCGCGGGCGGGCCCGGCGCTCAGGTCTCCAGGGGCAGCACGGCGGCGGCGAGCTCCGCGAGGTGGGCGCCCCACTCGGCCGGCTCGGCCAGCGGCAGCACCACGAACTTCGAGAACCCGACGTCGACGAAGGCCCCGAGGTGGGACCGCAGGGCGTCGAAGCCGACCGGCACCAGGTCGGTCGGCTCGAGGTCGGGCCGTCGGGCCCGGATGAAGGCGGCGATGCCGTCGGGGACCGGCCCCAGCGAGTAGGGCACCAGCGCGCCCCAGTGCTCCGGGTCGATGGCCCGCCCGGCCCGCGCCGCCGCCTCCTCCACCACCGGTCGTCCCGCGGCGCAGTCGGCCGGCGTCACGAACGACGGCAGCCAACCGTCGCCGAGGCGGCCGGCCCGTCGGAGCTCCGAGGGCGCGATGCCGCCCAGCCACAGCTCGATCGGCTGCTGCACCGGACGGGGGAGCACGCTCGCGCCGCGCAGGTGCCAGCGGGGCCCGTCGTGGTCGACGGCGTCCTCGGCCCAGAGGCGCCGCACGAGGGGGAGGGCCTCGTCGAGCCAGCCGGCCCGCTCCGAGCGCTCGACCCCGAAGGCCTGCTGCTCTCGGGGATCCACGGCCCCCAGGCCGACGGCGGGCAGCAGGCGGCCACCCGAGAGGCGGTCGAGGCTGGCCAGCTCCTTGGCGAGCAGGACCGGGTTGCGTCCCGGCAGCACCAGCACGGCGGTGCCCAGCTTCAGCCGGCGGGTGCGCCCGGCGGCCACGGCCAGGCCGATCAGGGGGTCGGGGGCCTCGCCGGTGACCCGCTCGGACAGCCAGAGGCTGTCGAAGCGGAGCCGCTCGAGGTGGTCGACGAAGGGGCCGAAGCGGTCGTCGTTGGTGGGGGTCCGCGTGCCCAGGCCGAGCCCGATGCGGACCTTCACCGGCCGGCCTCGGCCGCGGCCCGGGCCAGGGCGGCGGCGAGCTCGGAGGGCCTGGACAGGAACGGCGAGTGGCCGGCGTCGAGCTCGATCACCTCGTCGGCCCGGCCGGCCATGAACCGCTGGTGGCTCGGGAGCACGCCCCGGTCGGCGCTGCAGACCACGTACGTCGACGGGATCGACCGCCAGGCCGCGACCTCGACCGGCTGGGTGAACGTCACCAGCGGCTGCGGGCCCAGGTGGTCGACCGCCCAGGCCTGGGTGGCCGGGTCGCAGTCGTGGTAGAGCGCCGGGACACACGCCTCCGGGTCGAGCACGGCGGTGCCGTCGGCCCGGGGTCGCACGGCCGCGCCGAGCAGGCCGATCTCGCCGGGCTCGGGTGGGCGCCGGGCCAGGTCCATCACCACCTCGCCGGCGTCGAGCATGAAGGCCGTGACGTACACCAGCCGGGCAACGTCGCGGCGGCCCGCGGCGGCCACCGTGGTGACCGCGCCGCCGTAGCTGTGGCCCACGAGCACCGCGGGCCCGTCGACCCGGTCGAGGGTGGCGGCCACCTCGGCCGCGTCGCCGTACAGGTCGCCGAGCGGCCCGGTGCTGGCACCGTGGCCGGGCAGGTCGACGGCGATCGACGGGACGCCCCGGCCGGCCAGCTCGTCGACCAGCCGCTCCCAGCACCACGCGCCGTGCCAGGCGCCGTGGACCAGGACGACGGTCGCAGGATCGCTCATGCCCGGGATGCTGCCACGGGAGCGGGGCGCGTAGCGTGCCCGACCATGACGACCCCGCTCCCCGACCCCCCGGCTGCGCCCGCCGACCCCCTCGCCCGCTTCCGGCTGGACGGGAGGGTGGCCATCGTCACCGGTGCGTCGTCCGGGCTGGGGGTGCAGTTCGCGCGGGCGTTGCACGCCGTCGGGGCGCGCGTCGTGCTCGCGGCCCGCCGCGAGGACCGGCTCGAGGCGCTGGCGGCCCAGCTGCCCGGCTCGCTGGCCGTGCGCTGCGACGTGTCGTCGGCGGAGGATCGCGAGGCGCTGGTCGAGACCACCCTCGCCGAGCTGGGCACCGTCGACGTCCTGGTGAACAACGCGGGCATCGGGGAGACGGTGGGGGTGGAGGAGGAGACGCTCGAGCACTTCCGCAGGGTGATGGAGGTGAACGTCACCGCGGTGTGGCACCTGTCGAAGCTCGTGGGGCGCACCATGGTGGAGAAGCGCTCGGGGAGCATCGTGAACGTGGCGTCGATGCTCGGGCTGGTGGCCGCGGCACCGATCAAGCAGGCGCACTACACCGCGTCGAAGGGGGCGGTGATCAACCTGACCAGGGAGCTGGCCGTGCAGTGGGCCCGCAAGGGCGTGCGGGTGAACGCCCTCGCGCCGGGGTGGTTCCCCAGCGAGATGACGGCCGGGATGGAGAGCGACGAGGGCTCGCAGCGCTACCTTCAGGCGAACCTCCCGATGGTGCGGATGGGTGAGCCCGAGGAGCTCGACGGCGCCCTGCTGCTGCTGGCCAGCCCGGCCGGCAGCTACCTGACCGGCCAGGTGGTGGTGATCGACGGAGGGTGGACGGCCCGGTAGCCGGTCGGCCCGCCCGCGCCGCTGCCTCCGGGCCGCGGGCGGGTCGGCCTCAGCGGCGCCGCCGGCCGGCGATCCAGCGCAGCTTCCCGGCCCGCTCGGAGGCGGCGCCGGTGGCCATCCGCTCGACCACCGCGCCGAGGGTGCCGGGCACGTGCGCCAGCGCGGCCACGTCGGTGAGCCTCAGCTGCTGGCGCACGGCCAGGGCCAGCTCGTGGACGAGCTCGCCGGCCCCGTGCGCCAGGAGGTGGGCGCCCACGAGGCGGTTCCGGCCGGTCACCAGGAGCACGCGCCCGCCGATCGGCCCGGCTCCGGCGGCCGGGGGCACGTCGTGGCGCCACACCTCGACCGTGTCGCCGTGGCGGGCCTCGGCCTCGGCGACGGTGGCGCCGGCCCGGGCCAGCTCGGGATCGGTGGCGGTGCACCACGCCACGACGTCGGGCCGCCGGTCGAGCGCGGCCAGGGGCGAGGACGGGAACATCGTCCGCAGGGCCCGCACCGCGCCGTGCGCGGCGGCGTGCGGGGAGGCGGGGCCGCCCGTCACGTCGCCGGCCGCGAACACCGACGGCACGGCCGTGCGGCCCCGGTCGTCGACGGCCACGCCGTCGGGGCCGACCTCGACGCCGATCTCCTGCAGGTCGAGCCCCTCCACGTCGGGCCGACGGGTCGTGGCCAGCAGCTCCGCTCCCGACCAGGTGGCGGGCCGCCCGGCGCGCCGCCCCGACAGCACCGGCCGGCCACCCACCCGCGTGGCCGCCTGGAGCTGCACGTGGGGCTCCACCGTGACCCCGTCGGCCCGGAGCCGGTCGGTGAGCAGGTCGACCAGCTCGGGCTCGTCGCCGGGGAGCAGCCGGGCCCCCGCGGCGACCAGGGTGACCTCGACGCCCAGGCGGGCCAGGGCCTGGGCCAGCTCGAGCGCGGGCGGGTCGGCGCCGGCGACGAGCAGCCGGGCCGGCGGGCGTTCGAGGGCCCAGAGGGCGTCGGGCGTGAGAGCGCCCACCTCGGCCAGGCCGTCGACGTCGGGCAGGGTGGGCCGGCTGCCGGTGCACACGAGCACCGACTCGGCGGCCAGCACGCGGTCGCCCACGGCCACCTCGTGGGGTCCGGTCAGCCTGGCCCGGCCCCGAACCAGCTCGATGCCGACCGGCACCCGCCGGTGCGGCTCGGACGCCGCCCGGACCGCCCGCAGGTGCTGCCAGAGCCTGGACAGGTCGGGGTCGGGGTCCATCGGGGCCAGCCCGACGCGGTCGGCGTGCCGGGCGGCGTGGGCCAGGGCTGCGGCCGCCGTGAGGGCCGCGCCCGCCGCGGTGTCGGCGTGGCCGGCCGCATCGTCGAGAGGGTCGACGGCCGCGGCCCGGAGCCCGAGCCCCGACGCGAACTCGGCCGCGGCGGTGCCGGCGGCGCCGAGGCCGACGATCACCAGGTCGAGCGGCGCAGCCACGGGTCCGCCCCGCCGGCAGCGGTGGTCAGAGGAGGGCGCGCAGCGCGGCCCGGGTGCGCGCCCGCTCGTCGCCGGTGGCGCCGAACTCCACGGCCGCGAAGTCGGTGACGCCGATCTCGGCCAGCCCGGCGATGCGCTCCCCGACCTCGCCCTCGCCGCCGACGACGGCGATGTCGGCCGGGCCGGCCGCGCCCTCGCGGTCGAGCATGGCCCGGTACGAGGGCAGCTGGCCGTAGATGGCGAACACCTGGGCGGCGCGCTGGCGGGCCCCGGCGGGGTCGTCGGTGACGCACACCGGCAGGGCGGCGATCACGCGGGGTGCCGGCCGGCCGGCTGCCTCGGCCGCGACGGTGATGGCGGGCACCGTGTGGGCGGCCAGGGTGGCCGGCCCCACGCACCAGGTGATCGTGCCGTCGGCCACCGTCCCGGCCAGCGCGAGCAGCTGCGGGCCGAGCGCCGCGATCACCACCGGGAACGGCGTGGCGCCGGGGACGGCGACCGCGCCGACGCCCTTGATCGTGTCGCCCTCGAACGCGACCGACTCACCCCGCACCAGGGGCAGCAGCACCGAGAGGTACTCGCGCAGGTGCCGGACCGGCTTGTCGAACGAGTAGCCCCACATGCCTTCCACCACCACCTGGTGCGACAGGCCGATGCCGAGCACCAGGCGTCCGCCGCTGGCCGCCTGGGTGGTGAGCGCCTGCTGGGCCAGCACCATCGGGTGGCGCGGGTACGTGGGCACCACCGACGTGCCCAGCTCGATGCCGGGAACCTCGCGGCCCACGACCGCGAGCGCGGTGAGGGCGTCGAGGCCGAAGATCTGCGGCGTCCAGTAGGCGGCGAAGCCGTCGGCGGCCGCCTGGCGGGCGGCGGCGACCATGGCGTCGAGGCCTCCGCCGTCGTCGCCCCCGAAGATGCCGATCCGCATGTCGCCCTCCTCCAGGCCGGCCGTACGGCCGGGGGCGAGGGTATCCCGCGGCCGGCGCCGAATCCCGGGCAACCCTGCCGTGGAGCCTGGGATCATGGCCGCATGGCCTCGCCCGACGGTCGCGTCCGCACTGCCTGCCCGCTCGACTGCCCCGACACGTGCAGCCTCGAGGTGCTCGTGGAGGGCGGGCGGCTCGTGCGCGTCGACGCGGCTCCGCCCGGCGCCGACACCAGCCCCCTCACCCAGGGGTTCATCTGCCAGAAGGTGATGCACCACGCCCGGCGGGTGTACGCGCCCGAGCGGGTGCGGACCCCGCTGGTCCGCACCGGGCCCAAGGGCTCGGGCGAGCTCCGCGCCGCCTCCTGGGACGAGGCCCTCGACCTGGTGGTGGCCCGGCTGCGCGAGGCCGCCGAGCGCGACGGGCCCGAGTCGGTGGTGCCCTACACGTACAACTCGTCGGGTGGCGTGCTGGCCCAGGAGGGTCTGGGCGGCCGCTTCTGGCATCGCTTCGGCGCGTCGCTGGTGCAGCACACGATCTGCGCGGCCACCGCGGGGGCCGCCTGGGCGCTCACGTACGGCGACATGCTCTCGGCCGACCCCCTCGACGTCGTGCACGCCCGCCTGGTGGTGGTGTGGGGGGCCAACCCCACCGTGTCCAACGTGCACCTCCCGCCCCTGGTGCGCCGGGCCCAGGACGCCGGGGCGCGCCTGGTGGTCGTCGACCCCCGCCGCACCGGCATGGCCCGCCGGGCCGATCTGCACCTGGCGGTGCGGCCCGGCACCGACGTCGTCGTCGCCCTGGCTGCGGCCCGCCACCTCGCCCACGAGGGCCTGCTCGACGACGCCTTCCTGGCCGAGCACGCCACCGGCGTCGAGGCGTTCCTCGACGCGGCCGAGCCGTGGACGCTCGAGCGGGCATCGGCCGTGGCCGGCGTCGCCGCCGCCGCCATCGCCACCCTCGCCGAGTGGTACGCGGCCACGCGCCCGGCCATGCTGCGGCTCGGGTGGGGTCTCGAGCGCAACCGCAACGGGGGCGCGGCGGTGCGGGCCGTGCTGGCCCTCCCGGTGCTGGCCGGCCAGCTCGGCGGGCTCGGCGGGGGGGTGCTGGGCAGCACCGGCCGGGGCTCCCCCTGGGGCCTCGGCCAGCGCGATCCCGGCGTCGCCCCCGGCCGCCCGCCCCGCCGGCGGCTGAACATGAACCGCCTCGGCGCCGACCTCACCGATCCGGCCCTCGACCCGCCGGTGGCCGTGCTGTTCGTGCAGGGCGCGAACCCGGCGGTGATGAACCCCGACCAGGGTGCGGTGCTGGCCGGCCTCGCCCGCGACGACCTGTTCACGGTGGTCCACGACCAGGTGCTCACCGACACGGCGTGCTTCGCCGACGTCGTGCTGCCGGCCACCACCCACTTCGAGGTCGACGACGCCGCCGACTCCTACGGGGGCTACACCCTCCAGCCGATCCGGCCGGTGATCGACCGGGTGGGAGAGAGCAGGACGAACGACGAGGTGATCGCCGCGCTGGCGGAGCGGCTGGGCTACCCGGCCGACACGTACGACCCGTCGCCCCAGCGCCTGCTGCGCGACGGCCTCGGGGGGGCGGCGCCCGGCGACGTGGGCCCCGTGCTGCGGCCCGCCGGCACCACCGTGCAGCTGCGCGACACCTTCCCGGGGTTCCCGGACCGCCGGGCCCGCCTCGCCCACCCCGGCCTCGACGGCGTCGACGAGGTGCCCCGCTACCGCGAGCTGCCCGTCGAGCGCACCGGCCCGTTCCCGCTCACGCTGGTGAGCCCGGCGACGCACCGCACCGTCAACTCCATCTTCGGCGAGGTGCAGCCGGCCGCGGCCGTCGTGGCGCTGCACCCGGCCGATGCCGCCGCCCGCTCCGTGGCCGACGGCGACCGGGTGCGGGTGTGGAACGACCAGGCCGAGGTGATCCTGTCGGCCCGGGTCGATGCCGACCTGCGCCCGGGGGTGTGCTCGATCCCGAAGGGCCTGTGGCGGCGCCACGTCGCCGGGGGGCTCACCGCCAACGCCCTCGTGCCCGCCGACGTCTCCGACCTGGCCGGCGGCGCCTGCTTCAACGACGCGCGGGTCGAGGTGCAGCGGGCCTGACTACCGTTCAGCGGTCGTGGGAGCCTACGACGACGTCTACCGCCGGAGCATCGACGAGCGCGAGGCCTTCTGGGCGGATGCCGCCCTCGCCGTCGACTGGGTCGACCCGCCGTCGCAGGTGCTCGACACGTCCGACGCGCCGTTCGTCCGCTGGTTCCCCGACGGTGTCCTGAACACGTGCCACAACGCCCTCGACCGCCACGTGGAGGCGGGCCGCGCCGACCAGCCGGCCCTGATCCACGACAGCCCCGTCACCGGCACCGTCCGCACCTTCACGTACCGGGAGCTGCGTGACGAGGTGGCCCGCTTCGCCGGCGCCCTGCGCTCGCTGGGCGTGGCGCGCGGCGACCGGGTCGTCATCTACCTGCCGATGGTGCCGGAGGCGGCCATCGCCATGCTGGCCTGCGCCCGGCTGGGCGCCGTCCACTCGGTGGTCTTCGGCGGGTTCGCCCCCCACGAGCTGGCCATCCGCATCGACGACGCCACCCCCAAGGTGGTCGTGTCGGCGTCGTGCGGCATCGAGGTGCAGCGGGTCATCCCCTACAAGCCCCTGCTCGACCTGGCCATCGCCCAGGCCGAGCACCAGCCGGCGGCCTGCGTGATCCTGCAGCGCGGCGATCTCGGGCTGGGCGCCCCGGACGCCGAGCTGATCGACGGTCGCGACGTCGACTGGCACGAGCTGGTGGCGTCGGCCGATCCGGCGCCGTGCGTGCCCGTGGCCGCCACCGACCCGCTGTACATCCTGTACACCAGCGGGACCACGGGCCGGCCCAAGGGCGTGGTGCGCGACAACGGCGGCCATGCGGTGGCCCTCCGGTGGAGCCTCCCCAACGTGTACGACGTGCACCCGGGCGACGTGTTCTGGGCCGCGTCCGACGTGGGATGGGTCGTCGGCCACAGCTACATCGTCTACGCGCCCCTCCTCACCGGCTGCACCACCGTGCTGTACGAGGGCAAGCCGGTCGGCACGCCCGACCCCGGCGCCTTCTGGCGGGTGATCGCCGAGCACGGGGTGAAGACGCTGTTCACCGCACCCACCGCGTTCCGGGCCATCAAGAAGGAGGACCCGACCGGCCAGCACCTGCGCCGCCACGACCTGTCGAGGTTCGAGGCGCTGTTCCTGGCGGGCGAGCGCCTCGACACCGACACGTACCACTGGGCCGCCGGGCTGCTGGGCGTCCCGGTCGTCGACCACTGGTGGCAGACCGAGACCGGCTGGCCCATCGCCGCCGACTGCCTCGGCATCGAGCGGCTGCCGGTGAAGCCGGGCTCGCCCACCAAGCCGGTGCCCGGCTACGAGGTGGTGATCCTCGACCCCGACGGTCGCGAGCTGCCGGCGGGCGCCGAGGGGGCGGTGGCCCTGCGGCTGCCGCTGCCGCCCGGCACGCTGCCCACGCTGTGGCACGACGACGAGCGGTTCGTGGCGTCGTACCTGAGCGCCCATCCCGGCTTCTACGTCACCGGCGACGGCGGCTCGATCGACGCCGACGGCTACCTGTTCGTGATGGGCCGCATCGACGACGTGATCAACGTGGCCGGCCATCGCCTCTCCACCGGTGCGATGGAGGAGGTGATCGCGACCCACGCCGACGTGGCCGAGTGCGCGGTGATCGGGGCGGCCGACGACCTCAAGGGTCAGGTGCCGGTGGGGCTCGTGGTGCTGAAGGCCGGGGCCGACCGCGAGCCGGCCGAGGTGGAGGCCGAGCTGGTGCGGCTGGTGCGGGAGCAGATCGGTGCGGTCGCCAGCTTCAAGCAGGCGTCGGTGGTGGCCCGCCTGCCCAAGACCCGCTCGGGGAAGATCCTGCGCGCGACCATGCGAGCCATCGCCGACGGGCGCGCCTACCAGGTGCCCTCGACCATCGACGATCCCGTCGTCCTGGACGAGATCGGTGCGGCCCTCGACGACCGGCGACGGCGGGGCTGACGCCGGCCGCGCCACCATGGTGGGGTGATCGTGGGCCTGGCTTTGGTGCTCGCCCTGCTGGCCGGGCCGGCCGCGGTGCCGGTGCCGGTGCCGGTGCAGGTGTCCGCGCCCGCGGCCGTGCCCCGGGCCGTGCCCCCGGCGCGCCCCCCCGCCGTGCGCACGGCCGACGCCCGGCTGGTGCTGGTGGGCGATTCGGTGACGGAGATGCTGGGGCCGGGCCACACCGACACCGCCCGCCAGGTGCTGGGTGCCGCTGGCTGGTCCGTGGTCGTCGACACCCTCGTCGGGCGGTCGATCGGGCACGGGGCGTCGACGCTGCGGGCCCGGTGGGGCGAGGTGGGCGACGTCGTGGTGGTGCAGCTGGGCGCCAACGACGGCGGCGACGCCGGGGTGCTCGCCCAGCGCCTCGGTGCGCTGGTGGCCGGGCTCGACGGGGTCGAGCGGGTCGTGCTGGTGGGCTACCCCGAGGACGACCCCGACCGGGCCGCCGTGAACGCCGCGATCCTGGACGTGGCCCTGCGCGACCCCCGGGTGGTGATCGCCGACTGGCGGGCCGTGGCGGCGCGGAACCCCGGCCTGGTGGCCGGGGACGGGCTGCACCTCACCCCGGCCGGCGCCCGCGCCCTGGCCCGCGTGATCCTGCTGGCCGTCGGCCCTGCGCCCGGCACGGCGGCGCCGCGAGGGGCGGCGCGCGGCCCTACGGCGCGAGCCCGCTGAAGGGCGCCGAGGGCAGGTTGCGGGCCACCCAGAACGCGGCCGTGACGACGAGCAGCCCGGCCAGCACCGACCGGGGCAGGCGCTCGAGGCGGGGGAGCCGGGGCCCGCCCACGCTGCGCAGCGCGTAGGCGACCCACACGTACACCAGCACCGGGACGGCCAGCACCCACAGCACGTTGAGGCCGGCGGCCTCGCCCAGGTGGCCCCGGGTGAGGGCGTGGGTGGCGCGCAGGGTGCCGCAGCCGGGGCACCACCACCCCGTCACGGCGTGGAACGGGCAGGCCGGGAAGCCGCCGTCGTTGGGGTCGACGCCGGCCAGCAGGGCGCAGCCGGCCAGCGCCCCCGCGGCCACCGCGGCCGGGCCGGTCCACGCCGGGAGCTGCCGCCGGCCCGCCGGGTGGGCGTGATCGTGGGCGGTGTCGACCCGGTGATCGGAGGTGGCCCCGGCCGGCAGCACGGGTGCAGTCTCGCATGCCGTCGCCGTCGCCGGTGCTGCGCGCGGGGACCCGGCGCCGCGCCGGTCGCGGCCACGGCCTAACCTCCGGCCGCGCCGCCATGTCCAGGGGGAGGACGCATGAAGGTTCCGCTCACGGTCGCCGACCACCTCCGCCGGGCCGAGCTCGTCTACGGCGACCGCGTCGGCATCGTCGACGAGCCCGACCAGCCGGCGGTGCCGCTGGGCGCGGCCGAGCCGCTCACGTGGCGGCGGGTGGCCGAGCTGGCGCGGGCCCAGGCGGCCGGCCTCGACGCCCTCGGCGTCGGCCCCGGCGAACGGGTCGCGGTCGTGAGCCACAACGCCGCCCGGCTCCTCGTGGGCTTGTTCGGGGTGAGCGCGTTCGGGCGGATCATCGTGCCCGTGAACTTCCGCCTGAACGCCGAGGAGGTGGCGTACATCCTCGAGCACTCGGGCGCATCGGTGCTGCTGGTCGACCCGGAGCTCGACGAGCAGCTCGCAGGGGTGACCGCACCGCACCGCTTCGTGATCGGGGCCGAGAGCGACGAGGTGCTGTACCGAACCGGCGCCGAACCCGTGCCGTGGGAGCCCGACGAGGACGCCACCGCGTCGATCAACTACACCAGCGGCACGACGGCACGGCCCAAGGGCGTGCAGCTCACGCACCGCAACCTCTGGGTCAACGCGGCCACGTTCGGCTGGCAGCTGGGCGTGAGCGACCGCGACGTCTACCTCCACACCCTCCCCATGTTCCACTGCAACGGCTGGGGCATGCCGTACGCGGTCACCGGCATGGGCGGCACCCACGTGGTGCTGCGCAAGGTCGACGGCGCCGAGATCCTGCGGCGGGTCGACGGGCACGGGGTGACGCTGCTGTGCGGCGCGCCTGCCGTCGCGGCCATGGTCCTCGACGCCGCCGCCACCTGGGACGGCCCGATCCCCGGTCGTGACCGGGTGCGCATGGTGGTGGCCGGCGCCCCGCCCCCCACGCGCACCATCGAGCGCGTCGAGACGGAGCTGGGCTGGGAGTTCGTGCAGATCTACGGGCTCACCGAGACCGCGCCCCTGCTCACCATGAACCGCGGCCGGGCCGAGTACGACGGCCTCGGCTCGGCCGAGCGGGCCGCCCGGTTGGGGCGCACCGGCGCGCCGGCACTCGGGGTGGAGCTCGAGATCGACGCCCAGGGCGAGGTGCTGGCCCGGTCGAACGTGGTCATGGACGGCTACTGGCAGCAGCCCGAGGCCACCGCCGACGCCATCGTCGACGGCTGGTTCCACACCGGCGACGGCGGCTACCTCGACGACGACCACTACCTGACGATCTCCGACCGCAAGAAGGACGTGATCATCTCCGGGGGGGAGAACGTCTCCTCCATCGAGGTGGAGGACTGCCTGTTCTCGCACCCGGCCGTGGCCGAGGTGGCCGTGATCGGCGTGCCCGACGAGAGGTGGGGGGAGACGGTCAAGGCGCTGGTCGTGCTGCAGCCGGGCGCCGAGGCCACCGAGGACGAGCTGATCGCCCACTGCCGCGAGCACCTCGCGCACTACAAGTGCCCGACCTCGGTGGAGCTGCGCGACGGGCTGGCCCGAACGGCCACCGGGAAGCTCCAGAAGTTCAGGCTGCGGGCTCCCTACTGGGAGGGCCGCAGCCGGCAGGTGGGCTGACGATCAGCGGGGCATCGCCACGGGCGTCGAGGTCTCGGCGACCTGCGCGAAGAAGTCGTTGCCCTTGTCGTCGACGACGATGAAGGCCGGGAAGTCCTCGACCTCGATCCGCCACACGGCCTCCATGCCGAGCTCGGGGTACTCGAGCACCTCGACCTTCTTGATGCAGTCCCGGGCCAGCTTGGCCGCGGGCCCGCCGATCGAGCCGAGGTAGAAGCCGCCGTAGGTCTTGCAGGCGTCGGTGACCGCCTTGGAGCGGTTGCCCTTGGCCAGCATCACGAAGCTGCCGCCCTCCCGCTGGAACTCCTCCACGTAGGAGTCCATGCGCCCGGCGGTGGTCGGGCCGAAGGAGCCCGACGCGTGGCCCTCGGGGGTCTTGGCCGGGCCCGCGTAGTACACGGCGTGGTCCCGCAGGTACTGGGGGAGGCCCTTGCCGAGGTCGAGGCGCTCCTTGATCCGGGCGTGGGCGATGTCGCGCGCCACGACCAGCGGGCCGGTGAGCGACACCCGCGTCCTCACCGGGTACCGGCTGAGCTTGGCCCGGATCTCGGCCATGGGCCGGCTGAGGTCGATGCGCACCACCTCGCCGCCCAGGTCCTGCTCGGTGACGTCGGGCAGGTACCTGGCGGGGTGCTCCTCGAGCTGTTCGAGGAACACGCCGTCGGCGGTGATCTTGCCCAGCGCCTGACGGTCGGCCGAGCACGACACCGCGATGGCCACCGGGCAGGATGCGCCGTGGCGGGGGAGGCGGATGACCCGCACGTCGTGGCAGAAGTACTTGCCGCCGAACTGGGCGCCGATGCCGGTCGCCCGGGCCAGCCGCAGCACGTCGGCCTCGAGGTGCACGTCCCGGAAGCCCCGGCCCAGCTCGTTGCCCTCGGTCGGGAGGGTGTCGAGGTAGCGGGCCGACGCCAGCTTGGCCACCTTGAGCGTGAGCTCGGCCGACGTGCCGCCGATCACGATGGCGAGGTGGTAGGGCGGGCAGGCGGCCGTCCCCAGGGTGCGGATCTTCTGGTCGACGAACCGCAGGAGGCTCACCGGGTTCAGCAGGGCCTTGGTCTCCTGGTACAGGAAGCTCTTGTTGGCCGAGCCGCCGCCCTTGGCCATGAAGAGCAGCGAGTAGGCGGCCCCGTCGACGGCCTCGATCTCGATCTCCGCGGGCAGGTTCGTGCCGGTGTTCACCTCGCGGTACATGTCGATCGGTGCCATCTGCGAGTAGCGCAGGTGCGACGTGTGGTACGTCTGCCACACCCCGCGGGCGATGGCCTGCTTGTCGCCCCCACCGGTGAACACGAGCTGGCCCTTCTTGGCCTTCACCAGCGCAGTGCCCGTGTCCTGGCACGAGGGGAGGACGCCCTCGGACGCGATGTCGGCGTTCTTGAGCAGCTCGAGGGCCACGAAGCGGTCGTTGGCCGACGCCTCATGGTCGTCGAGGATGGAGCGCAGCTGGGCCAGGTGGCCGGGCCGGAACAGGTGTGCGATGTCGCGCATGGCGGTGTGGGTGAGCAGGGTGAGCACGTCGGGCTCGACCCGAAGGAACGTCTGGCCCGCGGCCTCGAAGGTGGACACGCCCTCGGTGGTGAGCAGGCGGTAGGGCGTGGTGTCCGCACCGAGCGGCAGCAGGTCCTGGAAGGCGAACTCGCTCATGGCGGCGAGGGTACGCCCACGTCCGCGACGTGCCAAAGCGCAGGCGCGTCGGAGGGCTGGTGCCCCTACCGTGAGGTCATGACGCAGCACCGGATCGAGCGGGACTCGCTGGGCGAGGTGCGGGTGCCGGCCCACGCCAAGTGGTCGGCCCAGACCCAGCGGGCCGTGGAGAACTTCCCCATCTCCGGGTACCGCAAGGGCCGCGGGCTCATCGCCGCCCTCGCCGCCGTCAAGGGCGCCGCGGCCGCGGTCAACGCCCGGTCGGGGGTGATCGCCCCCGACGTGGGCGCAGCCATCGCCGAGGCCGCCCGGGAGGTCGTCGCCGGGCGCTGGGACGACGAGTTCCCGGTCGACGTCTTCCAGACCGGCTCGGGCACCTCGTCGAACATGAACGCCAACGAGGTGCTCGCCACGCTGGCGTCGGAGCGCCTCGGGCGCCCGGTCCACCCCAACGACGAGGTGAACGCCTCGCAGTCGTCGAACGACGTGTACCCCTCGGCGATCCACGTCGCCGCCGTCCGTGGCCTGGTGCACGATCTGATCCCCGCGCTCGAGCACCTGGCCGGTGCCCTCCGCGAACGCCAGGCCGCGTTCGCCGGGGTGGTGAAGGCCGGCCGCACCCACCTGATGGACGCCGTCCCCGTCACCCTCGGCCAGGAGCTGGGGGGCTATGCCCGCGCCGTCGAGCTGGGCGTCGAGCGCCTCCGGGCCTGCCTGCCCCGGCTCGGCGAGTTGCCGCTCGGCGGCACGGCGGTCGGCACCGGGCTGAACTGCCCGCCGGGGTTCGCGGCGGCCGTGATCGATGCGGTCGCCGCGTCCCTGGACGTGCCGCTCCGCGAGGCCCAGGACCACTTCGAGGCCCAGGGTGCGCGCGATGCGCTGGTCGAGGCCAGCGGGGCGTGCCGCACCGTGGCGGTGTCGCTCACCAAGATCGCCAACGACCTCCGGTGGATGGCGTCGGGCCCACGGGCCGGCCTGGCCGAGATCCGCCTGCCGTCGCTGCAGCCGGGCAGCTCGATCATGCCGGGCAAGGTGAACCCGGTGCTCCCCGAGGCCGTCGTGCAGGTGGCCTGCCAGGTGATCGGCAACGACGCGGCCGTGGCCTGGGGGGGCGCCGCCGGGAACCTGGAGCTGAACGTGATGCTCCCCGTGATGGGGCGCAACCTGCTCGAGTCGATCCGGCTGCTGGCGGCCGTGTCGCGCCTGTTCGCCGACCGGTGCGTGTCGGGCATCGAGGCCGACGTGGAGACCTGCCGGCGCTACGCCCTGTCGTCGCCCGCCCTCGTCACGGCCCTCAACCCGGCCATCGGCTACGAGGCGGCCGCGTCGGTGGTGCAGCAGTCGCTCCGCGAGGGCCGGACGGTGCGCGAGGTGGTGCTGGATCGAGGGCTGCTCACCGAGGACGAGGTCGATCGCGCCCTCGACGTGCTGGGGATGACCCGGGGCGGGCTGCTGGCCTGAGGTGCCGGGCTCAGCCGGCGGCCGGCGTGCCCGCGAACGGCGCCGGGTCGCGGGGTGCCGGCACCAGCAGGGTGGCCCAGCTCATGAGGTCGGCCAGCTCGTCGGCGACCGCCTTCCACGCCGGCGGGTCCCAGCCCTCGGCCGAACCGACCACGTGACCGGCCATGTCCAGGTGCAGGAACGCCGGCAGGCGATCGAGCCCGAGGGCCCTCACCGCGACCCGGTCCGGGTCGCAGAAGGCGAGGAGCTCGTCGGCGAGGGGCCCGAGGAAGGCGCGGGTGTCGTCGGCCTCGGCGGTGACGAGCCACGCGGTCCGGCAGTCGGCCTGGGCGAACTCGCGGAGGATCCGGCTCGCGGTGGGCAGGATCCAGGCGCTCTCGTTGGTGTACGGGTCGAGCACCACCAGGGCCAGGTGGAAGGTGGTGAGCCACTCCTGGACGGTGCGCGCCCGCCCGTGGAGCGGCGTGAGCGCCAGGTCGGCGGGGGGGTCGATCGGCACGGCCGCGAAAGGTAGCGCAGCGACGTCGGGCCGGGGAAACCCCTGGTCCGGCTAGATTGCATCGTCCGCCGTCCCGCCCCACGGCGGCGCACCCCTCCCCGAACGGAGACCCCGTGTCGACCAGCGACAAGATCCTCTTCCTGCTGCACCTCCTGTCGGCCATCGCCGCCTTCGGGCCCCTGCTCGTCTACCCGATGCTGGGCGCCAGCGGGGTGGCCCCGCCGCCCCGCGCCACCCAGTGGATCGTGCTCCCCGGGCTGGTCGGGCTGTTCGTGTTCGGCCTGGCCCTGGTGAGCGCGCTCGGCTTCGAGTTCTCCGATCCCTGGATCTCGCTCGCCTTCCTCCTCAACCTGGCCGCCATCGCCGTGGCCCTGTTCCTGCTCCTCCCCACCCAGCGCCAGATCGTCGACCTGGCCGACCGGGCGGGTGGCGACACGGCCACGGCCCCGCTGCTGAAGCGGGTGAGCATGTACAGCGGGGTGCTGCACCTGCTGCTGTTCGTGGCCATCGTCGACATGATCTGGAAGCCCGGCGCGTAGCCCTCGGCTCTCGCCGTCGCCTCCCGTGCACCCCATCGAGCGGCTCCGCTACGTGGCCCGGGCCTCGGGCACCGACCACGCGCTGCTCGTCCGGGAGACCGCCGGCGCCCTCGCCGCCCTCGGGTTCGACCCGCCGGGCATCGTCACCGCCTGCCGGCGCATCATCGAGCGTCACCCCACGTCGGGGCCTCTGTGGTGGCTCGCCTGTCGGGTGCTCGTGGCCGACGACCCGGTCGCCGAGGCGTGGCGAGCGGCCGACGACCTCGCCGACGACCCGACCGCCTTCGAGCTGGCCCACGCCCTCCCCGACGACGCCACCGTGCTCGTGCTCGGGTGGCCCGAGCAGATCGGCGAGGCCCTGCCCCGGCGGGGTGACGTGCAGGTGCTCGCGGTCGACGTGCTCGACGAGGGCGTGGGGCTGGTGCGGCGGCTCCGCCGCTCCGACGTGGAGGCCGTCGAGGTGCCCGTGTCCGGCCTGGGCGTCGCGGCTGCCCGCACCGACCTGGTGCTGCTCGAGGCCTCGGCGTTGGGCCCCGGGGGTCTGGTGGGCATCGCCGGCTCCCGCGCCGCGGCGGCCGTCGCCCGGCACGCCGGCACGCCGGTGTGGGCCGTTGCCGGCGTGGGCCGGGTGCTCCCCGGCCGGCTGTGGGAGGCGCTGGTCGAGCGCCTCGACGCCGACGACCCCTGGGAGGCCGACGACGAGCTGGTCCCGCTCGACCTGGTCGACCGGGTGGCCGGGCCCCGGGGCGTCGACGACGTGGCCGCCGCCCTGGCGGGCGCCGACTGCCCGGTGGCCCCGGAGCTGCTGCGGCAGGTGAACCTGTGAACGAGAGGTGGGAGCCGTGAGCCGACGTGACCAGATCAAGATGACCCCCGAGGAGATCGACGCGTTCCTCCACGGGCGCCACGTGATGAACGTGGCGACGCTCGGCGGCGACGGCCGCATCCATCTGGTGGCCATGTGGTACGGCTTCCTCCACGGCAAGCCGGCCTTCTGGACGTACGGCAAGTCGCAGAAGGTCGTGAACCTCCGCCGTGACGCCCACGTCACCTGCCTGCTCGAGGACGGCGTGGAGTACGCCGAGCTCCGCGGCGTCGAGCTGGTGGGCACGGCACGGGTGCTCGATCGGTTCGACGACGTGCTGGCGGTCGGCACGAGCGTGGCCGAGCGCTACACCGGGCCGGTCACCGACGAGGTCCGCCCCTTCCTGGAGGCGCAGGCCCGCAAGCGGGTGGCGGTGGTGATCGACGTGGAGAAGGTCGTGAGCTGGGACCACGCCAAGCTCCGCGGCACGTACTGACCGGCTGACGGCTGGAGCCCGCCGGCCCGGCGTGGCTATCGTCACTTCCGTGGGCGAGATCGTGACCTTCCCGAGCAACGGCGGCACCTGCACCGGCTACCTGGCCGTCCCGGCGGGCGGGAGGCCGGCCCCGGGGGTCGTGGTGATCCAGGAGTGGTGGGGCCTCGTTCCCCACATCACCGACGTGTGCGACCGGCTCGCGGCCGAGGGGTTCGTGGCCCTGGCGCCCGACCTCTACCGGGGCGAGACCACCACCGAGCCCGACGAGGCCGCCAAGCTGATGATGGCCCTGAACATGGAGCAGGCCGCCAAGGACCTGGGTGGCGCGGTCGACCGCCTGAAGGCGCACGGCGACGTCGACTCGTCCGGCGGCGTGGGCGTGATCGGCTTCTGCATGGGCGGCGGTCTGGCCCTGGTGCTGGCCGCGCACCGCTCCCACGACGTCACCGCGGTGGTGCCGTTCTACGGGGTCATCCCCTGGCCGGGAGTCAAGCCCGACTGGTCGCGGCTCGCGGGTCGGGTGGCCGTGCTCGGCCACTACGCGGAGAAGGACGCCTTCGCCCCGCCCGACGTGGTGGAGGCCCTCGAGGGCGAGCTGAAGGTGCACGGCAGGCGGGTCGATCTGCTCATCTACCCCGGCCAGGACCACGCCTTCTTCAACGACACCCGCCCCGACGTGTACAGCCCCGAGGCGTCGGCCCAGGCCTGGGCCCGCACCATCGACTTCCTGCGGTCCGAGCTGGCCTAGCCGCCGGTCGCACCGGTCGCCGGGTGGCGGCCGGGGGCGCGCCTCCCTACCCTGACTGCCGTGCCGGCCGCCCCTCGTGCTCGACCGGGCGCACCGCCGGTGGAGGCCGTGGTCCTCGACGTCGGCGGCGTGCTGGTGGTCCCCCACCACGAGCACCTCGCTCCGGCCCTGGTCCCGTACGGTGCCACCACCGAGCCGGCGGCCTACGAGCGGGCCCACTACGCGGGCATGCACGCGGTCGACGTCGAGGGCGACGCCCGACCCCGTCCCGGCGACTGGACGGCGTACCAGCTGGCCTACGCGTCGGCGGTGGGCGTGGCCGAGGATCACCTGGCCGAGGCCGTCGGCCACCTCGACCGGGCCCTCGACGGGCAGGCGCACCTGGTGTGGTCGAAGGTGCTCGACGGTGCCGCGCCCGGCCTGGCCGCGCTGGCCGCCACCGGCCTGCCGCTGGCCGTCGTGAGCAACAGCGACGGTTCGGTGGAGACCCTCCTCGCCGTCGCCGGGCTGTGCCAGGTCGGGCCCGGCCCCGGCGTGGCGGTCGCCGCCATCGTCGACTCCGAGGTCGTGGGCGTGGCCAAGCCCGACCCCCGGATCTTCTCGTTCGCCCTCGACCCCCTGGGCGTCGCGCCCGAGCGGGCCCTCTACGTGGGCGACTCGGCGCTGTTCGACGTGGGAGGGGCCCGCGCCGCCGGCTTGCAGCCGCTGCACCTCGATCCCTACGGCCTCTGCCGGGCGACCGACCACCCCCACGCCCGCTCGCTCACCGAGATCGCCGGCCGCCTCGGCCGCTCGGGCGAGCCCGCGCCGTCCGCGCCCGACGCCGCCGTCTGGCGTGGCCCTGCCTCCGGTCCGTAGCGTCGAGGGTGATGCGGAACCCCAAGGACTTCTTCCGGCCCCTCGCCGTGGGCGCCCCGACCCCATTGCGCGAGGCCCCCTTCACGCCGTCCCGGATGATCCACTTCTTCGACCCGGGCAACGAGAAGATGGTGGCCAAGCTCCCCGACCTGGCCCCGCAGGTCGACGTGCTGCTCGGCAACCTCGAGGATGCCATCGCGTCCGATCGCAAGGAGGCGGCCCGGGCCGGCCTGGTGCACGTGGGGCGCACCCTCGACCTCGGCGACACCCAGCTGTGGACCCGGGTGAACAGCCTCGACTCGCCCTGGGTGCTCGACGACCTGATCACCCTGGTCACCGAGATCGGCGACGCCCTCGACGTGATCATGGTCCCCAAGGTCGAGGGCGCGGAGGACATCCACTACGTGGATCGCCTGCTGGCCCAGCTCGAGGCCCGCGCCGGGCTCGCCGAGCCGCTCCAGGTGCACGCCATCCTCGAGACGGCGCGGGGCGTGGCCAACGTCGAGGAGATCTGCGCGGCCTCGCCGCGCATGCAGGGCCTGTCGCTGGGCCCGGCCGACCTGGCCGCCGACCGTCGGATGAAGACCACCCGGGTGGGCGGCGGGCACCCCGACTACCTCGTGCGCGAGGACCCGGGCGACGACGAGTCGGCCCCCCGCGCCGTCTTCCAGCAGGACCTGTGGCACTACACGCTGGCCCGCATGGTCGACGCCTGCCGGTCCAACGGGATCTTCCCGTACTACGGCCCCTTCGGCGACATCAAGGACGTCGTCGCCTGCGAGGACCAGTTCCGCAACGCGTTCCTGCTGGGGTGCGTCGGGGCGTGGAGCCTCCACCCGGTGCAGATCGAGATCGCCAAGCGGGTGTTCAGCCCCCCGGTGGCCGAGGTGGCGTGGGCCAAGCGGGTGATCGACGCCATGGGCGACGGCACCGGCGCGGTGATGATCGACGGGAAGATGCAGGACGACGCGACCGTGAAGCAGTGCCGGTCGGTGGTGGAGCTGGCCGAGCTGCTGGCGGCGCGCGACCCCGAGCTGAAGGAGGCCTACGGGCTGTGAGCACCGACACCGCGATCCGTCCCCGCCGCTCGGTGCTGTACATGCCGGGCGCCAACACCAGGGCCCTGGAGAAGGCCAAGGGGCTGGCGGCCGACGCCCTCATCCTCGACCTCGAGGACGCGGTGGCCCCCGATGCCAAGCCCGAGGCGCGCGCCAACGTGGTCGCCGCCGTCACGGGGGGCGGCTACGGCCGGCGTGAGCTGGCGATCCGCGTCAACGCCCTCGGCACGCCGTGGGGCGCCGACGACGTGCGGGCCGCGGCCGGAGCCGGGCCCGACGCGGTGCTGGTGCCCAAGGTGGAGAGCGCCGACGGCGTGCACGAGGCGCTGCGTGCCCTCGACGCCGCCGGCGCCCCTGCCGGCACCAGCCTGTGGGTGATGCTCGAGACGCCCCTGGCCGTCCTGCGGGCCGCCGAGATCGCCGGCGCCAGCGAGCGGCTGACGGTGCTGGTGATGGGCACGAACGACCTGAGCAAGGAGCTCCGCTGTGCCATCCAGCCGGGACGCGAGCCCATGCTCTACGCCCTCGGCGCCTGCGTGGCCGCGGCGCGCTCGGCCGGCAAGGTGATCCTCGACGGGGTCTACAACGCCATCGACGACCCGGACGGGTTCGCGGCCGAGTGCCGCCAGGGGGTGGCCTTCGGGTTCGACGGCAAGACCCTGATCCACCCCAGCCAGCTCGAGCCGTGCAACGCCGCGTGGGCGCCCAGCGAGGCCGACGTGGCCCAGGCCCGCCGGATCATCCAGGCCTTCGAGCAGGCCCGGGCCGAGGGCCGGGGCGTGGTCACGGTCGACGGCCGCATGATCGAGAACCTCCACGTCGACAACGCCCGGCGGGCCCTGGCCATGGCCGAGGCCATCGCCGCCCTCGAGGAGGGCTGAGCCCGAGCCGGGCCCCGGGCCGGGCCGCACCGGTAGGGTCGGCCCGGTGGAGCAGGTCGACGTGGTGGTGGTGGGGGCCGGCGCGATGGGGTCGGCCGCGGCCTGGTGGCTGGCCCGCCGGGGCCGGTCGGTCGCGCTGCTCGAGCGCTTCGAGCCCGGCCACGGTCGGGGGTCGAGCCACGGGTCGACCCGCCTCTTCCGGCTCGCCTACGACGATCCGCTCTACGTGCGGCTGGCCCAGGAGGCCCTGCCGCTGTGGCGCGAGCTCGAGGACGAGGCCGGCCGGCCCCTGCTCGACGTCACCGGCTCCACCGACCACGGCGACCCGGTGGCGGTGGCCGCGGTGGCCGACGCCCTGGCCGCGTGCGGTGCGCCGTTCGAGCGCCTCACCCCCGGCGAGGCGGCCGAGCGCTGGACCGGGATGCGCTTCGACGGCGAGGTCGTGCACCAGCCCGAGGGCGGGCGTTGCCGCGCCGCCGACACCGTGGCCGCCCTCCGGGCCCTCGCCGCGGGCCTGGGGGCCGACGTGCGGAGCTCGGTCGGTGCGGCCACGGTCGAGCCCGGCGTCGACGGCGTCGTGGTGCGCGCCGGCGACGACGGCGACCACCCCGGCGAGTCGTGGCGGGCACCGGTGGCGGTGGTGGCCGTGGGCTCGTGGGCCGAGCCCGTCCTGGGGCCGGCGCTCAAGCGGCTCGGGCCGTCGCTGCCCGACCTGGTCGTCACCCGCGAGCAGTGGCAGCACGCCCGCCCCCTCGACCCCGGCGCGGCCTGGCCCAGCTACATCCACCACCTGGCGCCCGAGGTGTACGGCCTGGCCGGGCCCGAGGGCGTGAAGCTGGCCTCGCACCACGCCGGCAGCCGCACCACGGGCGACGGGCGCTCGTTCGCGCCCGACCCGGCCGTGCTGGCCTGGGCCCGGTCGTACGCCGAGCGCTGGCTGCCCGGTTGCGACCCCGAGCCCGTCCACCCGGCCACCTGCCTCTACACCAGCACGCCCGGCAAGGACTTCGTGATCGACCGGGTCGGCCCGATCGTGGTCGGTTCGCCGTGCTCGGGCCACGGCTTCAAGTTCACCCCGGTGATCGGGCGGATGCTGGCCGACCTGGCCGACGGGACCGCCGACCGGGCCCACGACCCCCGCTGGGCCCTCGCCTGACGGGCGTGCGGCCGCGGTCCCGATCGGGGACCAGGGCCCGCCGGCCTGGCAGGCTGGGCGGGTGGCCGGCGAGGTGCGGTACGGGATCATCGGGACCGGGATGATGGGCATCGAGCACGTGGCCAGCCTGCGGGCCCTCGACGGAGCCAGGGTGGTGGCGCTGGCCGACCCGCACGAGCCCTCGCTGGGCGCCGCGGTGGCCGCGCTGGGCGAGGACGCCGCCGGCGTGCACGTCTACGGCGACCACCGCGAGCTGCTCGACTCGGGCGGCTGCGATGCCGTGGTGATCGCGTCGCCGAACATGACCCACGCCGACGTGCTGGTCGACGTGCTCGCCACCGACGTGCACGTGCTGGTGGAGAAGCCGCTGTGCACCACGGTCGAGGACTGCCGGCGGGTGGCCGCCGCGGCCGAGGGGCGCCGGGCCCTCGTCGCCGTGGGCCTCGAGTACCGGTTCATGCCCTCGACGGCGCGGTTCGTGGCCGAGGTGCGGGGCGGCACGGTCGGCCGGCTGCGCATGCTCGCCATCCGGGAGCACCGCTTCCCGTTCCTGGTGAAGGTCGGCGACTGGAACCGCTTCAACCGCAACACCGGGGGCACGCTGGTCGAGAAGTGCTGCCACTTCTTCGACCTCATGCGGCTGGTGGCCGGCAGCGACCCGGTGAGGCTGCTGGCCTCCGGCGGGCAGAGCGTCAACCACCTCGACGAGGTGTACGGCGGCGAGGTGCCCGACATCCTCGACAACGCCTACGTCATCGTCGACTTCGCCGACGGGGTGCGCGCCCTGCTCGACCTGTGCATGTTCGCCGAGGCCACCCATCACTCCGAGGAGCTGGTCGCGGTGGGCGACCGGGGCAAGGTCGAGGCCCTGCTGCCCCAGGGCACGGTGCGGGTCGGTCGTCGGGGCGAGCACTGGATCGGCGGCGTCGAGCACGATCGGGTGGCCGACGACCGGGTTCGCTACGAGGGGTTCCATCACGGCGCCTGCTACCTCGAGCACGCCGACCTGCTGGAGGCGATCCGCGCCGGCCGCCGCCCGGCGGTCGGTCTCGACGACGGGCTCTGGTCGGTGGCCATGGGCGTGGCCGCGCACCGTTCGATCGACGAGGGTCGGGTGGTCACCATGGACGAGGTGCTGGGGTGACGGCCGGCGGGGGTCTGGTCGACGCCGGCCCCCGGTCGCTGGCGCCAGGGCTGCTCCCCGTGGGGCCGCTCGGGTTCG
Organism: Acidimicrobiales bacterium; assembly: GCA_016716005.1. Lineage (NCBI taxonomy): Bacteria > Bacillati > Actinomycetota > Acidimicrobiia > Acidimicrobiales > Acidimicrobiales bacterium. Next base: position 2,814,592 of record JADJXE010000001.1, read on the forward strand.
GGTGCTGGCGCCTCACCACGCCCTCCACCGCCGAGGCGCGGGTGCTGGTCGAGGCGGCGCTCGACGCCGGGCTCACCCTCGTCGACACCGCCGACGTGTACGGGCTCGACTGGGGCGGCCGCGGCCTCGGCAGCGTCGAGGAGCGCCTCGGGGCGGTGCTGGTCGAGGCGCCGTCGCTGCGGGAGCGCATGGTGCTCGCGACCAAGGGTGGGATCGTGCCGGGCGTGCCGTACGACTCGAGCCCCGCCCACCTGCGAGCGGCGTGCGAGGCGTCGCTGCGGCGCCTCGGCGTGGAGGCCGTCGACCTCTGGATGATCCACCGGCCCGATCCCTTCACCCACCCGGCCGCGGTCGCCGAGACCCTGGTGGCGCTGCGCGACGAGGGCAAGATCCTCGCCGCCGGCGTGTCGAACTGCACCGTCGCCCACCTGGACGCCCTCCAGGCCCACCTGCCGTTCCCGCTGGCCACCAACCAGGTAGAGCTGTCTGCCGCGCACCTCGACCCGCTCGTCGACGGGACCCTCGACCGGTGCCTGCGCGACGGCACGGTGCCCACGGCCTGGAGCCCGCTCGCCGGCGGCCGGCTGGCCACCGGCGCCGGGCCCGGCGACGGCGCGGTCCGGACCGAGCTGCTGGCCGTACTCGACCGCCTGGCCCGGCGCGAGGGCGTCGACCGCACCGCGGTGGCGCTGGCGTTCGTGCTCTCCCACCCGTCCCGACCCGTGGCCCTGGTGGGCACCCAGCGGCCCGACCGGATCCGGGCGGCCACGGCCGCCCTCCGCGTCCGGTTGACCCGCGCCGACGTGTACGCCGTGATCGAGGCGTCGACCGGCGAGCCGCTGCCGTGACCGCCGGGTCCGGCGAGGGGCCGGGGGTGCGCCCGGTGGAGGTGGCCTGGTTCGCGGCGCTGTGCGACGACGACCACGAGTTCCTGGGGGTCGCCGACCCGTACCTGCGCAGCTCGTGGGAGCACTGCCGGAACCTGGCGCTGCTCGCCGAGCGCCACGGGTTCGACAGCCTGCTGCTCCCGTCGGGCTACGCCATGGGCATCGACAACGTGGCGTTCGCGGCCGGCATCGCCCCGCTCACCCGGCGGATCGGCCTGCTGCTGGCGGTGCGCGTGGGCGAGCTGGTGTTGCCGCAGCTGGCCCGCCAGCTCGCCACCCTCGACCAGCTGGCCGAGGGGCGTCTGGCCGTGAACGTGATCTCCAGCGACGTGCCCGGCGAGCAGCTGCCGGCCGATGCCCGCTATCGGCGCACCCTCGAGGTGATGGCGGTGCTGCGCGACCTGCTCGACGGCCGGCCCGTCGACGTGCGCGGCGAGTTCGTGCGCCTCGCCGTCGACCCTCCCCGGGTGGCCGTGGACGGGCGGGGGTGCCCGCCGTACTACTTCGGTGGGCTCTCCCACGAGGCGCGCGAGTGCGCGGCGGCCGGGGCCGACGTGTACCTCACCTGGCCCGACACCGCCGACCGGGTCGCTGCCCTGATCGCCGACGTGCGGGCGCGGGCCGCCCGCAGGGGCCGCAGCCTGCGGTTCGGCTGGCGCTCCCACGTGATCGTGCGGGAGACCGAGGCCGAGGCCCAGGCGGCGGCGCGCCGGCTGCTCAGCCGCCTCGATCCCGACGAGGGTGCCCGCATCCGGGCCCGTTCCCTCGACAGCACCTCGGCCGGGGTGCGGCGGCAGGGTGAGCTGCGCGCCGGCGCGGACGACGAGGGCTACGTGGAGCGCCACCTCTGGACGGGGGTGGGCCGGGCCCGCAGCGGGGCCGGCGCGGCCATCGTGGGCGATCCCGACCAGGTGCTGGCCACCCTGGAGGGCCTCCGCGACCTCGGTGTCGACGCCTTCATCCTGTCGGGCTACCCGCACGCGGCCGAGTGCGATCTGGTCGCCCGCTACGTGCTCCCGCACCTGCCCCACGCGCCGCTGGCCGTCACGCCCCAGCCGGTCGCCCTCGCCTGACCCGGCTCCGTCGTCTTGTGCGCGGGCGGTGCGTGTGGGGCGTCGTGGGAGCGATGGGGACGTGGGGGTCGGCGTCTTGTGCGCGGGCGGTGCGTGTGGGGCGTCGTGGGCGCGATGGGGACGTGGGGGTCGGCGTCTTGTGCGCGGGCGGCCCGCTGGGACGGCGCGCTGCTGGCGGCGGTGTCCGCCGACGGGATGATCAACCCCCTCACGCCCTCCCAGCCGGCCGAGGCGGTCGCGGTGATGGGCGGGCACCGGCCCGTGGGCGCGGGCCCCTTCGCGGTGGCCGTGATCACTCCCGGCCCACCTGATGCGGCCGCGACCGCCGCGCTGGCCGAGGCCTGGGCGACCGGGATCCTGGTGGCCGGCGCCTGCGGCGGGGCCTGACGGCCTAGCTGGCCTGCTGGGCGTCGGCGACGAGCCGGCGGGCGATCACCTTGAGGCAGAGGGTCTCGTCGGCGCCCTCGAAGATCGACAGCACGCGGGCGTCGACGAAGAGCCGGCTGACGGGGTACTCCTCGGCGTAGCCGAACCCGCCGTGGATCTGCATGGCCTCGCGCGTCACCCACTCGGCGGCCTTGCACACGTACGCCTTCACCATCGACGCCTCGAGAGCACCCTCGCCCTTGGCCATCATCCGGGCCACCGCGTAGGAGAACTGGCGGCTGGCCTGGATGATCGCCGCCATCCGGCCCAGCTTGGCCTGGGTGAGCTGGTAGTCGGCGATGGGGTGGCCGAACACCACGCGGTCGAGGGCGTACTGGCGGGCCGACTCGTACGCGGCCTGCATCACACCTAGGGCGCGGGCCGCGGTCTGGAGCCGGCCGTTCTCGAAGCCCTCCATCTGCAGGTAGAAGCCCTTGCCCAGGCCGTCGCGGCCGCCCACCAGGCACGACTCGGGCACCCACCAGGCGTCGAGGGCGACCTCGTAGGAGTGCATGCCCCGGTACCCGATGGTGTCGATGGGGCGGCCCTCCATCTTGCCGCCGCCCTCCTGGGTGAACTCGAAGCCGTGGCCCTCGCCGCGGGGCTTCGGCACGACGAACAGCGACAGGCCGCGATGGCCCTTCGAGCGGTCGGGGTCGGTGCGGGCCAGCAGCATGAGCACGTCGGCGCGGGCGCCGAAGGTGCACCAGGTCTTCACCCCGTTGATGACCCACCCGGGCTCGCCACCGGGGCCGGCCTGCTCGGCGGCGGTGACCTTGATGCCGGCCACGTCGGAGCCGTAGTCGGGCTCGGTGACCGCGACCGCGGCCATCACCTCGGCCGTGGCCAGCTTGGGGAGCCACTGCTGCTTCTGCTCCTCGGTGCCGCCCTTCACCAGGGCCCGGGTGAGGATCTCGGGCCGGGTGATGAGCGAGCCACCGATGCCGAGGGACCCGCGTGAGAGCTCCTCGGTGGCCACGACCATGCCCAGGTAGTCGTGCTCGCCGCCGGCGGCGAAGCCGCCGTACTCCTCGGGCACGGACAGGCCGAAGCCGCCCATCTCGGCCAGGCCGGCGATGATGTCCTCGGGCACGTCGGCGTTGGCCCGGTGCACGTGCTCGGCGACCGGCTTGATCTTCTCGTCGGCGAAGCGGCGGAAGGTGTCCTGCACCATCTCGAAGTCGGGATCGAGGTGGCGGGGCCCCTCCACCTCGGCCAGGCCGGCGAGGAACGCGGGGCTGCGGTACGCGGCGAGGAACTCGCGAGCACCGTCGAGCGAGCCGGGCTCGACGCCCCAGTCGGCTTCGCGCCCGAAGACCTTGGCGCCCAGGTCGGCCACCGCGTCGGCGATGAAGGCGCAGGCCAGCCGCCGCTCGGCGTCACCCTTGGCGCCGTAGTCGAGCAGCGACCGGGCGGTCTCGACGGCGGCGGCCGCGTGGGCCAGGTCGTAGGCCACCACCTGGTTGGCGTCGAGGTCGCCCTGGGCGGCCAGGTGGCGGACGGCCCGCCCCACGACCCCGTGGGCGAGGTCGACGATCGTGGCGGCGGTGGCGAGATCGGGCGCAGCGGTCATGACGCCGAGGTTACCGACGGGTCACCCGGCCGGTCATCTCGGCGGGTCGGCGGCGGTCTCCGAGGTCCGGGGCCGCACTCCCGTCAGATCGAGGACGAGCGAGGCCGGCGGCCGGTACCCGGCCAGCCACCGGGGGAGTGCGGCGGCCTCCAGGGGCGGGCTCACGAGGAAGCCCTGGACGCGGTCGCAGCCCAGCTCGACCAGCCGGGCCAGGGTGGCCTCCTGCTCGACCCCCTCGGCGACCACCTCGAGATCCAGGTTGTGCCCCAGGTCGACGATGGTGCGCACGATCACCTCGTCGGGCGCGTGCTCGGCCATGCCGGCCACGAAGGACCGGTCGATCTTGATCTGGTCGAGCGGCAGCCGGCGCAGGTAGGCGAGCGACGACCAGCCCGTGCCGAAGTCGTCGACGCTGGTGCGCACGCCCACCCGGTCCAGCTCGACCAGCACCGCCAGCGCAGCCGCCGGGTCCTCCATGACCTCGCTCTCGGTGAGCTCGAGGACGAGCCGGTCCGCGGGCACGCGGTGTCGGGCCAGGAGCCGGCCGACGTGGCCCGGGAGCGCGGGGTCGTGGAGGTCGCGGACCGACACGTTGACCGCCACGCTCAGGTCGAGGCCCTGGCGCCGCCAGGCCGCGCACTGGCGGATGGCCTCGGCCAGCACCCACCGGGTGAGCGGGGCCAGCAGGCCGGTGACGGCGGCCAGGTCGAGGAACTCCGAGGGGGGGAGCAGCTGGTGCTCCGGGTGGCGCCAGCGCACCAGGCACTCCACCCCCGCGACCCGGCCGGAGCGCACCGCCAGCATGGGCTGGTGGTGGAGCTCGAGCTCCCCCTCGTCGAGGGCCCGGCGCAGGTCGGCGGCCAGCGCCAGGCGACGCCGGCTGTGGCGCTCGTGGTCGGGCTGGTACACGGCCTGGGCGGCCTCGGACCGCTTGGCCACGGCCAGAGCCACGTCGGCCCTGCGCAGCAGGCTGTCGGCGTCGTCGCCGTGGTCGGGCGCGAGGGCGATCCCGATGCTCACCCGCACCGGCAGGGCCAGGCCGTCGAGCACGACCGGCGACTGCAGGGCGCCCACCACGGCGCCGGCCACGGCTTCGGCCTCCTGGCGGCCCGAGCCGGGCAGCACGATGCCGAACTCGTCGCCCCCCACGCGGGCGACGGTTGCCGACTCGTCGATCGTGCCCGCCAGGCGCACCGCGACCTCGCGCAGCAGCTGGTCGCCGTGGTGGTGCCCGAGTGTCTCGTTCACCTGCTGGAACTGCTCGACGTCGGCCACGAGGAGGGCGACGGGGCGACTCGGCCGGGCCGCCACCAGGGCCTGATCGAGCCGATCGACCAGCAGCGCCCGGTTGGGGAGACCGGTGAGCGGATCGCGCACGGCCTGGCGCGCCAGCCGGGCCTCGGTCGCGAGGCGGGTGGTCTCGTCGTCGAGCACGACGGCCACCGTGTCGGCGTCGACCGGGACGGCGCGCAGGGTGAGGCGGGTCCCGCCGGCCGCTCCCGCGAGGGCCACCTCCTGCAGGTCCACGCAAGCCCCGACGGCGGCGGCGTGGGCCAGCAGGGCCTCGGCGCCCTGCTCGGCCAGCCCGGGGAACAGGGCGGTGAGCGGCCGCCCCACGAGGGTCGCGGCCCCCCGGTCGAGGACGCGCCCGGCCGCCGGGTTGGCGGCGGTCACCACGACCCGGGGTGGCCGACCCGGGGTGATCCCGAGCACCAGCACGCCTACGGGCAGGCTCTCCAGCACGGCGCCGGCGAGCGCGTCTGCGAGCACCGGACGAGTGTGGACCGGCGGGATCCGCCGGACGGGGATGGTCGCCCGGACCCGGGCGCGACCCACCTGGGGTGGAGGCGTCGGTAGTGTCGTGGGGTGCCCCAGCTCATGCCCACCCTCCGTCGCGCCGGCGCGCTCGCGCTGGGCGCGATCCTGCTCACCGCCCTGCTCGCCGGATGTGGAGACGACGACGACAGCGGCGGTGGCGGCGGCTCGGCCGACGTCGACCTCGAGGAGCTCTCGTCGCAGTGCGAGGAGCTGGCCACCACGGTCGAGGACCCGCTCGCCTACCTGTTGGACGACATCGCCGGCCTCGAGGAGGCGACGGCCGGGGCCTCGGTGTCGCCGGACCAGTTCGAGGCCATGCGCGACCGGGTGTCCGAGCTGAGCGAGAAGGATCAGCGCTACGTCTCGTGGGCGACGTGCATGGTGAACCTGGGCCCGCCGGTGCGCTTCGCGTGCGGCCCGGTGAACCCGGAGGCCACGTACCTCGTCGAGCTGAACGAGCAGTGCAAGCCGATCTACCCCCCGTCGCTGACCGACGAGGTGGTCACCAACCCCATGCCGCACGGAGAGATCCCCGTCCCGCCGGCCACCACCGAGACGACCGTCCCGGTGACGTCGGCGGACCAGGGCACCTCGACGACCGCTGGCGCGTGAGCCGGCCCGGCGCGGGCTGGTGGCGCTGGGCACCCCTCTCGTAAGGTCGGGGCTGTCCCCACGGCCGCTCACAGCGAGGTGAGGCGCGTGACCGTCTACGACCGCCCCTTCGGTCGCTACCTCGAGGACTTCGAGGTCGGCGACATCTACCGGCACTGGCCCGGCAAGACCATCACCGAGTACGACGACCACCTGTTCTGCATGATCACCATGAACCACCACCCGTTGCACACCAACGAGTGGTTCGCCGAGAACGAGACCGTGCACAAGAAGAACGTGGTGGTGGGCAACCTCGTCTACTCGCTCGTGCTGGGGATGAGCGTGCCCGACGTATCGGGCGCGGCCATCGCCAACCTCGAGGTCGAGTCGCTCACCCACAAGCGGCCCACCTTCCACGGCGACACCATCTACGCCGAGACCCGCGTGCTCGACAAGGTGGAGTCGTCGTCGAAGCCCGACCGGGGCATCGTCACGGTGGAGACGAAGGGCTTCAACCAGCGCGGCGAAGAGGTCTGCTACTTCCGCCGCAAGGTGATGGTGTGGAAGCGCGAGGTCGCCCCGCCGCGGCGTCGGCCCTACGGCGACGACGTCTGGGACGCCTAGCGTGACCGCCGGCGGCGGGCCGCCGGCGCTGCACCACACCGACGTGCACGGGTGCGGTCGGCGACCCTGATCCCCGACCGGGCCCTGCTGCGGTGGTTCGGCGCGCAGCGGCGCGACCTGCCCTGGCGCCGCACCCGCGACCCGTGGGCCGTGCTGGTGTCGGAGCTGATGCTCCAGCAGACCCAGGTGGCGCGGGTGATCCCCCGCTACGAGGCGTTCCTCGCCGCCCTGCCCACCCCGGCGGCGTGCGCGGCCGCCCCGCTGGGCGAGGTCGTGCGCCGCTGGGAAGGCCTCGGCTACAACCGTCGCGCCGTCAACCTCCATCGCGCCGCGACGGCGGTGGTGGAGCGCCACGGCGGTTCGCTGCCCGCCGCCCTGGACGCCCTGCTCGCGCTGCCGGGGGTGGGGCCCTACACCGCCCGAGCCGTGCTGGCGTTCGCCTTCGAGGCCGACGTGGGCGTGGTCGACACCAACGCGGCGCGTGTGCTGGCCAGGGTCGCCGGCCGCCGTCTCGGCCGCCGGGACGTGCAGGGCCTCGCCGACGCCGCGGTGCCGTCCGGAGCGGGATGGGCCTGGAACCAGGCCGTGCTCGACCTGGGTGCGACCGTCTGCGTCGCCACCGCGCCCGCCTGCGGTCGCTGCCCGGTGGCCCGCGGGTGCGCCTGGCGTGGCGGCCGCGGGCCGGCCGGTCGGGCCGACCCGGCGGTGGGCTCGGCCGGTGTGAGCGGTGGGCAGTCGCCGTTCGCCGGGTCCGACCGCCAGGGCCGGGGTCGCCTGGTGCACGCCCTGCGGGCGGGGCCGGTGGCCCGGGCCGACCTGGCCGCGGTGATGGGCTGGCCGGCCGACCGCTCACGCGCCGAGCAGGTCGCGGCCACCGTGCTGGCCGACGGGCTGGCGGTGGAGCGCGACGGCGCGCTCCACCTGCCCTGACCGCCCGCGCTGGCCCGCCCCGGCGAACCGTGCCTACGGCCGGTCCCGGTCGGTGAGCTCGGCCAGGATGGCGTCGAGGGCGGCGTCGGCGTGGGCCCGCATCTCGTCGTCGGTGCGGTCCTGGATGGGGTGGGGCACGAGCACCCGCGCCACCGACGGGAACCCGAGGGCGCCGGCCTGGGCCTCAGCGGCCCGGGCGAACTCCGACGAGGCCACGAACACGCCGGGTACCCCACGGGACTCGAGATCGACGATGTCGTGCACACTGCACGACGTGCAGCTGCCTCAATCGGCCAGCGCCTCGATCACCAGGTCGCACGTGATGGAGATCTGGTGGCGCAGGTCGATGGGCGCGGGCTTGGTGAAGGTGGGCTTGCGGTAGCGCTCGACCCGCACGCCCAGCTCGGTGAGGCGCTCCTCGAGGCGGTCGAGGAACACGTCGCCCCGCGGCTTGGAGATGTCGAGCAGGCCGACGGTGCGCCCCTGCAGGCTCGGCGGGCGGCGGACCCGCTCGCGCGTGGCCGGCGCCCGCTCGCCGGTGGGATCCAGGATCACGGTCGTCATGCGAGGATCTCCTTGGTCACGGGCTGGCTGCCCACGTCGCCGTTGGCCCAGCCACCGATGATCGTCGAGAACAGCCCCGCTCCGCCGCCGGCGTGCACCAGCAGGATCCCGTCGGGGCGGAACTTCGGCAGCGTGAGCGCTGCGAACGCCTCCGGGACGCCTTCGGCGATCCCGCCGGCGCCCCGGACGATCTCGTCGCCGGGCAGCTGTAGCCGGGCGTGGAGCTCCTCGACGATCCGGGCCCGGTCCCAGCCGGCGTCGGCGAAGACACGGGCGTGCTCGGGCCCGACGACGAGCACCGCGTCGAACCCGAGGGGGAGCTTCGGGTGGTGGACGGTGCGCAGGCACGACGCCAACGTGCCGGCCAGCGACTCGGGCGTGCGGCTCAGCTGGTCGACCACGCACCGGGGGCCCTCGCCCGCGAACAGCGTGACGGTGGAGGTGCCGGCGGGCGCGCCGCGGCTCACCGACAGCGGCTCCCACGGCGATCCCTCCTCGTCCTCGGCGAAGCAGAACGAGAGCTTGCCCGGGTTGCCGTGCGTGGCCCGGTCGACCTCGCCGGGGCGCCCGCCGCCCACGTTGCGCACCACCAGCTGCAGGGCCCGGCCGATGGCCAGGTTGGCCCGGTTGCCCTGACCGAGGGCGTTCACGCCGCTGTTCATGCCGAGGCGCCGGCGGATCGGCCCGTTCACCACGATCACCGGCCCCACCGGCATGGTGGTGGCCAGCACACCGTGGACGTTGAACTCGTCGGTGCACGCCGCCTCCAGCGCGGCCAGCACCACCGGGAGGTGCTCGGGCAGGCAGCCCGCCATCACCGCGTTGACCGCCACCTTCTCGACGGTGCCGGCCACCAGGTCGGGGGGCACCACCGCGACCACCTCATCGGGCTCCCGGCTGGTGCCCTCCAGCATCCGCAGGACCCGCTCGGGGGTGGGCGGCACCACGGGGAGCCCGTCGGTCCATCCCCGAGCGAAGAGGGCCTCCATCTCGTCCTCGGCCGACGCCAGCTCCACCCGGCGGCTGCGCAGGCGGTCGCCCGAGAAGCGGGCGCGGAGCTCGTCGACCCGGTCGGGGTCGACCGAGAGCGAGCCGCAGCCGGGCCGGAACTCGGGGAGCCCGGCGCCCAGCCCGCTGACGCCCGTGAGCGCCTCCCACCGGGATCGCATCCAGCCCTCGGCGCGGGCGACCTCCTCGCCGCCCTCGATCCGCAGCACGGTCGGCACGGTCTCGATCGCCCAGTGCCAGGAGACGGCGAGGTCGGCGTCGTGGTCGTGCTCGACCGAGGCCGGGAAGGCCGGGTCGTCCTGGGTGAGCACGGTCAGGCGACCGGCCGCGGCCAGCTCGGCCAGCACCGGCTCGACGAGCCGGCACGTGGCGCAGTCGCGCTTCACGATCACTGCCAGGCCGTCGGGGAGGGCCGGCGCGGGGGCCGGGCTCATGCCGTGAGGAAGCCGACGATGCGCTGGTTGACCTCGGCCGGGCGCTCGAGGTGCAGGAAGTGCCCGGCCCCCTCGACGATCACCACCTCGCTGCCCGGCCCGAGCGACGCCAGGGCGCCATCGGCCACCTCGGCGCCGACGCAGCCGTCGTCGGCGCCGTGGAGGTACAGCGTGGGCTGCGGGGTGGGGAGGGTCGTGGCGATCTGCTCGGGCTCGAGGGCCGGGTCCTTGAACCCGTCGCCGAGCGTCGCCCGGTAGTAGCCGAGGGCAGCCTGCAGGTTGGCGGGGTCGCGCAGGGCGGCCTTCACGTGGCGCAGCTCGGCGGAGGCGTCGAACCCCGGCGACCAGTCGGCCCACAACCCGTCGATGAAGGCCAGGTCGTCCAGGCCCACGACCACGTCGGACAGCGGGTGCTGGAAGAAGAACATGTACCAGCTGCGCTGCAGCTGGGGGTAGCGCAGGAACCCCTGGGCCACCGAGCTGGCCGGGGGGACCGCGGCGGTGACCACCCGCCGCCAGCGGTCGGGCGCGTGGGCCGCGGCGCCGTAGGTGGCCATCGCCCCCCAGTCGTGGCCGATGATCACGGCGTCGCCGTCGCCGCCCAGGGCGTCGTGCAGGGCGATGGCGTCGGCCGCCAGCGCGCCCGTCTGGTAGCGGCCGTCGGGGGGCACCGAGGTGGGGGCGTAGCCGCGCATCCACGGGGCCACCGCCCGGTAGCCGGCGTCGGCCAGGTCTGGCAGCAGGTGGCGCCAGGTGCGGGCGGAGTCGGGGAAGCCGTGCAGGCAGAGGGCCAGCGGGCCCCGGCCGCACTCGAGGAACGCGAACTCGGCCCCGTTGGCCGTGACCCGGCCCTCGAACAGCTCCATGCATCGACGCTAACCGCCGGTGGGGGCGGTCGCCACGGGCCGTCGGCCACCCGCCGACCGCCCGCTCGTGACCTGCGTCACCAACCCTTGCGTCACCTGCCGTTCACCTGACTACCCTGTTGTCTTCCAGTCCGGGGGGATGGGTGCTGACGGTCGGCTTCTACGGGGTGCGGGGCTCCACGCCCTGCTCGAGCGAGGCGAACCGGCGCTTCGGGGGCAACACCTCGTGCGTCGCGCTCGAGGTGCCCGGCGAGGACCCGCTGGTGTTCGACCTGGGCACGGGCCTGCGGTTCTGGGGCCACACCCAGCCCGACGACGGCACCTTCCACGGAGCCGCCCTGGTGAGTCACCTCCACTGGGACCACGTGCAGGGGCTGCCGTTCTTCGTGCCGATCAACCGGCCGGGCGCCACCCTCGACGTGTACGGCCCGCACCAGGAGGGGAGCCCGTCGGTCGAGGACGCCTTCCACGAGTTCATGCGGCCGCCGTACTTCCCGGTGCAGCTCGACGGCCTTGCCGGCGAGGTGCGCTTCCACGACCTGGGGGTCGACGACGTGGCCATCGGCACGGCCAAGGTGCGGGCCCGCCCCGTCCCCCACGTGGGCCTCACCAGCGGCTACCGGGTGGAGTGGGGCGGGGCGTCGGTGGCGTACGTCAGCGACCACCAGCAGCCCCTCGACGGGTCGCTGCGTGTGCCCGACGACGTGCTCGAGCTGTGCGACGGCGCCGACCTGGTGATCCACGACGCGCAGTACACGCGCGAGGAGTTCTGTCAGAAGCCCCACTGGGGGCACTGCACGGTCGAGTACGCGGTGCACGTCGCCCGCGAGGCGGGCGCCCGGCGCCTGGCCCTGTTCCACCACGACCCCGACCACCACGACGCCGTCCTCGACGTGATCTCGCGCAACGCGTCCGACGCCGGGGAGCGCGTGGGCCTCGAGGTGCTGACCGCCCACGAGGGCCTCACCGTCGCCTTCGACGGCTGAGGTGTGGGCGGCCCGGCGGGCCGTGGCACGATCTGGTGTCTCGTCCCCCCGCTCCAGGAGGCCGCTCCGTGGCCGACCAGCTCCCGCTCGACCCGGCCTCGTTCCGTCAGGTGCTCGGCTACTTCCCGACCGGCGTCACCGTGATCACCGCCCACCCGGCCGGCGAGGCCCCGGTCGGCCTGGCCGTGGGCTCGTTCACCTCGGTGTCGCTCGAGCCGCCCCTGGTGGCGTTCTGCCCGGCCAGGACCTCGGGGAGCTGGCCCAGGATCCAGGCCACCGGTGTGTTCTGCGTGAACGTCCTGGCCGCCGACCAGGAGCACGTGTGCCGGGTGTTCGCGGGGAAGGGCGACGACAAGTTCGCCGGCCTCGGCTGGCGGCCGTCGCCGGCGGGGTCACCGGTGCTGGCCGACGCGCTGGCCTGGATCGACTGCGCGATCGACGCGGTGCACGAGGCCGGCGACCACTTCATCGTGGTGGGTCGGGTCACCGCGCTGGCCGTGGAGCGTGCGGAGCGCCCCCTCGTGTTCTTCCGTGGCGGCTACGGCAGCGTCGCCAGCTGAGCCGGCCCGGGTCCGGGCGCCGTGATCGGCTGGCTGGCGGGCGCCGCCGTCGGCGTCTCGCTCCTCGTGGCCGGGGGCGCCAAGCTGCGCGACCCGGCATGGCCCTCGCAGGCACGCGGGCTCGGGGCGCCGGCCGTCGTGATCCCCGTGCTGCCCTGGGTCGAGCTGGTGCTGGGCGCCCTGCTCGTCGTCCACGTCGCGCTCCCGTGGACCGCCTGGGCGGCCGTCGCGCTCCTCGTGCTGTTCACGGTGCTGGTCGTGGCGCGCCTCGTGCAGGGCCGGCGGGTGCCGTGCGCCTGCTTCGGCCGGCTCTCGGCCGCGCCGATCGGCCCGGGCACGATCGTCCGCAACGCCGTGCTCGTCGCCCTGGCCGTGCTGGCGGCCGTCGCGGCCTGAGCCTGGCCGGCCCGGCGGCGACCTCGGCGGGTGGCACGCGCCGTTCTGTGTGGACGAACCCGCATCCCATCGGGATTCGCCTTCACAGAACGGTCGACCCGGCGGGGGGGGCGGGGCCGTGGGCCGGTCGGCGAGGGGCTCAGCGATCGACGCCGAGGGCGGCGAGGAGGAACGCCAGCACGATCGCCTCGTCGCGCCAGGCGTCGTAGCGGCCCGACGGCCCCCCGTGCCCGGCGCCCAGCTCGGTGCGCAGCAGGACGGGCCGGTCGCCGGTGGTGACGGCGCGCATCTTGGCGACCCACTTGGCCGGCTCCCAGTACTGGACCCGCGGGTCGTTGAGGCCGGCGGTGACCAGCATGGCCGGGTAGGCGACGGAGGCCACGTTCTCGTAGGGGGCGTAGCCCTTCATCCGGGCGTAGGCCGCGGGCTCCTCGGGTTTCCCCCACTCCTCCCACTCGCCCACGGTGAGCGGGAGCGACGCGTCGAGCATGGTGTTCACCACGTCGACGAACGGCACCTCGGCCACCACCGCCGCGAACAGGTCCGGCCGCATCGCGGTGGCCGCTCCCACCAGGAGCCCACCGGCGCTCCCGCCCCGGATGGCCAGGCGCCCGGCGGCGGCGTACCCGGTCGCGACCAGGTGCTCGGCGCAGGCGATGAAGTCGGTGAAGGTGCTGGTCTTGGCCTCCATCTTCCCCTGCTCGTACCAGCGGCGGCCCAGCTCGCCGCCGCCGCGGACGTGGCCGATGGCGAACACGACGCCTCGGTCGAGCAGGCTGAGACGGGCCGGGGAGAAGGCCGCCGGCATCGACGCCTCGTACGACCCGTAGCCGTACAGCACGCACGGCGCCGTCCCGTCGACCGGCGTGTCTCGTCGACGGACGATCGAGAGCGGCACCCGCGTGCCGTCGGGTGCGGTGGCCCACTCCCGCGAGGTGACGTAGGCGTCCTGGTCGTACCCGCCCAGGACCGGGTGGCGCTTCTTCAGCACCCGAGTCGCGGCGTCGAGGTCCTCGTCGTAGACCGACGGCGGCGTGACCATCGACGTGTACGTGAAGCGGTACGTGGACGTGTGGTACTCGGGGTTCGCTCCCGGGCCCACCTCGTAGACCTCCTCGTCGAAGGCCAGCTGGCGCTGCACGCCGTCGGATACTCGCAGCACGGTGATCCGGGGGAGGGCCCCGGTCCGCTCGTGCACGACGACGTGGTCGGCGAAGGCCTCGACGGTCACCAGCGCGACGTCGTCCCGGGGTGGGAGGAGCTCGGTCCAGTGCTCGGGGCCGGGCGACGCCACCGGCGCCTCGACCAGGCGGAAGTCGACCGCCCCGTCGTTCGTCACCACCAGGAAGCGGTCACCCTGGTGGTCGAGGTGGTACTCGACGCCGTCCCGGCGGGGCGCCACCACGCGAGGAGCGCCCGTCGGGTCGCGGGCGTCGAGCACGTGCACCTCGTCGGTGATGCGGCTGCCGGCGTGGATCACCACGAAGGCCTCGCTCCGGGTGGCGCCCAGGCCCACCTCGAAGCGCTCGTCGTCCTCCTGGTACACGAGCACGTCGGCCGACGGGTCGCTGCCGACTTCGTGGCGCCACACCTGCCAGGGCCGCATGGCCTCGTCGGGGACCACGTAGAGGTAGGTCCTCGAGTCGGCCGCCCAGGCGCCGCCGTAGTACGTGCGGGGGAGCTCGTCGGGGAGGTCGGCGCCCGTGTCGAGGTCGCGGAAGCGAGTCCGGTACACCTCGGCCCCGCTCGTGTCCTCGCCCCAGGCCAGCAGCCGGTGGTCCGGGCTCACGTGCAGGCCGCTGGTCTCGAAGTACGTGTGCCCCTCGGCCTGCGCGTTCTCGTCGAGCAGCGCCTGCTCGGTGCCGTCGTCGCCCGCCTCCGAACGGCTCCGGCAGTGGATCGGGTACTGCAGGCCCTCGACCGTGCGTTGGTAGTACCACCAGTCCCCCTTGCGGGCGGGGACGGAGAGGTCGGTCTCCTGCCAGCGCCCCTTGATCTCCTGGAACAGGCGCTCCTGGAGGTCGCGGGTGGGGGCGAGCACCGCCTCGGTGTGGGCGTTCTCGGCCTCGAGGTAGGCGACCACGTCGGGGTCGTCGCGCTCCCGGAGCCAGGACCAGGGGTCGTCGACGGCGTCGCCGTGGATCGTCCGGGTGTGCGGGACCTGCTTGGCCACGGGTGGGGTGGCCGGTGCGAGCTCGGGCATCGGGGCGACGCTACCGGGCGCTGCGGGGCACGCCACGGGTGCTGCGCCCCCTGGCGCGTCGGGGTCGCGGTCGGCTACGGAGGGGCATGGCCATCTACGCGCTCGGCGACCGCACCCCCACCATCGACCGCACCGCCTACGTCCACCCGCAGGCCACCGTGATCGGCGACGTGGTGATCGGGCCCGAGGCCTCGGTGTGGCCCGGGGCGGTGCTCCGGGGCGACTACGGCCACATCGAGGTGGGCGCCCGCACGTCGGTGCAGGACGGCGCGGTCGTCCATGCCACCGCAGAGCTGGCCACGGTGATCGGGGCCGACTGCGTGGTCGGCCACCTGGTGCACCTCGAGGGCTGCACCATCCACGACGGCGCGCTGGTCGGGTCGGGATCCGTCGTGCTGCACCGAGCGGTCGTGCGGTCCGGTTCGCTCGTGGGCGCGGCCGCGCTCGTGCCGGGCGGCATGGTGGTGCCGGAGGGGGCGATGGCGCTGGGCGTGCCGGCCAAGATCCTGCCCGACAGCGCAGACCGCATCGCGATCGTGCGGGGCGTCGAGACCTACCGCGACAACGCCCGGCGGTACCACGAGCAGCTCCGTCGCCTGGACTGAACAGACGAGCGCCTGCGCAGGACCGGGCCGGCGCGTGCCGAACGCCGGCGGCTCACGTAGCGTCGGCGCATGGACCTCGGACGCGTCGGCCTGTGGACGTTCCAGCTCGACCTGCAGCCCATGAGCCGGGCGCAGGAGATCGCCGCCGAGCTCGACGAGCTCGGGTGGGGCGCGCTGTGGGTTCCCGAGGCCGTCGGCCGCGAGCCCTTCGCCAGCTGCGCCCTGCTGCTGTCGGCGACCCGGCGGATGGTGGTGGCCACCGGCATCGCCAGCCTCCAGACCCGCAGCGCCCTGGTCATGAACGCCGGCTGGCGAACCCTCTCGGAGGCGTTCCCGGACCGGTTCCTGCTCGGCGTCGGGGTGAGCCACGCACCGATGGTGGAGGGCGTGCTCGGCAAGGCCTACGACCGGCCGTACTCCACGATGAAGGCGTACCTCGACGCCATGGACAGGGGGCTCTTCTTCGCCGCCGCGCCGGCGACCGAGCCGCGCCGGGTGCTGGCGGCCCTGGGCCCTCGGATGCTGGCGCTGGCCGGCGAGCGGGCCGCGGGCGCGCACCCCTACTTCGTGCCCGTGGAGCACACGGTGGCGGCCCGGGCCGTGCTGGGCGCAGGGCCGCTGCTGGCACCGGAGCAGGCGGTGGTGCTCGAGGCCGATCCGGCCGAGGCCCGCCGCATCGCCCGCCAGCACATGCAGACGTACCTGGGGTTGCCGAACTACACGAACAACCTGATGCGCCTCGGCTTCACCGACGACGACCTGGCCGGAGGCGGGAGCGACCGGCTGGTCGACGCCATCGTCGCCTGGGGCGACGTCGACGCGGTGGTGGAGCGGGTGCAGGCCCACCACGACGCCGGCGCCGACCACGTGTGCCTGCAGGTGCTTCCCGCCGACCCCGGGGGGCTGCCCCTCCAGGGTTGGCGCGACCTGGCCGGCGCCCTCGTGGGCTGACCCCGGTCGAGGCCCGTTCAGGTGCGGCGGTCGGCCACGCGGTCGGCCACGCGGTCGGCGACGTGGCCGGCCACGCGCTCGGCCAGGTCGGGCGGCACCACCGAGTCGGGGTCGCGCAGGGCGCCCAGCTCGGCGCGCACGCCCACCAGGCCCGCGTACAGCGGTGGACACGTCGGGCACCCCTCGAGGTGCTGTTCGAGGGCGAGGCTGGTGGTGGGGTCGAGCTCGCCGTCGAGGTAGTCGGACACGTAGCGGCGGGCGTCCCAGCAGCGCAGCACGACGCCCGTGAGCGCCACTCGCCGCTCGGCCCCGCGGGCCAGCTCGCTCACGAGCATCATCCTCCCCCTGCGGATCCGCTGCTTGGCGTTGGCCAGCCCGATGCCCTGGGCGTCGGCGATGTCGGCGGCCGTCCACGTCTCCACGTCGTGGAGCACGACGGCCGCCCGGTACACGAACGGCAGTCGCACGAGCGCGTCCTCGAGCTCCTCGCGGGTCTGGGCCCGCTCGACCACCGTCGCCGCGTCGACGGTGTAGTCGTCGGCCCGCCACCGCCGCTCCACGTCGTCGGCGACGGCATCGGCTGCGTCGACCGGCTCCTCGCGCCCGGTGCGCCGGAACCGATCGACCGCGAGGTTGTGCAGGACCCGCCGGAGCCATGCCAGCGGCGGGGCGTCGCCGCGGTAGGTGCCGCCGCGCTCGAGGGCTCGCAGGAAGGTGTCCTGCACCAGGTCCTCGGCCGTGGCCGGGTCGCGGGTGAGCGACACCGCGTAGCGGTACAGCGCGGGCCCGCACGTGACGGCGAGGGATCCCACGTCGGGGCGGGACCCCTCGCCGGCGGCGGGATCGGCGGTCGGCGGGACGGTCACCGCCGCGAAGCCTGTCAGGCGGCCGCCCCGCGTCGCGAGCAGGTGCTCACCTTGAAGATGGGGTAGAGCGGGCAGAAGCCGATGGCCGAGGTGCCCAGCATGATGGCGGCGACGGCCAGGCCGACGACGAAGCCGACGCTGCCGGGTCCGGCCACGATCGCCAGCACCACGGCGAGCGGCGCGACCACGAAGGTGCGCACGAGGCGGTCGACGGTGCCCATGTTCTTGTGCATCGGGGGTCCTCCGGTGGTGGGGATGTGCCACACCGGAGACGCACGAGCGGGCCCGAGGGATACACCCGGCCGCTATGGTTGCGGTCTGCAAGTTTCCTGGGGGGAGGGACGCTGAGCGCGACCGAGGGACCGCGGGCCGGCCACGACGGCTGGCGCCTGCTGCGCGCCACGCTCCGCCCGCAGTGGCGCGGGGTCGCGGCCGGCGTGGGGGCCGGCCTGGTGTGGAGCGTCGCCAAGGTGTCGGTGCCCCTGTTCGTCCAGCAGGCGATCGACGAGGGCATCCAGGGCGACGACACGACCGCCCTGGCCAGGTGGGTGCTGCTGATCCTCGGCGCCGGGGTGGTCGTCGCCGTGTTCACCGGCCTGCGACGGTGGTTCGCCTTCCGCGAGGCGCGGTGGTCGGAGACCACCCTGCGAGACCGGCTCTTCGCGCACCTGCAGCGGCTGCACTTCGCCTTCCACGACCGCGCCCAGACGGGTCAGCTCATGAGCCGGGCGAACACCGACCTGCAACAGGTGCAGGCCTTCGTGGTGCTCATCCCCATCACGATCTCCAACTTCATCACCGTCTTCGCGGTGCTGGTGATCATGCTGAGCATCGACCCGGTGCTGGCCGTGCTGGCCCTGTGCGGGCTGCCGTTCGTGAACGTGCTGGCCAAGCGGTTCTCCAGCCGGCTCCACCCCGCCGTGCTGGGCATCCAGGCCGAGTCGGCCGAGCTGGCCACCGTGGTCGAGGAGACGGTGTCGGGGATCCGGGTGGTGAAGGGCTTCGGGTCGGAGGGAGTGCAGTCGGCGCGGCTGCGCACCGAGGCCGACGGCGTGTACGAGCGCTCCATGGAGGCCTCGCGCGTGCGGGCCACCTACCTGCCCGCGCTGGAGCTCCTGCCGAACCTCGGGCTGGTGCTGGTGCTCGCCTACGGCGGGCACCAGGTGCTCGACGGGTCGCTCCGCGTGGGTGAGCTCGTCGCCTTCAACGTGTACGTGGTGATGCTCGTCTGGCCGCTGCGCATGCTCGGCATGGTGGTGGCGCAGGCCCAGCGGGCCGCGGCCTCGGCCGGGCGGGTGCACGAGGTGCTCGCCACCGCGCCCGAGGTGGTCGACCGTCCCCACGCCCGGCCGCTGCCGTCCGTCCCGGCGCCGGGCGAGTCGGCCCTCGGCGAGGTGCGCTTCGACGGCGTGGCCTTCGGCTACCTGGCCGGCGACGACCGCCCGGTGCTCGACGGGCTCGACCTGCTGGTCCGGGCCGGCGAGTCGGTCGCCCTGGTGGGGGCCACCGGGTGCGGCAAGTCGACGGTGGCCCGGCTGATCCCCCGCTTCTACGACGTGGACCGGGGCCGGGTCGTCCTCGACGGCGTGGACGTGCGCGACCTGCGCGTGCGCGACCTCCGCAAGGCCGTCGGCATCGTGTTCGAGGACACCTTCCTGTTCAGCGACACGATCCGGGCCAACATCGCCTTCGCCCAGCCCGACGCCCCCATGGACGCGGTGGTGCGGGCCGCCCGCCTGGCCGGGGCCCACGAGTTCGTGAGCCGGCTGCCGGAGGGCTACGACACCGAGATCGGCGAGCGGGGCTTCTCCCTCTCGGGCGGGCAGCGCCAGCGCATCGCCATCGCCCGGGCGATCCTCGCCGACCCTCGGGTGCTGATCCTCGACGACGCCACCAGCGCGGTCGACCCCACCAAGGAGCACGAGATCCGCGACGCCCTGGCCGAGGTGATGCGGGGGCGGACCACGATCGTGATCGCCCACCGGCCGGCCACGGTGGCGCTGGCCGACCGGGTCGTCCTCCTCGACCACGGCCGGGTCGTCGCCGAGGGGACGCACGACTCCCTGCTGGCCGAGAGCGAGGCCTACCGCCGCGTGCTGGACGCGGCCGAGGACGAGGCGTGGGCGGCCCGGTCGGCCAGCGGCAACGGGGACGCCGGCCCGGCGCCGGCCCCGTCGGGGGTGCCCGCCTGATGTGGTTCCAGGGCGCCGTCTCCGACGAGGACCGCCTCGACCGACGGGGCGCGAGGCAGGTGCTCCGGCGCTCCGGCGAGTTCCTCCGCCCCTACCGGCGCCTCGTGGTGGCAGCCGGGGTGCTGGTGGTGATCTGGACCCTCACCGTGCTGGCCGGCCCGGCCCTGGTCCGGTACGCGATCGACCATGGCCTCCGCCCCGGCGACGCGGCCGAGCTCAACAAGGCCGTGGCCGCCTACGTGGTGGTCGCCATCGTGAGCTACGGGGTGTACCGGGCCCAGATCCTGGTGGTCGCCAGGGTCGGCGAGGGCTTCCTCCGCGACCTGCGGGTACGGGTGTTCGACCACCTCCAGTCGCTGTCGATGTCGTTCTACGACCGGGAGAAGGCCGGAGTGCTGGTCTCCCGCATGACCTCCGACGTCGACTCCCTGGCCGAGCTCATCCAGATGGGGCTCCTCGCCTTCTTGAGCAACGGGCTGCTGCTCGTCCTCTCTGTGGCGGTGCTGCTGGCCATGTCGTGGCAGCTCGCCCTGCTGTGCCTGGTGTCGCTGCCGCTGGTGATCCTGGCCAGCGTCAAGTTCCAGCGCGACTCGAACCGCGCGTACCTCACGGTGCGCGACCGCATCGGCCACAACCTGTCCACCCTGCAGGAGGGCATCACCGGGGTGCGGGTCATCCAGGCCTTCGGCCGCGAGGAGGTCGAGGTCGACCGGTTCTCCCAGAGCAACCGGGCCCTGTTCGACGCCCACATGGCGTCGGTGAGGATCTCGGTCTGGTACCTGCCGATCATCGAGTTCGCCGGCATCGCCACCACCGCGCTGGTCGTGGGGGTGGGCGGCCTCATGGTCGACCGCGACGCCCTCACGCTCGGCACGGTCGCCGCGTTCGTGCTGTACCTGTCGAACCTGTTCGAGCCGGTGCAGCAGCTGAGCCAGCTGTTCAACACCCTGCAGTCGGCGGGGGCGGGCCTGCAGAAGCTCTACGCCCTGCTCGACACCCGGTCCGAGCTGCCCCAGCGCCCCGGCGCCGTCGACCTCCCCGGCCGGGGCGAGCTCCGCGTGGAGGGCGTGTCGTTCGCGTACGGCGCCCGCCCGGCCGAGGGCGAGGCGCCCGACGGTGAGGCCGGAGGCCGCACCGGCCAGGCCCCGCACCTCGTGCTCCGCGACGTCGACCTGGTCGTGACGCCCGGGGAGAAGCTGGCGCTGGTGGGCCCCACCGGCGCCGGGAAGTCCACGCTGGCCAAGCTGTGCGCCCGCCTCTACGACCCCGGCGACGGCCGGGTGACGTTCGGCGGTGTCGACCTGCGCGCCGCCACCCTGGGCTCGCTGCGCGAGCGCATCGTGGTGGTGCCCCAGGAGGGCTTCCTGTTCAGCGGCACCATCCGCGACAACGTGCGGCTGGCCCGCGCCGGCGCCACCGACGCGGAGGTGGAGCGGGCCATGGCCGCGGTGGGGGTGCTCGAGCGGTTCGCGGCGCTCCCCGAGGGGCTGGACACCGAGGTGCGCGAGCGGGGCTCACGGCTGTCGGCCGGGGAGCGCCAGCTGGTGTCGCTGGCCCGGGCCGCGCTGGTCGACCCGGCGGTGCTGGTGCTGGACGAGGCCACGTCCAGCCTCGATCCCGGCACCGAGGCCCTGGTGGAGGCCGCGGTCGACCGGCTCATGGCCGGCCGCACCGTGCTGGTGATCGCCCACCGCCTGTCGACGGCCGAGCGGGCCGACCGGGTGGCGGTGGTGGCCGACGGGCGGATCCTCGAGATCGGTCCGCACCCCGAGCTGGTGGAGCTGGGCGGGGCCTACGCCGCGCTGTACCGGGCGTGGGCGGGCAGCCACGCCGGCTGACGATTTGGCCGTCTCTTCACCTCGTCCTGGGGTTCCCCAGACGAGCCGTTGCCTACGGTGACCGGCGGTCCGCGGGCGAGCGCCCCGGGCCGGGAGGTCGTGGTCATGGATTCGTTGTTCGGGCTGCCGGCGCACCCGCTCGTGGTGCACGCCGCGGTCGTTCTCGTGCCGCTCACCGCCATCGGCACGGTGCTCTCGGCGGTCTGGCCGGCGGCCCGCCGCCGGATCGGGTGGATCACCGTCGGGTTCGCGGCGGCCTCGCTGATCGCCTGCCAGCTGGCCGTGACCAGCGGCGAGTCGCTCGAGGAGCAGGTGGGCGAGGCCAACCTGGTCGAGCGCCACGCCGGCCTCGGCGACAGCATGCACCTGTTCGCGTTCCTGCTGCTCCTCGGGATCCTGGCGGTGATGCTGTTCGACCTGTGGCGCCAGCGTTCGGCGGCGTCGCCGGCGACCCGCCCCTCGGCCGTGGCCGCCCCGGCGTGGGTGAGGCCGCTCGGCGTGGTGATCTCGGTGCTGGCGGTGCTGGCTGCAGTGGGCGCCACCGTGCGAATCGCCTACACCGGCCACAGCGGGGCCGAGGCCACGTGGTCCGACGTGCAGGAGCAGCCCGCCGGAGGTGGCGGCAGCCAGGTCGACGACGACGACTGACGGGGCCGACCGCTCCGCGGGGGCTGCCGATCGGAGCCGGAGTTGTTACTATCGGCGTAGTGGAAATTATCCCCGCCGCGAGGAGCTGAACGCCCGATGGCCGTCACCGATCTCGATCTCGGTCGCTACAAGCTGGGCTGGGCCGACGAGGAGGACTACGTCTTCAAGCCCAAGAGGGGGCTCGACGAGGACATCGTCCGGGAGATCTCGTGGTGGAAGGGCGAGCCCGACTGGATGCGCGACCTCCGCCTGCGCTCGCTGAAGATCTTCGGCCGCAAGCCCATGCCCACCTGGGGCGGCGACATGTCGGAGATCTTCTTCGACGACATCTACTACTACATCAAGCCCACCGAGGGGCAGGTCGACGCCTGGGACGAGCTGCCCGAGTCGGTGAAGGCCACCTACGAGAAGCTGGGCATCCCCGAGGCCGAGCGCAAGTACCTCGCCGGCGTCACCGCGCAGTACGAGTGCCTCCGCGGCTCGACCCTGGTGTGGACCACGCGTGGTCCCCGGATGATCAAGGAGCTGCAGGGCGGCGAGCACGTCCTCGCTCTCGATCGCGACCAGAAGCGGCTCGTGCCGGCGCTCGTGCTGGCCGGCGGCGAGTCGGGCGAGAAGCAGGTCTTCGAGATCACGGCGCGTGGCCGGCGCATCGTCGCCTCGGGCAACCACCCGTTCCTCGTCCTCCGCGACGTCCGGGAGCCGGGCCGCCGGCGTGCCCGGTACGAGCCCCAGTGGGTGACCGTCGACGACCTCCGAGTCGGCGACCACGTGGCCGTGGCCACCGACACCCCCGAGTGGGGCGAGCCGGCCGAGCTGCTGTCGTACACCGACGACACCCTCCCCACGGGCCCCGAGGTGACGAGCGACGACTTCGCCTGGTGGGTCGGGCTCTTCCTCGGCGACGGCTACGTCCACAACCGCGCCGGCCACCTCTCGGTGGAGTTCGCGGTCGACGCCGACGACACCGCCCTCGTCGACGAGATCGTGCGCGTGAGCCGCGCGTTGTTCGGGATCGACTTCGAGCTGGCTCCCGACCGGCAGCGGCTCACGGCCCGCGGCACGGCGGCACTCGTGCGCTTCCTCGACCTGAACGGTGTGGGAGGCACCTCGCTCACCAAGCGGATCCCCGAGTGGGCCTTCACGCTGCCGCGGTCGCAGCGCCTCAGCCTGCTCGCTGGCTACGTGGACGCCGACGGGTACGTGCGTCGGTCGGACTCGGCGAAGAACGTGGTGCTCACCAGCGCCAACGAGGCGCTCCTCGAGGACGCCCGGCTCCTCGCCCAGATCTCCGGGATCGGGGTGAGCCGGATCTCGTCGTTCGAGTCCCGCCATCCGACCCAGCCGGAGCGCACGATCACCGGCTTCCGCCTCCACCTCTCCGGTGGGTTCGACCGCCTGCCCGTCCGCTCCCCGCGGCGCGCCGAGCGGCTGGGCGCCCGCGCCTACCGGCACACGCTGCGGACGGCGAAGGGGACGGACTTCCGGGCCCACACCAGCGACCAGCTCGGCTACGCCCGGGTCGAGTCCATCACCCCCCTGGGCGTCGAGACGGTCTACGACATCACGGTCGAGGGCCACCACAACTTCGTGGCCGAGGGCTTCGTGGTCCACAACTCCGAGGTCGTCTACCACCGCAACCGCGACGACCTCGAGGCCCAGGGCGTCATCTTCTGCGACATGGACACCGCCCTCCGGGAGTACCCGGAGGTCGTGAAGCAGTACTTCGGCACGGTGATCCCGCAGGCCGACAACAAGTTCGCCGCCCTCAACTCGGCGGTGTGGTCGGGCGGGTCCTTCATCTACGTGCCGCCGGGCGTGAACGTCGAGATGCCGCTGCAGGCCTACTTCCGCATCAACGCCGAGAACATGGGCCAGTTCGAGCGCACCCTGATCATCGCCGACGAGGGCAGCCAGGTGCACTACATCGAGGGCTGCTCGGCCCCGGTGTACACCAGCGACTCGCTGCACTCGGCCGTGGTCGAGATCGTGGTGAAGCCGTCGGCCCGGGTCACGTACACCACCATCCAGAACTGGTCGAACAACGTCTTCAACCTGGTCACCAAGCGGGCCCGGGTGGAGGCCGAGGGCCACATGGAGTGGATCGACGGCAACATCGGCAGCCGCCTCACCATGAAGTACCCGGCCGTCTACATGGTGGGCCCGAAGGCGTCGGGCGAGGTGCTCTCGGTGGCCTACGCCGGCCCCGGCCAGCACCAGGACGCCGGGGCCAAGATGGTGCACGCCGCGCCCGAGACGACCTCCAAGATCGTGTCGAAGTCCATCTCGAAGGACGGCGGGCGCACGTCGTACCGGGGCCTGGTGCGGGTCGACGAGGGTGCGTACGGCTGCAAGAGCCACGTGCAGTGCGACGCCCTCATCCTCGACGAGCAGTCGGTGAGCGACACCTACCCCTACATGGAGGTCGGCGCCCGCGACGCCCAGGTCGGCCACGAGGCCACCGTGTCCAAGGTGGCCGACGAGCAGCTCTTCTACCTGATGAGCCGCGGCCTCTCGGCCGAGCAGGCCATGGGCATGGTGGTGAACGGCTTCATCGAGCCGGTCACGCGCACCCTCCCCATGGAGTACGCGGTGGAGTGGAGCCGCCTCATCGAGCTCCAGATGGAGGGCTCGGTCGGCTGACGGCCGGGGTCCGGGTCGGGGTCCGGGTCGGTCGGAGCGGTCGGAGCGGGTCGGGTCGGGTCGGGTCGGGCGGAGCGTCGGTCAGTCGGCCCCGTCGTCGGTGGTGGCGTCGTCGGCTGCTGGGTCGTCGGCGGTGTCGTCGGTGGACGAGTCGAGGCTGAGGTCGACGTCGAGCGAGGGGCTGGCGGCGAAGACGTCGCCGGGGTCCTCCTGGATGCCGCCGCCACCGCCGAAGGTGGCGTCGGGGCCGGGGTCGACGGCGCCGAGGTCACCGCCGAAGTCGGGGCCGCGGGGGACGCCGCCCTCGGCCAGGCCGCCCGCGACGCCGGGGTTGGTGAGCAGACCCGTCTGCTGGTCGGGGACGATGGCGCCGGCGCCCACGCCGAACGCGGTGTCGTCGCCTTCGACGGGGTCGACGTCGCCGGCGCCGCCGGAGCGGGCCTGGGCCAGCTGGGCCGCGACCGCGGGGTTGTCGGCCAGGAACTGCTGGGTCCGGGCCGGGTCGGAGCCCTCGGGGTCGGGGATGCCGACAGGGGCGGCCCCACCGGCCGGCGCCGGCGGCGCCTTCGCCTCGTCCCCACCGTCGACCAGGGCCTCCAGGTCGCGCCGCAACGCCG
The DNA here is from genome assembly GCA_016716005.1 of Acidimicrobiales bacterium. Taxonomy (NCBI): domain Bacteria; kingdom Bacillati; phylum Actinomycetota; class Acidimicrobiia; order Acidimicrobiales; species Acidimicrobiales bacterium. Next base: position 2,839,891 of record JADJXE010000001.1, read on the forward strand.
TGGCGCCGACGTCGTCCGGGCCCTTGATCTCGGTGGTCGTCAGCTGGCCGTCGGCGGCGATCCGGTCGATCGTCCCCTGGCCGGGGTCGACGATCACGGCGCTGCCGTCGGGGCTGGTGTCGATGGTGGTGCCGTCGGGCTTGATGATGATCCGCCCGCCGTCGGGCTTGTCGGACACCTGCGTGCCGTCCGGCTTGGTCTCGGTGGGGAAGAGCTTGGAGACGATCTGCTTTCCCACGGGGCCGGTGCTGACGGCGCCGGTGCCCTGTTCGGCGATGCCGGTGGTGCCGTCGCCGTGGGCGGCGGCGTCGGCGAGGGCACCGGTGACGACGCTCCCGCCGGTGAGGGTGCTCACCGGGTTGCGGCCGAGGCCGGACGCGTCGGCGGCCGCGGCCACCTCGGCCCTGTCCGGTCCGTCGTCGAGGCCCTGGTCGAAGGCGGGGCGCCGGGTGGCGTCGGTGGCCAGCGTGGCCTGGTCGCGCAGCGCTCGGGCGGGGCTGTCGAGCGTGGGGAGGGTGCTCGCCGCGGCGGCCGGTCCGGTGGGCGTGCCCGACGGGGTGTCGTCGGTGTCGTCGGGAGCGGCTGGGCCCTTGCCCCGGAGCAGGTCGGCGGCCCGGTCGGGGCCCTTGGCCGCGGCGGCTGCGCCCGGCGCGTCGGGGCGGCCGTCGGCGTCGGCCCTGGCCGTGTCGGCCTCGGCGTCGGCCCTGGCCTTGGCCTTGGCCGCCTCGGTGGCGCGGGTGGCCGTGGGCCGCTCGTCGGGCTGGCGCTCGATGCGGGGGATGGGTCGCTTGGCCACGGGATCCTCCTGGGCGGTGCGTCTCGGGTCGAGCGGTGCTGCGGCCGGGGGGCCGGGTCGGGGCCTGGGTCCGGGTCCGGGGGCCGGGTCGGGTGGAGCGTCGGTCAGTCGGCCCCGTCGTCGGTGGTGCCGGCGGCCGTCGCGTCGTCGCCCGTGTCGTCCTCGTCGTCCGACGAGGAGGGCACGGAGAGGTCGACGGCGAGGGATGGCTGGGTGCCGAAGACGTCCCCGGGGTCCTCCTGGATGCCGCCACCGGTGAACACGGCGTCGGGGCCCGGGTCGATGGCACCGAGGTCGCCGTCGAAGTCCGGGCCCTGCGGCACGCCGCCCTCGGCCAGGCCGCCCGGGACGCCCGGGTTGCCGAGCAGGGCGTCCTGCTGGTCGGGGACGATGGCGCCGGCGCCCACGCCGAAGGCGGTGTCGTCGTCGACGGGGTCGATGTCGCCGCTGCCGCCGGAGCGGGCCTGGGCGAGCTGGGCGGCCACCGCCGGGTTGTCGGCCAGGAACTGCTGGGCCCGCTCGACGTTCGGCGCGTCCTCGCTCGGGATGGCGACGGCGAAGTCGTCGGGTGGGGCGTCGGGGTCCGGGGTGACCTTCTTCGTTCCGTCGGGGAGGTGCTCGAACGTCGTGGTCAGCCCGGTCTCGAAGTCCTCCTCCGTGGTTGTCCGGGTGCCCTCCGGGTTCTCCTCGGTCCGGAGCGAGTCGAAGCGCTCGCTGGTGATGATCTTCACCACCCTGCCGTCGTCATCGAGCACCCGCTCGGTGGTGACCTGGTGATCACCGAAGTCGTGGGTCGTCCCCTTGAAGACGACGCCGACGGCGCCGGTGCCCTGCTCGGCGATACCGGTGGTGCCGTCGCCCTGGGCGGCGGCGTCGGCCAGGGGGCCGCTGACGACGCTCCCGTCGGTGAGGGTGCTGACCGGGTTGCGGCCGAGGCCGGACGCGTCGGCGGCCGCGGCCACCTCGGCCTTGTCCGGTCCGTCGTCGAGGCCCTGGTCGAAGGCGGGGCGCCGGGTGACGTCGGCGGTGAGCGCGGTGTCGTCGCGCAGCGCTCGGGCGGGGCTGGACACGGTGGGGAGGGTGCTCGCCGCGGCGGCCGGCCCGGTGGGCGTGCCCGACGGGGTGTCGTCGGTGTCGTCGGTGTCGTCGGGAGAGGCTGGGCCCTTGCCCCGGAGCAGGTCGGCGGCCCGGTCCGGGCCCTTGGCCGCGGCTGCGCCCGGCGCGTCGGGGCGGCCCTCGGCGTCGGCCCTGGCCGCGTCGGCCTCGGCGTCGGCCTTGGCCTTGGCCTTGGCCGCCTCGGTGGCGCGGGTGGCCGTCGGCCGCTCGTCGGGCCGGCGCTCGATGCGGGGGATGGGTCGCTTGGCCACGGGGTCCTCCTCGCCGATCGCGGTCGAACGAGAGCATGGCGGGCGCCGGCGCGACGTTCATCCGTGAGAACACGTCAATCGTCCGGTCGAGCCCCACGCGCCTGGGCGAAGGCCGGACGGCTCCCTAGCCTGGTGGCCATGCCCATGCGCGAGGAGTGCTTCAACTACGAGAGCCGCACCTACGCCAACGGCGAGACCGTGCGGAAGTGCAACCTCGACCTCGCCCCCGAGGCCCCCTGGCGCTGCCCCGACGACTGCGGCTCCTATCGCCCACGCCTGGCCGACGTGGCCTGGAGCCACGGCACCCTCGTGGCGCCCCAGGCGCCTCCCGAGCCCCCGGGCCTCGACGACGGCCGGGCCGCCGCCATCCTCGACGAGGCCGAGGACATCGTGAACGCGGCCGGGCCCGAGATCCTCGCCGAGGTGCAGCGGGGCCGGCGCCCGTGGTGGAAGCGGGCCCTGCGCCGCAAGGGGTGAGCCGAGCCGGGCTGTCGGAGCGGCCCGCATTTCCACTATCCTCATAGTGCTTATTCGCCCCGTCGCCCCCCACGCGACCCGAGGAGCCCACCCTGCGAACGTTCACCCCCGACGCCGCCGCCGGCCTGGCCGGACCCGACTGGCTCCGGGCGCGCCGGACCGCCGCCGCCGAGCAGGCGGCCGCCGCCGGTCTGCCCACGGCCGAGGAGGAGATCTGGCGCTACAGCCGGATCGCGGAGGTCGACCTCGACGCCTACCGGCTGCTCGCGCCCGCCGGCGACGCCCCCGCCGGTGTGCCCGCCGGGGTGCGCCCCGTGCTCGACGCCGTGCCCGACCGGGCCGGCACCGTGGTGGTGTGCAACGGGCGCATCGTGCACACCCAGCTCGACCCGGCCCTGGCGGCCCGAGGGGTGGCCCTCGGCGCGCTGGCCGACCTCGACCCGGACGGCGCCGCCCTGGGCGCCGTGCTCCGCGAGCCCACCGACGTGTTCAGCCTGCTGAACGACGCCTTCAGCGCCGAGCCGGTGCTCCTGCGGGTGCCGGCCGGCGTGGAGGTCGACCGGCCGGTGGTGGTGGCCCACTGGGTGGAGAGCGCCGGGCTGGTCGTGCTGCCCCGTCTGGTCGTTCAGGCCGGGCCCGACAGCGGCGTCACCGTCCTCGACCACCAGGGCTCGGCCGACGTCGCCTCCCTGGTCCTGCCGGTGGTGGAGCTGCACGCCGGCCCGGCAGCGCGGGTGCGCTACGTGGCCGCGCAGGAGCTCGGGATGCGCGTCTGGCAGATCGCCTCGCAGGTGGCCCGGGCCGAGCGCGACGCCACGCTGCGCACCGCCACCGTCGCCCTCGGGGGCGACTACGCCCGCCTGCGCTCCGATGCCCACCTGGTGGGCAAGGGGGCCACCGGCGACCAGGTGGCGGTGTACTTCGGCGAGGGCGGGCAGATGCACGACTTCCGCACCCTGCAGGATCACGCCGCGCCCAACACGTCGAGCGACCTGCTGTTCAAGGGGGCGGTGGAGGGCCACGCCAAGAGCGTCTACTCGGGCCTCATCCGGGTGCGGAAGGAGGCGCCGGGCACCACCGCCCACCAGACCAACCGCAACATCAAGCTGTCGGAGGGCGCCTGGGCCGAGTCGGTGCCCAACCTCGAGATCGAGAACAACGACGTGCGCTGCAGCCACGCCTCGGCCGTCGGCCCGATCGACGAGGACCAGCGCTTCTACCTGGAGAGCCGCGGCGTGCCGACCGAGGTGGCCGAGCGGCTCATCGTCACCGGCTTCTTCGACGAGGTGCTCCTGGCGCTGCCGGTGCCCGGCATCGTCGACGGCCTGCGTCGTCGGGTCGCCGAGAAGCTGGCCCGGAGGGACGGCTGATGGCGCCCCAGCGGGTGTGCGCCCTCGCCGAGCTGGCCCCCGGCGAGGCCCGGCGGGTCGACCTGCCCGGCCACCGCGTCGCCCTGGTGCGCATCGGTGACGACGTGTACGCCATCGGCGACCGCTGCAGCCACGCCGACTACTCCCTCGCCGAGGGCGAGGTGCACCCCGACACCTGCGAGCTCGAGTGCCCCAAGCACGGCAGCACGTTCTCGCTCGTCACCGGCCATCCCGACACCCTTCCGGCCACCGTGCCGGTGCCCGTCTACGCCGTCACGATCCGCGACGGCGACGTCTTCGTGGAGATCTGAGTGAGCACCCTCGAGATCCGCGGCCTGCGGGCCGGCGTGCACGGCCGAGAGATCCTCCACGGCATCGACCTCGTCGTGCCCGGCGGCGAGGTCCACGCGGTGATGGGGCCCAACGGCTCGGGCAAGTCGACCCTGTCCCACGTGGTGATGGGCAAGCCGGGCTACGAGATCCTGGAGGGCAGCGTCACCCTCGACGGCGTGGAGCTGCTCGGCCTGGAGCCGTGGCAGCGGGCCCAGGCCGGCCTGTACCTCGCCATGCAGTACCCGGTGGAGGTGCCCGGCGTCGGCCTCGAGGATCTCCTGACCGAGTCGGTGGCGGCCCGCGGGGGCGACCCGGCGGGGATGCGGGCCCGCCTGGTCGCCGAGGCCGAGCGCATCGGGTTCGACGAGCGGTTCCTGTCCCGACCCCTCAACGTCGACCTCTCGGGCGGCGAGAAGAAGCGCAACGAGACGCTCCAGCTGGCGGTGCTGCAGCCGAAGATCGCGATCCTGGACGAGCTCGACTCCGGCCTCGACCTCGACGCGCTGCGGGCCTGCGCCCGGCGGGTCGAGGCCGCCACCGGCGAGTTCGGCCTCGGGGTGCTGGCCATCACCCACTACAGCCGGCTGCTCCACGAGCTGCGAGCCGACCGGATCCACATCCTGGTGCGTGGCCGCATCGTGGCGTCGGGCGGACCCGAGCTGGCGGCCGAGCTGGAGGAGAGCGGCTACGCCGCCTTCGTGGCCGACGCCGAGCACGACGCGGAGGCCGGGGTCAGCGGCCCGTGGTCGTCTCTGCCGTGAGGAGGGCCAGCAGCTCGCCGACGTCGTGGTGGCGCTCGATGGGGTGGCGCAGCGGACGCGCCGGGTGGATCTCGTAGTGGTTCCGCCGGCCGACCCGCTCCCGGGTGAGGTACCCGGTCGCGACCAGGTCGGCCACGATGCTCTGCGCCGCCCGCTCGGTGATCCCCACCCGTGTCGCCACGTCACGCAGTCGGGCCCCCGGGTCCTCGGCGATGCACAGGAGCACGTGGGCGTGGTTGGTCAGGAAGGTCCAGCTCGCTCGGCCGTCCTCGTTCCCCGGCGTGCCGTCCGACATCGGCTGCCTCCCCGTGCGTCGTCCATCTGACGAACTACGATTCGTAGGTTATCGCACGGGCGGCGCCCCGGCCCGCACTGCCTATGCTGCGGCCGTGGGCGATCCGCTAGTGGCGGTGATCATGGGGTCGCGGTCCGACTGGGCCACCCTCGAGCACGCGGTCGCCACGCTCGACGCCCTGGGCGTGCCCAACGAGGCGCGGGTGGTGTCGGCGCACCGCACCCCGGAGCTGCTCGCCCAGTTCGCCCGCGAGGCCGAGCACCGCGGGATCGAGGTGATCGTGGCCGGTGCCGGCGGAGCCGCCCACCTGCCAGGCATGGTCGCGGCCCACACGGTCGTCCCGGTGCTCGGCGTGCCGGTGCAGAGCCAGGCCCTGAACGGGCTCGACTCGCTGCTCTCGATCGTGCAGATGCCCGGCGGGGTGCCGGTGGGCACGCTCGCCATCGGCAAGGCCGGCGCCATCAACGCCGCCCTGCTCGCCACCGCCATCGTCTCGCGGGGTCGGCCCGAGCTGCGGGAGGCGCTGCGGATCTGGCGGGGCCGCCAGACCGCCGACGTGCTCGCCCACCCCGACCCGCGCGTCGAGGGGTGAGGGGCGCCACGCCCGAGCCGGGCCCCCGCACCGTCGGTGTCGTCGGCGGCGGGCAGCTGGGCCGCATGCTGGCCCTGGCCGGGATCCCCCTCGGGGTGCGCTGCGTGGTGCTGGAGCCCGGCGCCGACCCGCCAGCCGGCCCCGTGGCCGAGGTGGTCGCCGCGCCGTACGACGACCTCGACGGCCTGGCCGCGCTCGCCCGGCGCTGCGAGGTGGTGACGTACGAGTTCGAGAACGTGCCGGTCGCCGCAGCCGAGTGGCTCGCCGAGCGGGTGCCCGTGCGGCCCGGTCCCCTCGCCCTCGGGACGGCGCAGGACCGTCTGGCCGAGAAGCGGCTGTTCACCGCCCTCGGGATCGGGACCCCGCCCTACGTCGCCGTCGACGACCGGGCCGGGCTCCGGCCGGCCGTGGCCGAGGTGGGTCTGCCGGCGGTGCTCAAGACCCGCCGGCTCGGCTACGACGGCAAGGGCCAGGTGGTGCTGCGCGCCGCCGGCGACGTCGACGCGGCCTGGGAGACGCTCGGCGGCGTCCCCCTGCTGCTGGAGGGCTTCGTCGCGTTCGATCGCGAGCTGTCGATCGTGGCCGCCCGCGGCCTTGGCGGTGAGGTGGCGGCGTTCCCGGTGGTGGCGAACCACCACCAGGGGGGGATCCTCCGGCTCACGCTGGCCCCGGCCCCGGCCCCGGCCCCGGCCCCGGCGCTCCACCGGGGGCTCCAGGAGCAGGCCGAGGCGCTGGTGGGGCGGGTGCTCGACGCCCTCGACTACGTCGGGGTGATCGCCGTCGAGCTGTTCGAGGTGGGAGGCGCGCTGCTCGCCAACGAGCTGGCGCCCCGGGTGCACAACTCGGGCCACTGGACGATCGAGGGCGCCGAGACCAGCCAGTTCGAGCAGCACCTCCGTGCGGTCTGCGGGCTGCCGCTGGGGTCGGCGGCCGCCCGCGGCTGGTCGGCGATGGTGAACCTGGTCGGCGACGAGCCCGACCCGGCCGCGGTGCTGGCCGTGCCCGGGGCGCACCTGCACCGCTACGGCAAGGCCCCCCGGCCGGGCCGCAAGCTGGCGCACGTCACCGTCACCGCGCCCGACGAGGCCACGCGCGACCAGCGGCTGGCGGACGTGCTCGGCGCCTGCGGGCTCGCGCCGCCGGCCCCGTAGGCGGGCCCCGTCGGCGACGCCCCTGTCAGCCGACGAGCCGCTGGGCGTCGAACGCCCGCAGGCGGGCGATGCGCTCGCTGGTCGGGGGGTGCGTCGAGAACAGCTTGGTGACGTTCGGCTGGCGCTGGCGCGGTCGCCGGCCCCCGGGCTGCTCGCCGGCCAGCGGGTTGTGGATCCAGGCCGACGCCTGGGCCGGGTTCACCGCCATCGGCACGCGGGTGGCGGTGGACTCGATCCGCTGCAGCGCCCGGGCGAGGGGCTCGCCCCGCCCCACCAGCTCGGCGCCGAAGCGGTCGGCCTCGAACTCGCGGGAGCGCGAGATGGCGAACTGGATGAACATGGCGGCGACCGGCGCCAGCAGCGCGAACGCCAGCACGCCGACGGGGTTGGGGCCGTCGTCGTCGCTGCCGAAGATCGACGTGAACATGGCCAGCTGCGCGATGTAGCTGATGCCGGTGGCGATGGCGGCGGCCACCGAGCCGATGAGGATGTCGCGGTTGCGGATGTGGCCGAGCTCGTGGGCCAGTACGGCCTCGAGCTCGTCGGGCGGCAGCATCTGCAGCAGCCCCTGGGTGACGCAGACGACGGCCCGCTGCTCGTTGCGGCCGGTGGCGAAGGCGTTGGGCTGCAGCGCCGGCGACACCGCCACCGTGGGCGCGGGCATGCCGGCCCGGTCGGCGAGGGTGCGCACCATGGCGAGCAGCCCTGGCGCGTCGGCCTCGGTCACCGGGTGGGCGCCGGCCGCCCGCAGGGCGATCCGGTCGCTGAACCAGTACGAGGCACCGACGATGCCGAGCCCGAGGAGCAGGCCCAGGAACAGTCCCGACGTGCCGGCGAGCAGGCCGCCGACCACGACGGCCAGGCCGGCCAGCCCGGCCAGGAGCGTGTACGTCTTGATGGTGTTCGTCGACATGGTGGTTCTCCGCCTCAGAAGTCCAGGATCTCGGACAGGAACGACTTCTTCTTCTTGCCCTTGCCGTAGCGAGACCAGTCGTCGTCGTCGTCGTACCGCCGCTCGTCGTACCGCCGCTCGTCGCGCCGTTCGTCGCGCCGTTCGTCGCCGCGGCGAGCATCCGTGCGGCGATCGTCACGGTCGGGCACCCGGGCCGCGGCCCGGCGCTCGGCATCGAGGTCGTCGAGGGCCGCCTGGGCGGAGCGCTCGATCATCTTGTCGAGCTCGCCCCGGTCGAGCCACACCCCGCGGCAGCGGGGGCAGTAGTCGATCTCGATGCCCTGGCGCTCGGACATCACCAGGCGTTCGTCGACGCAGGTGGGGCACTGCATGGGGGATCCTCCTGTCGATCCGTTGCGATCCACAGAAGGTCTCTCCCGCCCCTGGGGGCCAGCGGCACCGGGCCGGAGCCGTGGTGACGATGCCGCTGCGGAGGGATACTCCCCTTCTCGTTGGCAGAAGCATAGCAGTGAGATTCAGGAATGTCACGCCGCTCGAAGATCGGGTCGGCGGGCGTCCGCGGCCGGGCCGGGGGCACCCCCGGCTAGGTTGGCGGGGTGCCCGAGACGCTCCCCCCCGACGAGATCGAGGCCCGACTGGCCGACGTGCCCCGCTGGGCGGTGGTCGACGGGAAGCTCTGCCGCGACCTCGTGTTCAAGGACTTCGTCGAGGCGTTCGGCTTCATGTCGATGGTCGCCCTGCTCGCCGAGCGGCTGGGCCACCACCCCGATTGGTCGAACAGCTGGAACCGGGTGGAGATCAAGCTGACCACCCACGCCGCCGGCGGGCTGACCGAGCTCGACGTGGCCCTGGCCGGCGCCATCAACGTGGCCCTGGGCGAGACCTAGGACGGTCGAGCCGCACGAGGGCCGCGGGGCCCCGTCGGGCTACGCGCCGGCGGAGGCGGCGGCGCGGTCGAGGGCGTTGGTGAGGGTGTTCCAGGGGAGCGTCGCGCACTTGATGCGCACCGGGAACTTCACCACGCCCCGGAGGGCCTCGAGGTCGCCGAGCTTCACCTCGGGGCCCTCGGCCAGGCTGTCGGCCTCGCCCTCGAGCGTGTGCTCGTGGATCGACATCATGGCCTTGAAGGCCCGCACCAGGGCCCGGGCCTCGTCGAGGCTCCTGCCCTTGATCGCCGCGGACATCATCGATGCCGACGACTGGCTGATCGAGCAGCCCTGCCCACCGATGCGGATGTCGGCGATCTGGCCCCCTTCGACCTCGAGGTAGACCACGATCTCGTCGCCGCACAGCGGGTTGAAGCCTTCCTCGCGCACGGCCGGGGGCACCGGCAGCTCCCCCCGGTTCCGGGGGTTGCGGTAGTGGTCGAGGATGATCTCGCGGTAGAGGTCTTCGAGGCCGGGCATCGTCGTTCCAGGCTAGAGGGCGAACACGTCCCGGGCGGCGTCGAGGGCCTCGCAGAGGACGTCGACGTCGTCGGTGTCGTTGTAGAGGTAGACGGAGGCCCGCGCCGTGGCGGTCACGCCGAGCAGGCGCATGAGCGGCTTGGCGCAGTGGTGCCCGGCCCGCACGCACACGCCGGACTGGTCGAGCACCTGGGAGACGTCGTGGGGGTGCACGCCCTCGAGCGCGAACGAGATCGTGCCGCCGCGGGCGTCGACGTCGTCGGGGCCGTACACGGTGACGGTGTCGGGGAAGCGCTCGCGGAGGCGCTCGAGGGCGTAGGCGGTGAGGGTGCGCTCGTGGGCCCGCACCCGGTCCATGCCGATGGCTCCGAGGTAGTCGACCGCAGCCCCCAGCCCGACCACCTCGGCGATGGGCGGGGTGCCGGCCTCGAACCGGCCCGGGGGGACGTCGGGGACGAAGCCGTCGAGGCGGACGTCGAGGATCATGTTGCCACCGCCGAGGAACGGCGGCATGGCGTCGAGCAGCTCCTCGCGGCCCCAGAGCACGCCCACGCCGGACGGCCCGCACATCTTGTGGCTGGAGAAGGCGACGAAGTCGCCGCCGAGGGCCTGCACGTCGGTGGGGTGGTGGGGTACGTACTGGCAGGCGTCCACCAGCACGGTGGCGCCGGCGGCGTGGGCGGCGTCGGCGATGGGGCGCACCGGAGGGAAGGTGCCGAGCACGTTGGACATGGCCGACACGCCGACCAGCCGCACGCCGTCCAGGAGGCGGTCGAGGTCGGTCAGGTCGAGACGGCCGTCCGGGGTGAGGGGGATCCAGCGGAGCTGCAGCCCCCGCTCGGCGGCCAGCATGTGCCAGGGGACGATGTTGGCGTGGTGCTCGAGGTGGGTGAGCAGCACCGTGTCGCCCTCGCCCAGGTGGGTGCGGCCCCACGAGTGGGCGACCAGGTTGATGGCCTCGGTGGCGTTCTTGGTGAACACCACCTCGCGGGTGCTCGTGGCGTTGACGAACCGGGCCACGGCGGTGCGGGCCCCCTCGTACGCGGCGTCGGCCTCGGCCGCCAGCTGGTACGCGCCGCGGTGGACGTTGGCGTAGGAGTGCTCGTAGAAGCCCTGCATGGCGTCGAGCACGGAGCGGGGCTTCTGGGACGTGGAGGCCGAGTCGAGGTAGACGAGCCGCCGGCCGTGCACCTCGCGCTGCAGCAGCGGGAAGTCCTTGCGGATCGCGGCGCCGTCGAGGGGTTCGGTGGCCTCGGCGGTGGCCTCGGCGGTGGCCTCGGCGGTGGCCTCCCCCGCGGTCATCGCCAGGCCTCGTAGCCCTCGCGCTCCAGGCGCTCGGCCAGCTCCGGCCCGCCGCTGTCGACGATGCGGCCGTCGACGAGGATGTGGACCCGGTCGGGGCGCAGGTGCTGGAGCAGGCGCTGGTAGTGGGTGATCAGCACCACGCCCAGCTCGGGGCGGTCCCGGCGGACCTCCTGCACACCGTGGGCGACCACGCGCAGGGCGTCGATGTCGAGGCCCGAGTCGGTCTCGTCGAGGATCGCCAGGTCGGGCTCGAGGATGGCCAGCTGGAGCACCTCGTTGCGCTTCTTCTCGCCGCCCGAGAAGCCCTCGTTGAGGTACCGGTCGGCGAAGGACGGGTCCATGTCGAGGCGCTTCATCCAGTCCATGATGGCCAGCCGCAGCTCGAGCACCGACAGGTCGATGCCCTTGCGGGCCGAGAGGGCCTGGCGGAGGAACTGGATCACCGGCACCCCCGGGATCTCCTGGGGGTACTGGAAGGCGAGGAAGATGCCGGCCTTGGCGCGCACGTCGGTGGGCCAGTCGGTGATGTCGTCGCCCCGGTAGAGCAGCCGGCCGGCGGTGACCTCGTACTCGGGGCTGCCGAGCAGGGTGCTGGCGAGGGTCGACTTCCCCGAGCCGTTCGGGCCCATGAGGGCGTGCACCTCGCCCGCGTGCACCACCAGGTCGAGCCCCTTCAGGATCTCGGCGCCGGCGGTCGCGGCGGCCTCGGGCTCGGCCACCCGGACGTGCAGGTCTTCGATGTGGAACAGCGGCGCGACCACGCGCCCAGGCTACACGGGGCCCCCTAATTGCACTATTCCCGTAGTGCTATTAGGGGGTTCGGAGCAGCGCTTCCTTCCAGGACCGGAACCGCGTGTGCCGGGAGCCGTCCGGCCCGACCCCGTCGCCGGATCCGTCGGGGAACAGCCGGAACGTCCACTGGTCGTCGAGGTCGTCGGCGCGGACGGCCAGGTAGCGGGCGTCGGCCCGGCTGGCCGGGCCGGCTCGCCACAGCAGCCAGGGCCCGATCCGGCGCTTGTAGGTGGGCAGCGGCTGGGCCAGCTCGAGGTCGTCGCCCAGGTGGAGCAGGGCCGGCGGGGCCTCGATCCAGGCGGTGGCGGGGATGTTCCGGTCGCGGATCGGCGTGGGCGGGAGGTCGGCGGTGTGGACCGGGGTGTGGTCGAGGGGGCGCTCGTCGGCCGGGAGGGCGGCGCCGTGGGGCTCGGGGCCGTCGGTCATGCCGGGTGCCAGGCGTGCACGAGGGCGGTGAGGTCCGGTCGGCGGGGCGGCCTGGGCGGGCTGTCGGCCAGGTGGGTGCCGAGGTAGAGGAACCCGACGACGGCGTCGTCGGGCCGCAGGCCGAGCGCGGCCTTCACCCGCTCGTCGCGGGCCGGCTCCCCGGTGCGCCACATGGAGCCGTAGCCGAGGGCCGTGGCCGCGACGAGCACGTTCTGGCACGCGGCCGCCGCCGACGCCACCTGCTCGTCCCACGGCACCGTGGCCTCGCGCCGCACCGCGGCCACGACCACCACCAGCGGCGCCCGGCCCAGCTTGGTGCGCTCCTTGGCCGCCTTGGCCTCGACCGGCTCGGTGCCGGCCGCCGCGCACCGGGCCCGGTAGGCGTCCTCCAGCACGGCGCCGAAGGCGTCCTTGGCGTCGCCGGCCAGCACCACGAAGCGCCAGGGGCGGAGCTCACCGTGGTCGGGCGCGCAGGCGGCGGCCTCCAGCAGGGCGGTGAGGTCGTCGCCGGTGGGTGCCGGCTCGCCCAGGCGGCTGGTCGACCGGCGGGTGCTGATGGCGGTGATGGCGTCGATGGGTGGCACGCTACCGGCGCTGCCGCCCCATCGGTCGGGCGGCACCAGGGCGCCGGCGGCTACCAGCCCCGGTCGATCCACTCCTGCAGGTGGGGTCGCTCGGTGCCGATCGTGGTGTCGGCGCCGTGACCGGGCAGCACCAGCGTGTCGGCGGGCAGCGTGAGCAGCTTGCGGTCGATCGACTCGATGATGGCGGGGAAGTCGCCGCCCGGGAACTTGGTCGCGCCCGGGCCGCCCGGGAACAGCGTGTCGCCCGAGAACAGCAGCGGCGTGCCCTCCACCGCGAAGCAGATGGAGCCGGGGGTGTGTCCGGGGGTGAGGATCGTGCGCAGCCGCAGGCGGCCGACCTCGAGCACGGTGTCGTCCTCGAGCACGAAGTCGTAGGCGGGGAGCATGGCTGCGTCGGCGGCGGTCACGCCCACCTCGTAGCCGGCGTCGCGCACCTGGGGCACGGCCTGGATGTGGTCCCAGTGCCCGTGGGTCTCGAGCACGGTGCGCACCCCGAGCCGGCGGCAGAGCTCGAGCAGCTTGTCGTGCTCGTTGGCCGCGTCGAGCAGCACGGCGTCGCCGGTGGCCCGGCAGCGGACCACGAAGACGTTGTTGTCGACGGGCCCGACCACGAGGCGGTGGACCTCGACGAGGGTGTCCTGGTAGTGCAGCACGGGGCCTCCGGGAGCCGGCCCGGGCGTCGGTGTGCGCCTTGACCGTGCGGTCTAGTAAACAGGACGGCACCTCAGTCGAGCACTCCCAGGGGGCACCAACGTGAACTTCGCCTTCAGCGAGGAGCAGGAAGAGCTCCGTCGCACCGTCCGGAGCTTCCTCGAGCAGAAGTCGCCCGAGACCGAGGTCCGGCGGCTCATGGAGACCGAGGACGGCTACGACCCGGCCGTCTGGAGCCAGATGGCCGAGCAGCTCGGTCTCCAGGGCCTGATCGTCCCAGAGGAGCACGGCGGCTCCGGCTACTCCTACGTCGAGCTGTGCGTCGTGCTCGAGGAGATGGGCCGGGCCCTGCTCTGCGCTCCGTACTTCTCCACCGTCGTGCTGGGTGCGAACACGCTGATGCAGTCGGGTGACGAGGCCGCCAAGAAGGAGTACCTGCCCGGGATCGCGTCGGGCGAGACGATCGCCACCCTCGCCTTCACCGAGGAGAGCGGCCGCTGGGACGAGGCCGGCATCACCATGCAGGCCACCAAGAGCGGCGACGGCTACACGCTCGACGGCACCAAGATGTTCGTGCTCGACGGCCACGTCGCCGACCTGATCCTGGTGGCCGCCCGCAGCGGGTCGGGCGTGAGCCTGTTCGCGGTGGACGGCGGCGCCGCCGGGCTCACCCGCACGGCCCTGTCGACGATGGACCAGACGCGCAAGCAGGCCCGGCTCGACTTCTCGGGCACGCCGGCCCGCCTGGTGGGGGCCGAGGGCAAGGGCTGGGACGTGCTGTCGACCGTGCTCGACCTGGCGGCCGTGGGCCTGTCGGACGAGTCGGTGGGCGGCGCCCAGTTCGTGCTGGAGATGGCCGTCGAGTACGCCAAGGTCCGCGTGCAGTTCGGTCGGCCGATCGGGTCGTTCCAGGCCATCAAGCACAAGTGCGCCGACATGCTCCTCGAGGTCGAGTCGTCGAAGTCGGCGGCGTACTACGCCTCGTGGTGCGCAGCCGAGATGAACGACGAGCTGCCGTCGGTGGCCAGCCTGGCCAAGGCGTACTGCACCGAGGCGTACTTCCACGCCGCGGCCGAGAACATCCAGATCCACGGTGGCATCGGCTTCACGTGGGAGCACCCCGCCCACCTGTACTTCAAGCGGGCCAAGAGCGCCGAGCTGCTGTTCGGCGATCCGACGTACCACCGCGAGCTGCTGGCCCAGCGCATCGGCATCTGACGCCGGCGACGGCCGGGTCTCGTCCGGCGGCGCCCTGCGGGGCCCCCCGGCGCGCCCGGGGCGCTCGGCGCACCGCTAGCCTCGGGGACGCCATGACGCTCCTGTTGGTGGTGCTGGCGACGGCCCTGGTGTTCGCGATCGCCGCGGTGGTGGTCGGGCGCGAAGCACGTCGCCTGGGGCGCACCCCGCCCCGTACCGTGTACGACCTCGACGAGGCCGTCGACGACGTGGCCGACCGGCTCCCCTTCGAGGTCGCGGCCGAGCTGAGCCACGCCGACGTGCGGCGGCTGCTGCGCTGGCACCTCGACTGGTTCCGGGCCCAGGGCATCACCCCGCCGCCCGACGACCCCGACGACCCGGCGGTGGCCCAGGCGCCCGTGGTGGTGGTCGACGAGGCCGACGCCGTCGACGTGCTGGCCGACCGGGCGACCCTGTCGGGCGCCGGCTACACGGCCGACCAGGTGCAGGCGGTGATCGACGCCCACATGGCCTACCTCGAGCGCATCGGCGCGGTGGCGCCGGCGGAGGAGCCTCCCCCCGAGGTGTGACGTGAGCGGGCGGGCCGCCGTCTACACTCGTCGCACCGAGGAAAGGAGGTGGTCCAGCTGAACGGTGATTGTTGTGGGACCTCGGAGGTGGCTGGCCGCTAGGCGGCCCGCTGGACCACCGGCGAATCCCCGCCAGACACCCTCGGAGCCAGCGGCCGGGACATGGTCCCGCCCGGCATCCCAAACGCTCTCCGAGCCTCTTCCAGCAGCATCTCGACGAGCGAGGGGTCGGCCCGGCCGGCCCCTCGTTCGCGTCACCCGGCCGGCGTCGCGTACGGTGGCGGGCATGGAACGCCCCGCCCGCTTCGAGCACAACCGCTGGGTCGGTGACAAGCGCACCCAGGTCGTCCACGACGTCGACCACTGCACCGAGCCCGAGGTCATCGAGGAGCTGATGGAGGCGGAGACCTTCATCTGCTTCGGCCCCGACCTGCTGGCCGAGGCCCGCAACCGCGGCTACCGGTGCTGCACCCGGTGCGAGGGTGCTCGCGAGGCCGCAGCCCGCGAGCGGGCGCTGGCCGACAAGGCCGCGGCCGGCTCCTGACCTCCCCCGGCCGAGGGCGCCCGTCCGACGTGGAGGAGCGGTTCCGATCCGGTGACCTCCGGCTCGGCTGCCACCTGGCCCGCCCCGAGACCCGGCTCGGCCCGGGCGAGCCCGGCGTGGTGCTGTGCCACGGCTTCCCCCTCGAGGCGCTGGGTGCCCGGCGGTCCGCCCACACGTTCCCCGAGCTGTGCGACCGGATCGCCTCGCAGATGGGGTGGTTCGCCCTCACCTTCAACTTCCGGGGCTGCGGCCCGTCCGAGGGCGACTTCTCGCTGGCCGGGTGGCTGGACGACCTGGCCGCCGCGGTCGCCCACCTGCGCGAGAGCGCCCCGGTCGACCGGGTGTGGTTGGCGGGCACCGGTGCCGGCGGGTCGCTCTCCATCGCGCTGGCCGCAGACGACCCGACCATCGAGGGCGTGGCCGTGCTGGGCGCCCGGGCCGACTTCGACGACTGGGCGGCGCAGCCCCGCCGCTTCCTCGAGCACGCCCGGGAGATCGGCGCGGTGCGCGACGCCAGCTTCCCCCGGTCGTTCGAGCGGTGGTCGCGCGAGCTGCGGGCCATCCGGCCGCTCGAGGCCGTACGCCGGCTCGCCCCCCGGCCGCTGCTCGTCCTCCACGGCGACGACGACGACGTCGTGCCCGTCGCCGAGGCCCGTGAGCTGGCCGCCGCCCACGGCGACGCCGAGCTGCGGGTGCTGGTCGGTGGCGGGCACCGCCTCCGCCACGATCCCCGGGCCGTCGCCGTGCTCCTCGGCTGGCTCGAGCGGGAGCGCTCCCGAGCGGCCGCCTAGCACCGAGGGGAACCGGCTAGGTCGGGCAGGGGCGCACCCAGGCGTCGAGCTCGGGGCGCTTGAGGATCCACGAGAAGCCGAGGCGGTCGGCCTGCGGGCAGAACGCCGCCGGGTCACCCTCGTACTCCACCCCGAACACGGCCTTGCCCGCCCGGACGAACGGCACCAGCGCCTCGCACTCGTCGTGGGCGAAGCACTGCTCGTTCACCGCGAAGTCGAAGGCGTCGACCAGCCCGGCCACCTGCTCGACGTCGTTCTTCAGGCCCACCGCGAGGCCCCGGGCATGGGCCTGCCCGGCCAGCCACCGGTTGAACCGGAGCTGGTCGTCGGCGGTGAGCGGGAAGCCGGTGTCGCTGGCGTAGCCGTCGACGTTGTCGGGGTCGACGGCGTCGCAGCCCTTGGCCCGGGCCAGGTCGAGGCGGGCCGCCAGCAGCGGGGCGAGCACGTCGAGGCGCCGCACGTCGACCCACCGCTCGCCCGGCCAGCCCACGAGTGGCCGGCCCAGGACCTCGGCCGGCCAGGCTCCGGCGTCGGGTCGCCAGTCCTCGTGCGACCCGGCCGACAGGTAGCAGACGACGCGGCGCCCGGCCGCCTGCAGGGCGTCGATGGTGGCCTGCGGGGTCTCGACCAGGTCGACGTCGTACACGTCGGCGTCGACCGAGGTGTCGACCGGTCCGCTCAGCTGGAGCTGCCAGGTGAGACCGGGCTCCGGTCGCCACCGACCCCAGCCGCCCGCCGCCGGCGACGGCCAGCAGCCGAGTGACAGCCGGACCGGGGGCGTGAACCAGGGATCGGCCACCGCGGCCCGGTAGGCGGCCAGGGCGGCCGGCGACGAGTCGACGCGCAGATCCGACGGTGGCTGCCCCTCGCCGTTCTCCCAGCGCTCGTGCCACCACGCCATGGCCCGCACGCCGGGGAAGTCCCCGGACCGCACCGCGGCGTACGCCTCGGTGATCCACCGGGCCTTCGTCGCCGGGTCGCCCAGGTCTGCGTCGCCCAGCTCCTCCACCGCGAGCGGCTTGGTGGTGAGCGAGCGCAGCTCGGCGTAGGCCGGGCCGAGCACGTCGACGAACGGCTCGGGCTCGTCCCCCGGCGCCTGGCGGCCGTACGCGCTCACGCCCACCCAGTCGACCACGTCGTCGCCCGGGTAGTACTCGCTGATGGTGTTCCACGACTCGGCCGGCCAGCTGTCGGCGTTCACGTGGAAGAACCAGGTGACGTTCGTCGCGCCCTCGCTCCGGAACAGCTCCACCACGTGCCGGTACGCGCCCCGGAACCGCTCGGGCCCGTCGGCCCGGGCGGGGTCGCCGAACCCGTCGGTGCGACCACCCCCGTTGGCCAGGCCGCTCCACGGGAACCAGTCGCCGTTCACCTCGACGCCCAGCTCGACGAGCAGCGGACCGGGCACGGCCGCCGCCGCCCGGGCCCAGGCCCGCAGGTCGGCGTCCCAGCGACCGTCGATGATCGCCTGGTAGGCGTAGGGCCCCGGGTCGGCTGGTCCGTCGCCGTCCCAGGTGTCCTCGTAGGCGGACCGGTTCCAGGGCATGAGGCGCACGAGGGGGATCACGCCCTCGGCCCGCACCGTGTCCACCGCGTCGGCCGGGAAGCGGATCCCGTCGAACCAGTTGTCGGACAGGCTGGCCCACACGAGCGGCGTCCCGGCCAGCGCCTCGAAGGCCTCGACCGCGTCTGCGCTCACCTCGTCCTCGGTGTTCCCGAAGAAGGGGAAGGCGGCGTGGTAGGCGCCGCGGTCGGGTGGGAGAAGGCGGCACGCGTCGGCGGGGTCGCCCCAGACCACGGCTCCCGGGGGGAGTGGTCCGTCGTCGGGGGCGGTGCACGCCGCGGCCGCCGTGGCCGCGACCAGCGCGGCCAGCGCGGCCCCGGCGAGGAGCCGCCGGATCCTCACGAGCCCACGGTACGCCCGCCCTGGCGGCGCCGGGACCGCGGGCCGATCAGGGCTCGACGAACTCGTGCTCCACCGCGTCGAGGAGCGGGTCGAGCTCGGTCGGGACGGCGCCGCGGTGCATCCGCAGCGCCAGCAGCAGCCCCATCACGGCCGTCGCCGAGGTGGAGCCCAGCAGGAACGCCAGCTCCACCCGCAGCAGCAGCTCGGTGCCGACCGCCAGGGCCACCATGAAGGTGACGACCCCGACCGCCCAGCCGACGAGCACGCGCCGGTAGCTCTCGAGGGCGATCAGCGCCTGGGCCAGGGTGGTGGCGAACATGAAGGCGCCGCTGGCCGTGGCCAGGATCGCCAGGTTGGCGCGCCCGAGCTCGAACTCGGGACCGAAGAGGGTGCGCACCGCCCACGGGCCGAAGACGAAGGCCCCGACACCGGCGGCGACGGTGACGGCCGCGACGACCAGCAGCAGCCGCTTGAGCCCGGTGCGGAAGTCGTCGTGGCGGCCCGAGGCGGCCAGACCGGCCAGCTTGGGGAGCAGCGCGGCCTGCACCGCGGCGAACAGGAACAGGGGGATGCGGGCGAGGATGTAGCCGGCACCGAAGCGGCCGGCCAGATCCTGCTCAGCGTCGTTGTCGGCCAGGACGGTGGCCGCGATGGGGGCGGCGTTCACCAGCAGCTGGGCGAGGATCTGGGCCGACAGCAGGAACCCCAGCGCCTTCGACAGCTCGGACCACCGGGCCTCCGGACCGGGCTGCAGCACGTTGCGCTCGCGGGCGGCCACCAGCGCCAGGGCGGCGAAGGGGGCCAGGCCCATCACCAGGCCGTACGGTCCGGCGGTGGCCACGCCCACCACGACCAGCACGACGCCCACCGCCAGGCGCAGCACCCCCTCGGAGCCGATGAGCAGCGAGTACCCCCCGAAGTGGTGGGTGCCCGACAGGCTGCCACGGGCCAGGTGGACGGCGGCGTAGGCGGGGAGGCTGATGAGGAACCCGACGAGCAGCAGGGTCTGGCCGGAGAAGAGGTGGTCGACGAGCAGCGGTCCGGCGATCAGGCCGGCGACCACCAGCACGCCGGCCAGCACGCCGCCCAGCAGGGCGGCGCGCCGGATGACGGGTGCGCCGCCCACGCCCCTGGTGAGCCGGGCCGACAGGGCCCGGCCGGCCTCCTGCTCGAGGGGCATGAACACGCCCGGTCCGGCGGTGAAGACCAGGAACCAGAGGGCGGTGAGGCTGGCGTACTGGGCTGCGTCGAGGAGGCCGGTGCGGGCCGGGAGCATCAGGAACCCGTAGGACGCGATGCCGTTGACGATGAGGCCGATGCCGATGGCGAGGGTGCCCTCGGGGAGCGGGTTGCGGACGGCAACCCGCCGATTGGCCGGCTCGGCGCTCAGAGACATGGACCGCAGCACGCTAGCCAGTCGGCCCGACGGCCGTCAGGTTGAGCGACGGGCCGCTGCGGGCTGCTCAGCCCGCCTTGCCCTTGCCCTGGGCCTTCATGAGCTTCTTGAAGTCGCGGACCTTCTCCAGCGTGCCGGGCGAGTCGACGTCGGCCACCGAGCGGGGAGTCGAGTCGGAGAAGGGGGCGCTGACCGTCTCCCAGCCGGCCGGCGCCCGGCCGAACCGCTTGGCCAGCAGGGCGAGGAAGATCTTGGCCTTCTCGTCGCCGAAGCCGGGGAGGGCGCGCAGCCGGGCGAACAGCACCTCGGCGGAGCGGACGCCCTTCCAGATCTGCCCGGCGTCGTTGCCGTACCCGTCGGCGACCTGGCGGCACAGCTCCTGGGTGCGGCGGGCCATGGCCGCCGGGAAGCGGTGCAGCGCCGGCTTGGCCGCGAACACGCCCTCGAGCTCGGCCGTGTCCATCGCCGCGATCGACGCTGCGTCGAGCGTGCCGCCCAGGCGCTGGCGGAGCACGAACGGCGCCCGGAACGCCACCTCCATCTTCACCTGCTGGTCGAGCAGCATGCCGATCAGCAGGGCGAGCGGGTCGGTGGCGAGGAGCCGGTCGGCGTCGGCGTCGCCGGTGACGGGGAGCGTGGCGGGCATCGGTCTAGAGGGTACGCGGGTCGGTGGCGTCGGCATCGATCGCGTAGGCCGCGATCGCCTCCAGGACCGTCTCGGGCCTGACCTCGCCCGCAGCGGCGAGGGCCGACAGCACGGCCACCACCACGTGGCCGGCGTCGACCTCGAAGAACCGTCGCAGGGCCTCGCGGGTGTCGGAGCGGCCGAAGCCGTCGGTGCCGAGCGGCGTGAACGGGCGCGGCACCCAGCGCGCCACCTGGTCGGGCACCGCCTTCATGAAGTCGGTGACGGCGACGACGGGGCCCTCGGCCCCGGCCAGCCGATCGGTGACGTAGGGGGTGCGGCGCCCCTCCCCCGGGTGGAGCCGGTTCCACCGCTCCACCGAGAGGGCCTCCTCGCGCAGGGCCTTGTACGACGTGGCCGACCACAGCTCGACGCCCACGTCCCACCGGTGCGCCAGCTCGGCCGCGGCGGCCCGGGCCGCCCCCTGGGCCGACCCCGAGAACAGCACCGTGGCCCGCGCCCGGGGCCCGTCGGGTGCCGCCGCCCAGCGGTACAGCCCCCGGACGATGCCCTCCTCGGCGCCCTCGGGCATGGCCGGCATCGGGTAGTTCTCGTTGTAGACGGTGAGGTAGTAGTAGACGTCGTCGCCGTCGCGGTACATGCGCTGGAGCCCGTGGCGGACGATCACCGCCAGCTCGTAGGCGAACGCCGGGTCGTAGGCCTGGCACACGGGCACGGTGGAGGCCAGCACCAGGCTGTGGCCGTCCTGGTGCTGGAGGCCCTCGCCCAGCAGGGTGGTGCGCCCCGCGGTGGCGCCGAGCAGGAAGCCCCGCGTGCGCGAGTCGGCCGCCGACCACAGCAGGTCGCCCACCCGCTGGAAGCCGAACATCGAGTAGAAGATGTAGAAGGGCACCATGGGCACGCCGTGGTTGGCGTAGCTCGTGCCGGCCGCGATCCAGCTCGACGTGGCCCCGGCCTCGGTGATGCCCTCCTCGAGGATCTGGCCGTCCCTGGCCTCGGTGTAGGAGAGCAGCAGGTCGGCGTCGACGGGCTCGTAGGCCTGGCCCTGGCTGGCGTAGATCTTCAGCTCGCGGAACAGCGCGTCCATCCCGAAGGTGCGGGCCTCGTCGGGCACGATCGGCACCACCCGGGCCCCGAAGCCCTCGTCGCGGGCGAGGGAGCGCAGCAGCCCGGTGAACGCCATGGTGGTGCTCACCGCCCGGCTGCCCGAGCCGGCCGTGAGCTCGGCGAACACCCGGTCGTCGGGCAGGGCGAGGGGGCGGCTGGTGCGCACCACCCGGCGGGGCACCGAGCCGTCCAGGGCCAGGCGGCGCTGGCGGAGGTACTGCATCTCCACCGAGTCCTCGGCCGGCCGGAAGTACGGGGGCTCGTCGCCGGTGAGGGCCTCGTCGGGGATCTCGTCGGCGAGGTGGAGCCGGTCGCGCAGGATCCGCAGCTGGTCCATCGTCATCTTCTTGATCTGGTGCGTGGCGTTGCGGCCCTCCACGTCCGGGCCGAGGGTCCAGCCCTTCACCGTCTTGGCCAGGATCACCGTGGGGCCGCCCTCGTGCTCGACCGCGGCCTTGTAGGCCGCGTAGAGCTTCCGGTAGTCGTGCCCGCCCCGCGGCAGCCAGCGCAGCTCGTCGTCGGAGAGGTGCTCGACGAGGCGGCGCAACCGGGGGTCGGGCCCGAAGAAGTGCTCGCGGATGTAGGCGCCGCTCTCCACCGTGTAGCGCTGGAACTCGCCGTCGACGGTGGTGTTCATGGCGTTCAGCAGCACCCCGTCGACGTCGCGGGCGAGCAGCTCGTCCCACTTGGAGCCCCAGATCACCTTGATCACGTTCCAGCCCGCCCCCCGGAACACGGCCTCGAGCTCCTGGATGACCTTGCCGTTGCCGCGGACCGGCCCGTCGAGGCGCTGCAGGTTGCAGTTCACGACGAAGATGAGGTTGTCGAGCTTCTCCCGCGCGGCGAGGGAGAGGGCGCCGAGGGCCTCGGGCTCGTCGGTCTCGCCGTCGCCGAGGAAGCACCACACCCGGCTGCGGCTCGTGTCGTCGATCCGGCGGTTCTGCAGGTAGCGGTTGAAGCGGGCCTGGTAGATGGCGTTGATGGGGCCGAGGCCCATCGACACCGTGGGGTACTCCCAGAAGTCGGGCATGAGCCGCGGGTGGGGGTAGGAGCTCAGGCCGGTGCGGCCGATCTCCCGCCGGAAGTGGTCGAGGTCGTCCTCGCCCAGCCGCCCCTCGAGGAAGGCCCGGGCGTACACGCCGGGGGCGGCGTGGCCCTGGATGTACACCTGGTCGCCGGCCTGGCCGTCGTCCTTGCCCCGGAAGAAGTGGTTGAAGCCCACCTCGTACAGCGCGGCCGAGCTGGCGAACGTCGACAGGTGCCCGCCGATGCCCTCGTGGTGCTTGTTGGCCTTGATCACCATCGCCGCCGCGTTCCAGCGGATGAACCGCCGGATGCGGCGCTCGATGCCCTCGTCGCCGGGGAACCACGGCTCGTGCTCGGGGGGGATGGTGTTCACGTAGGGCGTCGACACCGCGGCGGGGACGCCGACGCCCAGCTGCCGGGCCCGCTCGAGCAGCTTGGAGAGCAGGAAGCGGGCCCGGCCCTTGCCCCGGGCGTCCACGACGCCGTCGAGGCTGTCCAGCCACTCGGTGGTCTCGACCGGGTCGACGTCGGGGAGCTGGTGCACGAACCCGTCGATGATCATGGGCCCATTCTCGCCGGGTCGGGGCGGCAACGGCGGCTCGGCCGGGCCGACCGGCCGTCGGTGGTCACGGTGGGGCCGGCGGACGCGGCGTGTGTGAACATGACCGCATGGCGGACGTCCCCACGCAACCGACCCCGGCCGTGGGGGCGGTCTACGGGTTCCTGCGCCAACGGGGCGCCAGCGACGCCGAGATCCGGGCGGCGGGCCACGGCCGCTGGCTGGCCGGCCTGGTGCTGGAGCGGGCGGTGCTGCCGGGGGCCCGCCGCTGGACGTTGGACGACGTGGCCGCCGAGGCCGGGGTGTCGGTCGAGGTGGCCACCCGGCTGTGGCGGGCCATGGGCTTCCCCGACGTGGACGTCGGTGAGCGGGTGTTCACCGACTACGACGTCACCGCCCTGCAGGCCACCGTGCAGCGCCTCGCCTCCCGCGACGCCGGCGTCGAGGACGCGGTGCAGCAGACCCGGGTGATCGCCGGCGCCCTGGCCCGGGTGGCCGAGGTGTGGGTCGACACCCTGATCGAGCAGGCCAAGGTGCTGCGGCACGGGCAGGCCGACATCGGCGCCGCGGCCCTGGAGCTGGTCGACCGGCTCGACCTCGACCAGGTGGCGCCCGTGCTCGACTACGTCCACCGCCGCCAGATCATCGCCGCCCTGGCCCGGCGGTTCACGTGGGGCGACGACCCCCTCGAGGGCGACACCCACCTGGCGGTGGGCTTCGCCGACCTGGCCGGCTTCACCTCGCTCAGCCAGGAGCTCACCGACGACGAGCTGGGCGAGCTGGTCCAGCGCTTCGAGGCGGTCACCCACGACGTGATCGCCGAGCGGGGCGGGCGCCTGGTGAAGACGATCGGCGACGAGGTGATGTTCGTGGCGCCCGACGCCGGCGCCGGCGCCGAGATCAGCGTGGGGCTCATCGAGGCCCACGCCGACGACGACCTGCTGCCCGACGTGCGGGTCGGGCTCGACGTCGGGTCGCTGCTGGTGCGGGAGGGCGACTACTTCGGCGACGCCGTCAACCGGGCGTCGCGCCTGGTGGGGCTGGCCCGGCGGGGGTCGGTGGTCGTGCCCTCCGACCTGCGCGACGAGCTCCGCGACGACCCGCGCTTTCGCTGCTCGCCCATCGGGCCGCGGCGGGTGAAGGACTTCGGGGCGATCTGGCTGTGGTCGCTCCGCCGGGCGCCCGCGGCGTGAGCGGCGACGGGGTCGTCGTCTACACCGACGGCGCCTGCTCGGGGAACCCGGGCCCGGGGGGCTGGGCCTGGGCCTGGGCCGTTCCCCACGGGCGGTGGGAGTCCGGGGCGGTGGCGCGCACCACCAACCAGCGCATGGAGCTCACCGCGGTGCTCGAGGCCCTGCGGGCCCTTCCGCTGCACGGGGTGAGCGGACCGGTGGCCGTGCACAGCGACTCGACCTACGTCGTGCACTGCTTCCGCGACCGGTGGTGGGAGGCCTGGCTCCGCCGGGGCTGGCTGAACGCCAAGAAGGAGCCCGTGGCCAACCGCGACCTGTGGGAGCCGCTCATCGAGCTGGTCCGGTCCCGGGGCGACGTGACGTTCACGTGGGTGAAGGGCCACGGCGGCGACCCCTTCAACGATCTGGTCGACCGGCTGGCGGTGGAGGCCGCGACCCGCCAGGAGGGCCGCGCCGGAGTCGGGGTGCCCGGCGAGCTCGGGCCGGCCGACAGCCCGACCCCGACCCCGACCGCGTCGGCGACCGCGTCCCCGACCGCGGCCCCGGGGGTGGGCGGCCCCGCCGGCCACCGCGTGGTGATCGCCGGGCACAAGCCACCGGAGCTGGGCGGGTACGCCCGGAACCAGCTGGTCGACCTCGTCCGCCGGCGCCTCACCGAGATCCTCCGGGCCCACAAGGTGATGCACCCCGACGTGGTCGTGCTCACCGGGCTCGGCCTGGGCGCCGAGCAGCTGGGCGCCGAGGCGGCGGCGGCGGCCGGCGTGCCCTACGTGGCCGTGCTGGCGTTCCCGGGGGTCGAGGGCAAGTGGCCGGCCGCGGCCCGCCGGCGCTTCGCGGCGCTCCTCGAAGGTGCGGCCGAGACGATCGTCCTCGAGCCCGAGGCGCCGACGTCGCCGCAGGCGGCCGGCATGGCGCTCGGACGCCGCGACGCCTGGCTGGCCC
Organism: Acidimicrobiales bacterium; assembly: GCA_016716005.1. Lineage (NCBI taxonomy): Bacteria > Bacillati > Actinomycetota > Acidimicrobiia > Acidimicrobiales > Acidimicrobiales bacterium. The sequence continues at coordinate 2,864,986 of JADJXE010000001.1, forward strand.
GCCACGCCCAGCAGGCCCTGGTGGTGTGGGACCGCCGCGACCCCAACCTGGGTCGGCTGGTGCGGTCGTTCGAGGACCACCTCGGCGAGACCGAGGTGTGGGTGGTCGTGCCCGACGAGGCCTGAGGGCCGCGTCGAGGTGCGCGGTCAGTCGGCCGCGGCCGGCGCCAGCGCCGAGCCGCCCGGCTCGCCGGCACCGCGGGGCGGCGCCGGTCGCACCAGCCGCCCGAGCATCACCAGCCCCGACGCCGCGATGAGCCCGCCCACCACGAACGAGGCCGGCTCGCTCGACACGGCCACGACACCGCCGAGGATCAGCCCCCCGATGCCCGACGACAGGTCGAAGAAGCCGGTGAAGGTGGCGACCACGGCCGCCCGCTCCTCCTCCGGGGCCCGCGCCACCGCCATGGCCATGAGCGCGGGGTACAGCAGGGCCATGCCGACGGCCAGCACCGCGGTCCCCGCGTAGAGCCCGAGCGGCGTCTGCCACAGCCCGGCCAGGGCGAGCCCGCCGGCGATCGCCACCAGGGCGACCCGCCCGGTGCGCGCCGTGCCCGCCCGGTCGGGGATCCGCGCCCCGCCGATCCGCAGCACCAGCACGATGGCGGCGTAGAGCAGGAACACGCCACCGGAGTCGGTCATCCCGATGTGCTCCACGTAGAGGGGGACGAAGGTGGCGAACCCGGTGAAGCCCATGATCCCGAGGGCCAGCACCGCTCCGGGGCCCAGGCCGGCCGGGTGGACGAGCCGGCGCTTCGGGGGGTGCGCGGCCGGGGCCGTGTGCGGGGCCGGGGCCGTGTGCGGGGCCGGGGCCGTGTGCGGGGTCGGGCGGCGCTCGCGGACGAAGAGGGCGATGAGCGTGCTCAGCACCCCGAAGGCGCCGGCGACGAGCCAGGTGAGCCGGAAGCGCCCGTCGCCGAGCACGGCCTCGCCGAGCACCGGCCCGACCCCGATGCCCAGGTACACCGCCACCGAGAAGTAGCTGGCGGCCTCGCCCCGACGGTCGGCCGGGGCCAGGTCGTTCACGAGGGTGGCGGCCCCCACGAAGAAGCAGCCCTCGCCGAAGCCGAGCACGAACCGCATGACGAGCAGCAGGCCGTACGAGTCGATGACGGCGAGGGCCGCGGTGGACGCGGCCGCGGCCAGGCTCCCCCCCACCATCAGCACCTTGCGGCCCGAGCGGTCGCCCATCCAGCCCATGAAGGGCCGGCCCAGCACCGCGGACACGGCCACGATCCCGGCCCCCAGGCCGACGGCGACCGCCCCGCCGCCCAGCTGGTCCTCGATGAACTGGGGGAGGACCGGCAGGGTCATGCCGATGGTGAGGAACAGGGCCAGGGCCGAGGCGGTGACCAGCGCGAACCCCGGCGTGAGCAGCCGCTCGGACGCGGCGGTGCGGTGGGGGCGGGCGCGCACGGCGCCCATTCTGCCCGGTCCCGGCCGTGTCGGCCCCGGCCGGGGCCCGACGCTCTACGGTGCCGGTGATGCGGCTCGGGGCCGACACCGGCGGCACGTTCACCGACCTGGTCGGCGACGACGGGCGGTCGGCCAAGCTGCCGTCGACGCCGGCCGACCCGGGCCGGGCGGTCCGCGAGGGGATCGAGGGGCTCGTCCCCCTCGGGCGACCGGGGGTGGTCGCCCACGGCACGACCGTCGCCACCAACGCCCTGCTGGAGCGGCGGGGCGCGCCGGTCGCGCTGGTGACCAACGCCGGGTTCGCCGACGTGATCGAGATCGCGCGCCAGGACCGGCCGTCGCTCTACGACCCGTGGGCCGACCGGCCGGAGCCCCTCGTCCCCCGGGCCTGGCGCTACGAGGTCGAGGGCCGGCTGGCCGCCGACGGCTCCGAGCTGCGTCCGGTCGACCCGGCCTCGCTGCCGCCCGTCGACCCGGCGGTGCGGGCGGTGGCGGTGTGCCTGCTGCACGCCGACCTGAACCCCGCGCACGAACGGGCCGTCGCGGCCGCGTTGCGCGACTCCGGGCTCGACGTGACCTGCTCGCACCAGGTCTCCCCGGAGTTCCGCGAGTACGAGCGCACGGTCACCACGGTCGTCAACGCCGTCCTGCGCCCGGTGTGCCGCTCGTACCTGCTCGGGCTGCGCGACGTGGCCGACGAGGTGCTGGTGATGACGTCGGCGGGCGGCCTGGTGGGCGTGGCCGAGGCCGCGGCCCTGCCCGCCGCGCTGCTCCTGTCGGGTCCGGCCGGCGGGGTGGCCGCGGCGGCCGCGGTGGCGGCGGCCAACGGGCTGCGCGACGTCGTGACCTTCGACATGGGGGGCACGTCCACCGACGTGTGCCTCGTGCTGGGCGGGGTGCCCGAACCGGCGCCGGGCCTGGTGGTCGGCGGTCTCACGGTGCGGCTGGCGGCCCTCGACGTCCACACCATCGGCGCCGGTGGGGGCTCGCTCGCCGGCATCGACACCGGGGGCGCCCTGATCGTGGGGCCCGAGTCGGCCGGCGCCGAGCCCGGCCCGGCGTGCTACGGGCGAGGGGGGACGCGCCCGGCGGTGACCGACGCCGACCTGGTCCTCGGCCGCATCCCCGCCGACGCCGCCTTCCCCGGCCTGGGCCGCCTCGACGTCGGCGCGGCCCGGCGGGCCCTCGACGCCGCCGGGGTGTCGGCCGAGGGCGTGGTGCGCGTGGTGAACGCGAACATGGAGCGGGCCCTGCGAGCGGTGTCGGTAGAGCGGGGGGTCGACCCGCGGGGCCTGGCCCTGGTGGCCTTCGGCGGCGCCGGGCCCCTCCACGCCTGCGAGCTGGCCGACGCCGTGGGGATGCCGACGGTGCTGGTGCCGGCCCGGGCCGGCGTGCTGTCGGCGCAGGGGCTGGTGTGCGCCCCCCACCAGCGCGACCTGGTCCGCAGCTGGCCCGAGCCCCTCGACCATCGCCGGCTCCCGGCGGCCCGGGGTGCGCTGGCGGCCGAGGCCGCCCGGCTGGTGGGCGACGGCGCCGAGGTCGACACCTTCCTCGACTGCCGCTACGCGGGGCAGAGCCACGAGCTCACGGTCCGCTCGACCGACCAGCTCCACGCCGAGCACCTGCGGCGCAACGGCACCAGCCGTCCCGGCCACCCCGTGGAGGTGATCGCCCTGCGGGCCCGGGCCCGGCGGCCGTCGCCGGTGGCCCTGGCCGACCTGCCCGCCCCCGACCGGCGCCCGGTGCGCGGGCCGGCCGTGGTCGCCGAGCACGACTGCACGGTGTGGGTGCCCCCCGGCTGGGCCGGCGAGCCGGGCGCGGCCGGCGCCCTGGTGCTCCGGCGGGTGGACGCCGGGTGAGCCTCGACCCGGCGGCCCTGCAGGTGCTCCTCTCCCGGCTGACCGGCGTGGCCGAGGAGATGGGGGCGGTGCTGCGCCGGGCCGCGTTCAGCCCGAACATCAAGGAGCGCGCCGACTGCTCGGCCGCGCTGTTCACCGCCGACGGCGAGATGCTGGTGCAGGCCGAGCACATCCCGGTGCACCTGGGATCGATGCCGGCGTCGGTGCGGGCCGCGATCGACGCCCTCGCGGCCTTCGGCGCGCCGCCCCGTGCCGGCGAGCAGGTGATCCTCAACGACCCCTTCGCCGGGGGCACGCACCTCAACGACGTCACCCTGGTGGCCCCGTGCGTGCTCCCCGGCGGCGAGCTGGTCGGGTGGGCCGCGAACCGGGCCCACCACGCCGACCTGGGGGGCGCGGCGCCCGGCTCCATGCCGGCCGACGCCGTCGACGTGCACCAGGAGGGGCTCCGGTTGCCGCCCGTGCGGCTCACCGCCGAGATCCGGGCGGTGCTGGCCGCCAGCTCGCGCACCCCGGCCGAGCGGGCGGGCGACCTCGACGCCCAGGTGGGCGCCAACGTGCTGGGCGTCGCCCGGCTGGCCGAGCTGGCCCGTGCCGGCGCGCTTTTCGACGAGGTGCTGGCCTACGGCGAGCGCCGCATGCGCGCCGCGCTGGCCGGCCTGCCCGACGGCGAGTGGCGCTTCGCCGACGTGCTCGACTCCTGCGGGCCCCGGCCCGACCAGCAGCGGCCGGCCCGGATCGTGGTGACCGTGCAGGTGCGGGGCGACGAGGTGTCGTTCGACTTCACCGGCACCGACCCGCAGCGGTGGGGCAACGTGAACGCGGTCGAGGCGGTGACGGTGTCGGCGGTGGCGTTCGCCCTGCGGACGGCCGTCGATCCGACCATCCCGGCCAACGGGGGCGCGCTGCGGCCGGTGACGGTGGTGGCCCCGCCCGGCACGATCGTGGCCGCCCGCCCGCCCGCCGCCGTGGGCGCGGGCAACGTGGAGGTGAGCCAGCGGGTGGCCGACGTGTGCCTCGGCGCCCTGGCCCAGGCCGTGCCCGAGCGCATCGGTGCCGCCGGCCAGGGAACCATGAACAACCTGCTCGTGGGGGGCGACGGCTGGGTCTACTACGAGACCGTCGCCGGCGGGCAGGGCGGGCGCCCCGGCCGGGCGGGCATGAGCGGCGTGCACACGGCCATGACGAACACGAAGAACACGCCCGTCGAGGCGCTGGAGCGGGCGTATCCGATGCGGGTGCTGCGCTACCGGCTGCGCCGGGGGAGCGGCGGGGCCGGGTCGGCGCCGGGCGGCGAGGGCATCGAGCGGGACCTCCAGGTGCTGACCGACGCGACCGTGAGCCTGATCACCGAGCGGCGGGTCTCGCAGCCGTGGGGGCTGGCCGGCGGCGAGCCGGGGGCGGTGGGGGAGAACTGGCTGCTGCCGGGCGGCGACGAGAGCAGGGCCGAGCGCCTGCCCGACAAGTGCACGATCCGGCTGCAGGCCGGCGACGTGCTCCGGATGCTGACGCCCGGCGGAGGTGGGTGGGGCGTGCCGGCCCGTTGAGGTCCGGCGTCAGGTGGCGCCTCCAGCTCCGGAGCGTGCCGGGGGTCAGGCGTACCTCGACCGACACCAGGAGCAGGCCGGTCGAGGACTGGCCCCTCCCCGGGGGGCGACGAGGCGGCGGCTGGGGCCCGGCGGCCTAGACGAAGCCGAGGGTGGGGACGCCCGGGCCGAACACGGCCGCGGGGTCGACGCCGAGCCAGGGCCCCACGAGGGTGGCGCCGACGCTGCGGAAGTCGGTGGTGGGCACCAGGTTGCCGTGGTCGTCGAGCGCGGTGAGCGACGGGGGCTGGCCGTGGTGGCCGCCCTTCACCGCCGGGCCGACCACGAACCAGGGCGCCGCGGCACCGTGATCGGTGCCGCTGCCGTTGAAGGCCACCCGCCGGCCGAACTCCGAGTACGTGGCCAGCACCACCCCGGCTCCGGCCGCACCGAGCAGGTCGAAGAACCCGCCGATGGCGCCGTCGAGGGTGGCGAGCAGCGCGGGCTGGCGCCCGGCCTCGTTGGCGTGCACGTCGAAGTCGCCGTCGTGGGTCACGTGGTACACGCGGGTGGGGAGCCCGGCGGTGACGAGGGCGGCCACCGCGGCGAGCTGGGTGCCGAGGGCGTCGACGGCGCTGGCCGCCGGTGGCGCCGGCAGGTGCGGGCCGAGGGCCTCGCCCACGTGCAGCGCCGTGGCCTGGGCCGAGCGGGCGGCGGCGTCCAGGGCCGGCTCGCCGACCACCGGGGTGCTCATCGCCCGGTAGGCGGCGAGCACGGCCGGGTCGGCGTCGGTGTCGGTGGGGGAGCCGAACACCCGGGACGGGTCGGGGCTCACCGACGCCCCGATGGCGGTCCGGCCCACCAGGATCGGCGTGGGGCCGTCGAGCGACACCGCGAGGAGCGGGTCGGGCCCGCCGGCCGCGCCGCCACCGAGCCGATCGAGCGTGCGCCCCACCCAGCCGGTCTGCTCCGCCGCGTCGGTGCTGCCGGCCCACACGATCGCCAGGCAGCCGAAGTGGCTGAGGTCGTGGTGGTCGTGGTGCACGCCGTGGACGACGGCGAGGTGGCCGGCGTCCCACCACTGCTTCAGGCGGGGCAGCTCGCCGGCCAGGGCGAAGGAGCCGTCGAGGGGGAGCAGCCGGTCGGGCGTGCGGGCCAGCGGGCCCCGTGCGGACGCGTAGGCGCCGGCGTCGGGGCCGCCGATCGGCACCACGGTGTCGAGGCCGTCGTTGCCACCGCCGAGCTGCACGAGCACCAGCACCCGGCCGGGCGGGGCGGCGCCGGCCGGGGCGGCCTGGGCGAGGAGCGACGCCAGCGTGGTCGGCGCGACCGCGGCCGCGCCCGCCCCCCAACCGAGGGCCTTGAGCAGCTGGCGCCGTGAGATCGGGTTCACTGCAGCACCGCCTCCGGGGCCACGAGGGCGAGCGAGACCGCTCCGGCGAACACCCGGTCGGTGCTCTGCCCCCGGGCGCCGGCCACGTAGCGGCTCACGGCGTCACGGGTGCCGGTGGACACCTCGGTCACGCCGAGGCGCCCCATCACCCCCGACGTGAAGGCGTCGGCGTCGCCCACGCTCCCGCGGAGCCCGGCGCACACCTGGTTGCCCGCTCGGGCCAGGGCGACGGCCAGCGTGCCGGCCTGGCGGGCGACGAGGGCCCGACTGGCGGCCACCGACGAGCCGAGCCACGTGCCGTTGTGGCCCCAGCCGCCGACGTTGGGCGGGGCGAACAGGATCTGGCCGAGGAGGGCGGGGGCGCCGGCCCCCTGCCCCCACTGGTCGGGTCCCCAGGCGAGCGCCCGGACGACCCGGACGAACACCTCGACCGGGGTGGCCACCAGGCCGTGGCGCACGTCGTCGCCGTAGAAGGCGGGGTGGGTGAGCAGGGCCCGGAGCAGGTCGGTGACGTCGAGGCGCCGGGCGAAGGCGGCGGCCAGGTCGTCGAGCACGCCGGCCGGCGGCGTGGCCGACGCGTAGCGGAACCACAGTCGCGAGGCCACGAACCGGGCGGTCTGGGGCTGGCGCACGACGATGTCGACGATGTCGTCGCCGCCGAGGTTGCCGCTCACCCCGAGGAACGTCTTGCGACCGGCGTCGTGGGCGGCGGGCACGAACACGAACGCCAGGTCGGCCCGGGGGTCGAGCTTGTGGCCGGTGAAGGCCCGGGCGGCCTCGGCCACGTCCAGCTGGGTGTAGCCGTTGTCGCGGCCCATGGTGAACAGCTCGAGCAGCTCGCGGGCGAAGTTCTCGTTCACCGCGCCCTTGTCGCTCTCGCGGAGGTCGAGCCAGCGGACCATCGCCGGGTCGCGGCTGACGGCCTTGACCAGGGCGGGGAAGGAGCCCGCGCCGATGCGGCGGAACAGCTGGTTCTGCTGCCACATCGACCTGTCGGCGATCACCTTGCGCACCGACGTGGCGAAGTGGCCGTGCCAGAACAGCACCAGCTTCTCCAGGGCCGGTGTGGGCGACACCGCCATGCGGCCGAGCCAGTAGGCCTGCAGGTCGCGGGTGACCCGGGGGACCCCGGCCGGGTCGCGCACCTGGTCGAGCGCCGACGGGATCGCGAACGGAGGTGTGTCGGGGGGCGAGGCGCCGACCTGCAGGAGTCGCTCGACGGTGGCCTCGATGCCGGCAGCCACGGCGGCGTCGACCTCCTCCGGGACGCCGCCGAAGGCGGCTCGCCGCAGGAGGTGGGAGGCGTTGGCACGGGTGGCCGGGATCGCCATGGCGACATGGTGACCCATCGCGGCTGAGGACGCGCTGAGAGCGTTGCCGGCGCCGCCGTCTGGAACACTTGACCGACCGGTCAATAGGCTGCGCCGCCATGGAGATCAACGGGGTATCCGCACTCATCACCGGTGGCGCGTCGGGCCTGGGCGAGGCCACGGCCCGCCGGCTGGCCGCCAAGGGCGCCAAGGTCTGCATCGTCGACCTGCAGGTCGACAAGGGCGAGGCGCTGGCCAAGGAGCTCGGCGGCGTGTTCGCCAGGGCCGACGTCACCGACCCCGCCCAGGTGCAGGCCGCGGTCGACGCGGCCTCGGCCATGGGCCCGCTGCGCGTGAACGTGAGCTGCGCGGGCATCGGCTGGGCCGAGCGCACGGTGGGCAAGGGCAACACGCCCGCCACCATCGAGGCCTTCGCCAAGGTGGTCGAGGTGAACCTGATCGGCACGTTCAACACGATGCGCCTGGCCGCGGCGGCCATGGCCGCCACCGAGCCGCTCGAGTTCAACGAGCGGGGCGTGGTGGTCAACACCGCGTCGGTCGCCGCCTTCGACGGGCAGATCGGCCAGGTGGCCTACTCCGCCTCCAAGGGCGGCGTGGTCGGCATGACCCTGCCCGCGGCCCGCGACCTGTCGGCCGTCGGGGTGCGGGTGTGCACCATCGCCCCGGGCATCATCGACACCCCGCTGCTCGGCCAGCTCCCCGAGGAGGCCCGAGCGGCCCTGGCCTCCGGGGTGCCCTTCCCGAAGCGGCTGGGCACGCCCGACGACTACGCCCGGCTGGCCATCGCCATCGTCGAGGACGGCTACCTCAACGGCGAGACCATCCGCCTGGACGGCGCCCTACGGATGGCGCCCAAGTAGCCACCCCGCCCGCTACGGGCAGACGGTTCCGGCCTCGACGGCGGGCGACACGGCCGCGTTCCCGCCGAGGATGGTGATGCGGCTGGGGGCGGCGGCGGCGATGCCGGCGGCCACCACGCCGGGGACGCAGGCGGTGCGGGTGAGCACCATGACGTTCTGGTTGGGGGTGATGCCGGCTGCCTGGGCCTGCCCGGTGAACAGGGCGCCGGCCAGGCCGTCGGGCCAGTTCTCGCCGGTGGTGACCACGATGTCGTAGGCGCCCGGGCCGAGAGGCAGCCAGATGGCCACCGAGCGCTCGTAAGCGTTGGCGCCGGGCACCCGGGCCACGGCGAAGCCGAGCCCGGCCAGGGCGGCTTCGACCGCGGGTGACACTTCGGCCGGCCCGCCCATGATGGCGATGTTCACGAAGCCGAGCCCGGCCAGGTTCGTGAGCGTGGTGACCACGGGCAGCGGGAGCGGTCCGTTGGGCGGGACGAGGAGCAGCGGCATGCCGTAGACGGCGCCGGCGGCCCCGGCGATCATGGCGTCGGCGAAGTCGGTGCCGCTGGCCACCAGCACGGTGGCGAACGGGCCCGGCGGCGGCGGGGTCGAGTTCACGATCTGGGCGGCGGTGGCGTAGCGGTCGGCGCCGGCGATCCGGATCACGGTCACGCCAGGCTGGCCGAGCTGCGCGAACACGGCGTCGCTGACGGCGGCGGTGCCCCCGAGCACGAAGATGGCGGGGGGCGCCAGGCGGGCCAGCTCGTTCTGGGTGACGGTGGGGATGGAGTCCCGGCGCACCAGCAGCACGGGGAACCTGGCGACGCCGCTGAACCACCCGGCGGCGATGGCGTCGGGGTAGTTCTCGCCTGAGGCGATGAACACGGGCCACCCGCTCGGCGCGAACTGGCCCGAGATCAGGGCGGCGGTGGTGTAGCGGTCAGGGCCGGCGATGCGGAACACCGGCTGGGCTGCGGCCGGCTCGGGGATGGCGACGATCGACATCACCAGCCCGATGGCGGCCAGCACGGGGAGGAGCAGTCGATGGTTCCGGCGAGGCATGGCGCGCTCCTTGCTACGGGCAGACGGTTCCGGCCTCGACGGCGGGCGACACGGCTGCGTTCCCGCCGAGGATGGTGATGCGGCTGGGGGCGGCGGCGGCGATGCCGGCGGCCACCACGCCGGGGACGCAGGCGGTGCGGGTGAGGACCATGACGTTCTGGTTGGCGGTGATGCCGGCCGCCTGGGCCTGCCCGGTGAACAGGGCGCCGGCCAGGCCGTCGGGCCAGTTCTCGCCGGTGGTGACCACCACGTCGTAGGCGGCCGGTGGCAGGAACAGCCAGATGGCCACCGAGCGCTCGTAGGCGTTGGCGCCGGGGATGCGGGCCACGGCGAAGCCCAGCCCGGCCAGCGCGGCCTCGACGGCGGGTGACACCTCGGCCGGCCCGCCCACGATGGCGACGTTCACGAAGCCGACCCCGGCCAGGGTCGTCAGCGCGTTGACCACCGCCAGCGGGAGCGGCCCGTTGGGCGGGACGAGGAGCAGCGGGAGGCCGCCGTAGACGGCGCCGGCAGCCCCGGCGATCATGGCGTCGGCGAAGTCGGTGCCGCTGGCCACCAGCACGGTGGCGAACGGGCCCGGCGCCGGCAGGCCTGCGTTCAGGATCTCGGCCGCGGTGGCGTAGCGGTCGGCGCCGGCCAGGCGGATCACCGCCACCCCGGGCCGGCTGAGCTGGCCGAACACGGCGTCGCCCACGGCGGCGGTGCCCCCGAGCACGATGATGGCGGGCGGCGCCAGGCGGGCCAGCTCGTTCTGGGTGACGGCGGGGATGGAGTCGCGCCGCACCAGCAGCACGGGGACCCCGGCCGCGCCGCTGGCCCACCCGGCGGCGATGGCGTCGGGGTAGTTCTCGCCGGAGGCGATGAACACCGGCGACCCGCTCGGCGCGAACTGGCCCGAGATCAGGGCGGCGGTGGTGTAGCGGTCAGGCCCGGCGATGCGGAACACCGGCTGGGCTGCGGCCGGCTCGGGGATGGCGACGATCGACATCACCAGCCCGATGGCGGCCAGCACGGGGAGGAGGGGGCGGCGACGGTTCGGTGTGGCCATGGGGTGACTCCCTCGGTCAGCGGTGGGGTCGCCCGCCTCGACGGCGGACGACCCCACCACGTGCGGTGTCGCGAAGGGCCAGTCCCCGCTACGGGCAGACGGTGCCGGCCTCGACGGCGGGCGACACGGCTGCGTTCCCGCCGAGGATGGTGATGCGGCTGGGGGCGGCGGCGGCGATGCCGGCGGCCACCACGCCGGGGACGCAGGCGGTGCGGGTGAGGACCATCACGTTCTGGTTGGCGGTGATGCCGGCCGCCTGGGCCTGCCCGGTGAACAGGGCGCCGGCCAGGCCGTCGGGCCAGTTCTCGCCGGTGGTGACCACCACGTCGTAGGCGGCCGGTGGCAGGAACAGCCAGATGGCCACCGAGCGCTCGTAGGCGTTGAGGCCGGGCACGCGGGCCACGGCGAAGCCCAGACCGGCCAGTGCCGCCTCGACGGCGGGTGACACCTCGGCCGGCCCGCCCATGATGGCGATGTTCACGTAGCCGGCCCCGGCCAGGGTCGTCAGCGCGTTGACCACCGGCAGCGACAGCGGCCCGTTGGGCGGCACGAGGAGCAGCGGGAGGCCGCCGTAGACGGCGCCGGCGGCGCCGGCCACCATGGCGTCGGCGAAGTCGGTGCCGCTGGCCACCAGCACCGTGGGCTGGCTCACGACCATCGCCGGCGCAGCGAAGTTGTTGGCGATCTCGGCGGCGGTGGCGTAGCGGTCGGCCCCGGCCAGGCGGATCACCGCCACGCCGGGCTGGCCGAGCTGCGCGAACACGGCGTCACTCACGGCGGCCGTGCCCCCGAGCACGTAGATGCCGGGCGGCGCCAGGCGGGCCAGCTCGTTCTGGGTGACGGTGGGGATGGAGTCGCGCCGAACCAGGAGCACGGGGAACCCGGCGACGCCGCTGATCCACCCGGCGGCGATGGCGTCGGGGTAGTTCTCGCCGGAGGCGATGAACACGGGCGCCCCGCTGGGCGCGAACTGGCCCGAGATCAGGGCGGCGGTGGTGTAGCGGTCAGGGCCGGCGATGCGGAACACCGGCTGGGCCGCGGCCGGCTCGGGGATGGCGACGATGGAGACGACCAGCCCCAGCGCGCACAGGAGCGGGACGACGAACCGATGATGATGTCGAGGCACGACTGACCCCTTTCCTCGACGTGTGTCGACTCCATCGTGAACCCCGCGGGCTGGCGCGTACACCCCTGGAGGTGACGAGGGATCGCCACCGGTGGCGGGGGTCGTCCCGGCCGAGCGCGACGCGGCCCCAGCGTCGGCCTTCTCCCCCCGATCGGCCGCGCGGCCGGTCAGGCCGCGGTCACGTGGGCGTCGAGGCGCTCGAGGGTGCGCACCATGCCCTGCCGGTTGCGGTCGGGCACGCGGAGCAGCTCGAGCAGCCAGGGCGCCCGGTTGGTGGCGTAGTCGAAGGTCTCGACCACCCGCGTGCCGCCCTCGACCGGCTCGAGCTCGTACCGCCAGACGTGGCCGCCCATGTGGCGCCAGGCGATGCGCCGGCCCTCGTCGAACTCCACCACGGTGTTGGTGATCCGGTAGGGCACGCCCAACCGCATGTCCATGCCGAACGTGGCCCCGGCCGACAGCCGGGCCGGGTCGCCGGCCCGGGCCGCCTTCACGGTGCCCGACCCGTCGATCGCCGCGTGCTGGGTCGGGTCGGCGAGCACCTCGAAGATCGTCTCCGGCGGAGCGGCGATCACCCGCTCGACCGTCACCCGGCGCGTTCCCTCGTCGCTCATGCTGCTCGCTCCTCCGTGTGTCGCAGGTCGTGGATCAGGGCCTCGGCGGTGCGGCGCCCCGAGAAGAGCGCGCCCTGGATCGAGGCGGTGTCGCGGTGGTCGCCGCACACGTACCGACGGCCCCCCAGCCGCACGCGCTGCCTGGGATGCAGGGGCGGGCGCTGGTCGGGCTGGCCGTGGGGGATCCGGTAGGTGCGGAGCAGCTCCCAGCGCTCGACCGGGGCACCGAACCAGCCTCGGAGCTGGCGGCGGGCCTCGTCCTCCAGATCGGCGGCGAGGGTGCCCGGGCACGCGGCGGCGACGAGCGCCTTCCCGGCGGGGGCGTAGGCCGGCGCCACCGCCGACAGCACGGCCAGGTTCGCCACCGGGCCCGAGGACGCGCCGTCGAGCACCAGCACCGGCTCGTGGACGGGGGCGTCGGCGGCGTCGGCCGCGAAGTAGACGCAGCTCGCGGGCTTCGACCCCACCGCCGGGAGCCCGAGGAGGCGGGCCGCCTCCGGGCCCTCCACGGCCACCACCAGGGCGTCGGCGTCGACGCGGCGGCCGCCGGCGAGGACGGCGGCGGTGCCGTCGAGCGCCTCGACCCGTGTGCCCAGGTGCACCGAGCCGGCGGGCAGGACGCCGGCGAGCTGGGCGGGGATGGCGCCCATGCCCGCGGCGGGGACGGCGGCGTCGCCGTCGGAGAGGGTGCGGAAGATGACGTCGAACATGCGGCTGGACGTGGCCAGGGAGGGGTCGAGCTGGATCCCGCCCACGAGCGGCCGGAAGAACCGCTCGATGATGGCCGGGGAGAACCCCCGCCGGCGGAGGGCGTCCGCGGTCGTGGTCTCGGGCCGGCGGAGCAGGTCGGCGGCCGGGCCCCGGCGCAGCTGCTGGCGCAGCCACCCGACGCGGGCCTTGTCGGCCAGCGACCCGATCGGGGCGCGCAGGGTGGCGAGGGCGTGGCCGGGCTGGCGGAGGGGATCGGCGACCCGGTGGAGCGAGCCGTCGCGCCACACCAGGGCACCGGGCTCGAACCGGCGCAGCTCGAGGGCGGCCACGTCGAGCTGGCGGGCCAGCTCCGGGTAGGCGGTGAGCAGCACCTGGAAGCCGCGGTCGAGCAGGAAGCCGTCGACGTGGTCGGTGCGGACCCGCCCGCCCACGCCGTCGCCGGCCTCGAGCACCACGCTGCTCACCCCGGCGCCGTGCAGCGTCCGGGCGCAGGCCAGGCCGGCCAGCCCGGCGCCCACGATCACCACGGGCGCCCGGTCGGGGATCCCGCTCACGCTGCGGCCGGCCTGCCGAGCAGCTCGCGCAGCGCGACCTCGAGCGTGGCGTGCCGGAAGGCGAAGCCGTCGGCCTCGAGCACCGTGGGCCGCACCCGCTGGCTCCCGAACAGCAGGTTGTCGGCCAGCTCGCCGCCGAGCAGCAGCGCCGGCCCGAAGCGCGGGATGGGCAGCACCGCGGGGCGGTGGAGGACGCCGGCCAGGGTCTTGGTGAGCTCGCGGTTGGTGACCGGGTTCGGGGCGGTGAGGTTCACCGGCCCGGTGACGGTGCACGCCGGGTCGAGCAGGTGCAGGATCGCCGCCACCTCGTCGGGCAGCGAGATCCAGCTCTGCCACTGCGCGCCCTTCCCGAACCGGCCGCCGAGGCCCAGCTTGAACAGGGGCAGCTGCTTCTTCAGCGCCCCGCCGTCGGGGGACAGGACGATGCCGGTGCGGATCCGCGGCACGCGGATGCCGGCCTCCTCGGCGGGCGCCGCCGCGGCCTCCCAGGCCACGACCACGTCGGCCAGGAACCCCTCGCCCCGGGGGCTGGCCTCGGTGAGCACCTCGTCGCCGCGGTCGCCGTAGAAGCCGATGGCCGACCCGCTCACCAGCACCCCCGGCGGTGTGGCCAGGCCGGCGATGGTCCGGGCGATCAGGCTGGTGCCCTGCACCCGGCTGTCGAGCACGGCGGCCTTGTGCTCCGGGGTCCAGCGCCTGTCGGCGATGCCGGCGCCGGCCAGGTGCACCACCGCGCCGATGCCCTCGAGGCTGGCGGCGTCGATCTGGCCGGTGGCCGGGTCCCAGGCGACGGCGTCGTCGCCCGGGGCCGGGGTGGCGCGGACCAGGCGGACGGGGCGGTGGCCGGCGGCGCGCAGGGCGGGGAGGAGGGCGGTGCCGATCAGGCCACTGGCTCCGGTGACGGCGACGTCCATGGTTTCCTCGCTTGCTCGGTCACGGGTGGGTCCGGGGTGCTACAGCACCGCTGGGCGGTGATTTACTCCTCAATGGAGGGACCGGTCGGCGGCCCCGGCCCGGTCAGGGTAGGTTGCCGCGCCTATGAAGAAGTTCATCGGCGAGTTCAAGGCCTTCATCCTGCGGGGCAACGTCCTCGACCTGGCCGTCGCGGTCGTGGTCGGCGCCGCGTTCGTCGCGGTGGTCAACTCCTTCGCCAACGGCGTGCTCATGAACTTCGTGGCCGCGATCTTCGGCCAGCCCAGCTTCGACTCCATCGTCTGGCACCTGGGCGACGGCAACATCCTCATCGGGCAGTTCCTCACCTCCGTGGTGAACTTCCTCGTCGTGGCCTTCGCCATCTTCCTGGTGGTCAAGGGCGTGAGCACCCTGCAGGAGCGGCGCAAGCGGGGGCAGCTGGCCGAGGACGAGATCCCCGCCCCGAGCGACGAGGCCGTGCTGCTGTCGGAGATCCGCGACCTGCTCCGCCAGCAGCAGGGGTCGTAGACCCGGGCGCGGCGGGCGTACCGTGGCGCCATGAGATACGTCGAGGCCGGGGGCGTGCGCGTCTCCGCGATCGGGTTGGGCACCTGGCAGTTCGGCTCCCGCGAGTGGGGCTACGGCGACGCCTACGCCGAGACGACGGCGGCCGAGCTGGTGCACCGGGCCCTCGACCTGGGCGTGAACCTCATCGACACCGCCGAGGTGTACGCCTTCGGCCGGTCCGAGCGCATCGTCGGTGAGGCCGTCGCCGGGCGGCGCGACGAGGCCTTCCTCGCCACCAAGGTGTTTCCGGTGCTGCCGGTGGGGCCGGTGGTGGCCTGGCGGGGCCGCCAGTCGGCCCGGCGCCTCGGCGTCGACGTGATCGACCTGTACCAGGTGCACTGGCCCAACCCGGTGGTGCCCCTGGCCGCCACCATGGGCGGGATGGGCGCGCTGGCGGCCGAGGGGCTGGTGCGCCACGTGGGGGTGAGCAACTTCTCGGCCGACCGCTGGCGCGGGGCCGAGCGCCTCCTCGGGGCGCCGGTGCTGTCGAACCAGGTGTCCTACAGCCTGGTGGTGCGGGGGCCCGAGCGCGACGTCCTCCCCCATGCTGCGCAGGCCGACCGGCTGGTGATCGCCTACAGCCCGCTGGCCCAGGGGTTCCTCTCCACCCGCTACCACGCCGGGAACCGGCCCGGCGGGGTGCGGGCCACCAACCCGCTGTTCCTGCCCCAGAACCTGGAGCGGGCCAGGGGCCTGTTCGACGCCCTGCGCGACGTGGCCGCGACCCACGTCGTGACCCCCTCGCAGGTGGCGCTGGCCTGGGTGATCCGGCGGCCCAACGTGGTGGCCATCCCCGGTGCGTCGAGCGTCGCCCAGCTGGAGGCCAACGTGGAGGCGGCCTCGTTGACCCTCACCGACGCCGAGGACGAGCACCTCACCGAGGCCGCCCGAGCGTTCCAGCCGGTGCGGGGCGTGGGGGCCTGGCCCGGCCTGGTGCGCGCCCGCCTGGGGCGCTGACGGCGGGGCGGCGGTCGGCGTTCTCAGCCCGGCTGGCCACCGCCAGGGTGGTCGACCTGGCGAAGAACCGCAACGAGCGGGGTCATCCGCCGGCCAGGGATCGGGAGGCGGGGGTGGCGCCCGGCGTCGGGGCCTGCGGCGGGCGGGGCGCCGACCGAAGGCGCACGACGGCGTCGATGCCACCGGTGGGTGCCGGCTCGAGGCCGACCGTGCCGCCGTCGGCGGCGACCAGGCGGGCCACGATCGACAGCCCCAGCCCGCTGCCCCCCAGGTCGTCGCGGTGGCGGCCCGGATCCGAGCGCCAGAACCGGTCGAAGGCCCGCTCGCGCTCCTCGGGGCCGAGGCCGGGGCCCTCGTCGACCACGTGCAGCTCCACTGCGCCTGAACCTGAGGTGGAGGTCGAGGCCCGGAGGGCCAGCGTGGCGCCCGCGGGGGACACCTCCAGGGCGTTGGCCAGCAGGTTGTCGAGCACCTGGGCCAGGTGGTCGGCGGTGGCCAGCGCCCAGGGGCCGCCGGCGGCGGGGCGGGTAACCGACAGCTCCACGCCCCGCTCGGCGGCCAGCGGCGCCCACACGGCCCGCCGCTCCTCGACGGCGGCGCCCACGTCGAGCGGCCCGGTCCCCGTGCCGCTGGCGGTGCGGTCGGCGCGGGCCAGCGCCAGCAGCCCGTCGACGAGCCGGGAGAGGCGGGCCAGCTCGGCCAGTGCGGCGTCGAGGTCTTCGCGGGCGGGCTCGGCCACGTCGGCGTCGAGGTACTCGAGCCGGAGCCGCAGGGCGGTGAGGGGGGTGCGCAGCTGGTGGGAGGCGTCGGCCACGAAGGCGTCCTGGGATCGAACCAGCTCCTCGAGACGGGCCGCGGTGTCGTTGAAGGCCCGCGCCAGGGCGCGCACCTCCTCGGGGCCCTCGTCGGCCGGGGCCCGGGCGGCCAGGTCGCCGGCGCCCAGCCGGGTGGCCGCCTCCTGCACCCGCCGCAGGGGCCGGGTGACGCCGCGGGCCAGGGCGACGCCCACCAGGGCCACGGCGCCGAGCGACACCGCGGCCACCAGCCCGAGCCCGAGCCAGTACCGCCGCACGCGGGCGTCGACCGCCGACGAGGGATACGTGAGGCGCACGGCCCCGTGCACGACGCCGCCCGACGCGACCGGTACGGCCACGTAGACCAGGTCGGTGTCGAGGGTGGCGGAGTGGCGGCTGCCGGTGGCCACCTCGCCCCGCAGGGCGGCTTCGAACTCCGGGCGGGTGGCGAAGGTGCGCTCGCCCGGGGCGGGCGGGTCGGTGTCGACCAACGCCAACCCCTGGTCGTCGACGATCACGACCCGCCCGCCGGTCTGCTCGGCGTAGCGCCCGGCGATGGCCGTGAGGCCGGCCGTGCCCGGGCTGCTCCCGTCGGCGGCCACGTCGTCGAGGGCGTCCTCGGCGAAGGTGGCCAGCGCCACCGCGTCCCGCTCGACCTGGGTGGTGAGGTCGTCGAGCTGGCGACGCCCGTAGGTGATGCCGAGCGGGATCTCGAGCACGGCCAGCAGCACCAGGGTGACGGCCAGGTAGGACAGCACGAGTCGCCGGGTCATGGTCGCGTCAGCCTCGCTGCCCGTGCCCGTGCCCGTGCCCGCCCCGGCCCCGCGGCGCTCAGGCCTCGGCCCGGAGGCGGAGGCCCACGCCACGCACCGTCTCCACCAGGCCGGGGTCGCCGAGCTTCTTGCGGAGCGAGGCCACGTGCACGTCGAGGGTCTTGGTGGGCCCGTACCAGTGCGGGTCCCACACCTCCTCGAGGATCTGCTGGCGGGTGAACACCGCGCCCGGGTCGCTGCCCAGCAGGGCGAGCAGGTCGAACTCCTTGGGCGTGAGCTCGACGGGCTGCCCCGACACGGTGACCTTCCGGGTGCGGGTGTCGACCTCGAGCTCGCCCACCCGCACCGGCCCCGCACCGTCGTGGGCGAGGTCGGGGGGGCCGGCGTCGCCCGCAGCGGTGCCCGCACGGCGGTGGACGGCGCGGATCCGGGCCACCAGCTCGCGCAGGCCGAAGGGCTTCACCACGTAGTCGTCGGCGCCCAGCTCGAGGCCGACGACCCGGTCGATCTCCTCGCCGCGGGCGCTGACGACGATCACGGGCACGGCCGAGCGGGCCCGCAGCCGGCGACACACCTCGAACCCGTCGACGTCGGGGAGGCCGAGGTCGAGCAGCACCAGGTCGGGCTCCTCCACCTCGGCCGCGAGGAGGGCAGCGGCCCCGGTCGCGGCCCGGGTGACGGCGAAGCCCTCCCGCTCGAGGCCCTTGGCCAACGGGCCGGCGATGGAGTCGTCGTCCTCCACGAGCAGCAGCCGCACGGCACCCACGGTGGCACATCCGCCGGCGGCGACGGCACCGCCACGGCGGTCGGGCACGGGATCCCGGCGATCTTTGCCCAACGCTTACCTGGCCCTAGCAGGCCCCTGGAGGGAGGGTCCGTACGGTGGCACCCATGCAGCGACGCAGAGCCATCACCCTCGCCCTCACCGCCACCGGCGTGACCCTCGCCGCCGGCGCCGCCATGGCCGCCAACCTCGGCCTGCTCGGCTTCGCCGCCGACCCGTCGATCCCGGTGGGGAAGCTGACCGCGGCGAACGTGTCCGACCTCTCGGGGTCGAGCGCCGCGACCACGGCGACCACCGCCGATCCCGGCGTGATCGTCGTCTACCAGGACGTGCCGATCGAGGTGCCGGTGGGCGGGGCGGGAGCGGCCTCGACGCCGGCCGGGTCGGTCGCCTCCACCCCGGCGGCGCCATCGACCGCGGCATCGACCACGGCATCGACCACGGCCGTGCCGGCGCCGGCGCCGGTGGCCACCGCGGTCGGCGAGACCCCCCCGGTCACCGCCGACGATCACGGTGCCGACCACGACGGCGACATCGCTGACGACCACGGGGGCGACACCGCTGACGACCACGACGGCGATCGCCCCGAGGGGTCGGACGACGATGACTGATCCCACGTCGGCCCGCCGCCGCCGCCACCAGGCCGCCCTGTCGCGCATCGCCATCGGCGGCGTGAGCGCGGCCGGGGCCTTCGGGATCGTCGCCTACCTGGGCCTGGCGGCGCAGGCCGAGCCGGTCGCGGCGCCCGTCGCCCTGCCGGTCACCGTGCCCGCGGCCCCGGCCTCCACCGTGCCCGCCACGCTGCCCCCGGCCCAGCCCCGCGTGATCGTCGTGCCCCGCTACGTGATCGTGCCCGTGCCCTCCGGGTCCGGCTCGGGGTCCGGCTCGGGTGCGGCCGCCGCGCCTGCACCCACCCCGGCGCCCGCGCCGGCCACGCCGGCGCCCACCACCCGGCCGGCCCCGGCGCCCGTCGTCGCGGCCCCCGCGCCGGCCCCGGTCACCCAGACCCAGGGCAGCTGAGGCCGACATGGCACCCTCCCCGCCCTCCCCACCCTCCCTCCCCTCGACCGTGCCCGGGCCCACCGCCGGCGCCGCTGCGACCGCCCCTCCCGCAGCCGGCCCGGGTGGGCCGGGCGCGGCCGAGCGGCGCTTTCGCGCCATGGGCACCGACGCGTTGCTGGTGGGGGTCGCCGCGCCCGGCGGGCCCGACGCCGACGACCTCCTGGCCCGGGCCGAGGTGCGGATCCAGCTGCTCGACGCCCGGTGGAGCCGGTTCCGGCCCGCCAGCGAGCTCAGCCGGCTGAACGCTGCGGCGGGCGCCCCCGTGCTCCTGCCCCGCGACACCTACGAGCTGGTGCACCTGGCCATCGAGGCCTGGCGGGTGACGGGCGGCCGCTTCGACCCCACCGTGCTGCGGGCCCTCGAGGCGGCCGGCTACGACCGGAGCCACGAAGCGGTGGTGGGCCGCGACCTGGCCGCCCCGTCGACCCCGTCGCCGGCCGCGCCCACCCCGGGCTGCGCCGGCATCGAGCTCGACCCCGAGCTCGGCGCCGTCACCCTGCCGGCCGGCGTCGCCCTCGACCTCGGGGGCATCGGCAAGGGCCGCACCGCCGACCTGGTCGTGGCCGAGCTGGTCGCAGCCGGCCTGGCCGGGGCGCTGGTCGACCTGGGGGGTGACGTCAGCGTGGCCGGCACCCCCCCGGCCGGCGCGTCGTCCTGGGTGATCGGGGTGCCCCACCCGCTCGACCCGGCCGTGGAGATCGGGCGCCTGGGTCTGGCCGCCGGGGGCGTGGTGACCAGCACCCGCCTGAAGCGGGCGTGGCACGTCGACGGCCGCCCCGCCCACCACCTCATCGAGCCGTCGACGGGCCGCCCGGCCGACAGCGGGCTGGCGTCGGTCACGGTGCTCGCCGCCACCGCCGCCTGGGCCGAGGTCCTGGCCAAGGCCGTGTTCCTCGCCGGCCCGGTCGACGGTGCCGAGGCTCTGGCCGGGGCCGGCGCCACCGGCCTGGCCGTCACCGACGACGGTGAGGTGCTGGCCTTCGACGGTCTCGATCGCTTCGTCGTCTCGGGCCCGCTCGCCGACTCCCCCGCCGGGGAGCGGTCGGTCCCGATCTCGCAGGAAGGCACCCCCCGATGAGTCAGCAGTTCTGGTGGTACGTGGCCCGGGCCAGCGGCATCGTGGCCTGGGCCCTGGCCGCAGCCTCGGTGCTGTGGGGCCTTGCGCTGTCCACCCGCGCCCTCGGCTCGAAGCCGCGCGCCCCCTGGCTGCTCGACCTGCACCGCTTCCTCGGTGGGCTCACGGTCGCGTTCGTGGGCGTGCACCTCGTGGGCCTGGCGGCCGACAGCTACACCCACTGGGGCCTGGCCGACCTGTTCGTCCCGCTGGCCTCGGCGTGGAAGCCCGTGGCGGTCGCCTGGGGGATCGTCGCCTTCTACCTGCTGGTCGCGGTGGAGGTCACCTCGCTGCTGATGAAGCGCCTGCCCCGGCGGGTCTGGCACGGCGTGCACCTGCTGTCGTACGGCGTGTACGTGCTGGGCACGGTGCACCTGTTCACCGCCGGCACCGACCGCGCGAACCCGATCCTGCAGTGGTCGGCCCTGGCGTCGGCGGCGGCGGTGGTCTTCTTCACCGTGTACCGCGTGGTCGGCCCCGGGCGGGCCAGCACCTCGCGCCGGATCCCGTCGTCGGCTCGGACGGCCTCGTTGCGCCCGACCTGACCCTCGCGGTCCCCGGTCCCCGGTCCCCCGACCCCCCGGTGGTCCCCGGCCCCGGATCCCCGGCGGCTACAGGTGGATGGGCACCGAGGTCACGACGGTCTTCGGCCGGAAGTGGAGCCTGGTCTTGAGGGCGAGGGCCGACTGGTTGTGCAGGGGCTGCGAGTACCAGTGGTCGACCACGAACTCGGGGATCACCACGGTGATGATGTCGTCGGGCGACTCGGCGTCGAGCTCGTCGAGGTACGCGAGCACCGGCCCGGTCAGCTCCCGGTAGGGCGAGTAGAGGGTGTGGAGCTCGACGGGGATGTCGTACTCGGCCCAGTCCTTGTGGGCCCGCTCCTCGTCCTCGTGGTCGTACACCACCGTGACCGCGATCAGCTTGTCGGGCGCCAGCGACCGGGCGTACCAGAGCGCCTCCATCACGCCCTTGTTCACCCGCCCGACCAGCACGACCACGTTGTGGGTGCGCCGCTTCGGCCGCCAGCCCGGCTCGACCGACGTCGTGGCCGCGACCCGCTTGTAGTGGTTGCCGATCCGCTTGAGCACCACGACGATGCAGGGGATCAGCACCGCCGGGATCCACGCCCCGATCGTGAACTTCGACACCACCACGACGAGCAGCACGACGAACGTGGCGATGGCGCCGAGCCCGTTGACGATCACGCCCCGCCGCCAGCTGGGCTCGCGCTCCTTCCAGTGGTGCACCACCATGCCGGTCTGCGACAGGCTGAAGCCCGTGAACACGCCCACGGCGTAGAGGGGGATGAGGGCGGCGACCTGGCCGCCGAAGGCGACCACCAGGGCCCCGGCCACCAGCGACAGGCTGACGATGCCGTTGGAGAACACCAGCCGGTCGCCGCGGTTGGCGAGCTGGCGGGGCAGGAAGCCGTCGCGGGCGATGATCGACGAGAGGCGCGGGAAGTCGGCGTAGGCGGTGTTGGCCGCGAGGATCAGGATGGCGAACGTGGAGAACTGCAGCACGTAGTAGATGAACGTGCCGCCCCCGAACACGTAGCCGCCCATGATCGACAGGAGCGTCTCCTGCTCCGACACCGTGGGCTGCAGGCGGTGGGCCAGCACCGACACCCCGAAGAACGTGCTGCCGAGGATGACGGCCATCCACACCAGGGTGGTCGCAGCGTTCCGGGACTCGGGCCGGCGGAAGGCGGGGACGCCGTTGGAGATGGCCTCCACGCCCGACAGGGCGACCGCGCCCGACGAGAAGGCCCGCAGCAGGATGAACAGCCCCAGGGCGGTGGCGTTGCCGAAGTTGTCGCCCATCACCTCCTTCAGGGCCTCTTCGTCCACGGGCATGGGCCCGAGGTCGCCGAAGTAGGAGCGGAACAGGCCCACGCCGATCAGGAGCATCAGCGAGACCACGTAGATGTACGTGGGCCCGGCGAAGAGGCGCCCGCTCTCCTTCACGCCGCGCAGGTTCGCCACCGTCATGAGCAGGATCGCGAGCAGGCACAACGGCACGCGCCAGTCGCGCAGCTCGGGGAAGGCCGACGTGATGGCGGCCACGCCTGCCGACACCGACACCGCCACCGTGAGGATGTAGTCGGTGAGCAGCGACGCCCCGGCCACCAGAGAGGGCGTCTCGCCCAGGTTCTCGCGCGACACCACGTAGGAGCCGCCGCCCGACGGGTAGGCGAAGATCGTCTGGCGGTAGCTGGTGGCCACGATGGCCAGCAGGATCGTGACGATGAGCGCGATCGGCACCAGGTCCTCGAGCGCCGCCATGCCGGCGATGGGCACCAGCACGAGGAGGATCTCCTCGGTGGCGTAGGCGGTGGAGGAGATGGCGTCCGACGCGAACACCGCCAGGGCGATGACCTTGCCCAGCCGGTGGTGGTGCTCCTCGGAGCTGGCGATCGGCGTCCCGACGAACAGTCGCTTGATCGACGCGTACATGCGCCCCGCAGCATGCCACCGCACCGGTGGGCGGGCGCACCTCGGGCGTGGCGCGTGTCATCCGCGCGTCAGCGAAGCGGCGCCGGGCGAGCCGGCCCGCGGCGAGGGCTACGATCGCCGGCCGGGCCCGCTCCCGGCCCGAACCGGGACCGCGACCCGACGAGCACCGAGGAGGTGTCGCCCGTGCATTTCGTGGTGGTCGGATGCGGCCGGGTGGGCTCGCAGCTGGCGCAGCAGCTCACGGAGGCCGGACACACCGTGGCCGTGGTGGACCGCAGCGCCAGCTCCTTCGAGCGCCTGGGCAAGGGGTTCGAGGGGACGACCATCGAGGGGATCGGCTTCGACCGCGACGTGCTGGTCGAGGCCGGCGTCGAGCGGGCCGCGGCGGTGGCCGCGGTGACCAGCGGCGACAACTCGAACATCATGATCGCCCGCGTCGCCCGGGAGACGTTCGGGATCGACCGGGTGGTGGCTCGCATCTACGACCCCCGCCGGGCCGCGATCTACCAGCGACTCGGGATCCCCACGGTGGCCACCGTGTCATGGACCACCGAGCGGGTGCTCCGCCGGATCCTGCCCGAGGAGCCCGGGGTGGAGTGGGTCGACCCGAGTGCCAAGGTGCTCCTGGTGGAGCGCACCGTCCCTCGGGCGTGGGCCGGCCGGAGGTACGCGGAGCTCGACGTGGCCGGGGTCAGCCGGGTGATGGCGGTGCAGCGGCTGGGCGTGGGCATGGTGCCCAAGGACGACCTGGTGGCCCAGGAGGACGATGTGGTGTTCGTGGGGGTGGCCGGCGACGCCGTCGATCAGCTCGACGGCAGGTTGGCGGGCACCGAGGGGGGTGGGCACTGATGAAGGTCGTGATCGCCGGCGGCGGCAAGGTGGGTCGCTTCATGGCCGAGCAGCTCCACGGTGCCGGCCACGAGGTGCTCATCCTCGACCAGGACCGCGACGTGATCGGCCGCCACCAGGCCGACATCGCCGGCGTGCCCTGGAAGCGCTGCGACGCCTGCGAGGTGAGCCGGCTGGCCGAGGCCGGCCTCGAGACCGCCGACGT
Organism: Acidimicrobiales bacterium; assembly: GCA_016716005.1. Taxonomy (NCBI): domain Bacteria; kingdom Bacillati; phylum Actinomycetota; class Acidimicrobiia; order Acidimicrobiales; species Acidimicrobiales bacterium. The sequence goes on from JADJXE010000001.1 coordinate 2,888,940, forward strand.
GGTGGCCGCGGTCACCGGCGACGACGAGGACAACCTGGTGATCTCCCTGCTCTCCAAGCAGGAGTTCGGGGTGCCGCGGGTCGTCGCCCGCGTGAACAACCCCAAGAACGAGTGGATGTTCAACGAGAGCTGGGGGGTCGACATCTCGGTGTCCACCCCGCACCTGCTCACCTCCATGGTGGAGGAGGCCGTCTCGGTTGGCACCCTGGTGCGGCTGCTCAGCTTCGAGGGGGGCAAGGCCCGGCTGTCGGAGGTGAAGCTGGCCGACGGCTCGCCGGCCCAGGACCGCGAGATCCTCGAGCTCGGCTTCCCGCGCGACTCCACGGTGGTCGCGGTGATCCGCAAGGACAAGGTGATCGTGCCCCGGGGCGACACGTTGCTGCGGGTGGGCGACGAGGTGCTGGTGCTCGTCACCGACGACAGCGAGCCCGAGGTGAAGGCGATCCTCGTCGGGGAAGGGGCGCTCGGCGCGCCGGGCGAGATGGGGTCGTCCGAGGCCGGGTCGCCGGAGGCGGGGTCGCCCGAGGCCGGGCCGTCCGAGGCCGGGTCGCCGGAGGCGGGGTCGGCGTGAGCCTGGCGGCCGCCGCCGCGGTGGAGGTCGTCGAGCCCCCGTCGCCGGCCACGGAGCGCTCCCCGGTCGACGTGCTGCGGCTGGTCGTCGCCGGATCCGTCCTCGTGGTGCTCGCCCTGCTCCACTGGCTGGCCGGCGACGGCATCTCGCAGTTCCTCGCCGAGCTCTTCGGGGGGCTCACCGCGCTGCCCTCGTGGCTCCTCACCGCCGTGGTGGTCGTCACCCGGGTCGGGACGGTGGCGATGCTCGTGGGTGGGGCGGTCGCCTCCATCGCCCGGGGTCGCCTGCGCTTCCTGCTCACCGTGATCCTGGGCGCCGCCCTCGGCGTGGCGCTGTTCGCAGGGATCGACGCCCTCGCCGACGGCAACGAGCGCCCTGCGGTGGCCGAGGCGTCGGACTCGCTCGGCCCGGTGACGAGCGACGAGTTCCCGCCGGAGGTCGTGGCGGCGGGGGCGGGGCTGATGACCGCGGGCGCGCCGTTCGTGGCCCGGCGGTGGCGGCGTGTCGGGTGGGCGCTCGTGTTCGGCCTGGCGGTCGGGTCGGTGCTCGGCGCGGACGTGTCGGTGGCGGTGCCGGTGGCGCTGGTGGCCGGCTGGGTGGCGGGCGCCCTGGTGCTGGTGCTGCTGGGCGCGCCCAGCCGGCGGGCGGCGGGCCACGCCGTCGCCGCCGGCCTGGTGCGGGCCGGCATCCCGCTGGCCCGGCTGGAGCGGGCCAAGGTCGACGCCCGGGGTTCGACGCCCTACTTCGGCCGGACCGCCGATGGCGACAAGCTCTTCGTGAAGGTGCTGGGCGCCGACGAGCGCAGCGCCGACACGCTCTTTCGGCTGTGGCGGCGGATCGTCCCCCACGACCTCGGCGACGAGAAGCCCTTCACCTCGCTGCGTCGCACCGTGGAGCACGAGCTGCTCGTGTCGCTCGCGGCCCACGACCAGGGGGTGCGCACACCCCAGGTGGCGGCCTTCGCAAGGGTGGAGCCGAGCTCGTTCGTGCTGGCCTACGAGGCCATCGAGGGCCGCTCCCTCGACGGTGTGGAGCCGGCCGAGGTCACCGACGAGGTGCTGGCGTCGCTGTGGGAGCAGGTGGCCCTGCTGCGGGCCAAGGACATCGCCCACCGAGACCTGCGCCTGGCCAACCTGTTCCTCGCCGCCGACGGTCGCGTCTGGATGATCGACTTCGGCTTCTCCGAGCTGGCCGCGTCCGACCTGCTGCTGGCCACCGACCTGGCCGAGCTGGTGTCGTCGCTGTCGTTGCAGGTGGGGGCCGAGCGGGCGGTGGCGTCCGGGGTCGCCGCGGTGGGGGCGGCCGCGGTGCGCACGGCGATCCCCCGGCTGCGCCCCGCCTACCGCAGCGGCGCCACCCGCACCGCGATGAAGCAGCGCCCCGAGCTCCTCGACGAGGTCCGGGCGCGCGTCGAGGCCCTGCCCGCGGCCTGAGCCCCCGCCGGGGTCACGTCGCCGCCGCCGACGTCACCTCCCCGGCGCGGACGAGCGGGTGGGGGAGCGGGGTCGGTGACACACCCCGGCGCCATCGTGGGGGGGGGGTGAACGACACCGATCGCGCCATCCTCGCGATCGCCAGCCCGCAGCGATGGCTGGCCACACGGGAGCAGCTCCGGTCAGCGGGCGTGTCCGACCCGGCGATCGCCCGGCGTCGTCGGTCGGGGGTGCTCGTCGCCGCCCAGCCGGGCGCTCTGCGCCTCGGCGTGGTGCCGCCGACGCTTGAGCAGGGCCTGCTGGCCGCGTGCCTGGCCGCCGGTGAGGGGGCGGTGGTGTCGCACCGCTCCGCCGCGTGGCTGTGGGGCGTCGACCGCCTCGACATCGCCTGCGTGGAGATCTCGGTGCCGCGGCCCCGCCAGCCCCGGCTGGGTGGCGTGATCGTGCACCGCTCCGGCGACCTCCGCGACGCCGACGTCGGGTGCCAGCAGGGCATCCCCGTGACCACGCCGGCCCGCGCCTTGCTCGACCTCGGTGCCGTGGCCAGGCGCGGCCTGGTCGAGCGGGCGCTCGAGGCGTGGCTGATCGAGGGGCTGGTCGACGGGAACGCCCTGCGGCAGCTCCTCGCGACGGCCGGGCGGCCGGGGCGCCCGGGCACCGCCGCCCTGCGATGGGCGCTCGACCGGCAGCGGTTGGTCGACGGCGACCCCGACAGCCGCGGCGAGACCCGGCTGGCGTTGCTCGTCGCTCGCCACGGGGTCCCGGCGCCCGTCCACCACCTGCTGGTCGCCGCGGGCGGGGAGCGCTTCGAGCTCGACGTCGCCCATCCGGAGCTGCGCGCGGCGGTCGAGATCGACGGGCGCACCGTCCACGCCCGGATGGCCACCGCCGACGAGGACCGCCGCCGCCAGCACGCCCTCGAGGACGGCGGCTGGCGGTTCCGGCGCTACCCGCTGCGCCAGGTCGACGCGGCCCCGGCCCGGGTGGCGGCCGACCTCCGGCGGTGGCGGGTTCGCCTCGAGGGCGCCGGCGGGCGGGCAGCGTGAGCGGGGCGACCAGCCGACTGCGGCCGGCGTGCGCCGGCCCGGCCCGGTAGCGTGGCCGGTGAGGTGGAGGAGGTCCCCATGCGACGGCGTCTGGTAGCGATCGTGATCGCGGTGCTCGCCCTGGGAGGGTTCGCCGCGGTGGGGCTCCCCGGATCGCCGGCCGGCGCGGCGGTGAAGGCCACGCTGTCCAGCCCGACCGGCGCGTGGTTCATCGTGCAGGCCGACGGCTCGGTGCGGGTGTCCTGGGAGGCGGTGCCGGGGGCGGCCGCCTACGAGGTGTACCTCAACGGTGAGCTGCTCACCACCACCGAGCTGACGAACGTCGTCGAGCAGATCGGCCGCGGCGTCGAAGGGAAGTTCTCGTTCGAGATCGTGGCCGTCGGCGCCGACGGCAGCCGGTCGGAGCCTGCCGTGGTCACGGTGGTGATCCAGGGCCGCTCACTGGGCACGGGGGGTCAGAGCACCGGTGGCTCGAGCTCGTTCTTCGAGATCCCGGATCCCACCCCCCCGCCGCCCGACCCCTGCGAGCCGGTCGACACCCTGGGGCTCAAGAACGGGGCGTGCGAGGAGCCTCCGCCGCAGTGCTCCTTCGACAGCCAGGTCGGCAAGGTCTTCTGCGTGTAGCGGCGGGCCCCTGACGACGGAGGGCTGACAGGGGCCGCTGCTCCGGCCCGGCAGCACTAGAGGTGGTCGACCCCGGGCCCGGCCGGCACCCGGTGGCGGGTGTCGAGCACGTAGCTCGACGCCCGCCCCACCATGGGCAGGTCGAACTCGGCGTGGTCGGTGAGCAGCACCACCACGTCGGCCGCGGCCAGCTCGTCGGCCGAGAAGGCCACGCGCACCGCGGGCAGGTCGCCCACCTCCTCCACCACGTGCGGGTCGCAGGCCCGCACCTCGGCGCCCAGGGTCGCGAGCTGGCGGGCGATCGGCAGCGCCGGCGACTCGCGGGCGTCGCCGGTGTTGGGCTTGTAGGCGAGGCCCAGCAGCAGCACCCGCGACCCCTTCACCGCCCGGCCCCGCTCGTTGAGGCCGACCACCAGGCGGCGCACCACGTAGTCGGGCATGTGGGCGTTCACGTCGTTGGCCAGCTCGACGAACCGGAACGGCGAGCCCAGCGTGGTGCGGACCTTCCACGACAGGTACGAGGGGTCGATGGGCAGGCAGTGGCCGCCCACGCCGGGTCCGGGGGTGAACCGCATGAACCCGAACGGCTTGGTGGCGGCCGCGTCGATGGCCTCCCAGATGTCGATGCCGAGGTCGTCGGCGAACATGGCCAGCTCGTTCACCAGGGCGATGTTCACGTGCCGGAAGGTGTTCTCCAGCAGCTTGGTGAGCTCGGCCTCCTTGGGCGACGACACCGGCACGGTGCGCTCGACCACGGTGTCGTAGAAGCGCTGGACGGCGCGCAGCGACGGCAGGTCGACGCCCGACACCACCTTCGGGGTGTTCTCCAGGGTCCAGGTGCGGTTGCCGGGATCGATGCGCTCGGGGCTGTAGCCGAGGTGCACGTCGGGGCCCACGGCCAGACCGGACCCCTCCTCCAGCAGAGGGCCGACCATCTCCTCGGTGGTGCCCGGGTAGGTGGTCGACTCGAGCACCACGGTGGCGCCGGGCCGCAGGTGGCGGCCGACCGTTCGCGCCGCGTCCTCGATGTAGGAGAGGTCGGGCACGTGGTCGCGCAGGGGGGTGGGGACGGTGATCACGGCGACGTCGAAGCCGTCGAGGTCGGCCTCGTCGGCGGTGGGCCTGTAGCGGCCCGTCCCCAGCGCCGCGGCCAGCCGGTCGGAGGGCACGTCGCCCACGTAGCTCTCACCTGCGGCCAGGGCCTTCACCCGCCGTTCGTCGACGTCGAAGCCGACCACCGTGTGGCCGACCTCCACCGCCCGCACGGCCAGGGGCAGGCCCACGTAGCCCTGCCCGACGACCGCCACCCGCTGGGGTCGACCTGTCACGCCCGCCTCCTCCGCCCTGGGCGATCCGCCGATCACCCGCGGCCGAGGAGCGTATACGCCGGGTTGAGGATCACCCGCCGGCTGCCCTCCTCGCGGGCGACGCCCTCGAGGACCACACCTCGCCCGGCGTCGAGGCCGCCGATGCGGCGGCGCCCGGTGAACACCGCGTAGATCTCGCCGGTGCCGTCCTTGATCAGGATCTGCAGGCTGGGCGATCCGGCCCGGGGCACCACCCGGCTGCGCTGGAGCTCGCCCGCGACCCGCACCGGACGGCGCAGCGGCACCTCGGCGATGGGCGTGAGCCCCAGCCCGCAGTAGCGGTCGGACAGCCGGGCCGCGTCCAGCTCCTGGACCGAGGCGGTGAGTCGCTTCATGAAGCCCTTGAGAGCCATGGCGGCAAGCCTGCCACGGCTAGCGTCGGGGCCGCGACGGGGCGCCGGACCCGCCGGGGAGGCTGGGCACGATGGCGATGGAGGGGCGAGACCCCAGGCTCTGGAAGGACGCCGGCGGCGTGGGGACGCCGGGCGGTGACGCGAAGCGCGGCCCGTCGGTCGGGCTGGTGGTCGGCGGCCTGGTGGCGCTGGCGCTGGTGCTGTTCATCGCCCAGAACACCAACGAGGTCGAGGTCAACTTCCTGTTCCTCGACTTCACCGCGTCGGCGTGGGTGGTGATCGTGATCGGCGTCGTGCTCGGCGTCCTCGCCGACCGGGCCTTCGGCTTCTGGTGGCGCCGCCGGCGCGAGCGCCGCGACCACGAGTAGCCGCGCCCAGTAGCCGGGCGCGCCGGCGGCCGGGTCGCGCTGCCGTACGCTCGTCGACCGTGCAGTCCTGGCGGGACGTGTGGCGGGAGCGGTGGGTCCAGGTCGTCGCCGTCGCCGTCGTGGCGGTGGTGGTGGCCCTGATGCTGACGGGGGGGCCCGACTTCGGGGGCTCCGAGGACGCCGAGCGGGTGCGCACCGAGGGCGGGTCGACCACGACCGAGGCGACCGACCCGGCGACCGCCGACACCGGGGCGACGCTGCCCGACCCGGTGTCGACGGTGGTGATCACCACGCCGCCGACCAGCGCCGGGCCGTCGACCACCCCCACCATCGTCACGTCCACCACCGCCCGGCCCCGCACCTCCACCCCCACCACGGCCCGGCCGGGCACGACCGCAGCGCCGGCACCCCGGCCGACCACCACCGCGCCCACCCCGGCGCCCACCACGGCGCCCACCACGGCCGCGCCGCCCACGACGGCCGCGCCGCCGACCACCAGGCCCGGCACCACGGCCCCCTCGGTCGTCGACGTCGAGGTGTTCTGGGTGGCCGCCGGCAGGCTGGTGCCGGTGGTGCGCCAGGTGGTTGTGGCCGAGGCGGCCACGACGGCGCTGCGTGCCCTGCTCGCCGGCCCGAGCGAGGCCGAGCAGGCCGCCGGCTACAGCAGCCAGGTGCCGCCGGGAACCCGGCTCCTGGCCGTGACCCTGCAGGGCGGCGTGGCCGAGGTCGACCTGAGCGGCGAGTTCGCCAACCCCGACAGTGGTGAGGAGACCACCCTGCGGATCGCCCAGGTGGTGTGCACCGTCGACCCCTTCGAGGGCGTCGAGGCGGTCACTCTGGCGGTGGAGGGGCGCCCGCTCACCTCGCTGAACGGTGTCGACCTGTCCCGCCCGGTCACCTGCGCCGACTTCGGCGCCCTGCGTTGACCGCTTGACGCGCACGGGCCCCGGCCGGAGAGCCGGGGCCCGTGAGATCGGTGGTGCCGGCGGTGCTAGGTGATGGCCACCTGGATCGCCTGGACCACGTTGGCGGCCACGGCGGCCGGGCCGCCGTAGACGAAGGCCACGGCGATGGGCACCTTCTTGGCCATCAGGTAGCCGTTGGTGGAGGTGGGCAGCGCCGTGGTCTGGGTGAGCAGCATCGGGCCGCTGGCGCGGATGGCGATGTGGGCGCCACCGGTGAGGGCGTCGGGGAAGTCGAGGCCGGTGGCCACACCCACGGCGCTGGGGCTCGAGAACCACTTGGTGGCCACCGCCGAGGCGGTGGCGTAGCGGTCGGCACCCACGATCGACTCCGACGACGGGGACGCCGCCGCCGCGGGCCCGCCGATCGCGTAGATCTTCTTCCCGCCGATGTACGCGCCGGTCGCCGGCGGGATCACGTTGCCGGCGGTGAGCAGCACCGCCCCGCCGATCTTGGCGGCGGCGGCCCCGCCCGAGAGGGCGTCGGGGAAGTCGGTGCCGGTGGCCAGGATCACGTTGTTGGGGTTGCCGAGGGCGTTGGCGATGGCGACGGCGGTCTCGTAGCGGGTGGGGCCGGCGAGGCGGGTGACCACGTAGCCGAGGCCCCGCAGCTGCCCGTCGACCGACCCGCCCACCGCGGCCGGGCCGCCGAGGACGTACACCTTGCCGCCGGCGGGCAGCACCCGCTGGAGCTCGGCCAGGGTGTCGGGGCTGAGCACGGCAGCCTTGGCCTCCCGGTTGCCCTGGATGGTGGCGAGCAGGATCGGGCCGTTCAGGAACCTCGCCAGCGGCGTGCCGGCCAGGGCGTCGGGGAAGTTCAGGCCGGTCGCGAGGATCACCGCGCCGGCCGAGCCGTTGCGGGGGAAGGCGTCACGCGACAGCAGGATCGCCGTGCCGGCCCGGTCGGTGCCACCGATCTGGGCCACCTGGCCGGTGGTGGGGGTGGGCACCGGGATCGGCACGGGCGAGGGGGGCCCGGGCGGGGGCGGGGTTGGGAGCGGCGGGATCGGGCCGTACTGGGCCGAGGCCGCGGTGGGAAGGGCGAGCAGCATGAGGGCCGCCGCCAGGCCGATGAGCATGCGCCGCACCATGTCGTACCTCCGCCGCCCGGGGGGATGTCTTGCCGAGTCCGGTTCAGTATCGCCCATCGGGAGGGGTCCCGTCACCATCGTCGTCCCGGGCGCGGCTGAACGGCCTTCAGGCCGGTCGCGTGCCCACCGACACCCGCTGGGGGTGCTCCAGGGTGAACGACGTCGAGGCGGCGCCGGTGGCCGGGTCGAGATCGAGGTCCCGCGGGCGGATCAGCTCGCTGCCGGTGCCGGGGAACACGGTCACCGCCACCTCGTCGGGGTGCACCACGGGCTGGCGGCCCACCTCCAGGGCGTAGCGCCCGTCGGGCAGGGCCACGGCGCCGACCAGGTCCAGGCGCACCTCGACGCTCTGCCCGGGGGGGACCTCGAGGAACGCCCAGTGGACGTAGCGGCCCAGCTCCACCTGGGTGGCGAACGGGGTGAACTGGCCGTTCACGGTGGCGAACTGCAGGGGCAGCGGCGTGTACAGGTTGAACCCCACGAGCATCGTGCCGTTCGGCAGGTCACGGTTGTTGCCGATCACCTCGTCGGGGAGGCCGCTGGTGGGGGCGTCGTTGCGGAGCGTGGCGATGGCCGCGGCCCGCACCTGGCCGCTCGGGTCGACCGTCGCCGTGTAGTCGAGGCGTCGGTGGAGGAAGACGTCGATCTTGGAGTTGCCGGCGTTGTTCGTGACCAGCTCGACGAAGTCGCCGTCGACCGGGGCCATGGCGCCGGTGGCTCCCCAGCGGTCGAAGAAGCCGTTCTCCTCGGCGTCGAACGTGGCGATCTGCAGGTGGCCGTTGCGCACCGCGGGGCCCAACGCCTCGCCGAGGGCCCGCGGGCCGGGGAGGTCGCCGGTGGTGAGGCGGTCGAACACCGCCCGGGCGACCTCGCCGAGGGCGTCCTCCTGGGCTTGGTCGTCGGCGAACAGCTGGTACTGGTCGACCAGCAGGAACTGCTCGACGTTGTCGGGGGTGAGGGGCTGGGGGATCCCGGGCACGCTCACCGGCCCGGTGAGCCGGAGGAGGGCGGCCAGCCCGGCAGGGTCGACGGTGATCATCCCGTCGATGGGCGAGCCGCCGTCGGTCTGCGGGTAGAGCTGGGCGGTGACGGCGCTGACGGTGGGGAGATCGGGGGGCAGGGTGAGGTTCGACCAGATCACGCTGCGCGAGAGCGACCCGTAGCGCTCCAGCCAGTCGGGCGGACCGGTGACGGTGAGGTCGCGGTTGGCGCTGGCCTGCCCGAGATCGCTGGTCGACCCGTCGCGGGCCAGGTCGAGCTGGCCGTCCACCGCGGTGAGCTCGGCGAAGCTGCCCATGTAGCCGCCCAGCCCTCGGGACTCGGCCGGGGTGACCACGGCCACGAAGTAGCGCCTGGGGCCCTCGCCGCCGAGCAGGCCGGGGGCGACCCGCACGGCGTCGATGGCCAGCTCGGCCTCGGGCAGGGCGTCGACGACCTCGGTCTCCAGCCGATCGAGGCGGTCGCGCACCGGGCCCGCGACCCACGGCGAGTCGATCCCGTCGAGCACCCCCAACGTGTCGTCCAGCGACCCGGCCACGCTCACCAGCGCCGGCTCCATGGCCGCGATGCGCCCGGGGTCGAGGGCGCCGGCGCGCACCTGGAGGGTCTGGACGTCGGCGCTGCGGCCGGCGGCGGCGCTGGCCGAGGCCAGCTGGGCGCCCTGTCCGGCCACGTCCTGGAGGACCCGGGCGTTCTGGGCCAGCACGGGGACGGCCCGGGCCGGCAGCGCCCACCACGCCCCCACCCGCTCGTCGGCCCGGGCGAAGCCCTCCGCGGCCCGGTCGAACTGGGCGGTGGCGGCCGCGGTGTCGGCGTCGCGGGCCGACACCAGGCCGGCCCGGGCGGCGTCGATGGCGGCCTGGGCGTCGCTGCGCACGGACAGCAGGGCCACGGTGAACAGCACGATCACGACGGCGGCGACCGCGGCGCCCACGCCCACGGCGACGCCGACGACCCGCTTCGCCCGCTTGCGGGCGTGCCGCCAGCCCGACGCGAGGATGGGCAGGACCGCGGCCGCGGCCACCAGGGCGCTGGCGCCCACGAACGGGTCCCAGCCCAGGCGGAGGGCGGCGTTGGCGACCACGGCGGCCACGGCCGCGCCCACCACGGGCTCGCGCCGGTCGAGGCGGAACAGCACGACGACGGTGACCAGCGCCGCGGCGGGCACCACGGCCAGCCAACCGGCCATGGCGAGGGTGGTGAGGGCCGCCCCCGTGGCCAGGGTCCACCGCCGGGCCCGGGCGCCGGCCAGCGCCGTCAGCGCGGCCATGGCGGCCGGGAGCAGCTGGTCGACGACGGCGGTTCCGGTGGGGTGGGTGCCGGCCAGCGCGCCGGCGACGGCCGCGGCCGCGACGATGACGCCGACGGCCGCCCGCTGCTGGGTCGTCAGGTTGCGGCGCCGCTTCGTCCGCCGCCGGAGCGGCTCCTCGGTGGGCCCGGTGGGCTCGGTGGGCTCGGTGCTGGACACGACGGCCGGTCAGGCTAGGTGGTGCCGGCCCGGCCGCGGGATCGACCCCGAGTCGTTCGCGCCGGCGGGCCGCCCGTAGCATCGGCGGCCGTGCCCACCCGCCGGTTGATCGCCCTGGCCCTGGTCTGCGGGATGGCCATCCTGCTGGCCGGCGGGGTGCAGCTGTTCCTGCTGGCCGGGCAGGACGACGGCTCGTCGACCGGCTCCCTGCTCGAGCCGGGCACCTCGGCCGAGGTGGGCGACGTGACGGCCGGGGTGGTGTCGGCCGAGCGGTCCGGCGACGCGGTGCTCCTCGTGGTCGACGTGGCCGTGGCCACCGGCGCCGACGAGGGCGTCGACGACGCCCGGGCCGGCTGGGGCCTGCTGCGGGGCGACTCGGGGGCGCTCGTCGACCGGGCCGAGGTGACGGGCGGGGAGGCCCGGCCCTGCGCCGGGCTGGCGGTGGCGCCGGGCGAGTCGGTCGAGTGCGTGGTGGCGTTCGCGCCGCCGCCCGGCTCCGGCGACGCCTTCGTGGCGATCTACGGCCGCGGCGACGACCGGGCCTCGTGGAGCGTCACCGTCTGAGTCGCGTGTGAACGTCGCGTGTGAACGCTGTGTGATCGATGCCGGACCGCGGGTCACCCACGGCGGGCGATTCGGTACCGTCCTGGTGATGCCCGCCGCCGACCTGTTCTCCGGCTACGAGCACGACGGCTTCTTCGACGAGGTGTTCGCGGGAGACGGCTCGATCCGGTCCCACTACGCCAATCTGGTCACCAACCTGGCCGAGGTCACGCCCGAGGAGCTGGCCCGCCGCGAGCGCCTGCGCGACCAGGCCTTCCGCACCCAGGGGATCACCTTCACCGTGTACGGCGAGGGCGACGACGAGGACCTGGAGCGCACCTTCCCCATGGACCTGCTGCCCCGGGTGATCCCGGCCGACGAGTGGGGCCGGATCGAGGCCGGGCTCATCCAGCGGGTGACCGCCCTCAACGCCTTCCTCGACGACCTCTACGTGGGGGAGCGGGCCGCGCTCCACGACGGGATCGTCCCGCGGTGGCTGGTCACCTCGAGCGACGGGTTCACCCGCGAGGCCTTCGGGATCCCGGTGCCCCAGGGCGCCCGCTGCCTGGTGGCCGGCATCGACCTGGTCCGTGGGGCCGACGGCGGCTACCAGGTGCTCGAGGACAACCTGCGCAACCCGAGCGGCATCTCGTACGTGCTGGAGAACCGGGCGGCGATGACCCGGGTGCTGCCCCACCTGTTCTCCACCCACCGGGTTCGCCCCGTCGACCACTACGGCGCCTCGCTCCTGTCGGCGCTGCGCCACGTGGCCCCACCGGCGGCCGGCGACCCCACCGTGGTGGTGCTCACCCCCGGCGTGTACAACTCGGCGTTCTTCGAGCACGCCTTCCTCGCCCGCCAGATGGGCGTGGAGCTGGTGGAGGGCCGCGACCTGGTGGTCGACGAGCACGTGGTGTTCATGCGCACCACCCGCGGCCTGGAGCGCGTCGACGTGATCTACCGCCGCATCGACGACGACTTCCTCGACCCGGTGTGCATGGTGGACGACAGCGTGCTCGGGGTGCCGGGCCTGCTGGCCGCGGCCCGGGCCGGCAACGTCACCCTGGCCAACGCCGTCGGCAACGGGGTGGCCGACGACAAGGCGGTCTACGCCTACGTGCCGGCGATCATCCGCTACTACCTGGGCGAGGAGGCGATCCTCCCCAACGTGCCGACGTACCTCCTGTGGGACGACGACCAGCGGGCCGAGGTGCTGGAGCGCCTCGACCAGCTGGTGGTGAAGCCGGTGGGGGCGTCGGGCGGCTACGGCCTGTTGATCGGCCCGTCGGCCGACGAGGCCACCCTCGAGGAGTTCCGGGCCCGCATCGAGGCCGACCCCCGGGGCTACGTCGCCCAGGAGATGGTGAGCCTGAGCCGCCACCCCACCCTCACCGGCGACCACGTCGAGGGACGCCACGTCGACCTGCGGCCCTTCGTGCTCTCCGGCGAGCGGGTGGAGGTGATCCCGGGCGGGCTCACCCGCGTGGCCCTGCGCAAGGGGAGCCTGGTCGTGAACTCCAGCCAGGGCGGCGGCTCCAAGGACACCTGGGTGCTGGCCCCCGACGAGACCAGCGGCACGTCCCCGGCCGCCGACGTCACCGATGCGGTGGGCTGACCCGGTCCCCGCCGCTCACCAGACCTCGACCGGAACCGTCTCCGCGTCGGGCTCGCCACAGGACGGGCCGGCGCGCATGCATGGATACACGGTCACGGTGACGAGGTAGCTGCGGGGGATGTCGTACGTGACCGCCCAGCACACCATCTCGCGGGTGGCCGGCACCTCGTAGTGCTGGATCTCGCCGTCGCCCCAGTCGACGTGGAGCAGGTAGACCTCCCAGGGCGCGTCCTCCGCGAGAGGGACGTTGATGAGGTCCACGCAGAACTGTCCGGGCACCCCGGCACGCATCGGGTCCGGCTCGTACCACGCCGACGAGATCGTGGCGCAGCTCGTGGCCAGCAGGGTGACGGCAACGACCGTCGCCGTGAGCAGGAGCCGCCTTGCCATGGCTCACTCCCATCCGCCTGCGCGCAGTGCAGGCACGAGTTGATTGTCCGACCGGCTCCGGGGGGTGGCAAGAGGGGATGCTCGTGGACGCCGTGTGTTCGCGGACCGGCCCGGCGAATCGAGGCCGAGCCGGTCACCCGCTGATCGCTCAGGCGGTGAAGGTCACGGTGGTGCTGCGGCCGTTGCTGGGCACCGGGAACGACTGGCCCCGCACGACCTGGCCGCCGACCTTGATGGTGAGCTCGGCGTCGCTGGTGGAGCCGCACCCGTGGAACGACACGATGACCACCGAGTACTGCCCGCGCGGGGCGCCGCCGGTGGGCCAGAAGATGTTCTCGTAGTGCCTGGCGTTGTCGCCGCACGAGGGGATGGTGTCGTGGTCGAGCCGGCCGCCGCTGGCGGAGGCGGTGTTGCCGTACCAGATCTCCTCGCCGCGGGGGTCGACCACGTGCAGGTCGAGGTCGGCGCCGTCGGACCAGGCCAGCGTGACCTGGACGTCACCGGTGCCGAGGTCGGGTGGCGGCGGCTGGTTCGGGTCCTGCACCGTGAACGTGTACGAGCCCGTGGTGCAGGTATCCCTGTCGATCTCGGGGTCCTCACCGACGTATTCCGCGGCGGCGCACGCCGTGTAGTCGATGGTTCGTGTTCCCGGCTGCGGGTAGTTCACGTCGAAGCAGGCGGCGGGCGTCGTCGCTCCTGAGTAGTCGACGTTCCTCACGCCCAAGGGCCCGGCGTTGACCACGATGTAGTCGGGGACGATGCCGCCGATGTACCCCACGGGGAAGCAGATCCTTCCCGGTCGGCCGGCGACGAGGGGCTGGGGCTCGGTTCGCGGGTTGGACACGAAGGCGCAGCCCGTCACCAGCACGAGCGCGGCCAGCAGCCCGCCGGCGCGTCGCAGTGTGACCATGATCGTCCCCTTTCTGCGGGGATCGCTCCGCGGCCCGCGCCGCGGGCGCTTCGAGCGTCGCGCCGGGCAGCGACGCCGACAAGGCGTCGGCGGCTCAGGCGGTGAAGGTCACGGTGGTGCTGCGGCCGTTGCTGGGCACCGGGAACGACTGGTCCCGCACGACCTGGCCGCCGACCTTGATGGTGAGCTCGGCGTCGCTGGTGGAGCCGCACCCGTGGAACGACACGATGACCACCGAGTACTGGCCGTGCGGGGCGCCGCCGGTGGGCCAGAAGATGTTCTCGTAGTGGGTGTTGTCGTCGCCGCACTGCGGGCGGGTGTCGTGGTCGAGCTGGCCGCTGCTGGCGGAGGTGGTGTTGCCGTACCACGTCTCCGCGCCGCCGGGGTCGACCACGTGCAGGTCGAGGTCGGCGCCGTCGGACCAGGCCAGCGTGACCTGGACGTCACCGGTGCCGAAGACGGGCTGGTTCGGGGCCTGCACCGTGAAGGTGTACGACCCCTTGGTGCAGCTCTCGCCCTTGATCTCGAAGGACCCGGGGTTCTCGGGGTTCGTGTTCCACCTCGCCGGGCAGACGTCGTACTCGATGGTCTGCGTCCCGGGGTTGGCGTAGGTGACGTCGAAGCAGTACTCGTCGCCAACGCTCCCGTACCTGTACATCCCGCTCGACGGGATCTGCACCCGCACATACGGCCAGTCGGCCCCCGCCAGGCTGGCGAGGGTGAGGCAGACTTGGCCGGGCTGGCCGGCGACCAGGGGCGCCGGCACCGTGCGGCTGCTCGACACGAAGGCGCAGCCCGTCACCAGCACGAGCGCGGCCAACAGCCCCCCGGCGCGCCGCAGTGTCGTCATGATCGTCCCCTTTCCGCGGGGATCGCTCCGCGGCCCGCGCCGCGGGCACTTCGAGCGTCGCGCCGGGTCCAGGTGCCGACAAGACGCCGGTGCCGGTGGGGCCGGGGTGTGAACGGCGCGTGAGCGGTTGGTGACGGGGGGACGACGGCCCTCCCGCGGTCCGTACCATGGGCGGCGATGCTGGCCCGCCACGCCGAGAGCCTGTTCTGGACCGGCCGCTACCTGGAGCGGGCCGAGGACACGGCGCGCATGCTCGACGTCACCTACCACGGGCTGCTCGAGAGCCCGCCGGCCCAGGCCCGGGGCAGCTGGCACGACCTGCTGCGGGTGCTCTCCCTCGACGAGGCCTTCGACTGGGACGCCCACGCCGCCGACGGCGCCGAGCTGGCCGGCGCCATCTCGGAGTTCCTGGTGCTCGACCAGGAGAACCCGGGCGCCATCGGCAACGCCGTGCTGCGGGCCCGCGAGAACGTGCGGTCGGTGCGCGAGCTGGTGTCGACCGAGCTGTGGGAGGCGATCAACGGCTTCTGGCTGGAGCTGCAGCGGCGCGACCTGCATGCCGAGCTGCACACCCAGCCCTACGAGCTGTACGGGCTGGTGAAGCGGCGCTGCCAGATGGTGTCGGGCGTGGCCGCCGAGACCATGCCCCGCGACGACGGGTGGCGGTTCCTGATGCTCGGCTGGATGCTCGAGCGGGCCGAGATGACCTGCCGGCTGATCAACGTGCGCTACGCCGAGCTGGCCGACGCCGGCCGGCCCGACTCCTACCACCTGCTCCTCGGCGCCCTGAAGAGCGCCAGCGCGTCCGAGGCGTACCGCAAGACGTACGGCGCGTCGATGCGGCCGGTGGAGGTGGTCGAGTTCCTGCTGCTCGACCGGGCGTTCCCCCGCTCGGTGCTCTACTGCCTGCGCCAGGCCGACAAGGACCTCACCCGCCTCCCCACCACCGAGGACGGTGACCTCAACCGGCCCCAGCGGCTGATCGGCCGGCTCAAGGCCGAGCTCGAGTACCGCGACGTGTCCGAGCTGCTCGACGAGGACCTCCACGGCTTCCTCGACCGGCTGCAGGCGGGGGTGCGCGAGGTGGCCGACGCGGTGGGGTCCACCTACTTCCGCAACGCCGAGGCCCTCGACCTGCACGCCGTCGACTTCCACCCCGCCGGCGGGCCCCCCCGAACCCGGTGGTGGTCGCGGTGAGGCTCGACATCCGCTACCGCACCCGGTTCGCCTACACCGGCCCGGTGCGCGAGAGCCAGAACGAGCTGCGGGCCTGCCCGGCCAGCGACGTGCGCCAGCAGCTGGTGTCGTACCGGGTGAGCACCACGCCTGCGGCCCGGGTGTTCTCCTTCACCGACTACTGGGGCACGCGGGTCGACACGTTCGGGGTGACGCCCACCCACCGCAACCTCGAGGTGGTCGCCGAGGCCGTGGTGGAGACCCGCTACACGCCGCTGGTCACCATCTCGCCCCGCATGGAGGCGCTGTCCGACCCGGCCTGGCTGGACGAGCACGTCGAGTACCTGGAGCGCACCCCCCACGCCGACTGGGGCAAGGGGGTGGTCGAGGAGGCCGGCCGGGTCACCGAGCTGGTCGGGCCCGACCCGGTGGGGCTGGTGCTGGCCATCCACCGCCGGGTGGGAGCGGTGATGACCTACGAGCCCGGCCACACCTACGTGGGGATGCCCATCGAGGAGGTGCTGGAGACCCGAAAGGGCGTGTGCCAGGACTTCGCCCACCTGGCCGTGGCCATGTGCCGCAGCGTGGGGATCCCGGCCCGCTACGTCAGCGGGTACCTGTTCACCAGCGACGACCGCACCGGGGCCGACGTGGTCGGGGGCGACGTGGCGTGGGTGCAGACCCACGCCTGGTTCGAGGCCGCCGTCCCGGGCCACGGGTGGCTGGCCCTCGACCCCACCAACGGCGCCGAGGTGGGCCTGCGCCACGTGAAGATCGGCCACGGCCGCGACTACGACGACGTGCCGCCCCTGCGGGGAGCGTTCTCGGGCCCTGCCGTCCACGGCCTGGACGTGGCCGTGGAGATCCGCCGGGTCACCGCGCCCAAGGGCCCGCTCGGGGAGGGGTCCCCGGCCGCGGCCCGGGCCCGGCCGGTGCTGCCGGCCCAGCGCATCGCCGAGGCCCGCCTGGCCGGGCAGCAGTAGGGGTCGGTCACGGCGGTGGCGTACGCTCCCACGTGCCGGTCGGGCGGACGGGTGGAGGAGATCGACAGGTGACGGCGGAGACGGCGGCGGACAGCCCGGGGCACCGCGGGGGACAGAGCGCGGCGGACAGCGCGGGTAGCAGCGGGGAGCGCGCCGCGTTGCATCCCGGCCTCCTGGCCCTCCTGGGCCGGAACCGGTACTCGGTGCAGGCGGCGGCCGACGGCTTCGCCTGGGCCGTGGGCCTCCTCGGCGCGACCCTGCTGCGCTACGACCTCGACTGGGGCCAGGTCGGCTGGGCCGGGCTGGCCGCCACGGTGGTCGTGGCGGTGGCGCTCCAGGCGCTGGTGGGCACGGCCGTGGGCCTCTACCGGGGCCGGTGGCGCTTCGGCAGCTTCGACGAGGTCGCCGCGCTGGTGCTCAGCGTCGCGGTGGTCGCCGGGGTGCTCACCGCCCTCAACCTGGTCCTGTTCGACCGGCTGGTGCCGGGGTCGGTGCCCGTGGGCGGCGGGGTGATCGCCCTGTGCCTGGCGGGCGGCAACCGCTACACCTGGCGGCTGCTGCTCGAGCGCAGCCGCCGGCCCTCGGCCGACGGCGACGGCACCACCCGCCTCTTGGTGTTCGGCGCGGGCGACGGCGGCGACCAGATCGTGCGGGCGATGCTGCGCAGCCCCGACAGCCCCTACGTGCCGGTGGCCCTGCTCGACGACGACCCGGCCAAGCGCAAGCTGCGGCTCATGGGCGTCCCCGTGGCCGGCGGCCGGGACGACCTGGCCGCGGTGGCGGCCGACCGGCGGGCGTCGGCCCTGCTGATCGCCGTCCCGAGCGCCGAGCCCGAGCTGATCCGCGAGCTGAGCGAGCTGGCGGTCGGGGTCGGCCTCGACGTGATGGTGCTGCCGCCGGTGGCCGGGCTGATCGGCGGCCGGGTGGGCGTGGGCGACATCCGGCCCCTGACCGACGAGGACCTGCTGGGCCGGCACAAGATCCATCTCGACGTCGACGCCATCGCCGGCTACCTCACCGGCAAGCGGGTGCTGGTCACGGGCGCGGGCGGCTCGATCGGGTCCGAGCTGTGCCGCCAGATCCACCGCTACGCGCCGGCCCAGCTGCTGCTGCTCGACCGCGACGAGTCGGCCCTGCACGACGTGCAGCTGTCGATCGAGGGCCGGGCCCTCCTCGACACCCCCGACCTGCTGCTGTGCGACATCCGCGACCGCGACCGGGTGCTGGAGGTGTTCCGCCAGCGCCGGCCCGAGGTGGTGTTCCACGCCGCCGCCCTCAAGCACCTGCCCTCCTCGAGCAGTACCCCGACGAGGCGTGGAAGACGAACGTGGTGGCCACCCAGACCCTGCTCGACGCCTCGGTCGCGGTGGGCGTGCGCCGCTTCGTGAACATCAGCACCGACAAGGCGGCCGACCCCATCAGCGTGCTCGGCCACTCCAAGCGCATCGCCGAGCGCCTCACCGCCCATGCCGCCGACGTCACCGACCACCCCTACCTGTCGGTGCGCTTCGGCAACGTGCTGCACTCCCGGGGGTCGGTGCTCACCGCCTTCCACGCCCAGATCGAGCGGGGCGGCCCGGTCACCGTCACCCACCCCGACGTCACCCGCTACTTCATGACGGTGGAGGAGGCGGTGAGCCTGGTGATCCAGGCCGGCGCCATCGGCCGGCCGGGCGAGTCGCTGGTGCTCGACATGGGCGAGCCGGTGCGTATCGCCGAGGTGGCCGAGCAGCTGGTGGCCGAGGCGCCCCGCCCGGTCGAGATCGTGTTCACCGGTCTCCGGCCGGGCGAGAAGCTCCACGAGGTGCTGCTGGGCGCGGGCGAGCCCGACGACCGGCCGTTCCACAGCGGCATCAGCCACGTGCCCGTGCCGCCCCTCGAACCCGCCGAGCTCGACGGTGGCGGTTCGGCCCGCGCCCGCCTGCGGGAGCTGTCGGGCGCGGTGGCGTCCGAGCTCGACGTGCGCGTCTCCGGGGGCGACTGACCCGACCGCCGGGCGCCGGTCTGGGCACGACGCCTCGCCGTCGGCCATGATCGCGGGACCCGCTCCGCCTGCGCCTCCCGGAGGTCACCGATGACCGAGACCGCCGCCCCCAGCACCAGCACCGACGACGTCGTCGACGAGCTGCGCGCCTGGCTCGAGCAGAGCTGGGACCCCGACCTGACGGTGGCCGAGTGGTGGGAGCGCCTGGGCCTGGCCGGGTGGTCGGCGCCCTCGCTGCCCCCCAACGCCTACGGCCGCGGCCTGTCCCGCAACGACGCGGTGCGGGTCGCCCAGGAGATCGCCGAGTTCGGGGCCCTCGGCGCCCCCGGCGGGCTGGGCCTGCTGCTGGCCGCCCCCACCATCGCGACGCACGGCACCCAGGAGCAGATCGACCGCTACGTGCGCGACATCGTCACCGGCCAGCGGGCCTGGTGCCAGCTGTTCAGCGAGCCCGGCGCCGGCTCCGACCTGGCCGGCCTGCAGGCCAAGGCCGTGCGAGACGGCGACGAGTGGGTGGTCAACGGGCAGAAGGTGTGGACCTCGGCCGGCCACGTGGCCGACCTGGGCATGCTCATCGCCCGCACCGACCCCGAGGTGCCCAAGCACCAGGGCATCACGTACTTCGCCTTCGACATGCACCAGCCCGGCGTCGACGTGCGCCCGCTGCGGGAGATGACCGGCCGGGCCCTGTTCAACGAGGTGTTCCTCACCGACGCCCGCGTGGGCAGCGACGCCGTCATCGGCGACGTGGGCAAGGGCTGGGCGGTGGCCAACAGCACGCTGATGTTCGAGCGGGCCGGCCTGGGCTCGGGCGGCGGCCACGCGGCCGCCAGCGCGGCCACGCCGGGCACCGTGGCCGGCCAGCTGTCGATGCGCGCCGGCGACTTCGTGCGCCAGGGGCCGGGCCGCCCGCGGGGCGGTGGCGGCGGCGTGTTCGGCGGCGCCGCCAAGATGCTCATCGACCTGGCCCGGGCCAACGGGGCCATCGCCGACCCCACGATCCGCCAGGGGCTGATGAGGCTGCACACCATCTCCGAGATCGGGCGCTTCAACAACCTGCGGGTGAAGGCCGCCCGGGCCGCCGGCCAGGACGTCCCCGGCATGCCCAACATCTCCAAGCTGTCGATGAGCGAGATGATGCGCCTCCAGCGCGACCTGGGCCTGGCCATCGTCGGCCCCTACGGCACGCTCCACGCCTACGACGCCGACGACCGCAAGGCCCTCGACGCGGCCACCGGCCAGCCGGTGCTGGGCGTGGTCACCGAGATGGCGCTGTTCGCCCAGGCCCCGCCCATCTACGGCGGCACCGACCAGATCCAGCGCAACATCACCGGCGAGCGGGTGCTCGGCCTGCCCAAGGAGCCGAGCAACGACCGGGTGGTGCCGTTCTCGGAGCTGCCCAGGAACGCCTGACCGGGTGCGGCTCGAGACGCGCCGCCACCGGCGCCGGCGCCGGCTGCTGCAGGGCGGCCTCCCGCCGGCGTGGCGGGCGCTGCTCGACGAGCGGGTGCCGCACGCCCGCCTGCTCGACGGCGACGAGCGGGAGCGCCTCGAGCGCCTCACCCTGGGGCTGGTGGCCACCAAGCGCTGGGAGGCGGCCCGCGGCTTCGAGCTCACCGACGAGATCGTGGTCACCGTGGCCGGGCTGGCGTCGCTGCTGGTGCTGGGGCTGCCCGACGACTCGTACCGAGACGTGCAGGCGATCGTGGTGCACCCCACCACGCTGGTGCTCACCGGCGAGCGCTCCCAGGTGCCCGGCCTGGTCTCCGACGGGCCGATGCCGATCCTCGGCCAGGCCAGCCAGACCGGCCCGGTGGTGATCGTGTGGGACGCCGTGCTGGACGAGGTGCGCCGCCCCGGCCGGGGCCACAACGTGGTGTTCCACGAGTTCGCCCACAAGCTCGACCTGCTCTACGGGCTGATCGACGGCACGCCCCCGCTGGCCACCGACGAGCAGCTGCAGCGGTGGGTGGCGGTGTGCACCGACGTGTACGAGCAGCTCCAGCGGGGCGAGGCGGGGGCGGTGCTGCGCTCGTACGCGGGCGTGAACCCGGGCGAGTTCTTCGCGGTGGCCACCGAGGCGTTCTTCGACGACCCGGTCGGGCTGCGCCACGAGCACCCCGACCTGTACGGGGTGCTCGCCGGCTTCTACCGCCAGGACCCGGCCGCCCGGGTGCCGCCGCCCACCGCCTGACGGTCGGCCCGCCGCTCGTCGGGCGCGGCCCCGGCGCCCACCTGACCGGTCTCCATCGCGCTGACGACGCCTGGCGCGTCCCGGGCGCGGTCGGCAGTGGCGGTGGCCGTTCTCCATCGCGCTGACGACGTCTGGTGCGTCCCGGGCGCGGTCGGGACGAACGACCCTGGCCGGTCCCGGGGTCGGGGCGGACCATGGCGGTGATCGTGCTCGCCGACGCGGGAGGTGGCCATGGAGGCGTGGGTCGCACCCGGTGCGACGGCGCCCCCGGGCGACTGGGCCGTCAGCCCGCGTGGCGGCCTGTCGGCCTGGGCCGAGCCGTTCGGCGGCGCCCAGCCGGCGACCCGCTTCGGGGCGGGCGAGGTGCTCCAGGTGCTCGATCGGCGGGACGCCTGGGTGCAGGTGCGCTGCGTCACCGGCTGGACCGGCTGGGTCGACGGCCGGCTGCTCGAGGCCCCGCGGCCCCCCACCTTCGAGGCGACCGACGTGGTGGCCCGCACCGGCACCACCGCCTGGTCCTCTCCCGATCCCAGCGGCCCGGGCGTGGCCCTGGCGCCCGGCGTCGCGCTGCAGCGCCGCGGCAGCTGGGGCGACTGGGCCCTCGTGGTGTCGGCCGAGGGCTGGCAGGGCTGGGTGGCCACCGGGGGCCTCTCCAGCGCCGGCTGGGCCCTGCGGTGGTTCGGCGTGCGGGTCCACCTCGGGCTGCTCTCGGTGATCGGCGGTGTCCTGGTGCTGGGCGGGAGCTTCCTCCCGTGGTTCACCGCCGCGGGCACGAGCGTCTCGGCGTGGGACACACCCCTTCGCTTCCTGCTGGTGGGCACCGGCAGCGGCAGCGGCGAGACCGTCCTCGACGCCGGTCCCGTCCTCCTCCTCGTGGGCGGGGCCACGCGGCCGCCTTCGCCCTGGCCCGCGTGCTGCGCCCCGAGCCTCGCCCCGGCCTGGGCGTGGGTGTGCTGGTCGTGCTGGTCGGCGGCGCCCTGGTGCTGGTGGACGTGTGGCGGTCCCGGCGATGAGCCGCGGCCGGGGTGAGGTGCACCGGTGTCGGGGCGAGCGGGGCGCGGCCCAGGTGGTGGCCGGCGTGCTCATCGGGGTGGCCCTGGTGGCCTCGGCCTTCGCTCCGGCCTTCGTGACCGCGGTGCTGCAGGACCTGAACGACATCCGCAACGGCCGGTGGTGGGGGAGCGGCCAGGTGGCGTCGGCCACCCAGCCCCCGATCCGCAGCATCCCGTTCGTGGGCCCGGCCCCGCCGAGCGATCAGCAGCAGGCCGCCTGTGTCCAGCAGATCGCCCAGGGCTTCGGGCTCCAGTGGACGGGCGCGTCCCAGGGCTGGCGGGCACCCGGCTCCTACCCGGAGCCGGTGCTCACCGGCGACCCGTCGGTCGACCGGCCCGCGGTGTACGACTGGACGAGCGCCATGAACGGGCTGGTCGCCCTGGCGTCGGAGCGATGGCAGTCGTGCTTCACGACGACGACCGAGGGGGCGACCACCACGCTGGTGGAGCCGGTGATCCCGGGGACCTACCTGCTCACGTTCCAGGGCGGCGGCAACGACGTGTGCCAGCTGCCGGCGCCCATGACCGTGCGCGTCTCCCGCGACGGCGCCAACGTGACCGTCACCGGGCCCCTCGTCCCCGGCGGGGGCGAGGCCTCGGTCACGGCGCCGCTCGGTGCCGACTTCTCGTTCAACGGTTCGGCGAGCCTGCCGTCGGGTATCGGCATCGGCCTGCGGGGCCGCTTCGACCTGTTCGACCAGACCACGCTGATCCGTGACGGCCTGCTCACCCACGACGTGGGGGGCGGCTGCGGCTACTCGTTCCAGGGCGAGCGCACCGGCGACTGACCGTGCCGGCCGCCCGGGCGCCGCCTGCTACCGGCGGGCCAGGGCCGGTGGCGGCGCCTGCCAGCGGGGGATGGCGTAGGGGTCGAGGTCGGCCCGGCGGGGGTGGGCCTGGTCGCTGGCCGACAGGATCGGTTCGGTGACGCCCATGGCCTCGAGGCCCCAGTCGGCGGCCACCTGGGGGTCGTCCCAGGCGACGCCGAACTCGTCGAGGGAGTTGTGGGCCTGGTCGACCAGGTAGATGAGGGTGACATCGGTGAGGGCGGCGAAGCCGTGGAGCACGCCGGCGGGGATGTAGACGCCGCGGTGGTCGTGGTCGGGGCCTCCGTCGCCGCCGATGTCGAGCGTGAGGGTGACCGCCTCGGTGGGGGAGCCGGCCCGGAGATCGTGCAGCACGATCCGGGCCCGCCCGGACGGCACGTAGCAGTAGTCGGCCTGCAGGAGGTGGTAGTGCAGCCCGACGACGCAGCCCCGGCGGCGGGTGACCTGGTTGGTCTGGATCACCTCCTGGCTGTCGGGCACCCACGAGCGCCGCCAGCTCTCGATGAAGTCGCCCCGGGAGTCGTGGAGCACGCGGGGCGTCACCACGTACACGCCGGCGATCTCGCTCGACGCCGTCACCTCGGCCGTGCTCATGGCTGCTCCCGTCGGGGGTCGCGGCCCCGTTGCCGCCACCGTCAGGTGTCACCTGGCCCACCCCGACGCTAGGACGGCAGCGGTCCGGCTGCCACCCCGACCAGGTGTCTGCTCGACACGTCGGTGCTGCCACGTGGACGGCCACCGCGATCGCCTCGAACGATCCGGTCCGGTGTCCCGCCCGGTCCCCACGTCGGCCACCGAGCGTAGGTAGACTCCGCCACGATCCGTGGTCGGGCGTGCTGTCAGCGGGGCAGCGTCGCCGGACCCCAGAGCGAGGGACCAGATCGGCATGGCGGGACACCCCCGATCCCTGCGCCCAGGGCTGCGCATCGACGAGGTCGACGGCGAGGTGCTCGTGCTCGACGCCGCGGCCGGCGTCATCCACCGCCTCACCGGCGACGCCGCCGAGGTGGTGCTGCTGCTGCGAGAGGGCGCCCGGCCCGACGAGCTCCCCGGCCGCCTCGAGCCGGCCCTGCAGGTGGTCACCGACGCCGGGCTGCTCGCCGACCCCCGCTGGAGCCGACGCCGGCTGCTGAAGCTGGGCGCCGCCGGCGCCGCCGTGGGGCTCACCACGCTGGTGCTGCCCGCCGCCCCGGCGGCGGCGTCGCCGATCGGTGTCACCTTCGCCGGGCAGTACACCACGGCGACGGTGGGCTCGGACATCGTCGCCACGTTCACCGGTACCGGCAGCATCACGGTGGCGGGGGGGTCGAAGACCTTCGAGTACCTCGTCGTGGGCGGTGGCGGCGGCGGCGGCAGCGGGAACTCGAGCAACGCCGCGGCGGCGGGGGGCGGAGGTGGAGGTGGCGTGGCCATCGGCACGGTGGGGCTCAGCGGCACGACCTCGGTCGTCGTCGGGTCGGGTGGTCCCGCCGGGTCAGCGCCCTACCCTTCCGTTGGCGCCACCGGGGGCAACTCCCAGCTCGGCTCGACCGTCGGCTACGGCGGTGGCGGTGGGGGCGCGGGGAAGAACGACAACTCGGTCAACTACAACGGTCTTCCCGGCGGGTCGGGTGGCGGGGGCGGCGGCCGAAACACCACCGGTGGAGCGGCCGTCAGCGCCCTGAACCTGGGCAACGCGGGGGGGAGCTCGAGGCAGACGACTCCAGGCGGTGTTCGGCGGGGAGGCGGTGGGGGCGGTGCCGGTGGCGCCGGCGGGAACGGCAGCGACGCCTCTGCCGGCAGCGGTGGTCCCGGGTACGAATCCAGCATCACCGGCGTGGCGGTTCGCTACGGGCCCGGGGGTGGTGGCGCCTCGACCAACGCCGGCGAAGCCGGTGCCGGCGGTGCCGGTGGCGGTGGCGGGGGCGCCGATGGCAGTGCTGCCCCCCCCACTGCGGCGACGGGGATCGGTGCCGGTGGCGGTGGTGGCCACACGCAAGCGGGCACGGGCGGCACCAACGGGATCGTGATCGTCCGGTACACGCCGTAGGCCGGTCGCCGACGGTGCCGAACCTCGCCGCCACGCCGAGCCCGCTGGTCGATCCCACCCGACGGAGCCTGCTGCTCGCCGCGGTGTGCGCCGTCGACGCCGAGCGGGCACGCGGCGCGTGGGATCGGCTCGAGGCCGACTGCGGCGGCCCGGCGGGCGTGCTGGTGTGGGCGAAGGAGGGCTCGGAGCAGCGGCTGCTGCCCTTGCTGGGCGCCCGGGCCGAAATGCTCGACCTGCCCGAGCAGGTGCGGGCCGGGTGCCACGAGGCCACGGTCGAGGCGTGGGGGCTCAACGAGCGGCTGCTCCACGCCACCGTCCCCGTGCTCGACGCGTTCCGCGCCGCCGGGATCGAGGTCCTGGCCCTGAAGGGTCTCGGCCTGCTCGGCGACACCTACCCCCAGCACCGGCTGCGCCCCGTCGGCGACGCCGACCTGCTGGTGCGCCCCGACCGGGCCGCCGACGCGTACCGGATCGTCACCGGGCTCGGCTGGCGGGATCCGTCGGTGGTCGTGCGGCCGTGGCCGTCGGGCCGCCACTCGGTGAACCTGGGCCGCATCGACGGCCCCAGCATCGACCTGCACCGCCGGCCGGGCAGCGCCTTCTCCCACCGCGGCTCGGGGCAGCCGCCGTGCTGGGAGGCCGCCGAGCCGCTGCCGGCCGGCCACCCCCTCGCCGGCACGCACCTGCGTCGGCCGGGCCCGGCCCAGCACCTGGTGATCATCGCGGCCCACGCCGCCCGCCGGGCCAACGGCCACGTCGCCCATCCCCTCGCCGACATCCACCACCTGCTCGTGGCCCACCCGCACCTCGACGGGCGGGCGGT
Source organism: Acidimicrobiales bacterium (assembly GCA_016716005.1). Taxonomy (NCBI): domain Bacteria; kingdom Bacillati; phylum Actinomycetota; class Acidimicrobiia; order Acidimicrobiales; species Acidimicrobiales bacterium. The sequence continues at coordinate 2,914,598 of JADJXE010000001.1, forward strand.
CGCCGCCGCCGCCGCCGAGCAGCTCGTCGCGCAGCGCGTCGGCGACGTGCTGGCCGCAGTGGGGGAGGCGTTCGGCACGCCGCTGCCGCTGCGGCCCGAGCAGCTCCGGCCGAGGAGCCCCGCGGCGCAGCGGGCCGAGCAGCGGGCCGTGGCCGCCGACGCGCGGGTGGCCCTTCGCCGTCCGGGCGCGGTCGGCGCCGGACGCCGCTTCGTCGACCTCGTGGCGACCACCGCGGCGGGCCAGGGCCTCCGCGCCCATGTGGAGGCCGGCGCGGCCACCGTCCAGGCGTGGGGCGGCCCCCGGCTGGCGGCACGGCGGCGGCGCCGACCGCGTGCCGGCGGCCGGTAGCGTGCCGGGGATGGCGGAGCCCGAGGGTCAGGCGGAGCTGGAGCTCCGCGACTACCTCGCCGTGCTGCGGCGGCGCTGGTGGTACGTGGCGCTGTCGGCGCTGGTGGTGGTGGTGGCCGCCGTGGGGATGTCGCTCACCAGGACGCCCCTCTACCGGGCCAGCGCCCAGGTGCTGGTGAGCCCGCCGCCCACGTCGTCGTCGGTCGGGGCGGCCGACCTCTCCCTCAGCCCGCGGCTGATCGAGAACGCCCTGCGGATCGCCGAGACCAGCGCCCTGCGCGAGCAGGTGCGGGCCGAGTTCGGCTCCGAGCCGGTGCTGTCGGTGCGCGCCGACGAGGAGTCCGACGTCTTCGTCTTCACGGCCACCAGCGCCGACGCCGCCGACGCGGCGGGGGCGGCCAACGCCTACGCCGACGCCTTCGTGGAGCTGCGCCGCACCGAGGTGATCGCCGATTACGCCACCCGCGGCGAGGTCCTCGAGCAGCGGATCGCCGAGATCGACGAGCAGCTCGCCCTCCTGGACGCCCTGCGGGCCGCGGCCGCCGAGGCGGTGCCCCCCGACGCGCCCGACCGTGACGAGCAGCTGAGCTCGATCGCGGCCGACGCCGAGAGCGAGGCGGGCACCCTGCTGGGGCAGCGGTCGCGCTACGCGGCCGACCTGGAGGCCCTCGGCATCTCCACTGAGCTGGCCCGCACGTCGGGCACCCAGGTGATCGACCGGGCCACCGAGCCGTCGAGCCCGTTCTCGCCCGACGTGAGCCGCAACGCCGTGGTGGCGCTGGTCGTGGGCCTGATCTTCGGCGTCGGGCTGGCCTTCCTCGTCGAGTACCTCGACCGCTCGCTGCGCTCCGAGGACGATCTGGCCGCGGCGTCCGCGCTGCCCACGCTGGCCGTGGTGCCCCGGCTGGAGAGCTGGAAGCGGCGCGACCTGCCCCTCCTCATCACCCGGGACGAGGCGCAGTCGCCGTCGGCCGAGGCGTACCGGGGCCTGCGGACCGCGCTGGCGTTCCTGGCCACCGAGAAGCCGCTCCGCACGGTGCAGCTCACCAGCCCCGTGCCGGGCGACGGCAAGACGACGACGGCCGCGAACCTGGCGGTGGTCGTGGGCCGAGCCGGCCAGCGGGTGGTGCTGGTCGACTGCGACCTGCGCAAGCCCCGCGTCCACGACTTCGTCGGCCTCCCCAACGTGCAGGGCTTCACCACCGTGCTGCTGGGCGAGGCCACGCTCGACGACGTGACCCGAGCGGTGGAGGGGGAGCCCAACCTGGCGGTCGTCACCTCGGGGCCGGTCCCGCCCGACCCGTCCGAGCTGCTGTCGGGGGAGCGGGCCCGGGGGCTGTTGGCCGACCTGGCCGACCGGTTCGACCTGGTCATCGTCGACTCGTCGCCGGTGCTGGCGGTGTCGGACCCGCTCGTGCTCTCGGCGGTGGCCGACGGCGTGGTCGTGGTGGCGTCGGCTGGCGGCACCCACCGCCGCCAGGTGACCCGGGCCGTCGAGCGGCTCCGGCAGGTCAACGCCCCGCTGCTCGGCACCGTGCTCAACCAGTTCACCGCCGGCCGGACCCGCCGCTACGGCTACGGGTACGGCTACGGCTACGGGTACGGGGCCTACGGGGCCTACGGCGCCTACGGCGAGGGTGCCTCGACGGGCAACGGCCAGCGTCGGGTGGTCGACGAGCCCGAGGGCGGCGCCGCTGCTCCCGCTCCCGGCCTCAGCCGCTGAGGCGGTCGAGGAGGGCCAGCAGCTCGCCGGCGGCCGTGTCGGCCTCGCCCCGCTCGCCGGTCACGGCGGGGGCGGCGCGGGCCACGGCCAGGGCCGCGGTCAGCGCGGTCTCGGGGCGCACCTGGGCGCTCACGGTGTTGTCGAGCAGGCCGAGGACGGCCTCGGCGGCGGTGACCGGCCGGAGCGCGCCGGCCTCGGCCGGGCGGTGGCGCACGAAGGCGACCAGACCGACCGGCACGGGCGCCCGGGGCGGCTCGGGCGTCGGCACGCGGTCGAGCCCGCCGTCGGCGCGCCGCCGGCGGACGGCCCTCGGCCAGGCCGACACCCATCCGGTGGCCGGGTCGACGATGGCGTACTCGTCGGACAGCACCCCGGCGCCCCTCTCGGCCAGGGCCAGGGTGAGGGTGGACTTGCCGGCGTGCGACGGCCCCGGCATCACCAGGGCCCGGCCCCGCCACTCGACCACGCCGGCGTGGACGGCCACCCGGGTGACGAGGTGCTCGGCCGCGAAGAGGCCGAGGGTGGACTCGACGCGGTCCCACCCGCCCGACGCCGCTCGGCCGTCGACGACCGCGACGGCCGAGCCGTCGTCGCCCTGCTCGACCACGACCGTGCAGGTCGGCGAGGTGGCCACCCCCTCGCCGCGCTCGAGGGCCGAGCACGGCCAGTGCTGCTCGACCAGCGGCGACCAGGCGACCGGGGCGCTGACCGACACGGTGGCGCCGTCCTCGGCGGCACCCCACCAGCATCGGGTGTCGATGGCGGTGACCTCCTGGGTGGTGCCGGGCGGGTGCCCGGGGCCGGGCGCGCACGGTACAGCCGCCGGCGTCAGTCGGCCGGGCAGGTGGCGGCCATGGCGACGAGGGCGTCCCACTCGGCCCGGGTGGCGGTGAGGCCCCAGGCGGCCTTCACCTGGGCCCAGTCGAGGGCGTAGCGGCACCAGGCGTCGGGGTCGGGGGGCCGCCAGGCCTCGGGCCCCTTGTCGGCCTTGGCCTGGTTCACCTCGCCGGGGACGGCGTTGAGCGCGCCGGGGTGGTCGAGGTCGTTGGCGAAGGCCTGCCGGCGGGCGTCGTCCCACGCCCAGGCGCCGGAGCGCCAGGCGTTGGCCAGGGCGACCAGGTGGTCGATCTGCAGGTCGCCCGGGTTGGTGGTCTCGCTGCCGCTGTAGGCGTCGACCCAGCGGCCGGCCACCACGTCGCAGCGGAACGGGTCGATCTGGGGGAGGTCGAGCGACTCGGCGATGAGCACCTCGTCGCGGGTGTTGCAGCCGTCGCCGTCGGCGTCGACCCAGAGCTCGAAGCGGTCGCGGTCGTAGCGGGGGAGGTCGGCGGGCCACTCGGCGATCTCCAGGGTGGCGAGCCCGGCGGGACTCGTGGTGGGCGCGGGCCGGCTGGTGGTGGGCGCGAGGGGACCGGTGGTGGGCGCCGCCGGCGTGTCGGCGCGGTCTCCCCACCCCAGGGCCACCGCGGCCAGGGCCACCAGGGCCACGGCCGCCAGCGCCGCCACCACCATCAACACCATCCGCCCCCGGGCAGGGAGGTTCCGCACGCCGGTCATCATCCCCCGTCACGTGCCCGCCATGGTTTCGGCACTAACGCTGCCAGAAGGTGTCGACACCAGGCCCGCCCGCCGCTGCGCTCGATGGTCGAGCACGTGTCACCTGACCGAGCCCGAGCCGGTGCTGCGCGACCCGTTCGATCCTGCCGGCTGACGCTGTGCGGCCGTGCCAGGCTGCGCAACCGTGCGTGGGGTGTGGCGGGAGCTCCTGCGGAGCCGCTGGACGTGGGTGGTGGCGGGCGCCGGCACCGCGTTCGTGGCCGGGTGGATCCTGCTCAGCCGGGGCCTGTTCGTGCACCCGCAGGGCGACGACGTGGGGTCGGCCGACGCGGTGGTGGTGCTGAGCGGTGCCGAGGAGCGGCTGCCCGTGGCCGAGCGGCTCATGGACGAGGGGGTGGCCCCCGTGCTGGTGGTGTCCAACGGCGCCGTCGACGAGCGGGTGCGCTGCGACCAGACCGTCCCGTACGAGATCGTGTGCATCCGGCCCGAGTCGTCGAGGATCGGCACCCGGGGCGAGGCCCGGGCCGTCGCCCGGCTGGCCGACGAGCGGGGCTGGCGGCGGATCGTGGTGGTGACGAGCGACTACCACCTGCTGCGCGCCGGCCTGCTGCTCCGGCGCTGCGTGGACGGCGACGTGGCCATGGTGCCGGCCGCGTCGCCCCGGCCGTGGGCTGCGGTGCTGGACGAGCAGGGCAAGCTGCTCGGCAGCCTCGTCGTGGCCCGGGCGTGCTGAGACCGGCGGAGCGGGTGTCAGCCGGCCGCGGCCCGGTCGGCGAACGCCAGGACCTCGGTGGCCGTGGCGATGGCCTCGCCGGCCTGGGCGGGCGGGGGGGCGGGGGGGGGGGGGCCCCGGCGGGGGCGGGGGGGGGGGGGGGGGGGGGGGGGGGGGGGGGGGGGGGGGGCGGGGCGGGGGCGGGGGGGGGGGGGGGGGGGGGGGGCGGGGCCGGGCCCGCGCGCGCGCCGCCACTGTGCCCAGCACCGTCGCCGCTGGCGTCGCGCCCGGCGCCCTGGGGCCTGTTGGGCGGGGAGGGGGTGGCGGCGCTGCCGGCTCGGCCAGAGGGGTCGCCCCGTGCGGCGAGCCTGGTGGATCCACCGCCGGGCCTCGGCCAGGGGGTCGCGTGCCATCGGGTCAGATGATCCGCCGGCCCCGGCGGCGGGCGTCGTCGACGAAGCGCCCACCCTCGGCGGCCTCCGCGGGCGTGTAGACGAACAGGTCGACGGCGACGCGCGGGGCCAGCTCCCGCCAGAGCGTGGCGATGCGCTCGGTGGGCGGCTCGGCCGTGTCGCGGACGACCAGCAGATCGAGGTCGCTGCCGCCGTGCACGTGACCCGAGACCAGCGACCCGAAGAGCCACACCTCGATGACGCCGGGCAGGGTCCGCAGCCGGGCGGTGAGGCGGTGGAGCTCGGCCAGCAGGGCCGCCCGCTGCTCGGCGCCTCGGGAGATCACCACGGCCACGAGGGCCAGCGTAGGTGCTGGTCTCAGCGGAGCAGGACGGGGAGGCCGTCGAGGCTGCGGAACGGACCCCGCTGCCGCCACACCCGGTCGCCGGCCAGGCGCGCCGACGGGAACCGGGCCAGCAGCTCGCCCACCATCACGCTGGCCTCCATCCGGGCCAGCGACGCGCCGAGGCAGTAGTGGGGCCCGGCCGCGAAGCTGAGGGGCGGCTGGGGCGGCGGGTCGTCGCCCCACCGGGCCGGGTCGAAGTCGTGGGCCCGTTCGTAGGCGTCGGGGTCGCGGTTGGCTGCGCCGAGGAACACCAGGATCGGCGCACCGGCGCGCACGGTGCCGCCGGGCAGCGCCACGTCGGCGGCGGGGATGCGGCTGACGTAGAGGGTCGGCGTCTCGTAGCGGAGGAACTCGGAGATCACCGACGTCACCGGGAGGCGGCCGGACCGCACGTCGTCGACCAGCGCCGGCCGGCCCAGCAGCACCGACAGCCCGTTGGTGGTGAGGTCGCGGGTGGTGCGGTGCCCGGCCGAGTACAGGGTGGCGGCCAGCGACAGCAGCTCGGCCCGCGACAGGCGCTCGCCGTCCTCTTCCACGGTGACGAGCGCGCTGAGGAGGTCGCCGGCCGGGTGGCGGCGCCGCTCGTCGAGCAGGGCGCCGAGGTAGGCGTGCATCTCCTCGGCCGCAACGATGGCGGCGGCCCTGTCGGCGGCGTCGAGGCCGATGCCGAGCAGCGGGGTGACGGCGTCGGCGAGGGCGGTGAGCCGGTCGCGGTCGGCGGCGGGCACGCCCAGCAGCTCGGAGATCACCAGCGACGGCACCTGGTGGGCGTAGGCGGCCTGCAGGTCGACGGGGCCGTCGGCAGCGTCGAGGCCGTCGAGCAGCGACCAGGCGGTGCGCTCGGTGAACGGCCGGAGGCCGTCGATGCGCCGGGGCGTGAAGGCCCGCGACACCAGGCCCCGCACCCGGGGGTGGTCGGGCGGGTCGAGGAAGTTGATGCGGTGGCTGAGCTCGTCGCGGGCGGCGCCCTCGGGGAGGGCGTGGCGGTACCGCTCGCCGATCGGCGAGCTGGTCATGGCCGGCGAGCGCAGCACCGCCTCGGCGGTGTCGTAGCCGACGGCGGCGACGAAGCCCGACTCGAGCAGCACCAGCTGGCCGTGGACGCGCAGCCGCTCGAGCTGCTCGTAGGGGTCGCCGTCGAGGCCGAGCCGGCCGGGGTCGAAGTGAGCCACGGGGAGCATCGGGCCATCCTGTCGCGCCGGGGCTTCACTGGTGGTGGGCGGGTCGGGTGGTGCCGATGAGTCGGCCGTTGGGGTCGGTGGTAGTGCCAGCACAGGCCGGCCAGGCGGGGATGTTGCGGCCGGCCCGGCCGATGCCCAGGACGAGCCCGCCCCCGGCTGGCGCTGAGCGCGACCTTCAGCAGTCGAGCGTGGCGGCGGCGACCGAGCACAGCTGGTGCCGCCGCGCCCGGCCCAGGGCACCCAGCCGCCGGGTGAGCATCGCCTTCGGGAAGGGGCGGACGTTGTCGAACGCCGCGACGCACGGGCGCGGCAGCCCCTCGTCGGCCCCCAACGCCAGCTCGCTCGGCACGCCACGCACCCTCGTGGTGACCGGCGCGACCAGCACCCGCTGCATCACCTCGTTGGCGGCGTCGCGGCTCACCACGAGGAAGGGCCGGCCCTTCTCGTCCGGGGTCTCGCCCCACCAGACCTCGGCCCGGGCTACCACCAGGGCTCCCACGGCTCGTCCTCGATGGCCTCGGCGGCCAGGCGTCGTGCGTCGGCGAGCTCGTCGTCGCCCTCGGGGTGGCGGCTGAACCCGCTGCGGAACGCCTCGTCGATGCGCTGTCGATCGGCGGCCTGGCGGAGCAGGCCCAGCCCGACCCGCACCGCGTCGGACCGGCTCTCGACCACGCCGCGCTCGACGAGCTCGTCAACCGATGCGAGCAGCGAGTCGGGGAGCTTCACGGCGATCTGGGCGGTCATACCCAGAGCATACCGAATGGCATGACAACGAGCCTCGACATCGTTACATGTAACATCGCCGGCATGGTGCGGAAGCGTGTCTCGGTGTCGGAACGGGTCCGCCAGCACCGGGCGCGCCTGCGCGCCCAGGGGTTGCGGCCCATCCAGATCTGGGTGCCGGACGTCCGATCGGAGACGTTCCGCGACGAAGCCCATCGGCAGTCGCTCGCCGTCGCGTCGAGCCCACACGCGGCGGACGACCAGGCGTTCATCGACGCGGTCAGCCTCGACGACGAGTGAGGCGAGGAGAGATCTGGACGGCCGCAGCCGGCACCGGGTACGCCGGCATGCCCCGACCGGTGGTGATCGTCCAGGACGACCGATTCGACGCCACCGCATCCGTGACGGTCTGCGCGTTCACCACGGACCCGACCGAGGCGCCGCTGCTCAGGCTCCGCGTCGAGCCCGACGAGCGCAACGGGCTCCACCAGCCGTGCAGCCTGATGGTGGACAAGCTCACGACGATCCCCCGGTCGAAGATCGGCGAGCGCCTCGGCCAGCTCGGTGATGAGGATCTGGTGCGGCTGACGCGGTCGATGGTGGTGTTCCTCGGGTTGGCCGGGGACTGACCCGGGCGCGCGCCACTGGCCCGGCTCCCCCTTCGGAGGCCGGGTGGTGCGCCGGATCACGCCACCTCAGGTTGCGCGGGGCGGGGGGTGGCCGAAGAGGCGTTGGTGGACGTCGGGTCGCAGGGTGGGTCGGCTGGTGGCGATGTGGCGGCCGTTGGGGTCGCGCCATTCGAGGTCGTGGTCGGCGTCGCCGGCGAGGGCGAACCCGTCGGTGTGGATGCGTTGGTGGTGGTGCCAGCAGATGGCCACCAGGTTGGGCGTGTCGGTGGGCCCCTCGTGCTCCCAGGGCACGAGGTGGTGGATCTCGGTGCCGGGCCGGTCGCAGCCCGGGACCCGGCAGCGGCCGTCGCGCAGCAGCACCACCCGGGCCAGCCAGGCGGGCACGGTGCGCGAGGCGCGGCCGATGCCCAACGTGGCGCCGGTGGCCGGGTGGTCGACGTGGACCTCGAGGTCGCAGTCGCACAGGATGCGGGCCAGCGCCCCTCGGGCGAGGGGGGTCATGCCGTCCTCGAGCACGGCGCCGGTCTCGGCTTCGCCGGTGAGCTGCTCGGGTGTGGCGTGCACGGTGACGACCGCCCGACGGCTGCGGGTGCCCTCGGGGGGCTGTTCGGCGGCGCGGGCGCACAGGGCGTCGGCCAGGCGGGCGCCCCACGGATCGAAGGTGCCCGCGACGCAGTCGGCCGGCACCGCGGCGGCCAGCGGCTCCAGGAACGCTCGCAGCACGGCCCCGTCGGCCAGCGGCACGCGGCCGGTGATGCGGGTCTCGCCCTCGACGTCACGCAGGCGCAGCGACCGCCGAGCCCGGGCGTCGGCGGTGTCGGACACCCGGGGCGGCCGAAGCGAGCGGGCCAGGGCCTCCAGGTCGGCCACCGAGCGGCCCTGCGCGTCGGCGGCCCACTCCGTGTCGGTGGCCGGGGTGGCGAACCGCACGAGCTGGGCGACCTGATCCAGGGACAGCTCGCCCCGCCCGAACGCATCGGCGATCGCCGGTAGCTCCCCGAGGCCCAGCGCCACCGCCGCCTCGCTGCGGGCGGTGGCCCGGGAGCACGCGGTGGCCAGCATCAGCCAGTCGGCCGGGGTGGCGCAGCCGTCGAGCTCGGGGCCGTGGCGCTGAGCGAACACGCCCAACGCCGCCGCCTGCTCCCGCTGCAGCGCCGCGATGGCGGCGTCGAGCTGACGGATCCCCTCTTCCACCTCGGCCAGCTCGCAGCGGGCCCAGCGCTCCTCCGGGCGCTCCACGAACACCCAGTCCGGATCGCCGTCACCCGGTGGAGCATCGACCCGAGGTAGGTCCTCCACAACGATCGCCATCTCTCCTCCAACGAATCGAACCCATGTGGAGGCCAGGGCGGACCTGGCGATCGGGGAAGCACACTCATACTATCGAACACCTGTTCGACCGTCGAGCGAGATGTGTGTGATGTCGGTCACACACGCCGGGGCGCCGCAGGGCGGCGCCACGGGCCTCTCGGCTGGGGAACCCCACGAGGATCCCGGACGCGGGCGGAGGAGGGGCGGAGGCGGGGCGGAGGCGTCGCGGGAGCGCCGGCCGGTCTCGAGCGGATCTGCGCCGCCGGGCCACGCGCGGCTCCGCCGTGGACGCCGTCGTGGTGGCGACCGCCGAGCCCGGGGGCACGGTGCTCACCCGCGACCCCGGTGACCTGACGGCCCTGGCTGCCCATGCCCACGAGGTGTCGGTGGAGCTCTGACCGTCTCCCGCTCTGTCGCTGCACCAGCATGCGATCGAGCTAGCATGATCGCATGCACAGCACAAGCGTGCGGATCGACGTCGCCACCCACCGAGAGCTCAAAGCACTCGCCGCGTCGCTGGGCACCACGGTTGGCGACGCCGTCGCGATCGCCGTGCGCCGTCTCCGCCAGGACCAGATCGGCGCCGAGCTGGCCAGCGACCTCCGCGAGGACGAGACGGCGTGGCTCGATGCTGACCTCGGGTGACGTCGTCGACGTCGAGCTCGGGCTCCCGGAAGGGAGGGAAGCGGGCTTCGGCCACCCGGCGGTGGTGGTGACGGCGCAGCGCATCCTCGATGCGGGCCCGAGCGTGGTGCAGGTGGTGCCGCTGACGTCGACCGTGCGGGGCTTCTCGTCGGAGGTCGAGATCGAGCCGGGTCCGGCGAGCGGCCTCGAGGTGGCCGCGGCTGCGCAGTGCCAGCACCTGCGGGCCGTGTCGTCCCGTCGACTCGGCGCCATCCGGGGCAACGTCGGACCGGAGGTGCTCGCACGGGTCCGTGAGGTGCTCGGGCTGCTCCTCGACGTCCCCGGCTGATCGCCGGGCCGGCAGCGCAGCCGGCCACGCCTTCACGCACCCCGGCCCGCCACGGCGACCAGACTGGGCGGGTGGAGTTCGTGGTGGCCCGCAACCCGGACCCGGCGTCGTCGCTGCCGTTCCTCGTGCGGGTGCCGCTCGGGCCGCACGGCATCGCCCTGAAGGTGCGCGAAACGTGGCCCCGCACGGCCAAGGTGTACTGCCACCGGGCCGACGACTGGCCCGACGACCTCGAGGTGCTCGAGCGGGTGCCGGTGCGCTCGTGCGTGCGGCGGGGCGCAGCCGTCGACCTGGTGCTCGACCGGGCGCGGGAGCACCGCAGCCAGTTCGTGTTCACCCGGGCCCGGGGGCGCGAGGTCATCTTCTGGCAGAGCGCCCGCACGGTGCGCCAGGCCCGCCCGCAGGTGCAGGTGCCCTCGGCGAGGGCGAGCGGGCAGGTGCTCGAGATCCTCGTCGACTCGCACGAGCGCTACCCGTGGCGGTTCGAGCGCCAGCAGGCCACCACCACCCGCCGGGCGCTGCCGGCCGGGGACTACGCCGTGGCCGTCGACGACCGCGTCGTGGCCACCGTCGAGCGCAAGAGCCTGGCCGACCTGGTCGCCAGCCTCACCAGCGGCAAGGCCCGCTACCTCCTGGCCGACCTGGCGACCGTGCCGCGGGCCGCCGTGGTGGTGGAGGACCGCTGGTCGGCGGTGTTCAAGCTGGAGCGGGTGCGCCCCGCCGTGGTGGCCGAGGCGCTGGCCGAGGCCCAGGTGCGGTTCCCGTCGGTGCCGATCGTGTTCTGCGAGACCCGACCCCTGGCCCAGGAGTGGGCCTACCGGTTCCTCGGCGCAGCGCTCGCCCACCACCTCGACCACGAGGGCGCCGCGGCCAGGGAGGCCGACCTTCCGCCGGCGGGTCCCGTCGCCCCGCCGGAGCCCACCACGGCCGACGTGCGCCGGTGGGCGCGGGAGAGGGGCATCGAGGTGCCCGACCGGGGCCGGCTGCGACCCGAGGTGTGGGCGGCGTTCCGTGCCGCCGGCGGCTCTTGCTGACCTCCGGCGCGAGCGGACCCGATCACTCGCTCGTCGGGTCGGGGAGGTCCGTCGGGTCGGTGATGTCGATCTCGGTGACCGTCCTGGGGAAGCCCGACGGGTTGGTGGTGACGAACCGGTCGGCGCCGGCGCCGACCGCGGTGGCCAGGTGGACGGCGTCGGTGCGGTCCGGTGCGTTCGGACGACTCCGTGGTCGAGCCGGCCGAGGAGCCGCACGGCTCCTCGCCGACCTGGCAGCGCACGTCGGCAGACGCAGCCCGCCTCAGCCGGCTCCGGCCCGCGATGCGAACAGCTGCAGGACGGGCAGGGAGGCGGTCCGGATGGCCAGCTCGGCGCTGGCGTCGTCGAAGCCGATGGTGATGTCCTGCATGGCGTCGAGGGGAGCGCCGTCGGGGCCGGCCACGGGGTCGCCGGCGGCGTCCAGGGGCACCTGGTCGTAGTTGCTGGCGGCCCGCACCACCACCATGGGGATCTCGGGCGTGTGGTGCTCGTTCCAGGCCTGCAGCACGCTCATCCACCCGGCCGCCTCCATGCCGGTGAAGGCGACCACGTCGGCCGCGGTGCGGCCGTCGGTCCCCGGGTAGCCGGAGGCGTCGATGAGCCCGGCGAGGTACTCGCGGGCCTGGGCGTCCTCGACGGCGCCGTGGAAGAAGTCGTCGCCGGAGACCTCGGCGCAGGTGGTGTAGTCGAACACCCGCACGGGCCGGATCGCGTCCGGCGCGAAGAAGCGCTCGACCTCCTCGCGCACGTCGCCGTCCAGCGCAGGGAAGCCCACGTCGCGGCTGGCCTCGAGCAGCTCGTCGGCCAGCCCGGTCGGCGCCACCACGAACTGCCGCACGGTCTGGAAGCCGTCCATGGTGGCCTGCCCGTCGGCGGTCCTCATGGGCCACCAGCCGCCGGAGGGGCCGTAGCGGTCGGTGGGGGTGCGGGCCGCGGCCCAGTCGCTGACGCTGCTGAACTGCAGGTCGTCGCTCCACATCATCGGGCTGATGCAGACGTCGCCGATCATCACCGGTTCGGCGTCGGGCCGGCGTACGCCGGCGTCGTCGACGATGCCGCCCACCGCCGGGGAGGCGCCGGCCACGCCGGACCAGATCACCTCGCTCACCTGCTCGCCGTACCAGCCGAGCATCTCCTGCAGGCACGGCCCGGCGTTGGCCGAGCCGGTGCCGGTGACGACGACCGCCACCGGCTGGCCGCTCAGGGTGCCTTCCTGCACGCTCTGGCAGAACACCGACTCGCCCGTGCGGTCCGAGGTGTCCTGCAGCGCCTGCAGGTAGGGCTGGGCCTCGCCGAAGGAGGCGTCACCGAACGCCGACATGACCAGCGACCGCTGCGGCCCGGCCCCGTCGGTGTCCGGGCCGGACTCGCTGCAGGCCGCCAGCAGTCCGACGGCGAGGACGACGAGAGCGGCCCGGCAGCGTGATCGCACCATGCGCCCCATTGTCCCCGCAGGGCGCACGGCGAGGGCAGTCCTCCTGCCGACGGCCGCCCGGCAGCGGGTCAGCCAGGCGGGGGCATCCTGCTCCGGCCGGTCGTGCCAGGGGCGCAAGCCGGCTCGCGTCGAGCGGTGGTTGTCCCGCGCCCAGCGAGCCGAGTGGGTGCTCGGGTCGCCGTGTCCGTGCCGGAGGTTGACGGTGGCCGTCGAGACCCCGGACACGGGCCTCCTGCCGGTGGGCCCGACCCGAGTAGGTTCGGGCGCGGTGGCACGAGGCGGAGCCTCCCGTAGGTGACGAGTCTCGCCTGGCCAGCGGCTGCCCTGTCGCTGTTTGTCACCGCCGCTGCTGCGCCCCTGGTGGTCTGGCTGCTACGTCGGCGAGAAGTGCTCGACTACCCGAATCTGCGGTCGTCGCACGATGTGCCGACGCCCCGCGGGGGCGGGCTCGCTCCCATGCTCGGCCTGTTGGTCGCGCTCCCGTTCGCCGCTGCTGAGTCCAGCTCAGCCTGCGTGGCGCTCGCCGTCGCGACGATCGGCCTCGGCCTTCTCGGGCTCACCGAGGATGTCCATGGGCTCCCTGTCGCCACGAGGCTGCTCCTCCAGCTCGTCATCGCGGCAGCGGCCGCGCCGTGGCTTCTGGGCAACCTGTCGGGCCCGGTCGCCTGGCAGGTCGTCTTCGCGGCCGGGGTGGCCGCCTGGCTCGTCGCCTACGTGAACGCCTTCAACTTCATGGACGGCATCAACGGCATCTCGTCGATGCAGGCGATCGTGTCGGGAGCGACCTGGTGGTTGCTGGGGGAGCTCCGCGACGCCCCTTCGGTTGCCGTCGCCGGTGCCGTGCTGGCCGCGGCTGGACTGGGGTTCCTGCCCGTCAACTTCCCCAGGGCCAGGGTGTTCATGGGGGATGTCGGCAGCTACGCACTCGGCGCCTGGTCGGCGGTCGTCCTGGTGATGGCGCTGCGCGGAGACATCCCGCCCGTTGCGGCGGTGGCGCCGGTGGCGGTCTATCTCGCCGATACCTCGACGACCCTGGTCGGGCGTGCCCGTCGCAGAGAGCGCTGGCGGGAGCCGCATCGTGACCACGCGTACCAGCGGCTCGTTCGCGTCGGCTGGTCGCACGCCCAGGTGACTGCTCTCGTGACGGCAAGCGCGGCCGTAGCGTCAGGCGGCGGTCTGCTCGCGCTCCTCGGGCCGGGAGGTGCCGTCGCCGGGGTCGTGATCGCTGGGTTGGCGGTAGCCACCTACCTCGCCGCTCCGATCGTCGTCACGAGGCTGCGGCCGGCCGGGCATGGCGGTGGGCGCGTCGCCCGTGACGAGGCTCGCCGACGGCGCCGACCGTGACTTCCCGGGCCGCTGCTTCCGGCCGGGACGGGCGTATGCCTCGCCTATGCTGAGGACGTGCAGGTGCGGCTCTGGAGCCTGCAGGTCGAAGAGCGAGCTGTTCGGCGAGCGCAAGGCGGGAGTTCGATCGGACCTTGAACAGGCACCGTCTGGCGTTCGCACCGGCTGCGATGATGGCAGGAGCCTGCTTGGCCGGAGCAGTCTGCCTCATCGCCGTCCTAGGTGGTTTCGGCGGGGTGCCCGTACTTGCCGGCGTTGCAGCGGCCTGCTTCGCGTCCAGTCTCGGGCTGGTGTACGCGGCGTGGCGGGTCGCCGGCCGGGTGCTGGCGTTGCGCTTCTTGGTCGCCTGCCTGTGGTTCGTCTACTTCCCGCTCCGGCTCTTGGTGCTCCAGAGCGACAGGAGCTCGCCGTACGTTCACCCGATCGTGCGGTCGTCCACCGATGCCGATCTGGTGTGGGCGTGGCTCGTCTCCACACTCGGTCTGGCCGCGCTGGTGCTCGGTGGTTGGGTGGTGCAGCGGGTCCGGTTCCCATCACCCCGGCCCCGGGCGAAGCTCCTCCGTGCCGACTACGTGCTGTTCGCCGTGATCGGGCTCGCGATCGGCGTCGCGCTTCCGCTGCTGGGGGCGACGAGCGGCTTCCTTTCGAACGTGGCTCAGCTGGCGCTCTTCGGCACCGCGGGGCTTGTGTTCATCGACGTACGTGCCCGGCGGGTTCGGCTCGCGTCCGTCGTGGTGCTGGTCGTCGCGCTCCTTCTCGGTGCCGCAAGCAGCTTCAAGGAGGCCACCGTTCTTCCCGTCGTGGCCTGGGGGATCGGGGCCCTCGCCGCCACCGGCAAGGTCCGCACGAGGCTGCTCGTCCTCCTCGGGATCGTGGCCCTCGTCGGCTACCTCGGTGTGGAGGGGCGCCGGATCGCCTACCAGGCGGGCGAGTCGCCCGACCTCCTGACGGCGGCGTGGCGTGCCGCCACCGCGTACGACCTCCGCATTGGGCGTCCGACGGACGCCCCCTTCTCGGGGCTCGACGCCGTGGGGAACGTCGCGCGCGGCATCTCGCGGCGGGTGTCCGGACCGGAGAGCCTGCTCCTCCTGCGGGAGAAGGTGCCGGATGAGATCCCGTTCCAACGGGGACGGTCGCTGGTTCAGCCCGCCCTTTCGATCGTGCCTGGCATCGAGCGTGTCATCCCGCTCGAGTACCGACAGCTCAGCCTCGGCCGGTACTTCACCGTCAACTTCTGGTCCCTCCAGCCTCGGGAGGATCCGTCGTCGCAGGCGCTCACCGTACCCGGAGACGGGTACCTCAACTTCGGTCTGTTCGGTCTCGTGGGCGTCTCGATGATGTTCGGGTTGGCGATCGGGCTGTACGACCGGAGGTACCCGCCCGACGACGCCTTCGGCGTCGCGATGTTCGCCTTTGCCGGCTTGGTTGCACTCGGCATCGAGCGCAACGTCGCCTACGTGTTGGTCACGCTCGTCATCCGCGTCGGCGTGGCAGAGCTCCTCGCCGGCCTGGGCTCCCTTCGGGTGCGTGGCCGGTCGATCGGGTCCGCCGGCCCGGAACGCGGCTCGCCGCCGAGCACGCTCGCCCCTGACCCCATGGGTCGACGATGAGTGATCTGCGGTTGGCCTTCCTGGTCAACGGCGGGGCGGGCTCGGCAGCTGCGGAGCGCGCCCAGCGGATCGCCGTGGGGCTCGGATGGGAGCGCAGCACGGTGCTCGTCCGCCGAGGCAGCCGGGTGCAGGACGTGGTGGCTTTCGCCCGCGCTGTGCGGGCTGCGGAGCCGGATGTCGTCTACGCCATGGACCTGGCCGTGGTGCCACTGCTGGCCGATGCCCTGGCCCGTCGCCACCGGAGGTGGCTGGTGGTCGACACCGGTGACGCCCCCGCCGCGTTCCTCGACCTGGTCGGAGCCCGGCTGCCGGCCCGTCTCGCAGCGCGAGCCCTCGAGCGGTTCGCCTACCGCAGCGCGGACATGGTCGTGGTGAGAGGGCATCACCACGTCGAGCCGGCACGTCGTGGCGGCGCAAGACACATCGTGGTGATCCCCGACGGGGTCGACCTGGAGGTGATGCGGCCGGTCGACGACGAGGGGCTCCGGCGGCGCCTGGGGCTCGATGGGGTGCCGACCGTCGGCATCCAGGGGCATTTCACGTGGTACCCGAAGCTCGGTGGAGGGCTCGGATGGGAGCTCGTCCACGCCCTGGCCCTCCGTCCGGACACCGGCGCTCACGCCGTGCTCATCGGCGACGGACCTGGCATCGGGGAGCTTCGGGTGCTGGCAGCGGAGCTCGGCGTCGCCGAGCGTCTCCATGTGATCGGCAGGGTGCCCTACGCCGAGCTCGCCCGCTATCTCGGCATCTGCGACGTGTGCCTGCTCACACAGACGGACGATCCCTCGAGCTGGGTGCGTACGACCGGCAAGCTCCCCACCTATCTCGCGTCGGGCCGGTACGTCCTCGCCTCGAGGGTGGGGAGCGCTGCCGACGTCCTGCCGCCCGAGATGCTGCTCGACTACGAGGGGGCCTGGGACGCGAGCTATCCGGCGCGGCTCGCCGATCGCCTGGCTGAGGTGATTGCGGACCCGGACAGGCGGGCGAAGGGCTTGGCCTTGTGTGAGCTAGCGCGCGGCTTCGACTACCGGCGGGTGGCAGCTGCCGCGGCGGAAGCCGTCGACGCGCTGCCGGTTCGCTGACCTCGCCGTGTGTGGCATCGCGGCCGTTCTCGGTGCAGGACCCAGGGCGGAGGCCCTCGCTGACCGGTTGGTCCACCGGGGTCCGGACGGGCGCGGCGCCCTCGTCCTGGATGGCTGCAGTCTGGCCATGACCCGGTTGGCCATCCTCGATCCGACGCCGCGTGCGGGCCAGCCGATGAGCTTCGCGGGTCGCCACCTCGTCTTCAACGGGGAGATCTACAACTTCCGGGCCGTGCGGTCCGTGCTGGAGGCGGCAGGGCTCGCGTTCACCACGACCGGAGACACCGAGGTGCTCCTCAAGGCCCTCGTCCACTGGGGGCCCGGAGGGCTGGAGCGGATGCGGGGCATGTTCGCGTTCCTCCTCTGGGACGAGGGCACGCAGACGCTCCTGGCGGGCCGGGATCCGATCGGTGTGAAGCCGCTGTACTGGCGACGGCTGAGCTCGGGTGCGATTGCCTTCGCATCGGAGGCCGCTCCTCTCGCCGGCCTCGAACGAGCGGCCGTCCGCCCGCAGGCCGTCGCAGAGTTCCTTCGATTCGGCTCACCGGTCGAGACCACGATCTACGAGGGCGTGCATGAGCACCCGCCGGGCACGGTCACCCTCTGGCGCCCAGATGGTGCGGTGGTTCGGGAGCCGATCCCGCTGGCCCACGAGGAGAGACCGCTGCCGGAGGTGATGCGTCGGGCCATCGCGGAGAACACGGTCAGCGACCGGCCCGTGGCGGTGTTCCTCAGCGGTGGGTTCGATTCTGCGGCCATCGCCGCCGGTCTCAGCGCCGAAGGCATCTCGGCCACCGGCTTGACCATCAGCACCGATGCGAACGCCTCCGACGTGGCGCGGGCGAGGGAGACCGCTGCGCACTACGGCCTCGATCACCGGGTCGTCCACGTCGCCGGTGCCGATGCCACGGGGGCCGTCGACCGGTTCCTCGCAGCGATGGACCAGCCGACCATCGACGGCCTCAACACGCTGCTGGTGTCCGAGGTGGCCAGCTCCGTGGGGTTCCCTGTCGCGCTCTCCGGCCTCGGGGGCGATGAGGTGCTCGGCGGCTACGGCTACCACCGCCGGTGGAGGCTGCTGGGGACCGCCGCACGCGTCTGGCGTGCCTCGCCGCCTTCGGTGCGGGGGTCGATCGAGCGAGCGCTGGCCGGCCGTGGGTTGAGGACCGACACGCAGGTCCGCGAGCTCCTGGCGGCGAGCGGCACGGCGGCGCGGTACGACGGGTGGCGGTCTCTCTTCACGGCGGACGAGGTCGTCCGGCTCACGGGCAGTCGCTCGGCGCTCCCGGATCCCGTCGACATCCCCCCGGGCGAGCCCTTGCGCGACCAGCTCTGGCGCCTCGACGCCCGCCGCTACCTCGGCCCGACCCTGCTGCGCGATGCCGACGTGTTCTCGATGACTGTCGGTGTCGAGGTGCGGGTGCCCCTTCTCGACACCTCGGTGGTCGACGCGGCCCTGGGGTCTCCCCCGCAGGGCAAGGCCGGCCTGGCTCGTCAGTGGGAAGACCCGTACCTGAAGCGGCTCGCGGCTGGCCGGAAGCTCACCTTCGCGTTGCCCTGGCGTGCGTGGATCGGCGCAACCCTCAGAGCGAATCGGCAGGCCCTCGAGGTGGATGACCCCTGGCATGGATCGATCGATCCGGCCGAGGCGCATCGTCACATCGATCGCGCCGCGAGTGGACCGGGAGCAGCGCTGCGGTGTTGGGCGCTCCTGGTGCTCGCGGAGTGGCTCCGGTGTCGTTCGGCGGCGCCTCATCCCAAGGGAAGGCCTGCGTGATGCTCGAGGCGGTCAGGACGCTCGCTCGTTCCCTCTCCGATTGCGTCCAGGTGACGGCGCGCAAGCCGGGGGTGGGCGAGCGGTGACCCTCGTGATCGCCGCGCACGAGCGGTCCCCACAGCAGCTCCTCGACCTGATCGACGAGGCCGTTCCTCATGGTTGGCATCTCTCCATCACCCGTCAGCCCTGGGGTTCGCTCGCGACCGCCGGCGACTCGGCGGAGCGGGTGGGGCACTGGCTCGTCGTCGGCATGCCGAGCGCGGATCCCTGGGGTCGACCGGGCTACCGGATCGCTCCTGATCGGGTCGCGGCTCTCCTGCGCCGCTACGGGCTCCCTGCGGTGCAGATGCTCCCCGGCCCGTGGTTCGCCGTCGACCTCCGCTCCGGCGCCGTGCTCCGCGCGCTCAACGGGATCGTTCCGATCAGCGCCACCACCGCCGGGCCATTCGCGGCGGGCACGCCGCCCGGGCTGATCTGCCGGCTGGGGGGCGCAGCGGCGATGGCGCCGGCGACGCTCGCGGCTCCGGGCGGTCCCCAGGACATCGTGGACGACGAGCTGGTGCGGGAGCGCGTTCCGCTGTCGACGTGGGCGTCGATCGACCGGGAGATCACGCGCCGGACCGCCGGCCTGGTGCTCAGTGGTCCTGTCGACGCGTCTCTCCTCCCCGGGGTGCGACAGGATCGCGCCACGAACGAGCTCGTGTTCCTCCCTCGATTCGACCGACTGCCGCAGGGCTCGGCGGTTGATCGCCCAACCTGGGTGCAGGAGACGGCGAGCCAGCTCTGGTGGCGAGCTCGCCTGGCGGGATCGTGGCTGCACGCGCCGGTGCTGGAGCGACCGGCACGAGACCTCATGGCCATGTGCCTCGGCTCGCCATGACCGCCGGCCGGGCCCGAGTGCTGCTGCTCGCCATCGACTATCCGCCCGTCAGCGGTGGCATCTCGCGCCTGCTGGGGCATCTCGTCGAGTGCTCGGCGGACAGGGTGGAGTGGCGGGTGGTCACGACTTCGCGGGGGCCGGTCGAACCCGGCGTCCAACGGGTCCCGGGCTGGGGCCGGTCGTCGATGGAGCTCGGCCGCGCCGCGAGGTGGCTTCGGGCGTCTCCCGACCGGCTGGTGGTGACCGGGCATCCCTTCCTCGCACCGGTCGGTGTCGGCTTGGGGGCGGCCGTGAGGGCCCGCACCGGCGCGCTGGCCTACGGAAGGGAGCTCGTTCCCCGTCGCGCCGCGCACCACACGGCGCTGGCGGGGCTTCGCGCCCATGATCGTGTCGTGGCGATCAGCGGCCACACAGCGATGATGGTCGAGCGGCTGGGGGTGGCTCCCGGCCGCGTCCGGGTGGTGCTCCCGGCGTTCGGCTCTTCGTGGCTGCGATCGTCCGCGCCGGCGCGTCGCACCGGGGAGGGGGTGCGGCTCGTGGTCGTGGCACGCCTCGCCGAGGGCTACAAGAACATCGAGCTGCCGCTCAGGATCGCCTCTGTCCTCGGGCCGGTCGGCGCCATCGAGGAGCTGGTTGTCGTCGGTGACGGCCCGCGCCGGGGTGCGCTGGAGGAGCGGGCACGCCGCTGGGGCGCAGCGCCCTTCGTGCGGTTCACCGGCTGGCTGCGCGATG
The DNA here is from genome assembly GCA_016716005.1 of Acidimicrobiales bacterium. Taxonomy (NCBI): domain Bacteria; kingdom Bacillati; phylum Actinomycetota; class Acidimicrobiia; order Acidimicrobiales; species Acidimicrobiales bacterium. The sequence continues at coordinate 2,934,448 of JADJXE010000001.1, forward strand.
ACGAGGTCCGCGTCCTCCTCGGCTCGTGTCACATCGGGCTGTTCCCGAGCCGCTGGTCACGTGCCGAGGAGGGGTTCGAGGGGTTCGGCCTGGTGATCCACGAGTTCGCCGCCGCCGGTCTTCCCGTGCTGGTGGGTGACGAGGCGGGCGCCAGGGACGCTGCGGTCGCCCCATGGGCCATGCTGATCGACCCGGACGACCTGGGAGCGTGGGTGGAGTCGGTAGATCGACTCGCGAACGACGAGGACCACCGTGTGGAGTTGGCCCGAGCGGCATGGGAGTGGGCGGCGGCGGTCGACAGCGCGCTGACCGCCCACGAGTACGTGGAGGCGCTCCGGGGATGAGGATCGTCCACGTCTTCAAGGACTACTACCCGCCCCTCGCCGCGGGGATCACGAGGTACATCGCGGACATCGCCGATGGCGCCGCCCAGCACGGCTGGACGGTGGAGGTGCACGTGGCCGGTGTGCAGCGCTCGCGCCGGGACGAGCTGCCCAGCGGAGTCGTGGTCCATCGGCACCGGGAGGTCGCTCGGTTGCTGGCGACCCCGATGGCGCCGGGTCTGGTGCGCGAGGTCGCCGGCATGCAGGGCGCTCTTCTCCACCTGCACCTGCCCAACCCGGTGGGCGAGCTCGGTGCCGTCGCCAACCGCTCCGACTGCCCCGTGGTGGTCACCTTCCACGCGCAGCTCGGCCGCCAGGCGTTCCTCGAACCCCTGTACCGGCCGCTCCGTGACCGGGTGCTGCACCGGGCCGGTGCGGTGCTCGTCGCCAGTGACCAGCTCGCGGCCTCCCCCGAGCTCGCTCGGGTGAGGGACCGCGTGCGGGTCCTGCCCTACGGGGTGTCGCCGTCTCTCGTGGCCCGTCGACCCCGCCGTGGTGACTGTGGCCGGCTCCGGGTGCTCTTCGTGGGTCGTTTGGTCTACTACAAGGGGGTGGATGTCCTCCTCCGAGCGGTCGCGTCGTCGCCCGACGTGGTGCTCACCGTCGTGGGGGACGGGCCGTTGGCGGGGGAGCTCCGCGCGATGACGGAGCGCCTCGGGCTGGCCGAGCGGGTTTCGTTCACCGGACCGGTCCCGGACGGGGCCCTGCTCGACGCCTACGCCAGCCACGACCTGCTGGTCCTGCCGTCGGTGTCGAGAGCAGAAGCCTTCGGCCTGGCCATGGTCGAAGCCATGGCCAATGGGCTCCCCGCGATCAGCACCAGCCTGGGAACCGCGACGAACTGGGTGAACGTGGACGGTGTCACAGGATTCGTGGTCCCGCCGGGCGATCCGGGTGCGCTGTCCGAGGCGATGCTCCGGCTGCGCGATCCGAGGCTCCGTGCCGAGCTCGGCGATGGTGCCCGAGCGCGGGCGAAGGAGCACTTCTCGTTCGACCGCCACCTCGGCGCTCTCCTGGCCGTCTACGAGGGAGTGCTGAGTTGAGCCCGGCTCGATCGCTCGTGATCGGCGGCGCGAGGGGCTTCATCGGGAGCGCCATCGTCGACGGGCTCCGTCGCCACGGGCACGAGGTGGTGGCGACCTCGCGGGAGGGCGGCGACCGTCGCGTCTCGAACGGTGCCGAGCTCGACGGGCTGCTCGCAACGACCGCCTTCGACCAGGTCGTGATGACCCCGCAGCTCACCTCCTCTGATGTGGACTGGATGGTCGACCGGATCGACGGTTCGCGTTGGGTCGTCTTCTCGTCGGCCCAGCTGACCGCTCGGGCGCCTGCGCCGAACGCGAGGGTGGCCCTGGCACGCGAGCAGGTGGCGCTGGCCCGCGGTGCGGCGGTGCTCCGCCCGACCATGGTGTTCGGACGGGGCCGAGACCACAACGTGTCCCGCCTGGCACGGGCGATCCGCCGGTGGCGGATCGTGCCGACCGTCGGTGGAGGGGCCCAGTTGGTGCAGCCGGTGCACGTCGAGGACGTGGCGTCGCTGGTGGTCCGCCATCGGGAAGCTCCCTCTGGTGGGCTCTTCCCGGTCGGCGGGGACGAAGCGCTCCCCGTGCGGGAGCTGATCGGCATGATCGGTGAGCTGCTGGGCGTTCGCTACGCCGTGCTGGACGTGCCCGGTGCCGCCCTCCACCTCATGGCCGTGGTCGGACCGCTCACCGGCCTGCGGCGCGATCAGGTTCGCCGGCTTGTCGAGGACAAGATGGCGGATGTGGCGATTACCATCGAGACCTTCGAGTGGCAACCGAGACCTCTCCCCCTGATGCTGGAGCAGGCTGTGGCGGAGGCCGAGCGGTGTTGATGCCGGCCGTTGTCACCCTCCTGCCCGATGTGCCAGTGCCCTCCGCGACAGGCCTGCACCATGGTGACTGCGGTCCACAGGGACGAGCGCGCGACTCGGGGAGTGAGGCGTCGAAATGTGGGCAGGGGGCCCCTGGCGACGGGGGGCTTCGGAGCGAGCGCAGGCCCGAGGGGTTTCCGCCCGGATCTCCCGCGGGAACGGCCGCCGTACGATCGCCCGATGGGTGAAATCGGTGTCGCTGCAACGGGAATCCGCATCCTCTGCGGAGTGGGCTGAAAGGGTTCAAGATGGGTCTTGGTCGCGCTTACGTGGAGACGAGGCGGTTCTTCTCCCGCACCTACCGCAGGGATCAGCGCGACAAGAGCTTCCTGACAGCACTCGTCACCTTCGCTCTGGACGAGGTGTCGAACGTCGTTGATGTTGGCGCGAACGAAGGTGAGTTGCTGGATCTCTTTGTATGCACTGCTCCGGGGGGAGACCATTGGGCCTTCGAACCCATTGCGGCTCACGCTGATGACCTGCGGCGACGCTTCCCCTCAGTTACAGTGCGCCAAGTTGCGCTCTCCGACCAAGATGGAGTTGCGCCTTTCGTCGCGTACCCGGCTGCAACGTCCTACAGCAGCTTCTGGCCGCAACCGCATGCCCGTCGGTTGGGTAGACCTGAAAGGCTCATGGTCGAGATCCACCGACTCGACACGGAGCTGCCACCGGACTACTGCCCACAAATGATCAAGATCGATGCCGAGGGGGCTGAGTGGAGGATTCTCCAGGGCTCGGCCGAGACCCTAGAGCGGTGTCGGCCCATCGTTGTCTTCGAGTTCTATCGCGCGACCGCTATCGCCGGTGGAGCTACTGCTGAGAGTGTCCACTCGTTCTTCAGCGAACTTGGCTACCGTTTGCACAGTATCGAGGGCGGAGAAGCGCTCACCCTCCGCAGCTTCGAAGACCACTTCCTCGCGGGGAGACTCTGGATGTTCGTTGCCATCCATCGCGGGTGAATTAGTAAGGGTTCGATGAATCCATCACTGAACGCGTCCCGCCGCTCTCTGGTCGGTGATAGCGCGTGGCTCGCGTTGAGCCAAGTCGGAGCACTCCTCGTCGCACTCGCCCTTACGCCCGTGCAGCTCGAGCGGATGGGTGAGGCTCGTTACGGCATGCTCGTATGGGTGAGCTCAGTTCTTGGCCTCCTCTCCTTCTTGGATCAGGGGCTCAACCTCTCTGCGATGTCCATGATCCCTCGGGGTGCGACCGCGGGCGGGGCGGCTGCCCGTCACCTTATCCACGTCATAGGGGTTCGTGCCGTTGGGGTTGCCGTCGCCGGGGGTGCTCTGACACTCGTGGCATCGCCCTTCCTTACTTCGCTTGCCGGAGCTGGCGACCTACCGACTGACGAGGTTCGCGTTGCGGTAATGCTCGTCTCTCCGCTCTTGAGCGCCACGATTCTTGCGAACGTCGCGTATTCGATTGGGCGTGCCTTGGGCTGGGTGCCCTTGAGCGCTGTCTTGGCCTTCGCGAGCTTCGCGTCAACGAACATCGTCTGGGCTGTGGTTGCATCGTCTGATCTCGCGGTGGAGGTCGTGCTGCTGTGGCAGGTTGCGGTTCAGTGCGGATCGATCGTGCTGTGGGTCGCGCTCATTCGAATGGCTCTTCTCCGTCTCGGCGCTCGGGGGTCCGGATTGGGGACGGGAGTGACCGGAGTCGGACCAGAAGTCCACCGCTTCATGTTGTGGTCGGGGGTTGGCGCTCTTGGCCAGACGACGGTCGCGAACGGTGGGAAGCTGGCGTTGAGCTACTCGGGGGGCGTGGCCTCGCTTCCCCCATTCTCCATAGCCTTGAGCCTCTCATCGCGGCTGAGTATTGTCGGCACCGCTGTATCGACAGCTCTCATGCCTCGCCTGGCCAGACATGAGGGCCTGGCCGCTGATCGGCTCAATGACTTGGGGCTCGCCGTTTCGGTCGCGCTTGCTGGTGCGGCAGCGACAGTCCTCTTCTGGTGTGGGGATGGGCTACTGACTGTGTGGCTCGGTGAGGAGTTCGCTGGGGGCGCTTACGGGCCGCTGCGAATCCTGGCGGTGGGCTACGTGGGTGCTGTGGTGGCGCAGGTATCTGTGACGCGAAACGACGTCGCGCCCGGCCGTGTCCGTCTCAGCGGTCGTCTCTACGGCGCCGTGGGCGTTCTGTTCGGCATCGCGTTGGTGTGGTCGTTGGCCGTCGGCAGCGTGACGGCCACGTCCGTCGCGGCCCTGACAGCGTTCGCGCTTTGGGCTCTTGGCTTAGGCGCGATCGTGCTTGGCCGATCTGTGCGGACGGTGGCGACCACGGCGGCCCTCTGGCTTGCCGGGTTGGGCGTGGCAGGAGGCATCATCAACCTGGTACCGGAGATCGGCCTGATAGCACGGGTGGTCATCGTCGCCGGAGTCGCTACAGGCGCGGCTACCTTGGCCGTCGTGGAGTCGCTGAGGAGAACCGCTTCCTTGGCCCGGCGGGCTGGCCGCTGATGGCGTCAGTCCGGCGCGTCGTTGCCACGCAGTGGCATGTTGCGCAGCAACGCGTTCTCGAGCAGTTGCCCGTGCGGACTCGGACTACGCAGTACTTGGGTTGGCGCCTCTTGTATCCGAGTTCCAGCCTCATCGGCCGCAGCGTGCGGAGGGGCGTGATCTGGGATTGGCCACTGCTCACAGCCGCAACGCAGTGCCGCGAGGGCTTCGTCTATGTCGACATCGGCGCGAACATTGGAGCGTCGCTGCTCGGTGTTGGTGCGGTCCGCCCCGATGCTTCGCTCGTAGCCGTGGAGGCGAGTGCAAGGTTCGGGTGGTACCTGTTGGCGAACGCGAACCAGCCGGGGCTTCGGGAGCGAACGGCGCTGAGGCTGGCGTTCGTAGGCGAGGAGTCCACGGTGAGGAACCTGGTGGTCGGCTCGACCTCAGCGTCCGCTGCAGGGCGGGAAGGTGTTCGAGGCATCTGCTCCGAGGAGATCGCCCTGGCCCCGGTGTCGCTCGATGCCCTCGTTGCGGATCTCCCGAGCCTGGATCTCCTGAAGATCGATGTTGATGGCTTAGAGGCGGACGTCGTCAGCTCGGGGCTCTCTGTGCTCACGCGCTACAGGCCGACCCTCTTCGTCGAGTTCACTCCCTCGCGCCTGGCGGCGGCCGGTTCGAGCGGCGAACGCTTGTTCGGTCTCCTCGGAGAGGCCGGGTACGCGCGAGCTGACGTATTCGCTCCGTCGGGTGCGTTGATCACCGAGGGCGTGCGCCTCCCAGATGTCGAAGCCGTCCAGCGGCGCTCGGGGTCTTCGTACGTGGATCTGCTAGTCCGGGACTGACTCCGGGCACCTCAGCACGGCCGTGTAGACGCGAAGGCAAGACTCGATGTGCACTCGGATGGAGTACCGAGTCGGTGCCCATGCAGCAGCTGCTGCTGCCATCGTGTTCTTCAGCTGCGGGTCACTACCGAGGCGCACAAGAGCGTTTCGCAGCGCAACGTGGTCGCCAGCGGGATAGAGCCAGGCGGCACTGCAGCCCCGAAGCAGCTCTCCGGGCGTTCCCGCATCGGACGACACGACCGGCACGCCGGCGAGGAGGGCCTCCACGATCGTGCGCCCGAAGGACTCGGGTCGCACCGAGCAGTGTGCGACCACGTCTGCGGCGCCGTAGACCCAGGACACGTCGTCGACCATGCCGAGGAAGTGAATCCGCTCCCTCGCCGGCGACGCTGCGACCGCGGCCTCGACCTCGGCGCGGTAGGCCGTCGAGGCGTCGCCATAGAGGTCACCGCCCGCGAGGAGCACGTGGGCGCTCTCGCTGAGCGAGGCGGCGGCGGCGACAAGGTCGAGCTGTCCCTTCAGCCAGTGGAAGTGGGCGAGGTTGGCCACGACGAACGCGTCCGGAGGGACGCCGAGGCGCCGGCGCGCCTCCGCCCTCGGCCTCGGTGTGGGCGGCTCCACCGGGTTGTCGATGACAACCGTCCGATGTCGGTTGGTCCGCCAGCTCGCGGCTGTGAGGCGGGAGTTGGCGATCACCGCGTCGGCCCGATCGACGACGAGGCGGAGCGGCTCACGCTCGAGGGCCGATTGGGGGATGTCGCGGAGCGTGACCACCACCCGCGCTCCTCGGATGCGGAGCAACGGAGTGAGCACGTGGGCGCGCAGGCCGTTGGTGTGGACGATGTCCGGTTGCCAGGCACGGACGAGGCGGCGGAGCTCGGTCGCCTGTCGGGCCAGCGTCGGCGCGCTCAATGCGACCGCCGTCAGCTTGCCGACCTGTCCCCCGAACCGTGCCGCCGGCCGGAACCGCCCGCTCGGGAGGGCGTGCGCCGGGATGGAGCGGGCCAACAGCTCGCGAACGAGCGAACCCTCGCCACCCGTGGCCACCATCACGTCGACACCCCAGGCCCGCAGGCCGGTCACCAGCCCCAGCAGGCTTCGCTCCGCCCCACCCTGTGCCTCGGTGCCCGGGTTGACGAAGAGGACACGTAGTGGGCGGGTCATGCGGCAACCAGCTGCGCGACGAGCCGGCCGATCTGCTCGCCGCGCGACCGGTACGTGTCGTTGGCGATGAGAACCTGCCCTCGGCCTGCGAGCTCGACGGCTTCCTCCGGCCGGCGGAGCCAGCTCTCTGCGGCCGACCGGAGGTCTTCGGGGGTCCGGAACCAGACGCAGGACGTCCCCGGACGAAGGGGCGTGCCATCCACTCCCGCATCGGTGAGCTGGAGTGCCCCGGATGCGCTCACCTCACGGGTGCGCATGTTGTGCGCACCCGTGCACTGCGGATGGAGCAGGTTGACGCCGATCTGCGCCGACGCGAGGAGGCGGCCCGCGTCGGTCTCGAACACGCCGGGCCCGGCGTCCCTCAGGCTCGACCGGTCCCAGCCCCCGCCGCGCACGGTCAGGGGCAGGTCGTCCAGCGCTCGAAGGAAGCGCTCCCTCCGCCGTGACCAGTGCCCGATGAACACGATCCCGTGCCGTGCCCCGCCTGTTGGCACAAGGGGGAACCATCGGTCGTCGTAGCCGAAGGGGACGACCTCGACGCGTCGTGATGAGGAGGCGAGCAAACCCACCAGACGCTCCTGCCATAGGATGAGGAGGTCGGCTTGACGGAGTCGGGGGAGTGGGTCGGGCGCGTCCTGCCACCGCCAGAGAGGGTTGTCGGGGTAGTACACGGCTACCCGGCACCCCGATCGACGGATCTGGCCGATCGCGGCTGGGCTGATCCCCCTCCCCTTGACGAGCAGCAAGGCGTCCGGCCGGAGCTGGTAGGTCGCCTCGAGTAGCCGTCCCTCGTCCGGATCCAGGAGCCGCCACGCCGCCCGCGCGACCCGGGACCTCGTCGGACGGTACGGGTTCACGACCGTCACGTCGGAGACCCGCTGCAGGCCGGGTTGGAGCGAGCGGAGGAGTGAGCCCGTCCCGTCCTCGCCGGCCAGCAGCAGTCGCACCTGTCCGCCCCTCAGCTCCCTCGACCTCGCCTTTCGGAGCCAGCGGAGACCCTACGCGAGCGGGGCGAGGCCATCGCGCCGCCCCAGGGCTCTGGATAGCCCGGTCACACGCTGCAGGCGTGCCGTGACCGGCGGTCCCAAGGCAGTAGGTTCGCCGGAGGTGAGTGCACCCGGGCGGAGAGGCCGGCGAGTGAGCAGCGCGCGGAGGGTCGTGGTCGAAGCGCCCGCCGTGACGCTCCCGCTCGCCCCCTCCGACCGCTGCAAGAGGCAGGGGCGGGTGAGCGAGTTCGAGTGTGCCAGCGAAGCCCCGCTCCATGCCGCGCCCTACCCCGACGGAGACGCCCCCCAGCGGCGTCGATCCCGCGGGTGGCGGCCGACCTCTGCGGCGTCGGCGGTGGTCGTCTCATGAGGGCCAGCGTGCTAGTGGTCTTGCTCGACGTCCCAGTGCCAGCGACCACCGGACTCCACCTCCGGATGGTCGCGAACTTGCGCCTTGTCCGCGAGCTCGGTTGCCGAAGCACGGCCCTCGTGTTTCGAACGGCGGATCGACCCCTCCTCGTACCCGAGCTGGACGAACTGTGTGATGGGATCGTTGATGGAGGGCGGCGTGCTGAGTACTCGCTGCTGTCCGGCGGTCGTCGCGCAGGGCTCCGCGCCCTCATGGCTGCGGCCGCAGTCAGCGGTCGACCCTCCCACTGCTACCCGTACTCGATCCCCTACGACGAGGTCGGTGGCAGAGAGATCGTGCAACTGGCGGCGGACCGCAGTGGGTGCACAGGGGTCCTCTTGCCGACTCTCATGGCTCACTATGCGCCACCGCTGCGAGAGCGGGGCTTGGTGGTGATCGGAGACGCGATAGACGTCCTATCGTCTCTCAGCTGGCGGCTCCTCAGATCGGTTTCGCGCAGCAGGCCCCTCCGCGCTCCTGGCCTAGGCGTCAACTTCCTGGCCTCTCGGGCGCAGGAGCGGCTGTTCCTGCGGGCGTTCGACGAGATATGGGCGTCGAGTGAGGCCGAGGCTCATCAGCTGTTGGCGTTGGCTCCCGGCTGCAACGTCTTGGTTGCTGGCAACACCGTCGATGCGGGCCTTTGCCTTCCTGTCACGTCTGGTGCTGGGCAGAGAGTCGGGTTCATCGGCACGTACACGTCCCTGCCGAACCTCGAGGCAGCGCGCTTTCTCGCGACACGCGTCACATCGGCGCTGCGAGCACAGGTCCCGAGGGCGCACGTTGCTCTTGCAGGTGCGGGACTCAGTCGTTCCGACGCCGAGGCCCTTGCTCGGATCGACGGCGTCGAGGTCGTGGGTGCCGTGCCCGACGCGCGGGCCTTCGTGGGGTCTTGCTCCGTGATGGCATTCCCGATCCGGGTCCGGGGCGGCGTGCCATTGAAGCTCATCGAAGCGATGGCCTGCGGTACGCCGATCGTCGCCAGTCCGGAGCTCGTCGAAGGGCTCGATCTCCGACCGGGCATCGATCTGCTCGTGGCGGAGGACCCAGGAGCGTGGGTGCGCGGTCTCAAGAGCGTCCTGACTGACGAGCGATTGGCTACCAGGCTTGGCCGCGAGGCCCGGAGCTCGTTCGAGCGGCGGTTCTCCTTCGAGGCCATCCTTGCCGAAGCCCGCACCAGGAGCGTCCTCGTTGGAGGCCAGCGCGCATGACGGCAGAGGGGAAGCGACGGCGCACCGTTGGCATCGTTGGAGCCGGAGAGATCGTCGCTTCCATCCATCTCCCCGTGCTCTTGCGCCGGAAGGACGTCACGGTCGCGTACGTCGCGGACACCTCGCGGTCGGCCCTCGTCCGGGTCGAGCAGCGGTTCGGGGTATCCGGTCGGCTCCTGGCCGGACATGGTGATCCGCTACCGGAAACGGATGCGGTGCTGTTGTCGATTCCGATCGGAGCTCGGGAGCATTACTACGAGCAGTTGGTCTCGTGCACTGGTGCGCTGTACCTCGAGAAGCCCGTCGCCAGAGCTGAGGATGAGCTCATGTCCCTCGTCCGCCTGCTCTCCGACCTCAAGGGCCCCGTCGTCGCAGGCTATCAGCGCCGTATGTACGCCAACGTGCGGTACTTGGCTCGAGCAGTATCTGAGGGGGCACTCGGCAGGCCACTCAGGCTCATCGCATCCGAGGGAGGGCGGACCGGTGCAACGGGTGTCCGTTCGGGGTTTCGTGACGATGTCGCGCTCTCCGGCGGCGGCGTCCTCATGGATCTCGGGTGTCACGCCGTCGATCTCGCCCACTGGATCATGGGCTCCGGTGCAGGCGTACCGCTTGCTGGCCGGTTCGTCTTCGACGAGATGATCGATCGAGACGTGCGGCTCGACTTCTGTCTGGACGGATCGGGCGGGACGGTTGAGGCCAGTGTCGCGGTCAGCTGGTTGCATGACCTTCGCCCTGAGCTGACGGTTGTCTTCGAGGACGGATCGGTCACGACGGGTACGAAGCCAGCGGAGTCAGTAGAACTCGTCTTGCCGAGCGGCGAGCGGCGAACCGTCCCCGCCCTCGGCGGAGCTTCGTCCATCGGCGAGGCGTTCAACACCGCATGGTCGGTCGTCCTCGGGACGGGCGACGCCGAGGACAATAGCCTCGTCCTTGTCTCGTGCCTTCCGGCCATCTCGTTCATCAATGCGACCTATCAGCTAGCGAGGCGGCCGTGACACCCCGGATCGTGATTGTCGGGGCGAATGGCAACGTTGGCACGGAACTGGCGCTCCGGCTCGCGTCGGGAGGTGCCGCAGAGGTCGTTGGAGTCTGTCGGAACCGATCAGGCTCTGCCTTCCTACGTCTGCATGGCATCGAGTGTCGACATGGAGACGTCACCAACGCCAGCGAGGCGAGAGCGCTCCTCGCTGACAGCGATGTTGTTCTCCAGCTCGCCTACAGCGTCCCCAGAACGCGCCAGTCACGGCTACAGAACAGACTGATCGTGGTCAACTGCGTCCGCTACGCGCCCCGCGGGGCTGCTGTCGTCCTCGCGAGCACGATAATGGTCTACGCGCCGAACGTTCCGTTCGTCCTTCCGGACGCATACGGCTTGGAGAAGCGCCGCCTCGAGAGGATTGGGCGTGGGGCAGGGACGCGGCACGATCGGCCCGTGTTCGTCTTTCGATTGGGCCATTGTCTAGGGCCGCTTCAACCACAATCGACGGAGATCGAGCGGTCCCTGGCGGGGCCCGTCTCCTTGCCCGCAGCGGGTGAACGCGATTCGAACACCATCTACGTCGCTTCCATCGCCGAGGCGTTGATGAACGTTGCCGACGGTCGCGCTCGGCAAGGGGTCTACGATCTGGTGAGTTGGCCGCAGTGGAGTTGGAGGCAGGTCTACGAGGAGCACGCTCAGGCGATCGAGAGGCGAGCACAGATCTCGCGTGGGCGTGGACCGGGCTGGTCTCGCGACCGTCTGCGTCGGGCCCTCCGGGACAGGCTGCTAGTGGTCCCGCAGCACCTACCCACTGCCGCGGGTGAGCGCCTCTACGGCGCCTACTTGCAGCGGAACCTGTTTCGCCGGGCGAGCACCAGCCTCAGCGCAGGAGTTCCTGAAGCTACGAGCTGGCGTCCGGTCGGGCGCCGGCCCCTTCCTGGGCTGGCAGATCCTCGGACGGCACTCCGGACCTACCCCCTGCCGCCACTCGGGCCGCTGTCGACGCTCCCACGAGGCTGGCGCGTATTCGAGTTCGGAGGATGAGCTGCGGCTTCCCTCGGGTGAGGATGCCCGTTCGCTGTGGAAGTGGGATGGTGATCCCGGTGTTGGTCAGGCGAGCTGAGGGTTGTTGTGGCGTGTGCCGGGGCTAGTCGTCTTGGCGACGGCGGCGACCAGGGTCGGCGCTTCCGCGTGGCCGTTGACGCGTGGGGGATCGTTCGGCTTCGAGAATGCAGGCGGCGATCCGAGACTCCTTCATGTAACCTTCGGGCGAGTCTCTCACCCGGGCAGTCGCGGTGCGGGTGATCGAGCTCATCGACTCGACCCAGGTCGTGTTCGTCAACGTGCGCCGTAGGCTGGGTGGGATCCCCACGGACATTCGCACAATCAACCCCACAACCGACGCGCCCGCTGGACCGGGCGAAGTTCGCCCTGGGTCTTCGTGGCGGTTTCGTGCCAACTAGTGGGGAGCTCAGTTCCGTGGGCGCAGGCCCAGTGGACGAACTCAGGTGGCCCGCTTGCGGGCCGTGAAGCTCACGAGCCTAATCATCAGGTCTTCTTCGCTGTAGCGGCCGCGCAACGAGCACCACGTGGCCGCTTCGTCTCGCTTGACGCGTCGACCGTCAGGAGTGCCGATCACCCCAACGCTCAACAGCTCGAAGCGTTCTGCGACGAGGGCGTAGAGCTCAGCGAATCGAAGTTTGTTGAAGAGCCCCTGTTCGAGCCACCAGTGGGAGCCGTCGCCCACTCCGGTGGCCCGCTCCAAGAAGAGACCCGGGTCATCGATGAGGTGGTCGTAGCCCAAGTCCCACACATGTGAGCCGCCGTAGGTGTGCCAGAGGGGGCAACAGAAGGCATAGAACACCCCGCCCCGTCGGAGCACCCTATGAGCGTCGTCGAGAAACGCGCGCACGTCGACGATGTGTGGTAGGACACCCTGGCTGTAGATCAGGTCGAACGACTCTCGGCGGAACCCGAGCGCGGCTGCGTCCATCTTAGAGAACTGGATGGGGATGACGCGATCCGACGGCTCGACCCAGCGGTGCTCGTAGTCACCGATGTCGATGCCGATTACCGAGCCCGGCTGGTGCGGACCCCACATCCCATCCACCTCCCGTCCGTACTCGACGCCGATCAGCAGAACCCGCTTGCCCATGACTGCGCCATGGCGGGCCAAACGGCGGACCTCTTCGTGGTTGCTGAACCCAGTTCCGCTCGGGCTGTAGCGAATGTTCTTGTAGCGGGCCAGGTAGGGAGCGAACGAACGGATTGCTGGCGGCGACGAAAAGGCGCGAACATATAGTCGACCATACGTTGAGTCATAGCTGCGCCGGAGCATGCGGTTGTTGGCCAAACTGGCCCGCAGACGGCGGAGAAGCGACCGACGTTGATGCTGAGCCTCCTGCCATCGCTCGGCGAGTTCGTCATAGGTCGGCTCTAGTGGCCTTGCAGGCATTCGAGGATGTCCCCTTCGCCGTTGAAGTGGGGATGGTGATCCCGGTGTTGGTCAGGCGAGCTGAGTGTAGTTGTCGGGTGTGACGGGGCTCGTTGCCTTGGCGATGGCGGCCATCAGCGGCGCGGCCCTTGACGTGTCGGAAGGCGTCACCCGCCAGCTGCGTGTTCACCTGGAGGACCCATGCCCGCTCGCCGCATGCGCCGGGTGGCGTCCCAGGAGCGGTGTAAATGGTTCGGGGCGCAGGCTCCTGGGTGATGTTACGCAGCTGCTGAGACAGCCTCGTCGGTCACCTCGTTCGTGGCTGGCGGGTTGAGCAGCTGACGGCGCAGGTCCTGCAGGAGCCGCAACCCCTTCGGGGTCATGGTGAGGCCGCGCCAGCCGCGGCTGGCACGGTCGAGGACTGCGCACACCAGCGATAGGCAGGAGCTCTCCCCGGGCAGCCGGCCGATCACCTTCACGCGCCGGCGGGTCTCGCCGAAGGTGCGCTCGATGAAGTTCGAGTGGCGGATCCGCTTCCAGTGCTCGGCTGGGAACCGCAGGTGCACCGTGAGTGAGGCGAGGTCGTCGGTGACACACGCGACCGCGGACGGATAGCGGCTCTTCCACTTGGCGGCGAACTCGCCGGCCTGCCGGTGGGCCACCGCGATGGCGGCGTCGCCGGGCTCCGCGTCGCCGACGTCGAAGACCGCCCAGAAGTCGGCCTTCACTTCGGCCTGGTCGTGGGCGGACACCTTCGCGAGCACGTTGCGGGCGCGGTGGAGAGACACCGCTGGCGCAGGCTGGTCCCGAAGTGCAGCTCGAACGCGGCGATCAGCCCGGGCCCGCCGTCGCTGATCCCGAGCAACGGCGGCTGCAGACCACGAGCCTTCAGGTCGGCGATGAAGTCGTCCCACGCGTCGGTGGACTCTGATGCAGCGGCGGCGACGCCCACGAACACCGGCTTGCCGTCGGTGTCGAAGCCCCACGCGGCGAGCACCGGCTCGGCCGGCGCGCCCGGGTGCATCCTGAAGTGGCTGCCGTCCAAGTACAGGTAGTCGAGCCGGATGCCGGACAGGTCACGGCTGCGCCACGCCTCGAACTCGTCGCGGATGCGCTGACAGATCCGGCTCACCGTCGACCTCGACAGCGCCGCCTCGGGGCCGAGCACCTCGGCCAGGGCGGCCTCGATGTCGCGGTCGGACAGGCCGCGCACCCAGCCGGAGATCACGAGGGACTCCAGCGCGTTGGTGCGGGTCACGCCGGTGCCGAAGAGCCGGGAGCAGAACGCCTCGTCGGTGCCGCGCAGCTTCGGGCGCTGCAACTCGACGGGGCCCATCGTGGTCTTCACCGCCGCCGGCGGCTGCCAGCCGTTGCCCGACCCGGCACGGTCGTCGTCCTCCCGGCGCTGGTAGCGGGTCCGGCCCAGGAACTCGTCGACTTCGACCTCGACGGCCACCTGCATCATCAGCCGCACGCTGAGACGGGCGACAGCCTCGAGGATCGACGCCAACTCCCGCTCAGAGGCGAACAGCTCGTCGATCTGGGCGCGCAGGCGCTCGGTAGGGGATACTCGTCTTGCCACGGGTGTAGGTCTTCCCTCGTTGCTCTCGCAAGGTTTCGAAGGAACCTACGCCCGTTGCCCATTTACACCAGGGACCGGACGCCACCATGCGCCGGGTCATCTCCGGCGGCGGCGGTGCAGGTCACCGAGGCGCGCCCCCGGAGGCCGTAGGTGGATCCAGCCCTCGGCCTTCACCACGTCGAGGTCGATCGGCACGCCTGCTGCGGCTGCCCCGTCACCCGGTCGGGGCGGGAGGCGAGCCGCGCCACGAGGGCGCATGTGAGGGCGTCGATGCCGTCGGAGCTGGCCATGAGGGTGGTGCGCCAGCGGCCGAGGTTGAGCGGGAGGCCCTCGGCCGCCATGGCGTCCAGCAGGTCCTCGCGGATCTGCACGTTCTGTGGGCTCCGGTAGCCGTCGGTGGGGATGCCCCAGAGGCGCAGCGCGGCGACGGGGTAGGCCTCCACGATCCTGGTGTCGAAGCCGACCCGGTCGACCCGCCCGACTGTCCGTCGTCTGGCGGAGGTAGACGTAGGCCTCGGTCACGCGCCGGTTGATCGGGTCCCACGGGGCCTCCGCGAGAGCCAGTCGGGGCGACCGGCCACCGGGTCACCGATCAGCTCGTCAGCGAGCCAGACGCACACCGCCGTGCTGAACGCCAGCGGGAACCCGAAGGGCGCGTCGATGGCGGCCCACCCGCAGCGGTCGACCACGCGGCGGATCCGTTGGACCAGCTGGTGGTCGGAGGGAGCACCGACCTCCACCGACACGACCCCGGGGTCCGTCCGCGCACCACTCGATCTCGCAGACGCCCGTCGTTCCGCTCTTCGTGGCGAGGTCGATGCCGGTGGTCCTCGTGGTGTGCGTCCCCCCTGACCGGTCGGGCCGGCGACCAGGCCGTGGGCTCGGAGAAGCCCACCATCGGCCTCGGCGGGGTCGGATCAGGTGATGGCCACCTGGATGGCCTGGATCACGCTGGCGGCCACGGCGGTGGGGCCGCCGTAGACGAAGGCGACGTCGATGGGCACCTTCTTGCCCACCAGGTAGGCGTCGGTGGGGGCGGGCAGCGCCGTGGTCTGGGTGAGCAGGATGGGGCCGTTGGCGCGGATGGCGATGTGGGCGCCGCCGGTGAGGGCGTCGGGGAAGTCGAGGCCGGTGGCCACGCCCACGGCGCTGGGGTTGGAGAACCACCTGGTGGCCACGGCGGCGGCGGTGGCGTAGCGGTCGGCGCCGACGATGGCCTCGGACGAGGGGGAGGCGGCAGCGGCCGGCCCGCCGACGGCGTAGGTGGTCTTGCCGGCGATGTAGGCGCCGGTGGCCGGCGGGATGGTGTCGCCGTCGGTGAGCAGCACGGCGCCGCCGATCTTGGCGGCCGCGGCCCCGCCGGAGAGGGCGTCGGGGAAGTCGGTGCCGGTGGCCAGGATCACGTTGGTGGGGTTGCCGAGGGCGTTGGCGATGGCGACGGCGGTGTCGTAGCGGGTGGGCCCGGCGAGGCGGCTGACGACGTAGCCGAGGCCCTGGAGCTGGCCGTCGACGGAGGCGCTGACGGCGGCGGGGCCGCCGAGCACGTAGACACTGCCGCCGGCGGGCAGCACCCGCTGGAGCTCGGCGAGGGTGTCGGGGCTGAGGGAGCTGGCCTTGACGGCCCGGTCGGCCTGGACGGTGGAGAGCAGGACCGGCCCGTCGAGGACCTTGGCCAGGGGCGTGCCGGCCAGGGCGTCGGGGAAGTCGAGGCCCGTGGCGATGACGACGGCGCCGGCCGAGCCGCTGGCGGGGAAGGCGTCACGCGACACCAGGATGGCCGTGGCGGCCCGGTCGGTGCCGCCGATCTGGGCCACCTGGCCCGCGGTGAGGGGCAGCGGGATGGGCACGGGCGGCGACGGCGGCCGTGGAGGGGGCGTGGGCAGGTTGATCGGCGGCACGATCGGGGCCGGCGGCAGGCTGCAGGTGCCGGTGGTGATGGTGAGCGACCAGTCGTTGAGGGAGCCGCCGTCGCCGGGGAGGTCGTCGGAGATGGTGATGGTCCAGGTGCCGTTCGGGTCTTCGCCGATGAACGCGGCCATCGCCTCTTCGGGCACCAGCGGTGAGGCGAGCGTCAGGTTCACGTAGGCGTGGTCGGTGACGAGGCCGTCGTTGGTGGTGTAGGGCACCTGGCCGCCGGGGTTGGCGCTGTCGTCCCACAGGGTGCCGTTGAACACGTCGTCGTTGCCGGCGCCGTTGTCGGTGGTGAGGGTCACCACCGTGCCGGCCGGCGACTGGACGGTGATGTCGAGGTCGGCCGCGAACGTGTGCTGGATCGAGGTCTGCAGGTTCACGTCGACGACCGACGTGCCCGCCCCGGAGACCGCGGTCGTCGAGGTGACGACCGCCGGACCGGTGGGGATGGCGACGGGGGTCGTGTTGGTGGCCGTCGTGGTCGCGGCCGTCGGGCCCGCGGGCAGCGTGGCCAGGGTGAGCGACCAGCTGTCGAGGGAGCCGCCGTCGCCGGCCAGGTCGTCGGAGATGGTGATGGTCCAGGTGCCGTTCGGGTCTTCGCCGATGAACGCGCCCAGGGCTTCCTCGGGCACCAGCGGTGAGGCGAGCGTCAGGTTCACGTAGGCGTGGTCGGTGACGAGGCCGTCGTTGGTGGTGTAGGGCACCTGGCCGCCGGGGTTGGCGCTGTCGTCCCACACGGTGCCGTTGAACACGTTGTCGTTGCCGGCGCCGTTGTCGGTGGTGAGGGTCACCACCGTGCCGGCCGGCGACTGGACGGTGATGTCGAGGTCGGCCGCGAACGTGTGCTGGATGAAGGTGGTCACATCCAGGTCCCAGAGAGGTACGGATCAGCGCCCGAGACGAGGATCGTCGAGGTGACGACCCCGGCCCGGTGGGGATGCCGACGGGGTCGTGTTCGAGAGCGTCGTCAGCGTCGGCGAGCAACCGACAGGCGCCGGGGTGCAGCCAGCGCCGGCTGCACGCCGCCCGGCACCGCCCGCGATCGCCGACACGATCAGGAGGATCGGCCCGAAACGCCTGGCTCTCATGGGAGGACTCCTCCGGGGCGTCGACGCGGGATGGATCGAGCTGGCGACCTGAGGCGAAGCCCGACGAACCCGAGACGCTAGCGCGCCCGTGGCGGCTCGTGGGGTCTGCCGACACGACCCGCGCTGCGATCCGTGCACCATTCGATCTCGCAGACGCCCGTCCTGCCGTGCTCCGTGGCGAGGTGGATGCCGATGGGCCTCGCGGTGTGCGTCCTGACGGGTCGGGCCGGCGAGCGCCGTGGGTCTACGGGCAGCCGCCGGTGATGGTGACGAACTCGGGGACTCGGAGAAGCCCACCATCATCTGGCCGCGGGTGAGCGAGCGCGACTCGACCAGGGCGCCCAGTGGGCGTAGCCGCCGGGGTCGGGCTCGCGGCCGAGCACGTTGCGGTAGACGAGCTTCACGAAGTCGCCGCTGCTGAGCTGGCCGTAGGTGGACTGGAACTCGGCCGACTGGGCGAACAGCTCGGAGACGGCGCCGAGAGGCGTGCCCTGCTGGAGCGTGGCGAACCAGTAGGCGAGGCCGTCGGCGTCGGGCTGGCGCAGGAAGTAGGCCCGGTACAGCCGGGCCAGCGGCCCGGCGCCCGGGGCCGGGCAGGCTGCTGACGGCGAAGCCGGCGTCGGCGTGGGTTGGGGTGCGGGTGCGGGGGCGGGTGCAGGCGCGGGTGGCGGCGTGGGCTGGGCCAGGCCGCCGGCGAGGCTCTCGATCCAGGGGCGCACGGCGCCGACACGGGTGAACACGTCGGGGGCGGTGGCGCAGGCGCGCGGCCGCGGCTGATGACGCCCACCTGCAGCCAGCCGCTGGCGGTCATCACGGCGAGAGGCCCGCCGGAGTCGCCCCGGCACACGCCGACGCCCACGTAGCCGCCGCACAGGTCGCTGGCCGCGGCGTACTCCGCTCCCCAGATTCGTGCGCAGTCGGCGTGGGAGAGGAGCGACGAGGGCGCCTCGCGCAGCACGAGGTCGACCCTGCCCGACGTGGAGGTCAGGCCGTAGCCGGCGACCCAGGCGTCGGCGCCGGGACCGTGGAGGGCGGCGTCGGCGTCGCTGGCCAGGGCCATGGTGGGGCCGGGGAGGGGATCCCACAGCTCGAGCAGGCCGGCGTCCCACGAGACGCCGGCGTAGCCGGGGTGGGCGTGGACGAACCGCACCCACGCCCGGCCGCCCGCGGCCGGCTCGACGCTGATGCGCTCCACCTCGCCGCCGGGGACGCAGTGGCCGGCGGTGAGCACCAGGTCGGCGCGACGAGCGTGCCCGTGCACAGGCCGACGATCGTGTCCCACCGGTCGTACTGCAGCAGCAGCGCCACCGCGCCCCACCGCGCCGACGACGCCGGCGAGCCGCCGACGATCTTCGGGGTGGCGGCGTCGCCCGAGGGGGGACCGGGCTGGCCGGCCCAGACCGGCTGATCGGCGGGCGCCGCGGCCTGCGCTGCGGCATGCCCGGTGCCGGACAGCCCGGCCACGCCGAGCACGAGCACGACCGCCATCACCGTCGCCGTGCCGGTCCGCCACCTCGTGCGCGCCATGGTGCACCTCCGCCGTCCGTCGCTGTCGAGCCCGTACCGCCGCTGCCGTGACGGGCCCGACCTCAGCCATCGGCACGTGCAACGGCCCGCGGCAGGGCCGAACGGCCCGAATCGCCGGCGCCTCGCCTGCGGGTGGTCAGGGGCTCGTCGGTCGGCTGCGGAGGACGTGGCCGGGGGTGGCGCCGGTGGGCAGGCCGCGGTCGCGGGTGATCACCATGGCGATCGCTCGGGCGGCCGGCGTCGCCGAGGCCGGCGTCTTCTCGGGTTCCGCGGCGGAGCGCTTCCGGGCGGCGAGAACGGTGACGCTCAGCTCGGTCTCCGGGTCGCCGAGCAGGAGCGCGAGGAGCTCCGCCTGCTGCTGGGAGCGCAGGATCGGCAGCAGCGGCGGCGGCGGCGGGCTCGTGGACGGCCTGCTGCAGGGGCATGGGCCGCCGGTCGCGACCCCAGGTGGCCCACAGGTAGGGCCGCTCGGCGCACGAGCCGTCTGCTCTGCTCCCGCCGTCTCGCAGCGCACGTGACCCGAGCCACCGGGAACCTGCTCGGGATCGGCCGTTCGCCCGGCGCTCGTGCCCGGGTCGACGTGTGTCCGAGGATCACGCGGGCGGCACAGCGACGGTGTAGCCGAGCCGGCGGAGCTCCTCCGCCACCTCGATCGGGTGCCTGCGTGCCGTCGCCCTCGCCTGTCGACTTTCCCACTCCTGCAGGGAGCTCCCCACAGTCTGCTGCCATGTCTCCGTCGCCCAGTCGTTGAAGAGCCGCTCGCGGTCGAGGAACAGCCAGCAGCTCCTCGACCGTGGGGCGGAAGCGCCGGCCGCCGACGGGGAAGTGGACCTCGACTGGTTCTCGGCACAGGATCGGGGCGTCGTAGCCCGCCTTCCGCCCGGGGCAGCCGGTTGCGGCTCCGCGAACCCAGGCACGCTGCGACATGGGCTGGATCGGGGGTGGGGCGGGTCACGAGCACGGCCGGGGCGGGTCACGAGCACGGCCGGGGCGGGTCTCGAGCGCGGCGATGGCGTCGGGAGGGCGTCCCTGGCGGCGCCGCCGAGCACGAGCACGTCGATGTCGCCCACGGGACCGTGGACCGGTTCACCCCACCTCGTCTGGCCGCTGACCGGCACGACGCCGTGCCCGCGGAATAATCGAACATACGTTCGATCACGTGTGGTAGGCTGGCGGGCATGAAGGTGGACGTGGCGCCCGAGCGGGACGAACTGCCCGAGCGCGACGTGGCGCCCGAGGCGGACGTGGCGCCCGAGCGGGACGTGGGGGTGTTGGGGGCGCTGCGCCAGGCCATCGGGCGGTGCGCGGCCATGGATCCCGACGGGGCCCCGGCCGCGGTGCGCCACGAGATGGCGGTGGCCCTGCTGGTGGAGCGGGCCCGGCTGGACGCGCTGGCGGCCCGGTGGGCGGCGGCGTGGGATGCCAGCGGGTCGTGGGCCGACGACGGGTCTCGCAGCTCGGGGCCCGGCTGGGTCGGGGAGGGCCAACGTGGCCGGGCGCACGGCCAAGGCCCAGGTGCGCCGGGGCCGGCATCCTGCGCGACCTGCCGTTGGTGGGCGCCGCGTTCGAGGCGGGGGAGATCGGCGCCGACCATGTGGACGTGTTCGTGCGGTTGCACACCCCTGAGCACGAGGAGGCCTTGGCCCGCGACGAGGCGGTGCTGGTGGGTCAGGCCCGGTCGCTGCGGTTCGCGCAGTTCGAGCAGGCGGTGGCCTACTGGCTGTTGCGGGTGGACGCCGACGGTGAGACCGAGCGGGCCCGACGCGAGCGCGACGGGCGCTTCGTGAGCCTGGTGCGCACGTTCGGGGGGAGCTTCGATCTGCGGGGCCGGCTGGACGCGGTGTGGGGGCACCGCGGTGCAGGGCGAGCTCCAGCGTCTGGAGGACCTGCTGTACGACGACGACGTGGCCGAGGCCCGCGCCCGGTTGGGCTGCGACCACGTGGGGTCGGCCGAGCTGGCCCGCACCCCGGCCCAGCGGCGGGCCGATGCTCTGGTGCGCATGGCCGAGCGGTCCCGCGCCGCGCCGGCCGGTGGCCGCCGGCCGGAGCCGCTGATCACCGTGGTGGTCGGCCTGGAGGACTTCGCCGGCGGGTTGTGCCGGCTGGACGACGGCACGGTGCTCGGCCGGGGCCAGTGGCTGCCCCTGTTGGAGCGGGCCGACATCGAGTCGATCGTGTTCGACTCGGCCCGGCGGGCCCTGTCGGTGAGCGTCCGCGAGCGGTTCTTCACCGGGCGGCTGCGCCGTGATCCAGGTGCGCGACGGCCACTGCCGGCACCCGTCGGGCTGCGACGTGCCCGCCGGCCGCTGCCAGGTCGACCACATCGTGCCCTGGGAGGCCGGCGGGCCCACCGCAGGACAACGGTCGGCTGCTGTGCGGCCCCGCACAACCGGGCCCGCACCGCACGCCCCAGATCGCGGCCCCCACCCCGAGCCGCCTGACGGCGGAGCGGGCGGGTCGTCGAGACGGCCTGGCGAGAGGACCGGGAGGCCTGCGACGCGCCCGCTAGGCGCTGCACGTACCGTTCGAGCGCGTCGAGCGCGTCGGCGGGCGTCCACACATCGATCCGAACCCGCTGGCCTCTTCCTGCAGCATCGCTGTCGTGATCCCCGGATCGCCTGGCGCGGGTGCCGGTGGTCGGGGGTTCGCCGGTCGGCCGCGGATGACCGTGCCGGTGGGGCAGGCCCGCTCGCTGCCGTTCGGCCAGTCAGGATGGCCACGGCCCTGTCGTCGTGACGGTCCACCCACGGCGCCGCGATCCCGTCTCGGGACCTCCGCGGAGCCGACGTTCCGGCTTGCTGGGCGACAGCGAAGGTGTCGCCGCGACGCCCGGGCGTGGCGATGGTCCGACCCCCACGTTCCCGCTGCCGGCGTCGAAGCTGGCCCGAGACCGGAGCGCAGCACTCTGAGCGACCTTCGAGCAAGCGTCGTCGAGATCGTTCGGGCGAAGGGGCTCCTTCGTCTCCCCGAGCCTGTCCAGCTCGCGTCCGGCCAGATGAGCAGGGAGTTCATCGACGGCAAGCGTGCGCTGGCGGCCGGCGAGGACCTCGAGCTGGCCTGCCGGGCGATCCTCGAGGCGACCGCCGACATCTCGTTCGAGGCGGTCAGGGCTGACGATGGGGGCCGATCAGTTCGCCCACGTCGGCCGTCCTGGCCAGCAAGCAGTGGTTCGTGGTGCGCAAGGAGCCCAGGGCCGCGGAACGACAAGCTCGTCGAGGGTGCGGCGATGGTGCCGGGCATGCGGGTGCTGCTCGTCGACGACGTCGGACCACGGGGGCTCCATCCATGGGCCTACGACGCCATCGTCGCCGAGGGCGCGGAGGTGGTCGGCGCGGTGACGCTGGTGGACCGCGGAGATGGCGTCGCGGTTCTTCGAGGCCAAGGGGATCCCGTACGTCCCACTGGTGACCTACCGGGATCTCGGGATCGAGCCTGTCGGTGGTGAGCTCCTCCGAGCTTGAGCGCCTCGCCCGCGGCGGCCTGCAGGCCGTTCCGGGCGACCGGCTGGCCGACTTGGCGGTGTGGTGTCGCGACCGCGGCGAGCTGACCGGTGACGCCCGGTTCTCCTCGTGGAGACACGCCAGGTCGATCGACGCGTGGCGCCAGGAGCACGAGGAGATGGGAGGCGTCCCTGCGGCAGTGCTCGACGAGATCGACCGAGAGGTGCGCAACCTCCTGCCGGCGATCATCGAGCTGGAGTCGCCGGCGGACGCAGCCAGCCTGGCCCGGGTGCTGCGCGAGCGGGTGCAGGGCCAGCTCTTGGGGCCTCACGACTGGTGAACCGAGGCTCCGGCCTGCGCCCCGCCTGCGGGTGATCAGGGGCGTGGCGGGACATGGCGCCCAGGTGCACGGCCAGGGGCTGTGCACGTCGGGTTCTGCGTCCGGGGTGGCCCGGTTCGCGGGCTGTTCGGGACGCAGAACGGCGGGGGGCGCCGGAGATGGCGGCGGGGTCAGGGTGAGGTGGGCGGCAGGGCCGTGAGCTGGCGGCCGTCGACCCAGCCCCGCCAGCCGTTCTCGGCCTCGACCTGAGCCCAGGCCCCGTTCCACTGGAGCACCCGGACGGGTTGCCCGGGCGGCAGGTTGGCGTCGGCGGGCCGGTTGGGGTCGGCGACCAGCCTGGCCTCCAGCGCGTTGGGGCCGACCACGGCGGTGGGGAGCCACACCGGCGGGCCGGTCGGCGGCGGCGGCTGCACCGGCACCGGTGCGGGTGCGGCTGCGGGTACGGGTGCGGGCGGGGCGGCCAGGAAGGCGGCGATCGCCCCGGTGACCGCGACCGCCCCGGCCAGGGCGACGTCGGCGAGCGGCCCGCCCGGCGCGTCCTGCCAGCGCAGCACCAGCGTCCGCGCTCCCGAGCCGAGCAGGCCGAGCACCAGGGCACTGGGGGGCGCCGTCCAGCGCAGGCGGGCCGCCAGCCGCAGGCCGCCCAGTGCGCCCCACGCCCGGCGGGCCGGGCCGGCGGCGGGGGCGCCGTCGGCCAGCCATCCGCCACGGTGCAGCTCGTCGAGCCCGGCCGCCAGGGCCGCCGGGTCGGTGACCAGCCCGCCCGGCACCAGGGGCGAGCCCGCGGTGACCGCCCAGCGGGTGTCGGCCGCCTGGCGCCCGGCCGCCACCTGCTGGTCGAGCAGCTCCGGGGTCAGGCGGGGTGGGCCGGCATCGACGTCGCGGGCGAGCTGCTGGCGCAGCCGGGCCGCGGTGAGGGCGTCGGCGCCGGCCAGCAGGGCGGTGACGCCGGCCACGGTCAGCCGGCCCAGCGGCTCGGCCGGGGCGTCGCCCTCCACCCCGACCCGGCCCGCCAACCCGGCCGCGACGTCGTCGCGGCTCGCGGCGCCGGCCAGCTCGAAGGCGGCGGCCGTCCCACCCCCGACGCCCACGCGGCCCTGGGCGTCGACGGCCACCGTGAGCGATGACCAGGCCCGCCGGCCCGACCGGTTGGCCACGACCTCCACGGTGCGCGCCGGGTCGGCCAGGGCGCGCAGGGCGCCGTCGAGCACGCCGTCGACCTGCAGGCCGGCCCGGGCCAGCACCGCCGCCGGCTGCGGGGGTGCCGGGGCCGCCGGCAGGGGCGCACCCGGCCGGCCGGGCAGGGCGAGGACCGCCCGCAGGGCACCCAGCTCGTCGGCGCCCAGCCGCACCCACGCCAGCGTCACCGCACCTCCTCCAGCAGCCGCCCGTCCACCCAGGCGGTCCACCCCTGCTCCGTCTCCACCTCGGCCCAGGCGCCCCGCGTGCTGCGGACCCGCAGCGGGACGCCGGCGGCCAGCACCCAGGTGACCGGCGCCGACGGGTCGGCCGCGGCGCGGCAGTCGAGGCTGGGGGCCGGCACGCGATGCGTGGGCCGCCAGGCGGGGGTGGCGGTGGCGGAGGCGGAGGCGGAGGCGGCGGTGGGGGAGGCGGTGCCGCGGCGACCGGCGCAGTCGCGCCTGCGCCCACACCGGCCCGGGCGATCTCGTCCAGCTCCGCCTCGCTGAAGGCGAAGGCCGCCACCAGGGCACGCAGCTGTGGCCGGCTCACCTCCATCCAGTCGAGCAGGTCCCCCTCGGCGTCGTGCCGCATGCGGAACACGACCAGGCGCTCCCCGACCCGCGTGACCTGCATGGCCGTCTGCCGGGGGGCGCCGTCGCGGATCTCGGTGCGGGTCACGGTGAACCCGGCCCACGGGTGCGCCCCGAGGAGGTCGGACAGCGCCGGGGCCGGTCGGATGGTGCCGTCGCGCTCGACGAGGTGGCCGGCCCGGGTGAGCGCGTCGAGGGTCGCCTCTCGCGCCGCCGGCGAGGACTGCAGGGCGTCGAGCGGTCCGCTGCCGGCGACCAGCGCGAACGGCGCCGCGTAGCCACCGGCGCCGGCGTCGGCCGCTACGGCCTCGATCAGCTCGGGGCGGGTGGCGCCGCGCGCTTCGCGCCGCTCGAACCGCAGCGCCGATCCGAGCACGAACCCCTCGGCCGGCGTGACGGCGACCCGGATGCCCGTGGGGGCCGGCTCGGGGCGCGACGACGACAGCGAGCCGACCAGCCGGAGGAGCACAGCGGAGCGCGACAGCGGGACCTGGAGCTTCACGGCCCCGTCGAGCCCCACCGAGCACTCGCACCACAGCTCCCCGCGGCAGACCACGGTGAAGCCCGGGGCGCCGGGGTTGCTGGTGGTCAGCGACAGCACCTCGTGCGGGACCGCGCCCGCGGTGAGGGCCAGGCGCACGAGCGCGTTCACCCGCCAGCCCGGTGGGGCGTCGGCCGGCACCACCGCCTGTTGACGGGCCAGCGGCTCCCAGTCGGGGTCGTCGGGCCCCAGCGCCGGAGCGTCCGGGACGACGAGCAGCGGCGACGCCGGGCCCGGCTCCGGGATGCGGCCGAGGTCGAGGAGCGTCCGCAGCTGTCGGGGGTCGAGGAGGAGGCCGGGCACTAGAACCAGCTCCGCACCCAGTTGGCGGCCCGGCTGGCCCCGTCGCCGATCTCCTCGGCCGTCTGGCTCACCCACGCCCCGCCGCCCTCGACCACGTCGCTGGCGAAGCCCCCGACACCCCGCTCGCCGATGCCGGCTGCGATCTCGTCGTACCCCTTCACCACGCTGCCCACCACCGGGGTCTGGCGCAGCGTGTCGCCGGTCTGCTGGATCGCCCCGTCCCAGTACCCGTCGCCCACCCCGTGGGTGGCGATGGTGCGCACGTCGTTCAGCAAGTCGCCCACGGTGGTCCGGGGATCCATCCCGGTCTCGATGGCGATCCGGGTGATGTGGTCGAGCCCTTGCAGGGCCGGGCCGTGCCTGCCGGCGGCCACGTCCTGCTGGAACTGCTCGAGGCTCTGGTTGGCCACCTCGGCGCCGGCGCCGGTCTCGATGACCTGGCGGAGATCCCGGGTGAGGCTCTCGCCCCCGCTGGTGTAGTGGCCCACCTCTTGGGCCAGCTGCCCGTACCCCTTGAAGGGGTCGGTGCCCGGGCGGTTCACGACGCCCTCGGCGAACTGGTCGAGGTGCTGCGTGGTGAGCTCACCGGTGCGCACCGACTGGGCCAGGTCCTGGATCACGGCCCTGCCCGTCTGGTAGCCGG
The DNA here is from genome assembly GCA_016716005.1 of Acidimicrobiales bacterium. Lineage (NCBI taxonomy): Bacteria > Bacillati > Actinomycetota > Acidimicrobiia > Acidimicrobiales > Acidimicrobiales bacterium. The sequence continues at coordinate 2,960,338 of JADJXE010000001.1, forward strand.
TGCCCACGGTGTTCTCCACCATCCGGTCGGGCAGCGCCCCCTGGAGCTGCTCGGGGAGGAGGGCGCCACCCACCATCGACAGCCGGGGATCGATCCCGCTGCACTTGATGGCCAGGTTCCCCGCCTGCGTCTGCGCGGCGGCCACCGCCATGGCTTCGGTCGGGTGCATGCCCTTGGCCACGTTCTCCTTCACGTACTGGTCGAACGTGGCCATGTCCGAGACCGTGCCCAGGGCGTCCTGGAACCCCTGGCGCGTGGTCGGGGCGCGAGGCGTGCCGGCACCGCCCTCCATCTGACCCCGCAGCTTTATCCCCGCCTCCAGGTTGGCGTCGGCCATGGAGACCGCCTTGTTCAGGGTCATGTCGGGGTTGCCCGTGACCCGCTGGAGCTCCCCGTCGATCCGCCCCGGGGGGATCTCGCCCTTGCCGGCCCTGTCGAGCACCTGCTGCACCGCCTTCAGCTGCTCGATCTTGGCCGGGTCGGCACCGGGGTCGCTCTGGAGGAGCGGGATCAGCTTGCCGTCCATGTCCTTGGCCGTTCCCCGGGCGATCTCCTGGTTGGCGGTGGCCCGGGAGATCGTCCCCTCCTTGACGAGGCGCTCGAGGTCGTGGGCCTTCACGCTGGTGACCGATCCGGTCTGCTCGGCGAAGCCGCGGCTGAACGGCTGCTCGGCGGGCTTGTTGGCCAGCACCGCCTTGTCGCCGTAGGCCTCCACGTTGGTGGACGTCGTGACGGCGTTGAAGGCCTTCTCCGCGTTCCCGCCGGTCACCTGGTGGTAGCTGTCGCCATAGGCGCCCTTGGCCAAGTCGTTCCACTTCCCGTTGGAGATGGGGACCGGGCCCTCGAGGCCCGCGGGCCGGTTGCGCGCCGCGGCCAGCTCGGCCTCGACGGCGGCGCGCTGGGGGCTGCCCTCCGGCAGCTGGGCGGCGCGCCCCTCCAGCTGGTTCACGTAGCTCTGCTTCAGCCGGGCGGCGTCGTTCTCGAGCGCGGTCAGCCGCTTGGCCGCCTCGGCGGCCTCGGGTGAGCCGGGCGGCGCGCTGGCCACGTCGCTGCGCAGCGCGTCCAGGGCCTTGCCGTAGTCGAGCGTGACCCGCGTCTCGGCCCGGGCGTCCAAGAGCTTCTGGGTGTTGAACTGGGCCACGGTCTTGGCCGCGTCGAGCTGTGATGCCAGGCGCTCCGCCTCCGGTGAGCCGGGCTGGGCCTTGGCCAGCTCGCCTTCGAGCTGGCGCACGCGGTTCGTCGAGTTGTCGACCGCCTTGCGGGCGTCCTGCACCTTGGACTCGTCGAGGCCGTAGTCGCGGTCCATGCCGACCGTGCCCGCGCTCTTGGCGTTGCGGAACTCCTTCATGTCGTCCGGCGTGAAGGGCCCACCCCCACGTTGCAGACCGAGCGCGTTCATCCGCTCGGCCGAGGCGCGGTCGACGGCGCCGTACCCCTCGTGCACGGCGCGGTCGAAGGCCGCACCCTCCGGGGTCTTTCCTGCCGCCTTCAGGATGGCCTTGGCCTGGAAGTCCTCGTTCAGCTGGATCGCCTTGTTCCGCAGCGCCTCGGCCAGCTCGGCCCGCTCGGTGTCGCTTGTCGCCTCGTTCAGCCGGCGGTTGAGGTCGTTGAACTCGTTCACGAGGCGCTGACCGTCGGCGCGCTCCTGCTGCCAGGTGGTGTCGATCGCGGCCCGCTCGGCCGCCTCCTGGGGGCTCATCCACGTGTCGCCGTACTTGACCTGCCCGTTGAGGTCGACCGGCAGCTCCTTGCCGGTCAGGGGATCGACGAGCGATCGGCCCTCGGCGTCGGTCGCGACCGCGTTCGGGTCGAGCACGTGCTCGTCGGGCCCGCGGTAGCGGCCCTCGGCGTCGCCGCCTTCGCCCTCCGGCGCGGCACCCTGCTCGCCGGCGCCGCCGGTTGCCGTACCCGCCGCTGCGCCGACCGCCGCCGCGCCCTCGAGCGCACCTTCGCCTTCTTCGCCTTCGGCACCCTCGCCTTCGGCACCTTCGCCTTCGGCACCTTCGCCTTCGGCACCCTCGCCTTCGGCACCCTCGCTTCGCCTTCGCCTTCGCCTTCGCCTTCGCCTTCGCCTTCGGCACCCTCGGCTTCGCCTTCGCCTTCGCCTTCGCCTTCGCCTTCGGCACCCTCGGCTTCGCCTTCGCCTTCGCCTTCGCCTTCGCCTTCGGCACCCTCGGCTTCGCCTTCGCCTTCGCCTTCGCCTTCGCCTTCGGCACCCTCGGCTTCGCCTTCGCCTTCGCCTTCGCCTTCGCCTTCGGCACCCTCGGCTTCGCCTTCGCCTTCGCCTTCGCCTTCGGCACCCTCGGCTTCGCCTTCGCCTTCGCCTTCGCCTTCGCCTTCGGCACCCTCGGCTTCGCCTTCGCCTTCGCCTTCGCCTTCGCCTTCGGCACCTTCGCCTTCGGGTTCGCCTTCGGCACCTTCGCCTTCGGCTTCTTCGCCTTCGGCACCTTCGCCTTCGGCTTCGCCTTCGTCTTCGGGTTCGCCTTCGCCTTCGGCCCCGCGCGGCTCCGGCACCTCCCCGGCGCCCTCCTGCCAGGTGGTCGTCACCTCCTGGCGGCCGTCCGGATGGGTGACGGTGGTCGTGATCCTCCCGTCCGGGGTCAGCTCCACCCGAGTCGTCGACCCGTCGGCGTTGGTCCAGGTGGCCACGCCCTCGCCGAACCCTCCGCCCTCGGGCACCTCCTCCTCGCCCTCGGGCTCTTCGTGCTCCCAGCCCTCGCTGCCGCCGGGCTCGCCGTCACCGCCCTCCTCGCCGGGCCAGCCCTCGTCGCCCTCCTCACCCCATCCGGGGCCCTCGCCTCCCGCCTCGGCTCCGGCTCCGGGCCCGCCGGCTCCGGGCCCGCCGGCTCCGGGCCCGCCACCCACACCCGGCAGGCCACCGAGCACAGCGCCGAGGCCCATGCCGATGGCCCCGCCGGCGCCGGCGGCCACCCCGCCCAGGCCGGCCAGCGCGGTGAGGGTGCCCGACCCCTCGCAGCCGAGCCAGCTCTGGCCCGAGCACTCGCTGAAGCCGCCGTCGTCGGCCCACGCCGGTGCGGCCAGCAGCAGCGCCCCTCCCGAGGCCAGCGCCACGACGAGCAGCACGGCGGCCGGCGTCGGCGGCCGTCCCCGGCCGATGGCGAACGCCCCGACCCCGGCGAGGGCGGCGATCACCAGCGACACGACCAGTCGGGCCGTGAAGCCGAGGTGGAGGCTGCCGATGAACGCCCCGATGACGATCGAGGCGACGCCGCCGCCCGTGCCGAGCAGCAGCCCGACTGCGCCGCTCGGCGCCCGGCTCATGCGCTGGCCGGCGCGGCCCAGCACCCCGGACGTGGCCCGGCTCGACAGCGCGGCGACGACCCGCCCCAGGTACGACTGGGCCGACACGGCGACGCCGACCGAGAGCGTGGCGCTCACCCACGGGCCGACCACACCCGACAGCGCCACCGCCACCGCGACCCCCCACAGCAGCGTCGACCAGGCGTCTGCCCCGTCGGTGCGGAAGGCCTCGCCCACGAGGCGGGGCATGGCGCGGGTCTCGCCCCAGAAGCGCTCGGCCCCCACCGACCGGCGGTACGAGATGGCGCCGAAGACGATCGTGGAGAAGAGGCCCCAGAACAGCATCCCCGCCCCGAGCGTGCCCATCCCCGACGCGCCGCGGCCCTGCGACCACCCCGATGCGGGCGTCCCCACCGTGGCGGCCCGGTAGCCGTCGAGCACCTCGCCCATGATCCACACGTTCACGAGCCAGCCGACGCCGAACCCGATGGCCGCCGACAGGACCGCCGCCGGCAGGTTGGCGGTGAGCCAGCGGCCCGTCGCCCGGGCCAGCGACCCGATCCCGGGGCCACCCCCGGCGGCCGCAGGCACCGCCGTCATGCGTGAGCGTCCAGGATCACGAACCCGCCCGAGTACGGCTCGCCGTCGTCGAGCTTCACCCGCACCATGCCCTCGTGCCCCTCGAAGCAGACCGACGCCGTCTGCCCGGCAGCGAGCTCGGGACCACCGACGGCCCGGGAGATCAGGTGCGCCTCGTCGTCGTCGTTGCGGACCGTGACGCAGCCCCCCGGTGGGATGCGGGCCAGCTCGGGGACGAAGGTGCCGCTGCGGATGACCACGCTGGGCCCCGGGGCCACGGCGATGCCGGCGTCCACGGCCGCCGAGGGGGCGAACGGCCGCTGCCACACCACGATCACGAGGGCGGTGGCCCCCAGCAGCACCGGGGCGCGGGTCCACCAGCGGCGGTCGAGCAACGCCGTGAAGCGGTCGGCGTGCTGGGCGGCCAGGCCCACGGCCGCGCCGTAGGGGACGTGGGCGCCGAAGGCGATGAGGATGAGGTCCCACTTCCAGCGAAGCCCGTAGGCGGCGGAGAACGGCGTCACCACCGCCGCCGCCTCGAGGATCAGGCCCCAGAGCACCCCCCAGGCCCAGTGGCGGCCCCGCATGAGCACGGCGTACGTCACCCCGAAGCCCACGCCGTTGGCCACGTGGTAGCCCCACCCGGCGATGCCGCTCCACGGGCTCGAGCCGACGGCGTCGAGGGCGAGCACGCCGTAGGAGTCGATGGGCACCATCAGCCGCAGGCCCATCACGAGGAACGGCTGGCGGACCAGGTCGTACAGGGCCGTGCCGATGAGCCCGCCGACGGCGCCGGCCACCAGGGCGTTGCGCAGCCGTACCGGGCCGCGGCGGTGCACGACCACGGCGATGACGCCGAGGGCCACCACGGAGGGCACGCTCACCAGGCGGAACCACCACGAGAACGACCCCAGCCCGGCGGTCCACGCCAGCAGGCTCGACACCGAGAGGGAGCCCAGCAGCGCGCACACCGCCGCCAGCACCCACTCGGATCGGTGCTCGTAGCCGGCCGGGCTCCGGACCGTCCGGACGGAGCGGTCGCTCGATCGCCGGTCCGGGTCCATCCTGGCGCGCCCCCGAGACGCAGCGGCCACACGCCGCCGCGGCGACGACAACGTCGCACCCGCCAACGGGTGCGGGCAAGGGACGAAGGTCCTCTCGTCGGCTCGTCGGCTCGTCGGCGCCTGCCCGAATAATCGAACATACGTTCGATCAAGTGTGGTAGGCTGGCGGGCATGGCGGGCATGGCGGTGGCGCTGGACGAGCAGCACGAGGTGCCCGAGGCGGACGTGGCGCCCGTGCGGGACGTGGGGGTGCTGGGGGCGCTGCGCCAGGCCATCGGGCGGTGTGCGGCCATGGATCCCGAGGGGGCCCCGGCCGGGGTGCGCCACGAGATGGCGGTGGCCCTGCTGGTGGAGCGGGCCCGGCTGGACGCGCTGGCGGCCCGGTGGGCGGCGGCGTGGGACGCCAGCGGGTGTGGGCCGACGACGGGTCTCGCAGCGGGGGGCCCGGTTGGGTCGGGAGGCCAACGTGGCCGGGCGCACGGCCAAGGCCCAGGTGCGCCGGGGCCGGCATCTGCGTGACCTGCCGTTGGTGGGGGAGGCGTTCGAGGCGGGGGAGATCGGCGCCGACCATGTGGACGTGTTCGTGCGGTTGCACACCCCTGAGCACGAGGAGGCCCTGGCCCGCGACGAGGCGGTGCTGGTGGGTCAGGCCCGGTCGTTGCGGTTCGCGCAGTTCGAGCAGGCGGTGGCCTACTGGCTGTTGCGGGTGGACGCCGACGGTGAGGCCGAGCGGGCCCGACGCGAGCGCGACGGGCGCTTCGTGAGCCTGGTGCGCACGTTCGGGGGGAGCTTCGATCTGCGGGGCCGGCTGGACGCGGTGTGGGGCACCGCGGTGCAGGGCGAGCTGCAGCGTCTGGAGGACCTGCTGTACGACGACGACGTGGCCGAGGCCCGCGCCCGGTTGGGCTGCGACGAGGTGGGGTCGGCCGAGCTGGCCCGCACGGCGGCCCAGCGGCGGGCCGATGCTCTGGTGCGCATGGCCGAGCGGTCCCGCGCCGCGCCGGCCGGTGGCCGCCGGCCGGAGCCGCTGATCACCGTGGTGGTGGGCTTGGAGGACTTCGCTGGGGGGTTGTGCCGGCTGGATGACGGCACGGTGCTCGGCCGGGGCCAGTGGCTGCCCCTGTTGGAGCGGGCCGACATCGAGTCGATCGTGTTCGACTCGGCCCGGCGGGCCCTGTCGGTGAGCGTCCGCGAGCGGTTCTTCACCGGGGCGCTGCGCCGGGTGATCCAGGTGCGCGACGGCCACTGTCGGCACCCGTCGGGCTGCGACGTGCCCGCCGGCCGCTGCCAGGTCGACCACATCGTGCCGTGGGAGGCCGGCGGGCCCACCACCCAGGACAACGGTCGGCTCCTGTGCGGCCCCCACAACCGGGCCCGCACCGCCCGCCCCAGATCGCGGCCCCCACCCCGAGCCGCCTGACGGCGGGGCGGGCGGGCACTCGGGCCGCCCGACCGGCGTCGCCGGCACGAGGTGCTACCACGTAGGACATGAGGACGATCGGGGTGCGGGAGCTGCGCGAGCACGCCAGCCGCTGGCTGACGCTGGTGCGCGCCGGCGAGCGCATCACCGTCACCGACCGCGGCCGGCCCGTGGCCCAGCTGGTGCCGCTGGTCGAGGGAGGCCTCGAGCAGCTCGTGGCCGACGGCCTGGCCTCGCCGGCCGGGGCCGACCTGCTCGACGCGCTGGCCGCCGCGGGCGGCCCCACGGCGGGGGCGCCGCTGTCGGATCGGCTGGCCGAGCTCCGCGCCGATGAGCGCTGACGTCTGGTAGGTCGACACCTCGACGTTCGTGGAGCTGGTGCGGCGAGAGCCCGAGACGGACGCGCTCGTCGCCTGGCTGGGCCGGCACCGGCGCTGCTCCTCCGATCTGCTCCGCACCGAGCTGCGGCGGGCCGTGCTGGCCGAGCCCGAGCCGTCCGCCTGCTGGCCGAGCCGAGGCCGCCGTCAGCCGCGAGGGGCCGGCCGCTGCTTGTGCTCGTACATGGCCCGGTCGGCCCGGTCGAGCAGGGTGGCCGGGTCGATGCCGGCGCCCTGGGCCGCGGCCGCGCCCACGCTCACGCCCACCGTGAACCGGTGGTCACCGAGCTGCAGGGGCTCGGCCATGGCGACCCGGAGGCGCTCGGCCACGGCCTCGGCCTGGGCCTCGGGGGTGTCGGGGCACAGCACCACGAACTCGTCGCCGCCCCAGCGGCCCACCTGGTCGGCGGCTCGCACCGCCGCCGACAGGCGGACGGCCACCTGGGTGAGGGCCACGTCGCCGGCGTGGTGGCCGAGGGTGTCGTTCACGGCCTTGAAGCCGTCGAGGTCGCAGAACAGCACGGCGGTGGGCCGGTCGTCGGCGAGGAGCCGGCCCAGGGCGTCGATCGACGAGCGCCGGTTCAGCAGCCCGGTGAGCGGATCGACGCCGGCCGCCACCGCCAGCTCGCGGGCCACCTGGGTGTGCTGGGTGTGGTCCTCGACGGTGGCGATCCACCCGTGGGGCGGGGCGGGGCCCTGGGCCGCGAAGGCGACGGAGAGGTCGAGATCGCCGCAGCGGGCGTCGACCCGCGTCGGCTCGCCCTGCCACTGGGCGACACGGGCGGCGTCGATGAGCGCGGGCCGGGCGGCCGGTTCGAAGGCGTCGAGCCAGCCGGTGCCGGCCAGGGCGGCGGCGTCGCGGCCCAGCAGCTCGACCGCCGCCGGGTTGGCCGCCGCCACCCGCCCGTTGGGCGCGGCGGCCAGCACCGGCGTGGGCAGCAGGTCGACCAGGCTCGACCCGAGCAGCAGCTCGGCGTCGTCGGGCGGTGCCACCAGCCGGGTGCGCACCACCAGCCCGGCGATGGCCGGGTCGTCCAGGCGGCTCCACATCGTCAGCTCCACCCAGCGAAACTCGCCGGCTGCGTCGCGCACCCGGGCCCGCACGCGGTGCACCACCTCGGGCTGGGCGAGGGCCGCCGGCAGGGCCGCGCTGACCTCGGCCAGGTCGTCGGGGTGGAGCCGCTCGAGGACGCCGCTGGGCTTGTCGGCCCAGCCCAGCAGCCCGCCGGGCGGGCCGAGCGTGTAGCGCTGGGCGCCGGCCAGGTCGACCAGCATCCACGACTCGTCGTCGGCCAGGGCCAGCATGGCCTCGGCCAGCGGGGCCGCCGGGCCGCCGCCGACCACGCCGCCGGTGCGCGCCACCGCCCGCTCGAGGAGCTCCTCCAGGTGCTGCGGATCGGGCCGGCCGGGGCCGTCGGCCGCGCCGTCGCAGTCGGGCGGGGTCACGGCCACGGAGCGTAGCCAGGGCCGTCGCCTCACGAGCCCGCCGCCGACTCGGCGTCGCCCGGCGTCACCCGGCGCTCAGCGGCACCCCGGCGGCCTCGGCCACCAGCCGGAACGACGCGGCCAGCGACGCCGGCGTCTCGTGGGCGTTCAGGCCGCTCGGGTTGCCCAGCACCCACAGCTCGGCCCCCTCGAGCAGCTCGGGCTGGCGCCCGGCGGTGGCCTTCGGCTGGCGGAAGGCCACCCGGTAGGCGGTGAGGCCCAGCACGGCCACCACCGCGGGCCGCACCCGGCGCACCGTGGCCCGCAGGTCGTCGGCGCCGGCCCGCAGCTGGTCGGCCGTGAGCTCGTCGGCCCGGGCCGTGGCCACCCGCACCAGGTTGGTGATGCCCACGCCGGCCGCGGTGAGCAGCGCGGCGTCGGCCGGGCGCATCCCTTCGGAGGCGTCGATGCGCCGGGGCGTGACCCCGGCGAGGTGCAGGGCCGGCCAGAAGCGGTTGCCGGGCCGGGCGAAGTGGGCGTTGACCGCGGCCGTCCACAGCCCCGGGTTGATGCCCACGAACAGCAGCCGCAGGCCCGGGCCGAGCAGGTCGTCGACGGTCGCGCCGCGGAACCGCTCGAGCTCGGCGCGGGTGGGCACCTCGCGGTGCTAGCACGGGCGGGGTGCAGGGCGGGCGCCCGGCGAGCGAGGATGCGGCCCATGGGCAGGGACTACGACGTGGTGCTGTTCGGGCCGACCGGCGTCACCGGTCGGGAGGTGGCGCGCTACCTGTCGCGCCGGGCGCCGGCGGTGGGGCTGCGCTGGGCCGCGGCCGGCCGCGACCGGGCCCGGGTGGAGGCGGCGCTGCGGGCGGTGGGCGCCACCCCCGACGGGCTGCTGTACGCCGACGTAGGCGACGCCGCCTCCATCGACGCCCTCGCCCGCTCGGCCACCGTGGTCGCCAACCTGGTCGGCCCCTACGCGGCCTACGGCGAGCCGGTGTACGAGGCCTGCGCCCGCCACGGCACCCACCAGGTCGACCTGAGCGGCGAGACCGACTGGGTGCTGGAGATGATCGGCCGCCACGGCGACGCCGCGGTGGCATCGGGGGCGCGCCTGGTGCCCACCTGCGGGTTCGAGGCCCTGCCCTTCGACCTGGCCGCGCTGGTGGCGGCGCGCGCCGCCCACGCCCGCCACGGCCGGCCCGTGGTCGACGTGGACGCGGCGGTGTCGATACGCAGCGACCTGCGCCCCGGCGGGGTGAGCGACGTCGTGTCGGGCGGCACGTTCGGGAGCCTGGTGGGCATGATCCGCCGGGGACCCGGCCGGGCCGTGCGCGACCCCCACCTGCTCGACCCGCCCGGGCCCGGACCGGGGGCGACGACCGACCGGGCCGGCTACCGGCTGCGGCCCCGCCGCCACGCCGGCACCGGCGCCTGGCTGGCCCCCCTGCTCCCGGCGCCGTTCCTGAACCCGGCGGTGGTCCACCGCAGCGCCGCCCTGCTGCGCGCCGAGGGCGACCCGACGTTCGCCCCCTCGTTCCGCTACCGGGAGGGCACCGTGGTGGCGAGCATGCTGCCCGAGCGGGCCGGCCCGATGGCGCCGGCGCTGGCCGCCGCCCTGTCGGGCACGCAGGCCGCCATCGGCCTGGCCGCCCGGGCGCCCGGCGTCGCCCGCCGGCCCATCGCCGACGTGCTGGAGCGGATCGGGCCCAAACCGGGCGATGGCCCCGGCGCCGACACGCTCGACGCCTGGGACTACCGGATCGACGCCCGGGCCACCACCGACGGCGGGGGCACCGCCGACGTGGTGCTCCGGGCGGTCGGCCACCCCGGCTACAAGTCGACCGCCACCATGGTCGGCGAGGCCGCCCTGATCCTGGCCGACCCGTCGGCCCCGGTGCCCGACCGGGCCGGGTTCCTCACCCCCGCCACCGCGCTGGGGCCCGACGTGGTCGAGCGGTTCTCGGCCGCCGGCGTCACGGTCACGGACTCGGCGCCGGCATGAGCGACGCCACCCCGGGCGCCGGGTTCCTCCGGGCCTGGGCCCAGCCGCCGCCGGGACGCCTGATCGGACGGGGCCACCCGGCCGGCGACTTCCTCGAGGCCTGGGCCTGGGACCTGCTGGAGGAGGGCCCCGGCCTGCTCCGCGTCGAGCTCGGGCTGCCCGACCACGTGAAGAACCCCCGGGGGCAGCTGTTCGGCGGGTTCACGCCCACGTACGTCGACCTGGTCGCCCTGTTCACGGTGCGGGCCGGCCGGCCCCGCGAGGTGCCCACCACCTGGCTGGCCACCACCAACATGCGCATCGACTACTTCGAGCCGATCACCGGCCCCCGCTTCGTGATCGAGAGCGTCCGGGAGAAAGAGCGGGGCCGCACCGCCATGGTGGCCACCCGCTTCTTCCAGGACGGCGAGCTGGCCGTGTTCGCCCTCACCACCCTGCGCGAGGTGCCCCTCGACCGCCCGCTGGGCGACGCGTAGCACGGCACCGGGCGCCGACCCCGGGGCCGGTCAGACGGTCAGGCGGTCAGACGGGGGCGCCCTCGGGCGCGCCGGAGCGGCTCATGGCCGCCACCATCAGGCGCAGGAACGTGGAGCGCAGCGGCTCGATGGCCACCAGGGCCCGGGCCGGCGGCGTCTGCTCCAGCACGTGCAGCACCCGGGCCACGGCGTGGGCGCCCGCGCCCTCGAGCTGGTCGACGAGCAGGTCGCCCAGCTTGCCCCGCTCGATGGCCATGGCCGCGACCCGGTCGAAGGTGGTCTCCGGGGTGAACACCCGCCGCTCCCTCGGCACCATGGCGTGGGCCTCGTTGCGGCACTGCTCGTGGCACACCCCGCAGCCCAGGCAGGCGTCGGTGTCGAGCACCGCCCAGTTCCTGCGCAGCCCCTCGCCGTGGGTGGGCTCGAGGTGCAGGGCGCCGACCGGGCAGGCCTTCACGCACCTGCCGCAGCCCTTGCAGCGGGTGTGGTCGATCTCGGCGATCCAGTTGGAGCTCACGATGGCGTGGGGGAGGCCGAACCGCTTGATCGAGCGCATCATCCCGCAGCAGCAGCCGCAGCAGTTGCAGATGTACGTGACGTCGTGCTTGACGTTGTCGCCCGTCTGGGCCAGCCCGGCCGCCTTGCACTCGGCCAGGATCGCCAGGCCCTCGTCGTTGCTGATCGGCTCGGCCAGGCCGGACCGCACCAGGGCCTCGGCCGCGGCGTTGAGCGTCAGGCAGGTGCGCAGCGGGGCGTCGCACCCGTGGCCGGCCAGGCGGGCGTGGTGGCGGCACGGGCACAGCGACACCGCCACCGCGCTGGCGGTGCCCACGATCTCGGTGGCCCGCTCGTAGGGGAGGACCTCGGTGGGGAGCTCGGCCGGCAGGGCCTCCTCCCTCACGAGGGAGCGGCCGATCTGGGTGTTGGCCCGGAAGATGGAGCGGGGCAGGTCGCCCTCGGCCCAGTAGTGGTCGAACAGGTGGGCCAGCTCCTCCATGGGGGCGTCGTCGCGGGTGCGCATGAAGGTGAACTCGTAGAAGCCGATCACCACCGGGGCCAGCGACACGACCCGGCGGCCGTGGTCCTCGAGGTCGACGACCAGGCCCTTGGCGGCCATGCCGTCGATCATGGCGTCGACCTCGTCGACGGGCCGGCCGACCCGGGCGGCCAGCTCGGGCACGCCGATGAGCTGGGGGATGTGGCGGGCCAGCACCGCCTCGTCCGGGGTGAAGAGGAGGTGCAGGATCCGCTGGAACGTGGGCGAGTCGGGCGCGCCGGTGACCTGGCGGTCGAGGCGCTGCTGGAGGAGCGCGTAGTCGGGGTCGAGGGTGGCGGCGACGTGCCCCATGGCGGCCTCCCGGAGGTCTGCCCCTCCGGCGTACCGCCGCGGTGGCGGCGGGGCCAGAGGCGAAGGTCCCGGCGGTGGGCGGGGCGGTGCTACGGCGCGGCGGTGGTGGGCGGGGCCGGGGCTGACGCGGCCGGCGCGGTCGGGGCCGGCGGCGCGGTCGTGGTGGTGCTGGGCGGGATCACCAGCACCTGGCCCTCGGCGATCTGGTCGGGGTTCGTGAGCCCGTTGGCGGCCACGATCTCGGCCACCGTGGTGCCGAGCCGCTCGGCGATGGCCGACAGCGAGTCACCGGCCTGCACCACGTACGTGACCGGCGGTGCGGTCGTGGTCGTGGCGGGAGCGGTGGTCGTGGTGGTGGAGGGGGCGGTGGTCGTGGCCGCGTCGTCGTCACCGCCGCAGCCCGCCAGGACGGTGAGGGCCAGCGCCGCTCCCACGGCGACGGCGAGGAGGCGGGGGGCTCGGCTCGGCACGGTGGTCGCCTCCGCAGGTCGAGGTCCGGGGTCGGCGGCCACTGTACGGAAGCGGCCGCAGCCGCGCCGGGAGGTTGCCCGTCGCCAGCCCCGGCTAGGCGGGAGCGATGCCGGCGAGCCGGACGAGCTCGGCGAAGGCCGGGTTGGCGGCCCGGACCTCCTCGAAGGCGCCGGTGGCCTCGAGGTGCCCGTCGCGGAGGAACAGGAGGCGATCGCAGCCCTGCACGGTGGTGAGCCGGTGGGCGATCACCACCATGGCCAGCTGGCCGCGGAGCGCGGCGAGGGTGCCGGTGATGCGGGCCTCGGTGGCGGTGTCGAGCGACGAGGTGGCCTCGTCGAACACGAGCAGGGAGGGACGCGAGTAGAGGGCGCGGGCGATGCCGATGCGTTGGCGCTCGCCGCCCGAGAGGCGCGCGCCCCGCTCGCCGAGCAGGGTGTCGAGGCCGTCGGGCATGGACGCCAGCAGGTCGCCGAGCTGGGCGAGCTGCACCGCGTCGCGCACCTGCTCGTCGTCGATCTCGTCGGGCTCGTACCCGAAGGCCACGTTCTCGCGGAGGCTGGCGTCGAGCACGTACACGTCCTGGGGCACCAGGCCGACGCGCCGCTGCCAGGCCGGGAGGTCGTCGCCGATGGGTCGACCGTCGACGACCACGGTGCCCGTGTCGGGTGTGTGCAGGCCCAGGATCAGGTCGACGAGGGTGCTCTTGCCGGCCCCGGACGGCCCGACCAGCCCCACCATCTCGCCGGGGCCGATGTGCAGGCTCACGTCGTCGAGGGCCGGGCGGTCGGCCCCGTCGTAGGTGAACGACAGGTGCTCGACGTCGATCCCGTCGCGCAGCGGCGTCGGCTCGGGGACGACGGTCGAGCCGGCCGGCCGGGCGGCGGGGAGCCACGGGGCGACGGTGCGCAGGTCGTCCACCACGAGGCGCAGCGACGGCCGCCCGTGTCGGACGCTCGAGACGGCCACGTTGAGGCGAACCATGCTGGGCACGGCGCGGAACGCGGCCGCGACGAACAGGCCGAGGGCCGGCACGGCGGTGGCCCGGTCGTTGCCGGCCACGATCAGCGCCGAGAGCACGGCGACCCCGAGGAGGAAGGCGATCTCCACGTAGTGCTTGGGGAAGTCGGCCAGGAAGCGGATCTGTCGTCGGGTCTCGGCCGAGCGGTCGCGGTTCACGCGGACCCGCCGCACGACGTGCTCCTGGCGGTTGCGCACCTGCAGCTCGCGCACGCCGCCCAGGCCCTGCTGCACCTCCTGGAACAGCTCGCGGCTGAGCTCGGCGTAGTCGGCTCCCAGGCGGCGCGTCCTTCGGCGCAGCAGGCGCTGGTAGAGGGCGGCGACCCCGCCGAAGTAGACCAGCGCGCCGGCCGCGGCGAGTGGCTCGTAGGCGACGAGCACCACGAGCACGCCGAGCAGCGCAGCGAGCTCGGTGCTCAGCGTGAAGACGCCCCCGACCACGTGGAGGTAGGTGGCCTCGACGGCGCTCTGCAGGGTGCGGAGCAGCTCGGCGGAGTTGCGCTGCAGGTGGAAGGCGTAGGGGGCGTGGAGGTAGCCGTCGACCAGGCGGACGGTGACGTCGGCCTCGTTGCGGTGCAGGAAGCCCAGCGCCCACCACCGGAAGACCAGGGTGAGGAAGCCCCGGGTCACGAAGGCCACGAAGATCAGCGCGCACAGCACCAGGACGAGCTGGTCGGTGTCGGTGACCCCGGTGATCCGGGAGATGGTGCCGGCGATGCCGCTGGTGGGGTCGCCCTCGTCGGTCAGGAGCGAGATGAGGGGCATGATCAGCGCGAGGCCCACGATCTCGGCCAGGCCGATCATCGCCGACCCCACCGCGACGGCCACCGCCCGCCAGCGGGTCGGCCGGTCGAACAGGACGAGGAGGTCGCGCGCCAGGGACGTCAGCGGGGGGTCCGCTCGTCGGGGCCGGGCGGCGACCCGGCCAGCTGCGCGACCAGGCGCTCGACGCCGCGCCGCCAGGGTGGGAGCAGCGGGAGGCCCCAGGCGAGCAGCACGGCCGGGGCGAGGACCGAGCTGGCCGGTCGCCGCGCCGGCCGGGGCGGGTCGAGCTCGGCCGTGGTCACCGCCCGCACCCGCGAGGGGTCGGCACCGGCGGCCTCGAGGGTGGCCCGGGCCAGGCCGTACCACGTGGTGACGCCCTGGTTGGTGGCGTGGACCACGCCGGGCCGGCGGTCGCGCGCCAGGGTGCGCAGGAGCGGGGCCAGGTCGGCGGTGCAGGTGGGGGAGCCCCGCTGGTCGTCGACGAAGGCCAGCGGTCGGTCGGGGTCGGCGGCCAGGGCGAGGATCGTGCGCACGACGTTGGCGCCGTGGGCGCCCACGACCCAGCTGGTGCGCACCACCGTGGCGCCCGGGCATCCGGCCAGGGCCTCGTGCTCCCCGGCGAGCTTCGAGCGGCCGTAGACGTTCACCGGGTCGGGCTCGTCCCACTCGTGGTACGGGCGCTCGAGGGTGCCGTCGAACACGTAGTCGGTCGACAGGTGCACGAGGTGGGCACCGGTGCGGCGGGCGGCCTCGGCCACGTGCCGCACGGCCAGGGCGTTGGCGACGAACGCCCGCTCGGGATCGGTCTCGCAGGCGTCGACGGCCGTCCAGGCGGCGCAGTGCACGATGGCGTCCGGGGCGACGGCGCCGGCCGCGGCGAGCACCTGGTCGCGGTCGGTCACGTCGAGCGCGGCCCGGTCGAGGGCGGCGACCTGGTCGCCGGCGGCGCGGCAGACGGCGGCCACGTCGTGGCCGAGCTGGCCGCCGGCTCCGGTGACGAGGACGCGCACGGCCCCGGTTGTAGCCGATCGCCCGTCAGGGCGCGGGCAGCTCGAGGGGTTCGACCAGGGGCCCGCCGGCGTGCACGTCGGGGCCGCCGTCGACCCGGACGTCCACCTGCACCTCGTCGGGGGCGACCACCGGCTGGCGGCCGATCGCCAGGTGGTAGCCCCCGCCGGTGTCCACCGTGCCGGCGAGCGACAGCACCAGGGTGACGCTCGAGCCCGCGGGCACGTCGACCAGCAGCGAGTGGGCCCGGCGGCCGAGCAGCTCGGCGGTGGCCGCGTCGACCGGCTCGCCGCCCAGGGTGGCGCCGGTGAGCGCCAGGGGCGTGTACAGGGACAGGTACGTGACGTTGGTGCCGTCGGGCTGGCCCACGATGTTGCCGATCACGTTGGCCGGCAGCCCCGCCGCGGGGGCCTCGTTGGTGAGGGTGATGGTGGCGGTGGCGGCGATGGCGCCGGTGCGGGCGTCGACGTCGGCCTCGTAGCGGAGCGACCGGCGGAGGAAGACGTCGATCTTGTTGGCCCCCGCGTTCTGGGTGACCAGCTCGAGGGCGTCGGACGTCACCGGCGGCATGGCGCCCCCGGCGTCGACCCGGTCGAACAGCCGCTGCTCGTCGGGGTCGTCGAGGTGGACCGCGATCGCGCCGCCGTGCACGGCGGGGGAGAGGGCGTCGGCCACCGTCCGGGGCCCCGGGAGGTCCCCGGTGGTGAGCCGCTCGAAGGTGGTGCGGGCGGCCTCGTCGAGGAAGTCGAGCCGCTCGCCGCGGTCGGGGAACTCGGTGTACTGGCGGCGCAGGACGACGTCGGCCGCGTTGGCGGCGGTGAGCGGCTCCGACAGGCCCTCGACCTCGATGGGGCCGGTGAGCTGCAGGAAGGCGGCGATCCCGCGGGGGTCCACGGTGACCACGCCCTCCACCGGGTCGCCACCCGAGGCCGCCCACAGGCGCTCCACCACGCCGGCCAGGGTCGGCAGGTCGGGTGGCGCGGAGGCCCGCTGCCAGGGCAGGTCGGGCAGCGGCGGGTCGGGGAAGTAGGCGTCGAGCTCGGCCTGCACGCCGGGCACCGCCGCCGGCCCGCCGGCGAGGGCGAGCACGGCCGACAGCTCCTCGTGGCGTCCGAAGCGGGTCATCTCGATGTCGCCGTCCACCACCGAGAGCTCGGCGTAGTTGCCGAGGAAGCCGCCCCCGCCGCGGGCCTCGGCGGGCGAGAGGAACACCACGAGGTACCTGCGGGGCCGCTCGCCGCCGAGCAGGCCGGGGGCCACCTCGGCTGCGAGGGTGGCGGTGTCGGCCCCCTCGCGGGCGTCGGCCACCCGGCCGGCCAGGTCGTCGTAGGCACCGGCCAGGGGCACGGCCAGCCAGGGCGACGCCAGCCCGTCGAGGCGCCGCTCGGTGTCGGCGAGCGCCTCGCTGGCCCGGGCCAGCGGCTTCCGGAGGGCGGCCACCCGGGCCGGGTCGAGCCGGCCGGCCTGCACCGTGAGGGCGTCGACGTCGGCGTCGTCGGCCGCGTCGGCGGCGGCCCGGGTGAGGTCCTCGCCGGCGGCGGCCATGCCGGTGAGGGCGCGGGATTGGGGCGCCAGCCCGGGCACGAGCCGGGCCGGCAGGGCGAGGGGCGACGCCAGCCAGCGGTGGGCGGTGGCGAATCGGTCGGCGGCCCGCGCCAGCGCGGCGACCGCGCCGTCCCGGTCGCCGGCGCCGGCGGCGTCGAGGCCGGCCCGGGCGGCGTCGAGACCAGCGGTCAGCGACGGCCGGGCGGCCAGCGCGACGACGGCCAGCAGCAGGGCCGACGCCACCGCCAGCGCCGCCAGCGCCAGCGCGCCCCGGCGGGCGAGCCGCCGGGCCCGGCTCGACAGCGACGGCCAGGCCGAGGCGCCCAGCAGCGCCAGCAGGGCCGCGGTCAGCAGGGCGCTGGCCCCCGTGGGGTGGGCCCAGGGGATGCGCAGGAGGGCGTGGACCGTCACCGCGGTCACGACCGCCTGCACGGCCGCCGCGGTGCGCTCGGGTGGGCGCAGGCCGCGGTTCCAGGCCACCGCGGCCACGGCCGTGGCCAGGCCGGCCGGCACCGCCGTGGTGGGCTGCCCCACCGACGCCAGGGTGGCCGCGGCGGCCGCGGCGGTGACGGCCCAGGGGGCGGCCCGGGCGGCGGCGAGCACGGCCAGCGCGGCGAGGGCGGCCGCCAGGGCGGCGTCGAGGGCGGTGAGCCCGGTGGGGTGGGCGCCGGCCAGGGCGGCGTCGACGGCCGCCAGCGCGGCGAGCAACCACACGAGCGGCACCACGGGACGGTAGCGGCGGGCGACCCCGGCGGGCGGGTCAGGCCCGGCGGCGGGCGCGGCGCACCACCGCCGGCGGCAGGTGCCTGACGGCGCTGCGCTTGGCCCGCCAGGCCAGCCAGGTGCCGACGCTCATCGGTTGCGGTGGGACCATCGTGCTCGCCGCGGTGTTGTCGCCCTTCACCACCAGAACGAGGTCGTGCAGGAAGCGCAGCTCGGTGACCGACCGGTCGAGCGGTGTCGGGCGGTAGCCGGGGCGGTCGAGCTCCATGTGGTTGAGGCCGTGGACGAGCCGTCGGAAGTAGTTGACGGAGGTGTGGGGCCACCAGCGGAGGCGGGACCCGCCGAACTCGGGCCAGTAGGACGTCTGGGTGTCCTCGACGACGTAGAAGCCCGGCGTGGCCAGGGTCGGGAAGAGGAGTCGGAAGGTGGCGACGACATGGCGTGGCACGTGGCTGCCGTCGTCGATGACGATGTCGAATGGCCCGTGGTCGGCCACGATCCGCGCCAGGAGCCCGGCGTCGACCTGGCTTCCCCGCTCCACGCGCACGCGTGCCGGAAGAGCGAGGCGCTTCTCGAACAGGTCGAGACCGACGATGCGTCCCTCGGGGAAGTACTCGGCCCACATCCGCAGCGACTCGCCGCCCGCGAGGGGATCGTCGTACCCCCCGATGCCGATCTCCAGCACGCGCACCGGGCGGTCGCGCAGGTGCGCGAACCACGCGTCGTAGTGGTCGGTGTAGCCGTGCTCGGTCGCCTTGTCGGTGCCGTGGCGCCGGCCGATCTCGGTGAGGGACTCCATCGGTGCGCCCGTCTACTCCTGGCCGCGCAGGGGCCGCCACCACCACGGGTTGGCGCGGTACCAGCCGACCGTGTCGGCCAGGCCGTCGTCGAGGGCGACGCGGGGCGCCCAGCCGAGGGCGCGGATCCGGGTGGTGTCGATCGAGTACCGCCGATCGTGGCCGGGCCGGTCGGCCACCGCCTCGATGGCCGACCGGTCGCGCCCGCACAGCTCGACCAGGCGCTCGGCGATCTGGGCGTTCGTGCGCTCGTTGCCCGCGCCCACGTTGTAGATGCCGCCGGGCTCCCCCTGCCGGCGCACCACGTCGATGGCGGCGGCGTTGTCGGTGGCGTGGAGCCAGTCGCGCACGTTGGCGCCGTCGCCGTAGAGGGGGACCCGCCGCCCGTCGAGCAGGTTGGTGACGAACAGCGGGATCAGCTTCTCGGGGAACTGGTAGGGCCCGTAGTTGTTGCTGCTCCGCGTGACCACCACGTCGAGGCCGTGGGTGACGTGGTGGCTGAGGGCGATGAGGTCGCTGCCGGCCTTCGACGCCGAGTACGGGCTCGACGGGGTGAGCGGGTCGGTCTCCACGAACGAGCCCTCGGGGACGGAGCCGTAGACCTCGTCGGTGGAGACGTGGACGACGCGCGACGCCCCCACGCTGCGGGCCACGTCGCACACCACGTTGGTGCCCTGGCAGTTGGTGCGCACGAAGGCGTCCGGGCCGGTGATGGAGCGGTCGACGTGCGTCTCGGCCGCCAGGTGGACGACCGCCTGGCAGCCGGCCATCGCCGCACCCAGGGCGTGGCGGTCGCACACGTCGCCGCGCACGAACCGCACGCGGGGGTCGTCGAGCACCTCGCCGAGGGTCTCGAGCCGACCGGCATAGGTGAGCAGGTCGTACACCACCACCTCGTCGTCGGTGGTGGCCAGGACGTGGCGGACGTAGTGGCTGCCGATGAAGCCGGCGCCGCCGGTGACGAGCAGCCTCACCGGCCCGCCTCGGGGGCCGACGGCTCCGCCCAGCGGGGCACGAGGGGGCCGGTCAGCTCGGCGCGCCGGGGGTTGGCCCGGTCGCGCGCCGAGAGGATCGGTGCGCGCACACCGATCGTGTCGAGGCCCCAGTCGGCCCCGATCTCGGGGTCGTCCCAGGCGACGCCGAGCTCGTCGGCCGGGTCGTACGTGCGGTCGACGAGGTACGTGATGGTGACGGGGGTGAGGGCGGCGAACCCGTGGGCGACGCCGGGCGGGATGTACACCCCGCGGTGGTCGTGCCCGGGTCCGCCGTCGCCGCCCAGGTCGACGGTGAGGGTGGCGCCGGCCGTCGGCGAGCCGAGCCGCAGGTCGTGCAGCACCACGCGCGCCCGGCCGTGGGGCACGTACCAGTAGTCGGCCTGGTGGAGGTGGTAGTGCAGGCCCACGAGGCAGCCGGCCTGGCGGTCGGCCCGGTTGGCCTGGACCATCTCGCGGCCGTGGGGCACCCACGAGCGCCGCCACGTCTCCACGAAGTAGCCCCGCTCGTCGCCGAACACGGTGGGTGAGGCGATGACGACCCCGACGATCGTCGACGACAGCTCGAGGTCGGCCGTCATCGGGAGGGCCTCACGGCAGCTCGACCCGCGAGTGGTCGCCCAGCATCAGCCGCGTGGCGCGGGGCCGGGCGTCGGATCGGGTCACCTCCGCGCTCCTGCCCACCAGGCTGTCGACGATGCGGGGGACGCCGCTGATGCGGCTGCCCGCCAGCACGATCGAGCGCTCGATCTCGGACCCGACGATCTCGCAGTCGTGGTCGATGGAGGTGAACGGCCCGACGTAGGAGTCGTGGACGCGGGAGCGCCCGCCGATGATGGCCGGGCCCCGGATGGTGGACCGCTCCACCTTCGCTCCCGCCTCGACGACCACCCGGCCCTCGATCCGTGAGGCGTCGTCGACCGAGCCGTCGCAGTGCGGCTCCAGCATCTCGAGGATCAGGCGGTTGCCCTCGAGCAGCGGCTCGAGCGTGCCGGTGTCGATCCACCAGTCCTCGACGACCTGGTGGACGACGCGGTGGCCGTGGTCGATGAGCCACTGGATGGCGTCGGTGATCTCCAGCTCGCCCCGCGCGCTGGGCGTGATGGCGCGCACGGCCTCGTGGACGTGGCGGTCGAAGAGGTACACGCCGACCAGGGCCAGATCGGACGGCGGCACCGCCGGCTTCTCCACCAGGCGGACCACCTCGCCCCGCTCGTCGAGCTCGGCCACGCCGAAGCGCTGGGGGTCGGGCACCCGGGCCAGCAGGATCTGGGCGGCCGGCGGGGCCGAGCCGGGGTCGCCGAGGCGGGGGGTCGCGGCGTCGGCCCGTGCCGCCTCGAAGGCGTCGACGAAGCGGGTCACCCCCTCGCGGAGCAGGTTGTCACCCAGGTACATGACGACGTCGTCGTCGCCGAGGAAGTCGCCGGCGATCAGCACCGCGTGGGCCAGGCCGAGCGGAGCCTCCTGCTGCAGGAACGTGGTGCGGACCCCCCACCGAGAGCCGTCGCCCACGGCGGCGCGCACCTCGTCGGCGGTGTCGCCCACCACCACGCCGACCTCGGTGATGCCGGCCGCGGCCAGGTGCTCGAGGCCGTAGAAGAGGATCGGCTTGTTGGCCACGGGCACCAGCTGCTTGGCGCTGGTGTGGGTGATCGGCCGCAGCCGGGTGCCGGCGCCGCCGGCGAGGATCAGGCCCTTCACGTCGTCCTTGCCCGCCGCCGGGCCGCGTGCACCGCCTCCTGCACCCGAGCCGGCACCCACGCCGCGTACGACTCGTTGAGCCTCGCCAGGCCCACGCGCGTCGTGACGGAGTCGAGGACGCCGGCGCTGCACATGGGTTGCCTCCGAATCGGTTCGGACCGGGCGTCGGGCCCTCTGGGCCCGGCGTGCGAGGATGACGCCTCCCTATGATGCTCGACACCGAGTGGTCGCCGTGCCCGCTGGGCTGCCGGGCCGGCGACGACCCGCTGGTGACGGCCGCCAACTGGCGCGCCGGGCCGGCCGGCCGGTTCACGGTGGTGCGGTGCCGCGCCTGCCGGCTCGCCCGGACCGACCCCAGGCCCACGGCGGCGGCGATGGGGGCGTTCTACCCCGACTGCTACGACGCGTTCGTCGACCGCAGCGACGACCGGCTGGCGTCGCTCCGCCGGGTCGGGCGGCGCGTGCTGCGGACCGGCGCCCACGCCCTGCCCCCGCTGGCACCCGGCGCCGTGCTCGACGTGGGGTGCGCCAACGGTGCCGAGCTCGTCGAGATGCAGCGGCAGGGCTGGTCCGTCGCGGGCATCGAGCCGTCGGCCTCGGCGTGTGCCGTTGCGGCCGCGCGGGGCGTGCCCGTCATCCACGGGACCGTCGAGTCGTGCGACGAGCTCCCCGCCGGGCTCGACCTGGTGACGGCCTGGAACGCGCTCGAGCACCTCCACCACCCGGTCGAGGCCCTCCGCCGCCTGCGGTCGTCGCTGCGCCCCGGGGGCTGGCTCGTGGTGTCCGTTCCGAACCTCGACTCGCTGGGGTTCCGGGCCTTCGGCGCCCGGTGGTACGGGCTGAGCGTCCCGCACCACCTGTACCACTTCACCCCGACCACCCTCGCCCGCGTGCTGGCCGCCGGGGGCTTCCGCCTGGACCGGCTCGTCTACCAGCGATGGGCCATCGACCTGGTGGCGAGCGCGTCGATCGTGCGCCTCGAGCGGGAGCAGCGGCGCACCGGGCGGCGCCCGGGCACCGCCTCCACCGGCCCGCTCTGGGCGCAGGCGGTGCTGTACCCCCTGTCGCTCGGTCTGGCGGCCGCCGGGCGGAGCGGGTCGATGACCGCGTGGGCGCGGCGGGCCTGAGTGGTCGACCGGCTCCTCCTGCTCGTCGTCCACCACCGGGCGCCCGACGACGCGGCGCGTCTGGTCGGCCAGGTCTCCTCCTCGCCGGCGGCCGGCCGGGTCGACGTGGTCGTCGTCGACAACAGCGGCGAGGTGGCGGCTGCCGGCGGCCTGAGCGGAGCGACCGTCGTGCGCCCCCCGGCCAACCTCGGCTACCTGCGCGGCGCCCACTGGGCGCTGTCGCTCGTCGCCGACGCCGAGGGGCTGGCCCCCTACGGGTGGGTGGTGGTCGCCAACGCCGATCTCGAGCTGGACGTGGCCGCCCTCGTCGCGGCGCTCGACGAGCTGGCCCCGGGAGGCCGCGGTGTGCTCGTGGTGGGCCCCGAGCTGGTCGACGCGTCCGGCGGTTCGCTGAACCCGCTCTTCGTCCGGCGGCCGGGCCCGGCCCGGTTCGCGCTCCTGTGGGCGCTCTACGCCACCGGGATCACCGCGCGGGCCTGGCTGGGGTGGGCGGCCCGCCGGGCCGACACCACCGGGCCGTCGCCGTCCGATCCCCGTCGGCCCGATGCCGACACCCCGGCCGACCAGGTCGTCTACGGGGTGCACGGCAGCCTGGTGGCGCTGTCACGGGGGTTCTTCGACCGGGGCGGGCACCTCAACCACCCGCTGTTCCTGTTCGGCGAGGAGGAGTTCCTCGCCGAACAGGCGATCGCCCTCGGCGGTGAGGTGGTGGTGACGCACCGGGCACGGGTCACCCACCGCCCGCACGGCTCGGCCGGCCAGCGGGCGGCGATCGACCCGGTCCTGCGCCGGCACGCCCGCCGCGCCTTCGGGTACTGCGTGGCCGTGCTGTCGGCTCGGCCGGGCACGCCCGTCCCCGCGGGCCGGTGGTGGCGGGCCGGTAGCCTGCCCGGGTCGCCGTGACGGAGGTGCCCCGGGTGGCCGAGCAGTACGACGTCGTGATCATCGGTGGCGGGCCGGGCGGCTACGCCGCCGCCCTGTACGGCGCGTCGGCCGGGCTGCGGATCGCCCTGGTCGAGAAGGACCGGGTGGGCGGCACGTGCCTCCACCGCGGCTGCGTGCCGGCCAAGGAGTTCCTCGAGACGGCGGCCGTGTACCGCCACGTGGTGGGCGCCGGCGACTTCGGCGTGCTCACCCAGCCGCCCGGGCTCGACTTCGCGGTGTCGCAGGCCCGAAAGCAGCGGGTCGTCGAGCAGCTGTGGAAGGGCCTCACCGGGCTGCTCGGCCGCCGCAAGGTCACGACCCTCGCCGGGGTGGGCTCGCTCGGCCCCGACCGGGCGGTCACGGTGCGCCACGACGACGGCACGACCACCCGGCTCAGCGGCAGCCACGTGATCCTGGCGTCGGGGTCGGCCCCCCGCTCCATCCCCGGCTTCGAGGTCGACGGGCGCCTCGTGCTCACCTCCGACGAGGTGCTGGCCATCACCGAGCTGCCGGAGACGGCGGTGGTGATCGGCGGCGGCGCCATCGGCTGCGAGTTCGCCTCCCTCTACGCCGACCTGGGCGTGCAGGTCACGATCCTCGAGGCGCTCCCGCACATCCTCCCCGGCTGCGACGCCGACGTCGCCGCCGTCGTGCTGCGCTCCTTCAAGAAGCGGGGCATCGACGTGCGAACCGGCGTGGCCGTCACCGGCCACGCGCCCGACCCGTCGGGCCGGGGGACCACGGTGCGTTTCGGCGACGGCGAGGAGCTGGCCGTCGAGCAGGTGGTCGTCTCGGTCGGCCGGCGGCCCTACGCCGACCTGCTGGGGCTCCAGGGCACGGCGGTCGGCGTCACCGAGCGCGGCTTCGTGGAGGTCGACGCCTGGTGCCGCACGGGTGAGCCCGGCGTGTACGCCGTCGGCGACCTGATCGCCACCCCGCAGCTGGCCCACGTCGGCTTCGCCGAGGGCATCCTCGCCATCCGGGACCTGCTCGGCGAGGACCCGGTGCCCGTCGACTACGGGCGGGTCCCCTGGTGCATCTACTGCCAGCCCGAGGTCGCCTTCGCCGGCCACTCCGAGCAGAGCGCCCGCGAGGCCGGCCTCGACGTGGTGACCGGCAAGCACCGCTTCAGCGGCAACGGCCGGGCCCTGATCGTGGGCGAGCCCGACGGCCTGGTGAAGGTGATCGCCGAGAAGCAGCCCGACGGCACCGGCGGGCGGATCCTCGGCGTCCACATGGTGGGGCCGTGGGTCACCGAGCAGCTCGGCCAGGCGTACCTGGCGGTGAACTGGGAGGCCACCGTCGAGGAGGTTGCCCAGTTCGTGCAGCCCCACCCCACCCTGTCGGAGCTGTTCGGCGAGACGGTGATGAGCCTCACCGGCCGGACCCTGCACGGCTGATCGGTGGCCCCCGACTGGCGGCTCCTCGGCCGCAAGGCGTGGTGCGCGGTGCTGCCCCGCCGGGCCACCCTCACCGCCCACCTCACCGACGGCACCGTGGTGCGCGGCCGCAACCGCGCCGGCCACGGCGGCCGGGGCGCGTTCGTCCACCGCGACGCCCTCGAGCCCGAGCTCGCGGTCCTCGATCGCCTGGTCGGGCCCGGGCAGGTGGTGGTCGACGTCGGCGCCAACACCGGCGTGTACGCCCTGAAGGCCGGCCGGCTGGTCGGGCCGTCGGGCACCGTGGTCGCCATCGAGCCCAACCCCGACATGATCGGGTGGCTCCAGGGCAACGTGCGGGCCAACGGCCTGGGCAACGTGCGGGTGCGGATGCTGGCGGCCGGCGAGCGCACCGGAGCCGCCACCCTGTGGGAGAACCGCGACGCGCCCAACTCGTTCTCGCTGGTCCGCAGGGCGGCGGGTGCCGGCTTCTCGGTGCTGGTCGTGCCCCTCGACGAGCTCCTCGCCTGGGAGGGCCTCGAGCACGTCGACCTGGTGAAGATCGACGTGGAGGGGGCCGAGGACGCCGTGCTCGCCGGGGCCGCCGGCCTGATCGAGCGCTGCCGGCCGCTCGTGATCGCCGAGGCGATCCACCGGGGCCTGACCTCGGTGCCGGCCGGCTACCGGGCCGTGCGGGCGCCCGGCAGCCCCAACCTGGTGCTCCTGCCCGAGGGCCATCCGGCCGGCGCGGTGGTCGCGGCGCTGGGCTGGCCGGCGGCGTAGCCCCTCAGGACGGCGCTCGGCACTCCAGGTACAGCGAGCCGGGGCGGTACTCGCCGCCGTCCCCGACCTCGAGCCCGCTCGCCATCCAGCCGGGTATGGCGCTGTCGTTCCAGGCCCGCCGGCGCACGTCGACGAAGCCGGCCTCGGCCAGCACGGCTCCCAGGTTCACCTCGTCGTACATCCACTGGTGCGTCTCGCCGCGGCGGCGGGCGTCGCCCAGCACCACTCGTTCGGCGGCCGCCGCGGCGCCGCGCCGGCCGGCCGTCGCCCACGCGTCCTTCCGGACCGACTGCTCGTAGAGCTCGGCCACGCTGGCGTCGTGGCGGTCCCAGCCCCGGGGGCCCGCGGCCCGGGCCGCCTCCAGCGAGGCGAGGTAGGCGCGGGCGAGCTGCTCGAGGTCGGGGACGCACACCCGGTGCCGCCCACCCGGGCGGAGCACGCGGCGAACCTCGGCGAGGAAGCCCCCGACGCGGTCGCGGTCCAGGTGCTCGAAGAGGTGCGAGTGGTACACGGCGTCGACCGTGCCGTCGGCGAAGGGCAGCGGCCGGCGCAGGTCGTGGACGAGCACGGCCGGGTCGAGCCGCTCGAAGCGCCGGCGCCGCTCGCCGGAGAGGGCGACGGCGGCGACACGGCGCAGCGCGGGGCTGGCCCGCAGGCGCAGGTAGGGGGACCAGTCGACGTTGACCCAGTCGGGCGCCGTCTTCACCCCGCAGCCGAGGTTGAGCATCGTCGTCACGCGACGGGAAGGCTAGGGCCTCGGGCGGAGCGCTCCTCCCGCCGCAGGCTGGCCCGGGTCAGCGCCACCGAGGGCACGACCACGGCGACCCCGAGGGAGATCGTGGTCGCCACGGCCGGCCCGAGGATCCCGAGGTGGCGGGTGAGGATCACGCTGAGCGCCACGTTCAGCGCGGCCATCACGGCCCAGGCCACGGCCTGGGGTCGCAGCACCTGCGCGCCGCTCAGGTAGACGAACAGCACGTTGGCGACCGAGAACACCACGAAGGCCACGGCGAGGGCGACCAGGAGCGACAGGGGGGGCTCGACGGCGCCGCCGGTCCACACCCGCACGGCTGCCTGCCCGAAGGCGACGTACAGGAGTCCGGCCAGCGTGGTCGAGGCGATCACTGCCGCCAGGGTGCGCTCGACCGTGCGGCGGGCCCAGGCCGGGTCCCGGCGGGCGAGGGCGTCGGCCACCGCCGGCCACAGCGGGAGCAGGGCCATCCCCACCACGGTGGTGCCCAGGTAGACCACCCGCGCCGGCACCACGTAGCCGGTCACCTCGTCGGTCCCCAGCACGGCCGCGATCACCACCGCGTCGAGCGTGGTGAGGAGCAGCATCGACGTGCGGACCACCACCAGGGCGCCGCCGGAGCCGAGCAGCTCGCGCACGTCGCGGCGCCGCACCTGCGACGGTCGCGGGCGGAGCCAGGGGTGGCGCCGCAGGAGGAGGGCGCCGTTGACCACCATCACCGCGACCGGCCCGCCGGCCAGCGCCCCGGCCATGGCCGCGATGCCGGCGTCGGTCCACACCGCCACGAGCAGCCCGGTGACCCCCACCAGCGTGCCGACGACGAGGAACAGGTTGTGGACCCACGCCTCCTGGAGGGCGTTGCGGGTCTCGGCCACGGTGGTGAGGGGCAGGTTGACCAGGAACACGAGCCCGAGCACGGCGGCGAGCGACTCGGCGTCGCTCGCACCGGAGGGGTCGAGACCGAACAGCGTGGCCCACGGGACGAGCGGGATCGCCACGGCCAGCACCACCGCCACGCCCACGGCGATGGCGAGGGTGGCGGTGAAGGCGGTCGACACGTACCGGGCTGCCTCGTCCCGCCGGCCCCTCGCCAGCGCCGCCGCCGTTCGGCTCACGACCGCCTGGTTCAGACCGAGGTCGGCGGCGGTGAGGAAGGCGGTGAGCGACAGCACGGTCATCCAGATGCCGTAGTCGGCCTCGCCGACCGCGTCGAGGGCGATGGGCACCGTGAGCAGGCCCACCGCGGCCGACAGCACCCGCGCGACGACCCCGAGGGTCGTACCCGCCGCGGCCCGGCGGGACCGGAGCCGGGAGGCGTCGTCTGCGTTCGTGGTGACGCTCACGTCGCCGTGGCCTCCCGGAAGAGCCCGTCGAACACCTCGCCGAGGTGGTCGGCGCGCCACCGGCCGAGGGCCACCCGGCGTGCCTGCTCCCCGAGGGCTCGCCGGGCGTCGGCGTCGGCGCGAAGGCCGCGGAGCGCTGCGACCAGGCCGGCCACCATGGCGCGGTGGCCGCCCACGGGCACGAGGACCCCTCCGCCGGGGGCGAGGAGTCTCGCCGGGCCCCCCACGTCCAGGGCCACCACCGGGCGCCCCGCGGCCATGGCCTCGAGCACCGAGAAGGCGAACTGGTCGTGGAGGCTCGGGTGCAGGACCACGTCCAGCTGGGCGAGGAGCGCGGGCAGCTCGGCGCGGGGGCGCCAGCCGAGGATGCGCACCCGGTCGGCCACGCCCAGCCGGGCCGCCTCGGCCTCGAGGTGGGAGCGTTCGCCACCGTCGCCCACGATCCAGTGCTCGGCGGTGGGGTCCTCGGCGGCCAGGGCGGCGAAGGCCCGCAGCCCGAGGGTGAACCCCTTCCAACCGAGGAGCCGGCCGGCCGAACCGGTGCGGAACGGCCCCTCGGCGCGCGCCGGCACCGCGGCCAGCTCGTCGGCTTCGGCGTCGGTCAGCCCGCCCAGGGCCAGCTCGACTACGTGGGGGACGCCCGGCCACCGGGCTCGGCTGGAGGCCGTCACCACGGTGGTCCGGTCGGTCACCGCGACCGCCCGGGCGACCCGCCCGAGGCTCGCCAGGGCCGCGTTGCGGGCCAGCTCACCGGCGGCGGCCCGCGCCGACATGGCCGGGAGGGCGCCCAGCGGTGTGGGGTCGCAGCCGCCGGCATCCCACACGAAGGGCACACCGAGCCTGGCCGTCAGGGGTGGCACCCAGGCGTTGGTGTAGGTGGCGTGGTGGACGACGTCGACCTGTCCGGCGGCCACGAGCGAGCGGGCCCGGCGACGGGCAGCCGCCTGCCAGCACGAGTAGTGCAGGTAGCGGAGGTAGGCGGTGGTCGCGGCCCGGTCGAGGACCCCGGGGCAGGCCAGGTACTCGACGTCCACCCCCGGGAGGGGCCGGGCCGCCAGCGCGGCCTCGACGCCGTCGCGGTGCTCGGTGGCGGTGAGCACGTGCAGCTCGTGCCTCCCGGCCAGGCCCTCGACGATGCCCCACCCGAGCCCCGGCTCCGACCCCAGGCCCGGCTCGCAGGCGTAGGCCGAGACCAGCACCCTCATCGCGAGGGGCGGGCGAGGTGCGCGCGGCGCCAGGCGGCTCGGCCCAGCCCGACGCCGATCAGGACCCCGGCCGGGCTGAGCACGAAGGAGTAGGTGATCACGTTGTCGGTGACCATGAGGATCAGCACGCCCAGCAGCACGAGCCGGGCGGCGACCACGTCGACCTCGCCAGGTGCGACGGTGCGGTTGGCCGCCCGCCTGGCCCGCCGCGTGCTCGGCGCGGGCACGCGGAGCCCCGCGACCGTGGAGACCGCGAAGGCGACGAACAGCCCGAGGCCGACGAGCCCGGTGTCGCCCATGAGCCGCAGGTAGTCGTTGTGCGGATGGCCGATGGTGGCGAAGTTGTCGGGGAACTGCTCGGCGATCCGCGACGTGACCGCGCCCAGGCCCCGACCCCCGATCGGGCTCTCCCGCCAGGTGTCGGCGGCGATGTCCCAGAACGCGATCCGGCCGGACACGTTGAAGCGCACGCCGGCGACCTCGCCCGACAGGTCGCCGGTGAAGAACCGGTCGTGGAGGGGCGCGAAGTGGTTCACGAGCACCACGAGGGCGATGGCCGCGGTGACGACGAGGACCATGAGGCGGGCCCGCTCGCCCCAGGTCCGCCGGGGCACCGCGAGGATGGCGACGACCAGCGCGGCGACGAGCCCGGCCCGCGAGAGCGAGAGCCCGGTGACCGCGATGAGCGCCATCGACACCAGCACGGCGGTGCGGTCGCCCAGCCGGACGCGGGCCATGAGGCCGGCCACGAGCACGACGGCTGTGGTGGCCGCACCCCGGTCGGAGACCGCGGGGAGGCCAGGGATGCCCACGTAGGCGGTCTGGAGCCACAGCACCACCAGGACGATCCCGGCCACGACCAGGGCCCGGCGGAGGAGGGCGTCGAAGCGGGCGTCGAGGCGGCTGCCGGCGATCGAGCCCACGGCCACGAGGCCGGCGAAGGAGGTGAGGGCGAACACGAGCTGCGCGCCGGAGAACCCGGCGATCGACCAGGCCATCGAGAGCCCGCACCACACCGACAGGCCCATCAGGGCGACCACCACCCGCCCGGTGCCGGCCGGTAGGCGGCTGTGGACGAGCACCACCAGCCACGCCGCTGCGCCCACGCCGACGGTGACCGCGAAGTTCACGGACAGCCCGAGGGGCCGCATGCTCACCAGGGCGTCGGCGATCCCGGCGAGCAGGATCACGACCAGGCAGAGGGTGCGGGCCGTGCCGAGGGCACTGGGCCCGAGGTCACGGGCGACGGGTGTGGACCGCCTCTCGCGCGGGGTGCGGGGCGAGGGGGCGCCGGGATCGCTTCGTCGGACGGGGTCGGTGGGTTCGGTGGGGCCCTGCGAGTCGGGCTCGCCGGCCCCGTCCGACGAGCCGTCGGCCGCGGCTCGGTCGTCCTCGTCGGGGGAGCTGCGACGTGGGCGCACCTTCACCGCGCCCTGGCCGAGGCCGACCACGCCGCCGCCGGGCAGCCGGTCGGCGGCGCGCGGCCGCCCCGGCGTGCGGGGGTCGGGGATGGCGGCGGCCAGGTCGCTCACGGGGAGCCTCGATGCGCGCGCGTAGCGGTGGACACACGATCGTAGAGGTCGAGGAGCTGATCCCGGACGATGGCCGGCGTGTAGCGCTCCTCGTAGCGCCGGCGTGCCGCGGCCGCGCGTGGCGCCGGGTCGGCGCCCGCCGCGGCCCGCAGGGCGTCGGCGAGGGCCGCGGGCTCCGGCGCCGCCAGCCAGCCCACGTCGGCGTCGACCACGTCGGGGATCGAACCCATGGTGGTGGCCACCACGGGGCGGCCCCGGGCGAAGGCTTCGAGGATGGTGGTCGGGAGGCCCTCGAACCACACGGACGGCACGACCACCGCCCGGCACCCGTCGAGCAGGCCCGCCACCCGGTCGCGCGGCAGCGGGCCGGCGGCCACGAGGGTGCGGCTCCGGGCCGCGGCCGCCTCGACCAGCGGTCGGAGGGGCCCGTCACCCGCCACCGTGAGCCCGACGGTGCCGTCGAGGCCGCTGCGGGCCCAGGCGTCGAGCAGGAGCCGGATGCCCTTCTCCTCCTCGAGGCGCGCGGCCAGCACGAACCCCTCGCCGGGCGCGGTCGGGGGCCCGGGGTCGGGCACGGCGTTGGGCTTCACCTCGATGCGGTCGGGGCGGATCCCAGTGGTGCCCAGCTGGCCGGCGACGTAGGGGCTCACCGCCACGAAGCGCTGGACGCGTCGCCACGTGGGCCGGTGCAGGGTCAGCGCGGCGGCCATCACCGCGCTCTGGGGCCGCGAGCCCCGGTAGCAGCCGTGGGCGACGGCCGGCCAGGGCACGGGCCGACCGGCGCAGTCGCGGCACACCGCCCCGTCACGGAAGAAGGTGCCGGCCGCGCACACGTGGCGGTAGTTGTGCACGGTCTGCACGACGGGCACGCCGGCCCGGCTGGCGACCCACACGGCGGCGGGTGAGATGAGCGGGTAGGGGTTGTGGAGGTGGACCACGTCGGGGCGGCGGACCGCGATCCGACGCGCCAACGCCCCGGCGTCCTCGCGCGACCAGATCGGGCGGAGCGCCAGCTCGGCCCGGGCGGCCAGGCCGAAGCCGTCGATCTCGTCGCTCTCCCGCAGGTAGGCGTCGACATCCACGCCGGCCTCGCCGAGGAGGGCGATCTCGTCGTCGACCACCCGGTTCTCGCCCGACGGCAGGGCCGAGCGGTAGCGGTTGTGGACCACGAGCACCCGGAGCGGCCGGTCACCTCCAGTCACGGTGCGGGGCGCCCGGACCGCGGGGGCACCTCCACGGCCACCCCGCCGCGGGCCACCCCCTGGAGGAAGACGCCGTTGCCGATGAGGTAGCGCCGCCACAGCCGCCGGGGCTCCCGGGCCAGGCGGTATGCCCACTCGAGGCCGGCCTGCTGCAGGACGCGCGGCGCCTGGGGCTTGGTGCCGGCCAGGAAGTCGAAGGCGGCACCCACCGCCACCAGGGTGGCACCGATGCGGTCGCGGAAGCGGTCGACGAACAGGTCCTGGCGGGGTGTCCCGAGGCCGACCCAGACGATGTCCGGAGTGGTGGCACGGACCAGCTCCGTCACCCCGTCCTCCTCGGCCGGGGTGAGCTCGCGGAAGGGGGGGCTGTGGTGGCCGACCAGCCGGGCGCCCGGGAAACGGGCCTCGAGCGCCGCCGCCAGGGCGTCGAGCACGGCGGGCGTGGAGCCGTACAGGAAGTGGCGGGTGCCGGTGACCCGGCCGCGGTCGACCGACGCGGCCATCAGGTCGGGCCCGTAGACCCGCGTCTGCAGGTGCTCGAAGCCGGCCCGTCGGCCGAGCCACACCAGCGGCATCCCGTCGGGGAGGTTCAGGTCACCCCGGTCGAGGGCGGCGTGCAGGCCGGCGTCGTCCAGGGCCAGCGACAGCGTGTAGGCGTTGCACAGGTGGACGGCACGGGGACCGCCGGCCAGCACGGCCCGCACCGCGGCCTCGTGGGTCAGCGCGTCGATCCGCACGCCACAGCATCGGAAGGCGCCGAAGGTGGGGTCGGTGCCGTCGGGGGCGCTCACGCCCCGATCCGGCGGGCCGTCTCCTCGAGCACCGGGGAAGGCGCGAGGCGCGACGGGACCGGCGCAGGGACCGGTGGGGTGGGGGGCGACGGGATCGGCGGGGCCGGCGAGCGTTCGAGGCCGGACACGCCGGTGCCGAGGGCCCAGCGGGGCACGTCGTCGAGGGAGATGAGGCGCTCGCCGGGGAGGGCGCCGAGGAGGGTGCGCCACACGATCCAGCCGTCGAGGCGGACGCTCCAGTGGCGGAGGTAGAAGAGGTCGTACTGCGGCGCTTCGCGGATCAGCCCGCCGACCGCCTCGGAGACCTGCCACAGGCCGGTGCACCCCGGCCGCACGAGGGCCCGGGCCTCGGCGAAGCCCGGGGCGAAGCGCGCCGCGAGGGCCTGCATCTCCGGCCGTGGGCCGACGAGGCTCATGGCGCCCGTGAGCACCAGCCACAGCTGGGGCAGCTCGTCGAGGTGCGTGGCCCGGAGGGCCCGGCCCACCCGTGTGGTCTCGACGTGCTGGATGGCGTACTTGTCGGCGTAGCCGGGCGTGGCGACGGGCAGCGAGCGGATCTTCAGGACCGTGAACTCCCGTCCCCCGAGGCCGACGCGGCGTTGGGTGAAGAAGGGCCAGGCCCGCAGCGAGAGCGCGGAGGCGACGGCACCGACCGCCACGAGGGGCAGGGTGAGCACAACGAGCGGGACCCCGACCAGGAGGTCGAACAGTCGTTTCTTCAGCGCATCGCTCATCATCGGAGTGGGGGGTCGGTGCCCACCTGGGGTGGGGTGGCACCTGAGCCAACGACCTTACCGCAGGGCCCCGAGGTCGACGGGCCACCCCGGGGCTAGCCTGCGCAGCGATGGCCGACGTCACCCTGCCCCAGCTGGGCGAGACCGTCACCGAGGGAACGATCACCCGCTGGTTCAAGCAGGTGGGCGACGCGGTGGCGGCCGACGAGCCCCTCTTCGAGGTGTCGACCGACAAGGTCGACACCGAGGTCCCGTCGCCCGTCGGTGGGTTCCTGGTCGAGATCCGCGCCGCCGAGGGCGACACCGTCCCCGTGGGTGCCGTGATCGCAGTGGTGGCCGATGAGGTGCCGGCTGCCCCGCCTGCCCCCGCCCCCGTCGCCGCCCCGCCACCGGTCGCACCGGTCGTCCCCGAGGCTCCCCCGGCCCCGGCCCCGGCCCCGGCCCCGGCCCCGGCCCCGCCGCCCGCACCTGCGCCCGCGCCCGCGCCGTCGGCCGGCCGGCTGCTCTCCCCGGTGGTCCGTCGCCTGGTCGCCGAGCACGGCCTCGACCCCGAGGCCATCACGGGGACGGGGATCGGCGGGCGGATCACCCGCGAGGACGTCCTCGATCACGTCGACCGGCTGAAGGCGGGCGGAGCCCCCCCGGCCCCGGCCCCGGCGGCGCCCGCCCCGGCCCAGGCCCAGGCCCCGCCCCTGTCCCCGGCGGCGCCCGCCCCGCCGGCCGTCGCGCCGGTCCCCGGTGCCCGGGGCGGCGAGCGGGACGAGCACGTGCCCATGACCAAGATCCGCCGGCTCACCGGCGAGCACATGCGCCGCTCGCTCGACGCCGCGGCCACCGCGTTCTCGGTGGTCGAGGTCGACCTCGAGGGCGTCGAGGTGGTGCGGCGGGCCCACCGGGAGGCGTGGCGGGCCGAGGAGGGGTTCTCGCTCACCTACCTGCCGTTCATCTGCCGGGCGGTCATCGACGCGCTGGGCGAGTTCCCGCACCTCAACGCCAGCGTGGGCGAGGGCGAGGTGGTCGTGCACCGCTTCGTCGACCTCGGGATGGCCGTCGACCTCGACTACCAGGGCCTCATCGTCCCGGTGATCCGCGACGCCGAGACCAAGCGCCTGCGGGCCATCGCCCGCGAGACCGTCGACCTGGCCAGCCGGGCCCGGGCCCGCAAGCTGTCGCCCGACGAGGTGGTGGGGGGCACGTTCACCGTCACCAACAACGGGTCGGCGGGCAGCGTGCTCACCATGGCCGTGATCAACCAGCCGCAGGTCGCGATCCTGTCGACCGACGCGGTGAAGCGGCGGCCGGTGGTGGTCGCCACGCCCGACGGCTCGGAGGCGATCGCCATCCACTCGGTCTGCAACCTGGCCATGGCGTGGGACCACCGGGCCTTCGACGGCGCCTACGCCGCCGGCTTCCTCCGGCGAGTGCAGGAGATCCTCGAGACCCGGGACTGGGAAGCCGAGCTCTGATGCTGCGGGTCCGCTGGCTGGGGCGGGTGCCCTACCACGAGGCCCTCGAGCTCCAGCGGGCGCTGTTCGCCCAAGGGCTCGACGACTGGCTCCTGCTGCTCGAGCACGCCCACGTCTACACGCTCGGCGTGCGGGCCGACCCGGGCCACGTGCTGGTGCCGCCGGCCGAGGTGGGCGCCGAGCTGGTGCGCACCGACCGCGGGGGCGACGTCACCTACCACGGGCCCGGCCAGCTGGTCGGCTACCCGATCCTGTCGCTGCCGGGCAAGGGCGGGGCCGGCGGGGGCAAGGCCGACACCGTGGCCCACGTGCGGTCGGTGGAGCAGGTGGTGATCGACGCGCTGGCCGACCTGGGGCTGCCGGGCGCCTCCCGCCACGAGGGCTACCCGGGGGTGTGGGTCGGGGTCGACCGGCCGGGCGAGCGGCCCCGCAAGATCGCCGCCATCGGAGTGCGCCTCGACCGGGGGCGGTCGATGCACGGCTTCGCCCTCAACGTCGACCCCGACCTCGCCATGTTCGGCCACATCGTGCCGTGCGGGATCGCCGAGCACCCGGTGACCTCGCTGGCCGCCGAGGGCGTCGCCGCCGGGATGCAGGACGTGGTCGACGCCGTCGTCGCCCGGGCGGCGGCCGCGTGGGGCCGGGGCGGTGCCGTCGACCGCCAGGACACGGCCTGGCGGGTCCGGCCGTCCGACCTGTCGGCGTTCACCCGGGGCGAGGGGCCGGGAGAGGTGGCCGGCTCGCCCGGCATCCGCCTCTCGGGCCGGCTGGCCGAGGCCGGGGTGGCGCAGGGTCTCGCCATCGGCGACCGCAAGCCCGACTGGATGCGGGCGCCGGTGCGCATCGGCTCGCAGGTGCTGGGGCTGCGGCGCACCATGCGGGAGCTGTCGCTGGTGACGGTGTGCGAGGAGGCCGGCTGCCCGAACCTGTCGGAGTGCTGGGCCGAGGGCACGGCCACGTTCCTGATCAACGGCGAGCGCTGCACCCGGGCCTGCGGGTTCTGCCTGGTCGACACCCGCCGGCCGGAGCCGCTCGACCCGGCCGAGCCCGAGCGGGTCGCCGAGGCGGTGGCGCGGATGGGGCTGGCCCACGCCGTCGTCACCGCCGTGGCCCGCGACGACCTGCCCGACGGCGGCGCCGGCGCCTTCGCGGCCACGATCCGGGCGATCCACGACCGGGTGCCGGGCTGTGCGGTGGAGGTGCTGATCCCCGACTGCCGGGGGTCGGCCGAGGCCCTCGACCGGCTGTTCGAGGCCCGGCCCGAGGTGCTGAACCACAACCTGGAGACCGTGGCCCGGCTGCAGCGGGCGGTGCGGCCCTCGGCCGGCTACGCCCGCTCGCTGGCGGTGCTGGCCCGGGCCCGGGCTGCCGGCCTCACCACCAAGTCCGGGATCATCGTGGGGATGGGCGAGACCGACGCCGAGGTGCTCGGCGCCCTGGCCGACCTGCGGGGGGTCGGGGTCGACATCGTCACGATCGGCCAGTACCTGCGGCCGACCACGAACCACCTCCCCGTGGCCCGGTGGGTGACGCCGGAGGGCTTCGAGGCGCTCCGGGCCGCGGGCGAGGCCATGGGGTTCGCCCACGTCGAGGCCTCGCCGCTCACCCGGTCGAGCTACCACGCCCGCGCCGCGGCCGCCGGTGCCGGTGCCGGCGCCGTCGGCCCGCGGGAGGCGGCCGGCTGATGGCCGACGCCCGGCTCGCCCGCCTCGCCCGGGTGCGGGAGGCCATGGCCGCGCACGGCGTCGACGTGCTGCTGCTGTCGGTGGGCGCCGACCTGCCGTGGCTCACGGGCTACACGGCGATGCCCCTCGAGCGGCTCACGATGCTCGTGCTGCCGACCGACGGCGAGGCCACCCTGGTCGTCCCCCGGCTGGAGGAGCCCCGCGTGGCGCCCCGCCCCGAGCTGTTCGCGGTGCGGCCGTGGGACGAGACCGACGACCCGGTCGCCGTCGTGGCCGGGCTCGCCGGCCGCCCCGCGGTCGCCGCCGTCGGCGACCGCACGTGGGCCCGCTTCGTGGTCGGCCTGCTGGGCGCCCTGCCCGGCACCCGCCTGGTCGCCGCCGGGCCGGTGCTGTCGCCGCTGCGGGCGGTGAAGGACCCCGACGAGGTGGCCGCCCTGCGGCGCGCCGCGGCCGCCGCCGACCGGGTGGCCGCCCGGCTGCAGGGGGGCGACGTGGCCCTGGTGGGTCGCACCGAGGCCGAGGTGTCGGCCGACCTGGGCCGGCGCCTGCTGGCCGAGGGGCACGAGCGGGTCAACTTCGCCATCGTGGCCGCCGGCGAGTCGGCGGCGTCGCCCCACCACGAGCCCGGCGGCCGCGTCATCGCCCCCGGCGACGTGGTGCTCTGCGACGTCGGCGGCACCCTCGCCGGGTACTGCTCCGACATCACCCGCTGCGTGGTGGCCGGCGGCCGGGCGCCGG
Source organism: Acidimicrobiales bacterium (assembly GCA_016716005.1). Lineage (NCBI taxonomy): Bacteria > Bacillati > Actinomycetota > Acidimicrobiia > Acidimicrobiales > Acidimicrobiales bacterium. The sequence goes on from JADJXE010000001.1 coordinate 2,996,972, forward strand.
GGGCCGCGGTGCGCGAGGCGTACGCGGTGCTGCACGAGGCCCAGGCGGCCGGGGTGGCGGCGGCCCGAGTGGGGACGCCCTGCCAGGACGTCGACGCCGCCGCTCGCCGCGTGATCGCCGCCGCCGGCTTCGGCGAGGCGTTCGTGCACCGCACCGGCCACGGGATCGGGCTGGAGGAGCACGAGGACCCGTACCTGGTCGCCGGGAACGCCGAGGTGCTCCGGGCCGGGCACGCCTTCTCGGTGGAGCCGGGCATCTACCTGCCGGGCCGGTTCGGCCTGCGGCTCGAGGACATCGTGGTGGCGGCCGAGGGCGGGCCCGAGCCGCTGAACCGGGCCGACCACGCCCTCGTCGTCGTCGACGCCTGACTCGCCGTCACCCCGCCGCGGGCCGCTCCAGCAGGGCCGGATCGGCGGTGTCCGCCCACGCCGTGAGCTCGATCAGCATCGCAGCGGTGTCGGCCCGGGCGAGCACCCCGGCGGGGGTCACGCAGTAGCGGTCGGTGCCGCCCGCGACCGGGACGGCGACGCAGTCGGCGGTCAGCCCGGCGATCGTCTCGCGGCTCAGCGCCGTGTCGGCGACCCGCCGGGCCATGGCGGTGCGGATCGCGGCGGCCGGCGCCGCCGCCCAGAAGCCCGACGTGAGCACCGAGTCGGAGAGGCGCTGCTCCTCGATCCCCTCGGTGCAGCCGCCGGCGGCCAGGTCGCAGGTGGTGCCCTGGCCGTCGGGGCCGCCGAGCAGCACGACGTCGCCGACCCGGAGGGCGGAGCGGGGCGGTTGCTGGGTGACGGTCGCCGTCGACTCGACCGGGCCGAGCCGCCGGAGCACGTCGTAGGTGGCGGTGAAGGTGGCCCGGGAGGCGGCGTCGAGGCGGGCGAGGAGGGCGTCGACCTCCGCGACGCCGGTGAGGAGCGGGGGCTGGGGGAGCGCGGTGCCGGCGGCGGCGGTGGTCGTCGTCGTCGACGACGCCTCGGCCCCCAGCGTGGGCCGGTCGTCGCCACCCGCCGAGCAGGCGGCCAGCAGCAGGCAGAGGGCGGCCACTGCCGGGCCGAGCCGGGGCATGGGGGTGAGCGTAGGGCCGGTAGCGTGCTCGGTCGTGATCAGCCTCGATGCCGGCACGGTGCTGCTGCAGTGGTCGGTGGGCGGGCTGTTCTTCTGCTGGGTCACCACCCGCCACCGCATCGTCAGCCTGGGCTACGGCTGGCTGCTCCGCGGCACGTACGGGCTGTTCGCCCTGGGCGCGTTCGTGGTGGGGGTCGCCTACGGCGACGGCGCCCCGGTTCGCGACGCCTGCTCGCTGGCGGTGGCCGTCGCCGCCGGTGCCGTGCTGGCGGTGTCGGTCGTCCTGCGCCGGGCCGGGGTGCGCGAGGGCCGGGCCCTCCACGCGGCCCGCACGGCGCGGGTGGCGGCGATGACGGGCATCGAGCGCAGCGGCGCCGCCGACGACGCCCGGGCCGGCGGCAGGGAGTTCCCGCCGGCGCTCGACCTGGTGGCCCCGGCCATCGGCCTGATCGGGCTGGTCGCGGCGGGCGTCGACGCCGGCGGCCCGACCGGCCTGGCCGTGGCCCGCACCATCGCCGGGGCCCTGTTCCTCGGGGCCGTGTCCGACGCCATGCTGCTGGGGCACTGGTACCTGGTCCAGCCCGGCCTGCCCCGGGGGCCGCTGCTCGAGCTGGTCCGGTGGTTCACGTGGACGTGGCCGCTCGAGGTGGGGCTGCTCCTCGTCCCCACCGGGATGGTGTCGGTCCTCACGGGCGAGATCGACGACGGCTGGGACGGCTTGCTCGGCTGGTTCTGGGTGGCCTGCGCCGTGACCACGCTGATCCTCGCCCTCGTGACGCGGGCCGCCCTCAAGGAGCGCCAGTACTCGGCGGTCATGGCGGCCACGGGCCTGCTCTACCTGGCGATCCTCACCGCCTTCGGCACCGACCTGGTCGCGCGGGCGTTGCTGGCGTAGTCCGTGTGGCCCCTGTTCAGGATGGGGCCAATGGGGGAGACTGGTGGGCATGCCCCGCCCCCTCTGGAACGGCGCGATCAGCTTCGGCCTGGTGACGATCCCCGTCCGGCTGTACAACGCGGTGTCCCGCAAGTCGGTGTCGTTCAACCAGATCGACCGGCGCACGAGCAGCCGGATCAAGCTGAAGCGGGTCTCGGCGGTCGACGGCTCCGACGTCGCCGACGCCGACATCGTGAAGGGCTACGAGGTCGCGCCCGGGCGCTACGTCGAGATCGAGCAGGCCGAGCTCGACGCGCTCGACCCGCAGGCGGCCCGCACCATCGAGATCGACGCGTTCGTCGACCTCGACGAGATCGACCCGATCCACTACGACAGCGCGTACTACCTGGCTCCAGACAAGGCCACGGCCAAGCCGTACGCGCTGCTGCTCGACGCCATGCGGCAGTCGAACAAGGTGGGCATCGCCCGCTTCGTGATGCGCCAGAAGCAGTACCTGGCCGCCATCAGGGTGCAGGACGACCACCTCGTGCTGTCGACCATGGTGTACGCCGACGAGATCGTGCCGGCCGACACCATCGCCGAGCTCGCGGCCCTCGACGGGGTCGAGGTGTCCGACCGCGAGGTCGCCATGGCCCGCCAGCTGATCGAGTCGCTGGCGGAGCCGTTCGACCCCGACCGCTACGAGGACACGCACCGCCGGGCGGTGCTGGCCCTGATCGAGCGCAAGGCGGCGGGTGGGACCACCGAGGTGGAGGCCCCGGCGGTCGAGCGGGCCTCCTCGGTCGTCGACCTGATGGCCGCGCTGGAGGCCAGCGTGGCCGAGGCCAAGGTGGCCCGGGGCCGCCACCCCACGGCCCGCACCGTTGCCGGAGCGGGCGAGGAGCCGAAGAAGCGGGCCCCCCGCAAGCGCAAGTCGGCGTGACGCCCGACGTCGACGTCGAGGGCCGGCGGCTCCGGCTCACCAACCTGGACAAGGTCCTCTACCCGACAGCGGGCGTCACCAAGGGCGAGGTGATCCGCTACTACGCGCGGGTCGCGCCGGTGATCGTCCCCCACCTGCACGGGCGCTGCGTGACGATGCGCCGCTTCCCCGACGGCGTCGACGGGTCGTCGTTCTTCAACAAGCGGTGCCCGTCGTTCCGGCCCGACTGGATGAGGGTGGCCGTGGGCCCGGGGGGCGAGCGCGACGACGAGCCGGTCGAGTACTGCCTCGTCGACGACGCCGCCGGGCTGGTGTGGATGGCGAACCTGGCGGCGATCGAGCTGCACACCCCGATGGCGCTGGCCGCCGACCTCGGGGCGCCCCGGGCCGTGGTGTTCGACCTCGACCCCGGCGCCCCGGCCGACGTGATCGACTGCGCCCGGGTGGCGTTGTGGATCCGGGATCTGCTGGCGGGCGTCGGGCTGGTGGGGTTCGCGAAGACGTCGGGGTCGAAGGGGCTGCAGGTGTACGTCCCCCTGAACGCCCCGGCGACCCACGACCAGACCAGCGCCTTCGCGTACGCGGTGGCCCGGGTGCTGGAGCGGGCCCACCCCGACCGGGTCACCGTCTCGATGAAGAAGGCCGAGCGCCCGGGCCGGGTGTTCGTCGACTGGAGCCAGAACGCCCGCCACAAGACCACGGTCTGCGTGTACTCGGCGCGGGCGCGGGAGCGGCCGACGGTCTCCACGCCGGTGTCCTGGGCCGAGGTCGACGCCGCCCTGACGGCCGGCGACCGCCGCCTGCTCACCTTCGAGCTGCAGGCCGTGGAGGAGCGGATCGATCGCCTCGGCGACCTCTTCGCGCCCGTGCTGGAGCTGGAGCAGGCGCTGCCCGGACCGGCGGCCGGCAGGCCCTGACGACCCGCCGCCGTCGGTCCCGGACGGCTCCGGGGCGCGCACCCATGCCGGCGGCCCCGCCCTAGCCTGCGGGGGTGCCCTCCCGCTCGGTGCTCGCCGTCGTGCTCCTCGCCGCCATCGGCCTGGTGGCGGCGGCCTGCGGCAGCGGTGACCCCGGCCTCGGCCTCGGCCCCCTCGGCCCGACGACCACGACGACCACCGGCGGCACGGATCCCGACGGCACGGATCCCGACGGCACGGATCCCGACGGCCAGGATCCCGACGGCCAGGATCCCGACGGCACCGTCGTGTGGTCGGAGCCCGATGCCCGGGGCTTCGAGTCGGCCACCCTGCAGGTGCCCCTCGACCACGACGATCCGTCGGCCGGCACCATCGACCTGGCGCTGGTCCGCCGGCCCGCGTCCGATCCGGACCGCCGGATCGGCTCACTGCTGGTGAACCCGGGAGGCCCCGGCGCGTCGGGCATCGACTGGGCCCGTCAGGCGCCCCGGCTGTTCCCCGACGCCCTGCTGGAGCGCTTCGACCTGATCGGGTTCGACCCGCGGGGGGTGGGCGCCAGCGCCGCCGTCGCCTGCCTCGACGACGACAGCCTGGACCGGTACCTGGCGCTCGATCCCGCCCCGGACGACCAGGCCGAGCTGGCCGAGATCGAGGCCGCCACCGCCGAGCTGGTGGCCGCCTGCCAGGCGAACACCGAGGCGGGCCTGCTCGAGCACGTGTCGACCGAGGACGCGGCCCGCGACATGGACCTGATCCGCCAGGCGGTGGGTGACGAGCGCCTCACGTACCTCGGCGGCTCGTACGGCTCGGAGCTGGGCGCGGTGTACGCCGACCTGTTCCCCGACCGGGTGCGAGCGCTCGTCCTCGACGGGGCGTCGCCCCCCGAGCTGACCCGCGCCGAGATCACCGAGGGCCAGGCGGTCGGCTTCGAGCAGGCGCTCCGCCGGTTCTTCGAGTGGTGCGACCGCTCGGCGTCCTGCCGGTTCGCGGCGGGGCGCAGCGCAGCCACCGCGTTCGACGAGATCATGGCGTCGATCGACGCCAAGCCCCTGGTGGCGGAGTCGTCGGGAGACCCCCGCCCGGTCACCGTCGGCTACGCGTGGACGGGCGTCCTCGCCACCCTCTACAGCGAGCAGGCCTGGCCCGCGCTGGGTGAGGCGCTGACCGGGGCCGAGGCGGGCGACGGCAGCCTGCTGCAGCTCTTCGCCGACAGCTACGCCTTCCGCGACGAGGACGGCGCCTACCAGAACGTGCTGGCGGCCAACCTGGCGATCAGCTGCCTCGACGACCCCGCGATCGACGCGGCGGCCTTGAGCGAGCTGCAGGGCCGGCTCGCCCGGCTGGCGCCGCGGGTCGGGCCGGTGCTGACCGGTGCGACCGACCCGTGCGCCCAGTGGCCCCACCAGCCGACGGCGGTGCGGGCCGCCCCCACCGCCACCGGCGCACCGCCCATCCTCGTGGTCACCACCACCGGTGACCCGGCCACGCCCTACGAGTGGGGCCTCCAGCTGGCCGAAGATCTCGAGTCGGGGGTGCTCGTGGTGAACCGGGCCGAGGGCCACACGGGGTTCGCCACGGGCAGCCGGTGCATCGACGACCTGGTCACCGCCTACCTCGTCGACCTCGACGTGCCCGAGTACGGGGCCACCTGCGGCTGACGGCGCGAAGCCCCGGTGCCGGGGTGGCGGTGGAGGTGGGGGTGGCAGGGGCGGCGGGGGATCGCGGTTCGCGCCGGACGGTAGCCTTGCGTTCCATGCCAACGAGGCCGGGCGGACCCGTTGACGGTGTCGCAGGACGCATCCGGAGGTGGGCGATCGAGCGGGGCGCCGGTCCCGCCGTCGATGCCCCCGGACGATCGGGTCTCACCTTCGCCGGCCTCGCCGAGACGCTCGCGGGGCTGCACGAGACGCTCCGGCAGAAGGGCATCGGGCGCGAGCACCTGGTGGCCCACGCCATCCCCGACGGCCCGGAGGCCGCGACCGCGTTCCTGGGCGCGGCCGGTGCGGCGATCTCGGCGCCGGTGAGCCCCAGCCTCCCTCCCGTCGAGCTGGAGCGCGTGCTGCGGCGGCTGGGGGCGCGGGCGCTCGTCGCGCTGCCCGACGCGCGGCCTTCCCTCGGTGAGACCGCCTCGCGGCTCGGGATCCCGTTGCTCGTCGCGCTGGCCGAACCGGGCGGCCCTGCCGGCGCGATCCGGATCGACGGTCCGGCCGCCGGCCCCGCCGTGGCGGACTCCGGGGCGGCGCTCTCGGATGTCGCCCTCGTGCTGTCGACGTCGGGCACCACGGGGGCACCCAAGGCCGTGCCCCTCACGCACGGCAACCTGCTCGCCGCCGCCGATGCCTGGGGTCGAGCCCTGGCGCTCGGCCGCTCCGACCGGAGCCTCGTCGTGATGCCGCTGTTCCACGTGCACGGCCTGGTCGTCGCCCTGCTGGCGGGCCTGGCGGCGGGCGGTTCGGTGGTGTGCACGGACGGCTTCGCCGCGGCCGCCACCCTCCACTGGATCGGGTCCGAGCACCCGACCTGGGTCACGGCCGTGCCGACCATGTGGGCGGCCCTGGCGGAACGGGGACGCGCGCACCCCGACGAGGTCCTCGACCACCGGCTCCGGTTCGTGAGGTCGGCGTCGGCGCCGCTGGCCCCGAGCGTGCTGGCGGACGTGGAGGCGCTGCTCGGCGTGCCCCTGCTCGAGGGCTACGCCATGACCGAGACGGCCAGCTGCATCGCGACGAACCCCCTCCCCCCGGCCGTTCGCAAGCCCGGCACCGTGGGCCTGCCGCTCGTGGCCGACCTCGCCGTGGTGGCGGCCGGCCGGCCGGTCCCCGCCGGCGAGACGGGCGAGGTGTGGGTGCGCGGCCCGACCGTGACCCCCGGCTACCGGGGAGACCCCGACGCCAGCGCCGAGGCGTTCGTGGACGGCTGGCTCCGCACCGGCGACCTCGGCTGGCTCGACGCCGACGGCTACCTGCGGATCGTGGGCCGGGTGAAGGAGATGATCAACCGCGGCGGCGAGACGATCAGCCCCCGCGAGGTCGACGACGTGCTCCTCGAGCACCCCGACGTGGCCCGGGCGGTCACGTTCGCCGTGCCCGATCGGCGCCTCGGCGAGCAGGTCGCGGCGCTGGTGGTGCCCGCTCCCGGGACGGCGCCGTCGGAACGACAGCTGCGCGCCTTCGCCGCCGAGCGGCTCGCCCCCTGGAAGGTGCCGCGACGGATCGTGTGCGGCGCGTCCGTCCCGGTCGGCCCCACCGGCAAGCCCCAGCGCGATCGGCTGGCCGACGCCCTCGGCCTCGCCGACCTGGACGACGACGGCGAGGGCGTCGGGCCCTCCACGCCGCCTCGCACGGAGGTGGAGCGCTTCCTCGCCGAGCTGTGGTGCGAGGTCCTCCGGCTCGACGAGGTCGCGGTGCACGACCGCTTCCTCGACGTGGGCGGCGACTCCTTGCGGGCGACCCGGCTGCTGAGCCGGGTGCGCGACGAGATCGGCCTGGAGATCTCGTTGCTCGACTTCTTCGACGCTCCGACCATCGCTCGCCAGGCCGAGCTCCTCGACGACCTCCTGCTGGCCGACGATGACGGCTGAGGCACCGCTGCTCGACGCCCTCCGCTCCGCCGCTCCCGGCCCGGCGGCCCCAGCCATCCGTGAGCGCGACCGCCCGCCGATCCACTGGGCCGCGCTCCTCGATGTGGTGGCCGGCTGGACCGCCGCCCTGCGCGCCGCGGGCCTCGGTGAGGACGATCGGGTGATCCTCCTGCAGCCCGACGGCGCTCCCGCCGCCACCGCCGTGCTGGCCGTCACCAACGCCTGCACCTGCGTTCCGGTCCACGAGCGCACGCCGCTGCCGGAGATCGAGGCCCTGGCCCGCCGGGTCGGCGCCACCGCCGTGCTCGCCTTCTCCGCCACCGCAGCACCGGCGGCCTCGGCTCTCGGGCTGCCCGCCCTGCTCGCCAGGACCGCATCCGTCGGATCGTTCGAGCTGGAGGTCCCGGGCCCCATCGGCCACGGCCGGAGCACGGACGACGACGGCGGCGGGCGCCTCGTCCTCCGTACCTCCGGCACCACGGGCGAGCCCCGCCTGGTGGCCCTCGACCACGGCAACCTCCTGGCCGCGGCGCGTGCCTGGGTCGACGCCTTGGGCCTGACGCCCGCCGACGCCTGCCTCACGTCGACGCCGTTCACCCACGCCCACGCCATCGTGCCCGCCGTCCTCGCCGGGCTCCTGGCCGGAGGCTCGGTCGTCTGCGGCCCCGAGTTCGACCCGGCCAACTGGCTCGAGACGGCGGAGACCGAGCGGCCGACGTGGGCGCAGGCCGTGCCGTCGCTGTGGCAGACGCTCGTCGCCCACCTCGACCAGCGGCCCGACGTCGCACCGGTGCACCACCTGCGGTTCCTCCGCTCGGGCGGGGCAGCACTCGCCGAGCCGACCCGCCACGCGCTCGAGGAGCGCCTCGGCGTCCCGGTGCTCATCTCGTACGGCCTGTCGGAGTCGGCCGGCTTCGCCACGTGCACGCCCGCCCACGGTCGGCGGGTCCCGGGCACCGTGGGCCTCGCGCACGGGTGCGAGGTGGCGGTGCACGCAGCCGACGGGCAGGCGCTGCCCCCGGGCACCGAGGGGGAGATCGTGGTGCGGGGTCCCAACGTGATGGCGGGGTACCTCGACGACCCGGACGCGACGGCCGAGGTGCTGCGCGACGGCTGGCTGCGCACCGGCGACCTGGGCCGACTCGACGCCGACGGGTACCTCACGGTCGTCGGCCGGATGAAGGAGATCATCAACCGGGGCGGCGAGAGCCTCGCGCCGGCCGAGATCGAGGCTGCGCTGGTGGCGCACCCGGCCGTGCGCGACGCCGTCGCCTTCCCGGTGCCCGATCGCCGCCTCGGCGAGCAGGTCGGTGCCGCGGTGGTGCTCGTCGAGGGCGCCGCCACCACCGAGCTTGGGCTCCGCGAGCACGTCGCCGGCCTCCTCGCCCCCTCGAAGGTGCCCCGCCGCATCGCGGTGGTGGAGCATCTCGAGCGCACCCCCACCGGCAAGCCGCGGCGCGCCGGACTGCCCGAGCTCCTGGGCTTCCACGACCTCGACGACGTGCCCGACGACGGGCCGCGCCCGATGCGCGACAGTGGATCGGCACGGGGTCGCGCCGATGCGGCGCTCCGGCGCCGGCGGGCACGGGGGCGAGCGCCCCGTCACCGGGAGGTCGCTACCGAATCCCGGCCGCTCACACCCGCCCAGGAGGGGATCTGGCTCGAGCACGCAATCGTCGGATCCGGACAGGCCCGCGTGTCGGTCGGCGGCGCTCGCCTCACCGGCCCCCTCGACCCGACCGCTCTGGCCCGTGCCGTCGGCCGGCTCGTCGAGCGGCACGAGCCCCTGCGGACCGTGTTCCCGCTCGTGGAGGGCGAACCCCGCCAGGTGGTGCTCCCGCCACCCGAGACCGCTCCGTTCGAGGTCCGGTCGTGCCCCGGGGTGCCGGCGCACGACCGAGCCGCGATCGCGCGGCGTGCCGCCCAGGTTGAGGCGGCCCGCGCCGTCGACCCCACCGTCGAGCGCACCTTCCGCGTCGTGCTCCTCGCCTTCGCCGACGACGACCATGCCCTGCTGTGGAGCGTGCACCACCTCGCGTTCGACGGATGGTCGCATCGGGTGCTCGCCCGCGACCTGCTGGCGCTCTACGAGGCGGAGCGCACCGGCGCGGAGCCCGACCTGCCCGAGCTCACGATCACCGCAGGCGAGTGGGCGGCGGAGAACGTGCACCGCTGGCACGCCGGCGCCGACGAGCGCCTGGCCCGCCGGGTGGCCGCCCTGGCCCCGGTACCCCGGCTGACGATGCCGGTCGACCCGGACCTGGCGGCAACGGCCGAGGGCGCAGCACCACCGTTGCTGCGCACCGCACCCGAACCGGTGGATGCGCACCTCCCTGCGCCCGCCGTCGAGCATCTGCGAGCGGTCGGCGCCCGGGCCGACACCACGCTGTTCGGCGCACTGCTCGGTGCGTTCGCCGCCGTGATCGGTGACGCCGCCGGGCAGCCGGCGGTCACGGTGTCGGTGCCCGTGGCCGGCCGCGAGTCGGCGACGAGCGACCTCGTCGGGTGCTTCATCGACACCGTGTTCGTGCCCGTGCACCTCCCGGACGAACCGTCGCTGGATGCGCTCGCCGGCGCCACCAGGGGCCCCCTGCTCGAGGCGATGAGCGAGCCAGTGCCGCGCTCTCGCCTGGTCGCTGCGCTCCGCTCTCGCCGGTCGTCGCGGTTCGAACCGCTGGCGAGGGTCGCGTTCCAGCTCCGCGACTGGGACCACGCACCCATCACCCCGACCACGGACGGGCTCCGTGTGGCGTCGGTCCCTGTGCCGCAGCCGGTCAGCACGATGGTCTGGCTGTCGGCGCTGGCCGAGCCCGACGGGCGCGGCGGCCTGCGGATCTCCGTCACCTACGACGACCACCGGTTCACCCGGACGACGGTCCAGCGATGGGTCGAGCAGTGGGTCGGCCTGCTCACCGGGGAGCCGGCGAGGCCGGTCCACCGGCGGGCCGCAGGCTTCCTCCCGGGAGAGGCGACTCCGCCCGAGACAGTCGCCCGGCACGCGGCCGCCACACCCGATCGGGTCGCGATCGACACGCTCGACGGGCCGCTGCGCTGGGCCGACCTGCACCGCGAGGCCAACCGGGTGGCGCACCACCTGCTCGACCGCGGCATCGGGCATGGCTCCCGGGTCCTGGTCCACCTGGCGACCGCCCGTCGTGGGGCGCCAGTGCCCCTGGGCGTCCTCAGCGCCGGCGCCGCCTACGTCCCGGTCGAGCCGACCCAACCGCCGGCCCGTCTGGCCCAGCTGTGCGACCGGGCCGCCGTGGCGGCCGTGATCACCGACTGCCCACTGCCGACCGAGCTGGCCGCCGCCGCCGATCGGGCCGGCGTCCCGGTGCTCGCCGCCGCTGCCGTTGCCGCTGCGGGGCCTGACACGCCGCCGCCGGTGCGACTGCACGCCGACGACCCCGCCTACGTGATCTTCACCTCGGGCTCCACCGGCCCCCCGAAGGGGGTGGTCGTCCACCACGGAGCTCTTGCGGCCTTCCTGTCCGGCCTGGTGTCGAGGTGCGGCCTCGGCCCCGACGACCGGCTGCTGTACCCCGACTCGCTGGCCTTCGACGCCTCGGTCATCCGAGTGTTCGGCACCATGCGCGCCGGCGGTGCGAGCGTGGAGGCGCCGAACGCCCTGCTGCGCCCACCCCTCGAGTACCTCCGCCTCCTGGCAGACCGCGAGATCACGGTCGCCAGCATCCCCACGGCCCTGTGGCACGAGCTGGTGCTCGGGCTCGGCGACGACCCCCCGCCGCTCCCGCCGGGCCTGCACACCGTGCGCATCGGCGGCGAGGCGGCCCGGCCCGACGTGCTCGAGCGGTGGCAGACCCTCTTCGGCGACCGGGTGCGGCTGATCAACGGCTACGGCCCCACCGAGACCACGGTGAACGCATCCGACGCCGAGCTCACCTACGAGCGCCCGGCCCCCGGCCGGCCGGTGCCCATCGGCACCCCGTACCCGGCCGTCGCCTTCCACGTGCTCGACGAGTCGGGAGCACCCGTACCCGCCGGCGAGGTGGGCGAGCTGTACCTCACGGGCCGGCAGGTGGCCACCGGCTACCTGCTCGACCCCGACACGACGGCGGCACGGTTCGTCACCATCGACATCGCCGGCCTGCCCACCCGTGCCTACCGGACCGGCGACCGGGTGCGCCGGCGGGCCGATGGGGCGTACGAGTTCCACGGCCGCGTCGACCAGCAGGTGAAGATCGCCGGCCACCGGGTGGAGCCCGCCGAGGTGGAAGCGGCCCTCACCTCCCTCCCCGGCGTCGCCGAGGCCGTGGTGACGGTGCGTCACGACCCGGCCAGCACGCCGGAGCTCGTCGGGGTGCTCGTGCCGGAACCGGGTGCCGAGCTCGATCCGGCTGCGGTGCGGCGGTCACTCGCCGAGGCACTGCCCGAGGCCCACGTGCCGAAGCGCCTGCTGGTGCGGGACACGATGCCCCGCACCCCCGGCGGCAAGGCCGACCGGGTCATGCTGGCCGCCGAGGTGGCGGCACCCGGCCGGGCGGACCGGCACGGGTCGTCGCCCGGTCGTTCCCCTCTCGAGGCGCTGGCGGCGTGGGCGACGACGCAGCCCCACGCCGTGGCCGTCGATGACGGTACGGTCACGACCACCTGGGCCGAGCTCCTGCAGCAGTCGCGTCGCGTTGCCAACCATCTCCGGAGCCGGGGGGTCGGCCGAGGTGACCGTGTGGCGGTGCACCTCGGGGCCGATCGCAACCTCGTGCCCGTGCTGTTCGGCGTCCTCTTCGCTGGCGCGGCGTTCGCTCCCCTCGACCCGGACGCACCCTCGGCCCGCAACGCCGACCTGATCGGGCGGTGCCGGCCCTTTGCGCTGGTCGGCCGCAGGGGCGAACAGCTGCCCTTCGACGGCGCCGTGCTCGACGCCGCCACCATGGTCGCCACCGGCGCCGACCACGATCCGGGCGTCGTGCCCCGTGACGACGACCCCGCCTACGTGATGTTCACGTCGGGGTCCACGGGTCACCCGAAAGGCGTCGTGGTCCCCCACCGGGCCCTGGCCGCCTACTGCCGCGCCTTCGTCGAGAGCGCCGGATGGACGCCCGACGACCGGGTGCTCCAACTGCACTCGGCCGCCTTCGACCGGGTCATCGAAGAGGTCTTCGCAGCTGCGGAGGCGGGGGCGACCATCGTCGTCCGACCCGAGGACGTGATGGGCTCGCCCGGAGCCATGCGCAGCGCCCTCTCCCGACTCCGGGTCACCGTCCACGAGCTGCCCACGGCCTACTGGCACGCGCTCACGGAGAGCGGGTTCGTGCCGCCGCCGTGCGTGCGCATGGTGCGGATCGGCGGTGAAGCCGCTCGGCTCGACACGCTCGAGGCCTGGCAACTGAGCGTCGGCCCTCACGTCATCCTGCGCAACGGGTACGGGCCAACGGAGGCGACCGTCACCGTCACGCACGCCGACCTGACCCACGAGCAGCCCCTGTCGGGGCAGCCCCTGCCCATCGGCCACCCGCTCCCGACGGCGGAGCTCCACGTGCTCGACGCAGACGGCAACCCGGTTCCCGACGGCCTGGCGGGCGAGCTGTACGTGACCGGGGTGCAGCTCGCCCTGGGCTACCTCGACGACCCCGACGCCACCGCACGCGCCTTCCCCACGATCGACGTCGGCTCCGGACCAGTGCGCGCCTACCGCACCGGCGACCGCGTCCGCCGGCGTCCCGACGGCGCCCTCGAGTTCCTCGGCCGCATCGACTCCCAGGTGAAGATCCAGGGGAACCGCGTCGAACCGGCCGAGGTGGAGACCGCACTGCGCGCCCTGCCCGGCGTGGCCGACGCCGCCGTCGTCGCCGTGACCGGCGCCACCGGCGACCTCGAGCTGGCGGCCGCCGTCGTGCCCCGACCCGGCCACCACCTCGATCCGCGCATCCTCCGATCCACCCTCGGTGAGCGCATGCCCGGACCCTTCGTCCCGAGACACCTCGATGTCCGCGCCTCCCTGCCCCGCACCTCGGGCGGCAAGGCCGACCGCGCCCGGCTCCGACAGGAGCTCTCGCCCGCCCCCGCCGGCGGAGCGACAGGGGCTGCGAGCGCGCCCGGCGCCCGGCACGGGCGATCCACTGGGACGCACGAACGCCCGTCTGGCGAGGCGTTCGACACCGTTGCTGCGGCGTGGCGCGACGTGCTCGACCGCGATCGGGTCGACCCCGACGAGGACTTCTTCGCAGCCGGCGGCGACTCGCTCCTCGCCGTGCGGCTCCTCGCCCGCCTCGAACGCGAGCTCGGGGTGAGCCTCCCGGTGTCCGCCCTGCTCGACGCGCCGACCGTGCGGGGCCTGGCTGCGCTCGTCGGTCCGGACGACGCCCGCCCCAGCACACGCCCTCCTGGCTCCCCCCGGTCCCCCCTCGACGCCCTCGCGGCGTGGGCGACGGTGCGACCCGACGCCGTGGCGGTCGACGACGGCACGGTCACGGTCACCTGGGCCGATCTGCTCCAGCAGGCGCGCCGGGTGGCCAACCACCTCCGCAGCAGCGGGATCGGCCGGGGCGATCGGGTCGCGGTGCACCTGGGGGCCGATCGGAACCTCGTCCCGGTGCTGTTCGGCATCCTCGCGGCCGGCGCCGCGTACGTCGCCCTCGACCCGGACGCCCCGCCGGCACGCAACGCCGGCCTGCTCGCCCGCTGCCGACCCGCTGCGCTCGTCGGCGACGGATGCGCCGAGCCGGCCTTCGGCGGACCCGTCCTCGACGCCGCGACGCTGGTCGGCACCGGCCCCGACCACGATCCCGGCATCGCGCCCGGCGACGACGACCCCGCCTACGTGATGTTCACCTCGGGGTCCACGGGCCACCCGAAGGGCGTCGTGATCCCCCACCGCGCCCTGGCCGCCTACTGCCCAACCTACGTCGAGAGCGCCGGATGGACCCCCGACGACCGGGTGCTCCAGCTCCACTCGGCGGCGTTCGACTGCTCGATCCAGGAGCTGTTCTGCGCCGCCGAAGCGGGGGCCACCATCGTGATCCGCCCCGCCGACGCGCTCGGCTCGCCGAGCGCCGTCTCGGACGTCCTCGACCGCCTCCGGATCACGGTGTTCGACGTCCCCACCGCCTACTGGCACGCCCTCGTCGACGGTGGGTTCGTGCCGCCGCCGTGCGTCCGCATGGTGGCGATCGGCGGAGAGGCCGCCCGGCCCGAGGTGCTCGACACCTGGCAGCGCACGGTGAGGCACGGCGTCATCCTGCGAAACGGGTACGGGCCCACCGAGACGACCGTGACCGTGGCGCACGCCGACCTCACGCACGAGCGGCTGGTGCCCGGGCAGCCCCTGCCCATCGGCCACCCCCACGCCACCGCCGAGCTGCACCTCCTCGACGAGCGAGGCGTGCCCGTGCCCGACGGCGAGGCGGGTGAGATCCACGTGACCGGCGTGCAGCTGGCCCTCGGCTACCTCGACGACCCCGAGGCCACCGCACGCGCCTTCCCCACGATCGACGTCGGCTCCGGACCAGTGCGCGCCTACCGCACCGGCGACCGGGCGCGCCGGCGCCCGGACGGTGCCCTCGAGTTCCTGGGCCGCATCGACGCCCAGGTGAAGGTCCAGGGGAACCGCGTGGAGCCAGCCGAGGTGGAGACCGCGCTGCGCGCCCTGCCCGGCGTGGCCGACGCCGCCGTCGTCGCCGTGACCGACGCCGCTGGCGACCTCGAGCTGGCCGCCGCCGTGGTCGCTCGACCCGGCCACCGCCTCGACCCCCACGCCCTCCGGGCCGCCCTCGGCGAGCGCATGCCCGGTCCGTTCGTCCCCAGCCGCATCGCTATCCGCTCCTCCCTTCCCCGCACACCGGGCGGCAAGGCCGACCGCACCCGGCTCCGACAGGAGCTGGGGCGTGCGCCCGTGTCGCAGCACCCGGGGAGCGAACGAGCCGGGGCGCCGGACGAGCTGACCCCCGTGGTCCGCCAGGTGTGGGCCGAGCTGCTCGGCGTCGACGATGTCGTCGACGACGTGACGTTCTTCGACCTCGGCGGGCACTCCCTGCTGGCCCTCCGCCTGCTCGCCGCCGTCGAGGACCGCACCGGCGTGGCCCTTCCGCTCGCTGCGATGCTCGACGACCCCACGGTGGCGGGGATGGTTCGCACCGTGCACCGTCGCAGGGCCTCGATGATCAGCCCTGCCGCCCCCGCGCCGCCGCTGCACGCCACGCCGCAGGCGACGGACAGCCCTCCGGCCGATGCGGCGGCCACGGCCACCACGGTGCCGGAGGCCCTGCGGGTGTGGGCCGGCCGCCGGCCCGATCACCTGGCCCTGACGGCGCCGGGGCGCCCGCCCGTCACGTGGCGGGACCTCGTCGACGGCGCAGAGGGCCTCGGCCGTGACCTCGCCGCCAGGGGCATCGGGGCCGGCGACCGCGTCGCCGTGGTGCTGCCGGACGGCCCCGAGCTGGCCGCCGGTGTGCTCGGCGCGATGTGCGCCGCCGTCGCGACACCGGTTCCCTCCGAGACGCCGCTCGACGAGCTCGAGCGGGTGCTGCGCCAGCGGGCGTGCCGGGCGCTGGTCGTGGGCTGGGGCTCGCGGGCTCTGGCGACGATGGCGGTGGCCGGCCGGCTCGGCCTCGCCGTGGTCCGGACGGTGCCGCCGGGCTCGGCCCGTTCCGGCGCGACCGGCGAGCCCGTTCCGGCGGCGCGAGCGACGCGGCCCGACGACGTGGCGCTGCTGCTGCCCACGTCCGGGTCGACGGCGACGCCCCGGCTCGTGCCGCTGACCCACGCCAACCTGCTGGCCGCGGCCCGGGCGAGAGCCGAGCGGCTGGCCATCGGGCCCGACGATCGTGCGCTCGTCCTGAGCCCGCTGCGGTTCGAGCACGGCGTGGTGACGGGACTGGTCACGGCCCTCGTCGCGGGGGGTTCGGCCTCGTGCCCGGGGCTCGGGTCGCCGGCGGCCGCCCGCCGATGGCTCGACGCCGAGCAGCCGACGTGGGCCGTCGGCATCCCGGCGCTGTGGGCCGGCGTGCTCGATCGCGTCCGCGGCGAGCCGGCGTCACCACCACCCAGTGCCCTGCGCTTCTGCTACTCGGGAGCGGCGGCGCTGCCGCCGGCCGTGGCGAGCGGCCTGGAGGCTGTGCTCGGCGTGCCCGTGGTTGAGGGGTACGGGCTGACGGAGGCCGGCGGACTCGTCACCTGCAGCAGCCCGGCCGAGCGCCGTCCAGGCACCGTCGGCCGCGCCGCAGGTTGCGAGGTGGTGATCGTCGACGACCACGGCACGCCGCTGCCGGCCGGCGCGGCGGGGCGAGTGGCGGTGCGCGGCCCCGCCGTGATGGCAGGGTACGCGGACGCCGCCGCCGAGGGACCGTCACCGATCCGCGACGGGTGGCTCCACACCAACGACGTGGGCGTACTCGACGCCGACGGCTTCCTCCGGCTGCTCGGGCGCCTCGACGACGTGGTGAACCGCGCCGGGGAGCTGATCGGCCCGGCAGAGGTGGAGGCCGTGCTCCTCGAGCACCCCGCCGTGCTCGACGTGGCGGTGGTCGGCGTGCCCGATCCCGAGGTGGGCCACGACCTCGCCGCCGCCGTGGTGCGCCGTCCGGGCCATGCGCTCGACGCCGAGGAGCTCCGGGCCTTCGCCCGGAGCCGCACCCTGCCGTCGCGCGTGCCGCGCCGCATCGAGGTGCTCGACGCCCTGCCCCGCACCCCAGGTGGGAAGGTCGCCCGACCGCAGCTGGTCGAGCGGCTCGCCGGCGGCGAACCGGCGCCACTCGACGCCGTGGCCCACTGGGCCACCGTGAAGCCGGCCGCGGTCGCGGTGGACGATGGCGACGTCACGGTGACATGGGTGGAGCTGCTCCGGCAGGTCCGCCGGGTCGCCAACCACCTCGCAGATCGCGGCGTGGGCCGCGGCGATCGCGTGGCCGTCCACATCGGTCCCGATCGCACCCTGGTGCCGGCTCTGCTCGGCATCCTCGCTGCCGGCGCCGCCTACGTCCCCCTCGACCCCGACGCGCCATCGGCGCGCACGGCCGACCTGCTGCAGCGCTGCCGCCCCTCCGCAGTGCTCACCGACCGCCCGCTCGACCACCCCTCGGCCATCCCGGTGCTCGACATCGCCGCGCTCGTCGCCGCGGGCTGCGACGACCCCCTCGACGTCAGCGCAGATCCCGACGACCCTGCGTACGTGATCTACACCTCGGGCTCCACCGGGAACCCCAAGGGAGCGGTGATCTCCCGGCGAGCGCTCGAGATCTACCTCCCGGCGCTCGAGGAGCGCAACGGTTGGCGACCCGACGACCGGATCCTCCAGTTCCACTCCGCCGCCTTCGACACCTCTGTCCACGAGGTGTTCGGCACGGTCCACATCGGTGCGACCATCGTGGTGCGTCCGCCCGACGCCCTGGCCTCGCCGCGAGGGCTGGCCGCTGCGCTGGAGCGGCTCGGCGTGACCGTGGCCCACCTTCCCACTGCCTACTGGCACGAGCTGGTCCGCGGCGGCTTCGAGCCACCGGCATGTCTGCACCAGCTCCAGATCGGCGGCGAGCAAGCGCGGCCCGAGGCACTCGAAGCCTGGCAGCGAACGGTCGGCGACCGGGTCCGGCTCGTCAACGGCTACGGGCCCACCGAGACGACGGTGTCCGTCTCCTGGGCCGATCTCACCAGGGAGCCCGTGGTCCCGGGCCGGCCGCTCCCCATCGGGCACGCGCTGCCGACGGCCGGCCTGCACGTGCTCGACGCCGCCCGGCGGCCCGTGCCGGACGGCGAGATGGGTGAGCTCTACGTCACCGGTCCGCATCTGGCCATCGGCTACCTCGACGACCCCGAGGCCACCGCAGCGGCGTTCTCGACGATCGACGCCGGGGCGGGTCCGGTGCGGGCCTACCGAACCGGCGACCGCGTCCGACGACGCGCCGACGGTGCGCTCGAGTTCCACGGTCGCGTCGATTCCCAGGTGAAGATACGAGGGCACCGGATCGAGCCAGCCGAGGTGGAGGCAGCGCTCCGGGCCGTGGGCGGAGTGGCCGAGGCGGTGGTGGTCACCCCCACCGATCCCTCCGGCGTGCCCGAGCTGGCTGCGGTCGTCGTGCCGGACCCCGGCCGGCACGTCGAGGCGGCGCAGGTCCGGTCGGCGATGGCCGAACGGCTCCCCGCGCCCTTCGTGCCGAAGCGGATCGAGGTGTGGTCGAGCCTGCCGCGCACCTCGGGCCTCAAGGCCGATCGCGCCCGTCTGCGCGACGAGCTGTCGGATCCCCGGTCCCGGAGCGACGCTCCGGCCCGCCGCCACGACACGATCGGCACCGCGATCCGCGCCCACGCTCGCCGAACGCCCGGCGAGCCGGCGATCCTCACGCCCGGGCGCCCACCGCTCACCTGGGCCGGCCTCGTGACGAAGATCGACCTGCTCGCGTCGATGCTGCGTGCGAGCGGTGTGGGCCGCGCGGACGTGGTCGCCGTCGTCCTCCCGGATGGTCCCGAGGCGGCCGTCTGCATGGTGGCGACGGCAACGGTGGCGGCGTGCGCCCCGCTCTCCGCCGACGCGCCTGCGCCCGAGCTCGTCCGGTCGCTGCGCCGGCTGGGGGCCAAGGCGGTCATCGGTGCCGCCGACGCTCCGACGGTGTGGGACGCCGCCGCCGAGGCCGGCCTGCCCGGCATCGAGGTGCACGCCGACCTCGACCGTCCGGCGGGCGCCGTACGCCTCGAGCCGCGACCGGTGGCGGACGTCGTCGACCTGCGCGACGACGTGGAGCCCTGGCCGGACGACGTGTGCCTCGTCCTGCCGACGTCGGGCTCCCTCGGCGAGCCGAAGCTGGTGCCCCTCTCGCACCGCAACGTCCTCACGGCCGTGCTCGATCGAGGCGCCGTGCAGGGGCTCGGCCGCGGTGATCGGGCCTTGGTGGTCACGCCCCTCGTGCGGGTGCAGGGGCTCGTGACGGTGCTGCTGAACGCCCTCGTCCACGGTGGCTCGGTGGTGTGCACCCCCGATCGGTCCGCCGCCGCCGTGATGGCGGCGATCGCCGATCTGCAGCCGACGTGGTTCACTGCCGTGCCGGCCAGCGTGAACGGGATCCTCGAGCAGCTCATGAGCGGGGGCCGGCCCCGGCACACCCTCCGGTTCGTGGGCATCGGTGGGGCGACGTCCGACCCGACCCTGGCCGATGATCTCCGCGACCGGCTCGGCGTGGCCGTGGTCCTCGACTACGGCCTCACGGAGTGTGCCGGCGTGGCGACATCGGCCTCCGTGAGGGACGGGGGCTCCGAGGGCTCCCACGTCGGCTTCCCGAGCGGCACGGACGTCCGAGTGGTCGACGGAGAGGGACGCCCCGTCCCTGCCGGCGGGCAGGGCGAGATCGAGCTCCGCGGCCCCCACCTGTTCGCGGGCTACCTCGACGACCCGGACGCCACGGCCGCCGCCTTTCGCGACGGCTGGTTCCGCACCGGCGACCTCGGGGTCTTCGACGAGGCCGGACGGCTCCGCCTCGTCGGCCGCACCCGCGAGATGATCAAGCGCGGCGGCGAGGCCATCGCCCCCGTCGAGGTCGAGGTTGCGCTCCGGGAGCATCCCGCCGTGGACGACGAGCGGCTCGCCCCCACCAAGGTGCCCCGGCGCGTCGTGCTCACCGACGACGCGACGACGGAGGCACCCCGCACCATCGGTGACCTGCTGGAGGCGGCGATCCGGCGCGTGCCGGATGCGCCGGCGCTGCGGGTGCTCGGTCGCCCCCCGCTGCGCTACCGCGACGTGGGTGCTCTGCTGCGGGAGACCGAGCACCAGCTCCGGATCCACGGCATCGGGCCCACCGACCGGGTGGCCGTGATGCTGCCCGACGGCCCCGTGCAGGCGGCCGTGCTGCTCGGCGTGATGGCGGCGGCGATCGCGCACGCCATCGCTCCGGACCAGCCCGACACCGCCCTCGTGCAGGCGCTGGCTCGGTTCCGACCCCGAGCGGCGATCATCGCAGTGGGCGACGTCGTCGCGCGCCGAGCGGCGGAGACGGCGGGAGCGGTGGTGCTCGAGGTCGACGAGACGCCGCCCCCCGGAGCGCCGGGTGTGGCCACCTGGCAGGGTCCAGCCGACAGACCGGCAGCGGCAGCGTCGGGCCGGCCCGGCCCGACCGACGTTGCCGTCGCCGCCAGCACGTCGGCCACCACGGGCACCCCCAAGCTGGTGGCCCTGACACATCGGAACCTGCTGGTGGGCCTCGACGTGCTGCGGGATCTCGACGCGAACAGGGGCGAGCGTCGGCTCGCCGTCCAGTCCCTGGCACGCGGCTACGGGCTGGGCTCGTACATCCGCACGCTGGCGCGGCAGGGCGAGGTGCTGTGCTGCGCCGGAGCCACGGCGCACGAGGTGCGCGTCCTCATCGAACACGAGCGACCGACCAGGCTCTCGCTGCCACCCTCGCTGGCCCAGGGCCTGCTCGCCGTCCTCGAGCAGGATCCGCTCCCCGCCGACCACGACCTCCGCATGGTCAGCGTGGCCGGCGCCGGCGTGAGCGAGGAGTTCCGCACCCGACTCGAGGCAGCCCTCGGCCGGCCCGTCCGCAACAGCTACGGGATGACCGAAGCGGCATGGGCGGGCGTCCGCAATCGACCCGAGGCACACAAGCCGGGCACGGTCGGCTGCATCCACGACGCAGCAGTCGAGGTCCTCGTCGTGGACACCCACGGCGCCGAGGTACCCGCCGGGGAGACGGGCGAGGTCGTGGCGCGGGGGCCGAGCGTGATGGCCGGCTACCTCGACGACCCCGAGGCCACCGCCGCCGCGTTCCTCCCCGGCGGCTGGCTCCGCACCGGCGATCTCGGCCACCTCGACGCCGACGGCTACCTCACCATCACCGGACGCCTCCGCGAGATGATCAACCGCGGCGGGGCAGTCATCCCCCCCGCCGAGATCGACGCCGTGCTCATGGCGCATCCCGACGTCACCGACGCCGTCGCCTTCGCCGTGCCCGACCGCCGCCTCGGCGAGCAGGTCGCCGCCGCCGTCGTCCTCCGCCCCGGCGCCACCACCACCGAGCGCGACCTGCGCCTGTGGTGCGCCGAGCGGCTCCGCCCCGACAAGGTGCCCCGCCGCATCGCGTTCACCGACCACCTCCCCACCGGCCCCAGCGGCAAGCACCCCCGCCGCGGCCTCGCCGAGCGCTTCGGCCTCCGCGACCTCGACGACACCCCCACCGACACGGGCGACCTCACGACGATCGGCGGGCTGCTCCGCGGCATCGCCCGCGCCGCTCCCGACGCACCCGCGCTGCGCGACCCCGGGCGGCCGCCCATGCGCTGGCGTGACCTCGCCGGCCTGCTCGACACGACCGAGGCCGCGCTGCGGTCCCGCGGGGTCGGTCCACATGGCCGGGTCGCCGTCGTGCTGCCCGACGGTGCCACGCAGGTCGCCGTGCTGTTCGCCACGATCTCCGCCGCCCTCGCCCATCCCGTGGCCGTCGACCAACCGGGCCCGGCCATCGAGCGTGCCCTCCGCAGGTTCCGCCCCCAGGCGGTGATCGTGGCGTCGACCGACGAGCCCACGGCATCCGTCGCCGAGCACCTCGGTGCCGTGGTCCTGCGGATCGAGCCGACCACCGACGGTGCCCCCGGCGTGGCCAGGTGGCACGGGCCCGAGCCGGTTCCCGACGCGCGCCCCGCCGACGCGGGTCCCACGGCAACCGACCTCGCGCTCGCGGTGGCCACGTCGGCCACGACCGGCGAGGCCAAGCTCGTGGCCCTGACCCACCGGAACCTCGTCCGGCGAGGGCGGGCGTGGGCAGCCCCGTTCGGGCACACCGCCGCCGACCGGATGCTGGCCACCCGCTCGCTCGCCCGCGGCTTCGGCATCGGAGGGGTGCTCAGCACGATCGCGACCGGGGGCGAGGTGATCTGTGCCGCGGGTGCCACGCCGCCCGAGGCGCTCGCGCTCGTCAGCCGGGAGCGGCCCACCCGGCTCACCCTGCCGCCCGCGGTCGCCCAGTCGCTGCTCGCGTGGATCCGGCTGCACCCCGGAGACCTCGGTCCGCACGACGTCCGGCTCACGGTGATCGCCGGTGCCGCCGTGGCCGAAGAGGTCCGCTCCGGCCTGGAGGCCGTCCTGGGCACCCCGGTGGTCGAGGGCTACGGCCTCAGCGAGACGACGTGGCTCGTCGTGTCGAACACGCCCTCACACCGCCGGGCCGGCACCGCCGGCGCGACGTCGCCGGCCGCCGAGGTGGCGGTCGTCGACGACGACGGCCGGGCGGTCGGAGCGGGCTCGATCGGCGAGATCGTGGTGCGGGGCGACGTCGTGATGGCGGGCTACCTCGACGACCCCGACGCGACCGCCGCGGCGTTCCTCCCCGGGGGCTGGCTCCGCACGGGCGACCTCGGGTCGGTCGACGGCGATGGGTTCCTGAGGATCACGGGCCGGGTCCGCGAGATGATCAACCGCGGCGGCGCCACCATCGCCCCCGCCGAGATCGACGACGTCCTCCTCCACCACCCGGACGTGCTGGAGGCGGCCGCGTTCCCCGTCCCGGATCGCCGGCTGGGCGAGCAGGTGGGTGCCGCCGTCGTGCTCCGGCCCGGCTCGACCGTCACCGAGCGGGAGCTGCGCGCCTTCGTCGCCGACCGGCTCGCCAGCGACAAGGTGCCCCGGCGCATCGTCGTGACCGATCGGCTCCCGGTCGAGCCCAGCGGCAAGGTGGCCCGTTGCCGGCTCGCGGAGCACGTCGGCGTGGCCCTCCTCGACGAGACCGGGTGCGACCCGGCCGCCCCGACCCCAGAGACGACCATCGGCGAACGGCTGTCCGGCCTCGCAGAGGCACAGCCAGACGCGCTGGCCCTGATGACGGCCGGCGGAGCGACGTGGTCGTGGCGGGCGTTCGTCGCCGAGGTCGACGCCCTGGGTGCCCGGCTCCGCCGCCAGGGCGTCGGCGGTCACGACCGGGTGGCGGTGGCCCTCCCCGACGGACCAGAGCTCCTCGTGGCCGTGCTGGGCGCCGCCTCGGTGGCCGCGGCCGTGGTGCTCGATCCGGTCGAACCGGCGATGGTCGACCTGGCCCGGCGGGCCGGCGCCTGCATGGCCGTCGTCGCCGATGGCGACGGTGGGATCGCGACGATGCCCCTCACCGGGACGGCTACCGGCGAGACGCCGCCGGGCGTGGCCGTCGTGCTCCCGACATCGGGCACCACCGCCGTCCCCCGCCTGGTGGCCCTCACCCACGCCAACCTGCTGGGCACCGCCGCGACCTGGGGCGCGACGCTGGGTCTCGACGTCGACGACCGCTACCTGAGCATCGCCCCGCTCACCCGGGCGCAGGGGCTCGTGAGCGCCCTCCAGTCGCTCCTCAACGGTGGGTCGGTGGCGTGGCCGGCGACCCCGGCCGCCCCCGACGTGGTCGACGCGCTGGCCAACCTGGGCGCCACCTGGACCACCGCCGTCCCGGCGGCCTGGCGGGCGATCGTCGACCAGCTGGAGCGGCCGGGCCGGCACCGTCGGGCGCCGCGGCTGCGGCACGTGCACACCGCTGGTGCACCCATGGACGACGACCTGCGGCAGCGCCTCGAGGCCGCCCTCGGCGTCCCCGTGCTCGATGCCTACGGGCTCACCGAGACCAGCGGGAGGGTCGCCGGGACGCTTCCTCCGCCGGGGGAGCGCCCGCCCGGCACGGTCGGCCGGCCGGTGCCGCCCATCGAGGTGGCGATCCTCGACGAGGCAGGAGCGCCGGTGCCCGCTGGGGTCGCCGGCGAGATCGTCGTGCGTGGCCCGACCGTGGCGGCGGGATACCTGGATGACGCGGCGGCGACCGCCGCCCGGTTCCGCGACGGCTGGTTCCACACCGGCGACACCGGGGTGCTCCAGGCCGACGGCGCGCTGTCGGTCGCGGGACGGCTCGACGAGGTGATCAGCCGGGGCGGCGAGACGATCGCCCCCGTTGAGGTCGAAGCCGCGCTGGCGGCCCATCCGGCCGTCCTCGAGGCGGTCGCGTTCGCCGTGCCCGACCGCCGACTGGGGGAGCAGGTCGCGGCCGCGGTGATCCTCCGACCCGACGCCGATCCCGCACCGACCGAGCGCGACCTTCGGGCCCACGCTGCGGACCGGCTGGCACCGCCCAAGGTCCCCCGGCGCGTGCTGCTCGTCGACGACCTGCCTCGTACTGCCACCGGGAAGCCCAGGAGGGTGGGGCTGGCCGAGCACGTCGGGCTGGCGCACCTCGACGAGACCCCGGCCCCCCCGGCCGGCGGCGACACGCTCGCCGAGGTGATCCGAGCCCAGGCGGCGGCGAGGCCGCACGCGCCCTTCCTGATCGATCCCGGTCGGCCTCCGCTGACCTGGGGCGGCATGGGCGTCCAGCTCGACCGGGTGACGACCGCGCTCCGGCGGGCCGAGGTGGGCCCGCGCGATCGCGTGGCCGTGCTGCTCCCGTCCGGTGCCGATCTGGCGGCCACGCTCCTCGCGGTGGCCGCCTCGGCCGCTGCCGCCCCCCTCGACCCGGGCCTGCCCCCGGCGGCGCTCGAACGGCTGCTGCGCCGCCTGGGCGTGCGCGCCGCGGTCGTGACCGATCCCACGGCGCCGGCCGGCCGCACCGCCGACGACCTCGGCCTCCCCTTGGTCGTGCTGACCACCGATCCGGCCGACGTGCCCGGCCCCGTCGCCGTCGAGGTGTCGGGCGCGGCACCTTCGACGCCGGCCGCCGGCGACGGTCCCGACCCCGACGACGTGGCCCTCCTCAAACCCACGTCGGCGACGACGGGAGAGCCCAAGTGGGTGCCGATGACCCATCGCGGGCTGCTGGTGAGCGCACGGCGGTCCGTCGCCGACCTGGGGCTCACGGCCGACGACCGCATGCTGCACGTCCGGTCCCTCGCCCAGGGCCAGGGCAGCGCCGGGCTGCTCCGCACGGTCGTCGCCGGCGGCCAGCTGGTCGCGGCGCCGGCTGCCAGCCCCGCGGACGTGCTCCGCCAGCTGGGCGAGGAGCAGCCCACCTGGATGAACATGGCGCCGGCGATGTGGCAGGCCGTGCTCGACCGGGTGCGCGACCACCCCGGCGAGCTGCCCGCCCACCGGCTCCGCTTCGTGCTCTCCACCGGCGCCGCCCTCGCCGCCCCGGTGGCCGCCGAGCTGGAGCGCGCCCTCGGGGTGCCGGTGCTCGACGCCTACGGCCTCAGCGAGACGAGCAACACGCCGGTCACCGCCAACCTGCCCGGCGACCGGCGAGCGGGCACGGTCGGGCGGTGCCGGGTCGGCGAGCTGGTCGTCGTCGACGAGACGGGCCGGCCCGTGCCCGCCGGCACGGTCGGCGAGATCGCCGTGCGCGGGCCCACCGTGGTGTCCGGCTACCTCGACGACCCCGAGGCGACGGCGGCCGCCTTCCGTGACGGCTGGTTCCGCACCGGCGACCTCGGCCGTCTCGACGGCGACGGCTACCTCACCCTCGTCGGGCGCGAGCGCGAGCTGATCGACCGCGGCGGTGCCCCCGTGGCCCCCGCCGAGGTCGACGACGCGCTCCTCACCCACCCGGCGGTCGCCGCGGCGGTCACCTTCGCCGTGCCCGACCGCCGCCTCGGCGAGCAGGTCGCCGCCGCCGTCGTGCTGCGCCCCGACGCCGCCCCGACGCCCACCGAGCGCGAGCTGCGGGCCTACGCCGCCGAGCGGCTGGCGCCCCACCAGGTCCCCCGCCGCATCGTCATCACCGATCACCTCGCCACCGGCCCGAGTGGCAAGGTCGCCCGTCGGGGGCTGGCCGAGCACTTCGGGCTGGCCGACCTCGACGACGCCGGGCCCGCCCGCCGGCCGCCCGCCGAACCCAGCGGGCTGGAGGCCCAGCTCACGCGTGTCTGGTGCGACGTGCTCCGGCTCGATCAGGTGGGGCTCCACGAGCGCTTCCTCGACGTGGGCGGCGACTCGCTGACCGCCGGGCGGGTGATCGCCCGGGTCCGCGACGAGCTCGGCCTCGACCTGCCGCTGATCGACTTCTTCGACCATCCCACCGTGGCCACCCAGGCCGAGCTGCTCCGCCGAGCCGGTCCGGTGGGGGCCAGCGGGCCCGGCCCGGCCGCAGCCCCGACGCGGGCAGGTCGCCCGGGACCGGCCCGGCTCCACCTCGATCGGGCCCCGCTCTCGTTCGCCCAGGAGCGGCTCTGGTTCCTGCACCGGCTCCGCCCCGACAGCTCCGAGTACAACCTGGTCACCGGAGTGGAGCTGCGCGGAGCCGTCGACGCCGAGGCCCTCGCCGGCGCCCTCGCCGACCTCGCGGCCACCCACGAGCCGCTCCGGACCCGCATCCGCAGCCACGACGACGGTGTGCCCTACCAGCTCGTCGATCCGGTCGGGCCGGTCGAGCTGGCCCGGGTCGACCTCACGGCGATGGCGCCGTCGGCCCGCGACGCCGCCCTCGACGCCCTGGCCGAACGGGAGCGGCGGCGGCCGTTCGACCTGGCGGAGGCCTGGCCCTGGCGACCCACCCTCGTCCGCGTCGACGACGACCTGCACGTCGTGCTCCTCGTGATCCACCACGTCGCGTGGGACGGCGAGTCGGGCCAGCGGCTGCCGACGGTGCTGGCCGCCGCATACGCGGCGCGCACGGGCACCGGCCCGGCGCCGACCGGCCCGCCGTTCACCGCCACCGACCTCGCGGTGTGGCAACGGGCCCGCCTCGCCGAGGGAGCGTTCCACCCGTCGCTCGCCTGGTGGCGCGCCCGGCTCGACCTGCTCCCGGAACCGCTCCAGCTGCGCCAGGGAGGCCCGGGCACACCGCCGCCACCCGACGAGGGCGGGGTGGTCCGGCGTCCCCTCGACGCCGCGGAGCGCGACGCGCTGGCGAGCCTGGCGCGCCGCTGCCAGGCGACGCCCTTCGCGACCGGCCTGGCCGCCCTCGCCGCCACGCTGTGGCGGTGGACCGGGCGCGGGGACCTGGTCGTGGGCATCCCACACGACGAGCGGACGCGCCTCGGCGCCGAGGGGATGCTGGGCTTCCTCGTCAACTCGCTGCCGGTGCGGATCGACCTGAGCGACCGGCCCACGATGCGCACGCTGGTCCACCGGGTGCAGCGTGGGGTGTTCGAGGCGATCGACCACGCCGACGCGCCCTTCGACCTGATCGTCGACGCCGTCAACCCGGTGCGCGACCCTTCGAGCACCCCGGTGTTCCAGGTGATGTACACGGTTGGTCACGGACGGCCCCAGACACACCGGGCAGGGGCGGTCGAGCTGGCACCTCGGCGGGTCACCAGCCACACCGGGCGGGCCCGCTTCGACCTCCTCGCCCTCGTGAACGGCGACCACACCGAGCTGACGATCGACCACCGCCTCTCCGTCATGGACGCCGAGGCGGCCGAGGCGTTCGCCGACCAGCTCGTCCGGCTGCTCGTCGAGGCCGCCGCCGACCCCGACGGGAGCATCGCGTCGTTCGACCTGCTCGACCCGGCCGACCGGCGTTGGCTGACGGCCGGCCCCACCAGCCCCGTCGATGGGCCCTGGCGTCACCGCCCGCTCCCCGAGATAGTCGGCGAGCAGGTGCGGGCGCGGCCCGACGCCGTCGCAGTCGAGGACGGCGACACCGTGCTGCGCTACGCCGAGCTGCTCCGGCGGGCCGAGCACCTCGCCGGGCTGCTCACCGCCGCCGGCGTCCGCCCCGGTGATGCGGTGGGGCTCGAGCTCGAACGGTCCGCGGCCATGGTGGTGGCGATGCTCGCCACGCTCCTCACGGGGGCGGCGTACGTGCCGCTCGACCCGGAGTACCCGCAGGCACGGCGCGAGCTGATCGCCGCCGAGGCCCGGCTGCGGGTGGTGGTGCGAGCGGGAGCGGGGGGCGACGTCACCCTGTCGCCCGGCCCGGGCGCGGGCCGGGACACCAGCATCCCACCGGCCGCCGAGCCCGCCCTGGCCCCGGCCTACGTGATGTTCACGTCGGGCTCCACCGGCCGGCCGAAGGGGGTCGTCGTCCCGCACCGCGCCATCGCCCGTCTCGCCATCGACACCGACTACGTGCAGCTCGGGCCCGACGACGTCGTCGCCCACGCCTCGTCCACCGCTTTCGACGCCTCCACCTTCGAGGTGTGGGGTGCCCTCCTCACCGGGGCCCGGCTCGTGGTGATCGACCGGGAGACGCTGCTCGACCCGAACCGCCTGCCCGACGCGCTGCGGCGGCACGGCATCACCACCCTGTGGCTCACCAGCCGGCTCTTCGACGTGCTGGCCCGGGCCCGGCCGGACTCCTTCGCCACCCTCCGCCATCTCCTGGTCGGGGGCGAGCCGGTCGACCCGGACACGGTCCGCACCGTGCGGCGCGCCGGTCCACCGGGTCGCCTCCTGAACGGCTACGGCCCGACGGAGACGACCACGTTCGCGTCGTGGTACCTGATCGACGAGCCGGCGCCCGGCGCGACGTCCATCCCCATCGGCCATCCGATCGCCCACACCACGCTCCACGTGCTCGACGCCGCCGGCGAGCCGCTCCCCGCCGGTGTGACCGGCGAGCTCTTCGTGGGCGGCGACGGGGTCGCCCTCGGGTACCTCGGGGACCCGGCGCTCACCGCCGAGCGCTTCGGTCCCGACCCCCTCTCGGCCGATCCGGCGGCGCGGCGCTACCGAACGGGCGACCTGGTCCGGCGCCGGGGCGACGGTGCGCTCGAGTTCGTGGGCCGTCGTGACCGCCAGGTGAAGCTCCGCGGCGTGCGCATCGAGCTGGGCGAGATCGAGGCGGCCCTGCGCGAGATCGTCGGGGTCGCCGACGCCGTCGTCACGATGGTGGGCGCCGACGAGGGCGCCCACCTGGTCGGTTACGTCGTCCCGGGCCCGTCGCCGGCCGAGCCGGGGGCGGAGCGGCCGCTGGTCGATCGCGTGCGGGACGAGCTGGTGGCGCGACTCCCCGCGATCCTGGTTCCCTCCGCGATCGTCGTGCTGGATGCGCTCCCGCTGACCCCGAACGGCAAGGTCGATCGCACCGCGCTGCCCGCGCCGGCGGCGCGCCCGAGCCGCGGGGAGTCCGACGATCCGCTCGTCGAACGGGTGCTGGGCCTTCTCCGAGCGGCTGTCCGCGACCCGGGGGCGGGCCCCGACGACGACTTCTTCGACCTCGGCGGGAACTCGCTGCTCGCGGTCCGGCTCCTCGCCTCCATCGAGCGCGACACGGGCACGGCGGTCCCGCTCCACGCGCTGCTCGAGCACACGACCGCCCGCGCGCTCGCCCGGTCGGTGCGGGAGCACACCGCTGGCCCGGCGGGACCGGCCCCGGCCGAGGTGCCGAGCGGGGCCGGCCCGCTCCAGCGGGCGCGGGTCGGACGGGCGAGCCTTCGGGGGCGCGACGTCGGCCGGGTGCTCGTCCCCATCCGCACGACCGGCAGCCGCCCGCCGCTCGTGCTCATCCACGGCGCCGACGGTGGCGTGCTCGGGTTCGGCCGGGTCGCACGGGAGCTGGGTGACGACCAGCCCGTCTACGCGATCCAGGAGGTCTCCTGGATGGGCGCCGGCTCGCTGTCGGAGGGCGTGGAGGATCTGGCTCGCCGCTATGCCGACGTCGTCCAGGAGCACCTCCCCGCCCGACCCCTCGTGGTCGCCGGGCTGTCCTATGGCGGGCTGGTGGCCTTCGAGCTGGCGCGGGTCCTGCACGACCGAGGCCGCACCCCGCTCCTGCTCGCCCTGATCGAGGCCACCCCGCCCCGAGCCACCGGCGAGGCCGAGCCGGGGGTGGTCAAGGTGCCGATCAGCAGGCGGGAGGGGCTGCGGCGGCTCCCCGGTCGGGTCCGGCGGTTCGCATCGGCCATCCCCGTCTGGTGGTGGGAGGCCCGTGCCGGCCGGGAGCCCTCGATCCGGGCCGCCGGCGATCGCGGCATCGTCAAGGCTCGCCTCGGTGTGGCCCGGTACCGACCGCAGCCCTACCCGGGCGCCACCGTCTTCCTGCGTGCCGCCGACGCCGGCCCCCGCACGAGCGAGGTGTTCGGGGCCCTGGTGCTCGGCCCCTACGAGGTCGTGCGGGTCCCGGGCACGCACACGCTCTGGGGTGACGGCCTCCTCGCCGGCGACAACGCCCCGCACGCCGCGGCCGCCATCGCCGCCGCCATCGACGCAGCCACGCGCCGGTGAGGGTGCTGCTCGCGACCCTGGGGGCGGGCGACCCGTCGGTGCTCTCCGCCGCGGAGCGGACCCGCGCAGGGCGCCTCCGGCGGCCGGTGGTGCGCCGGCGATACGTCGCCGCCCGGAGCTGGCTCCGCGAGGTTCTCTCGGTGGAGCTGGGGTGCGCGCCGGACGCGGTCGACCTGCGGGTCGAGCCCGGCGGGCGGCCCTACGTCCCGGGCGGGCCCTGGTTCAGCCTCGGGCACTGCGACGACGTGGCGGCCGTGGCCGTGGCCCGGCGGCCGGTGGGGATCGACGTCGAGGTGGTGGCGGCCGACCGGTGGGACCGGGCCGCGGCCGCGCTCGTGCTGTCGGCCGAGGAGCTGGCCGTGGTGCACCGTGCCGCTGCGGGGGAGCGCGACGCGACGTTCTTCGCGTGCTGGACCCGCAAGGAGGCGTGGGCCAAGCTGACCGGCCGGGGCCTCACCGACGACCTCCCGGCCCTCACGCTCCTCGACGGGCGGGTCCCCGGCACCGACGTGCGCGTGCGCACGGTGTGCATCCGGACCCCGTGGGCCGCGGACGCCCTGGTGGTGTCGGTGGCGGCGCCGGGCGACGACTGGCGCCTGGAGCCCACCATCGGCGGGGCCGTCGCCGCGTCCCCCTGACCCGGCCGCGAGCCGCCGGCGGCTACCTCGCCACGAAGTACTTGGCTCGGGGGTGGTGGCAGATGAGCGCCGCCGTGGTCTGCTCCGGGTGGAACTGCCACGCCGTCTCCTCGCTCACGGAGACCCCGATGCGCTCGGCGCCGAGCAGCTCGGCCGCCTTGGCGTTGTCCTCCAGGTCGGGGCACGCCGGATACCCCCACGAGTAGCGCCCACCCCGGTACTGCTGGCGGAACAGCCCCGAGAGCGACGGGCCGTCCTCGTCGGCGAAGCCCCACTCCTCGCGGATGCGCCGGTGCCAGAGCTCGGCCAGCGCCTCGGCCATCTCGACCCCGAGCCCGTGGAGGAGCAGGTAGTCGTGGTAGCGGTCCTCGGCGAACAGCCGCGCGGTGGCCTCCGACACGGCCTCGCCCATGGTCACCACGTGGAACGCGGCGTAGTCGAGCTGGCCCGAGGCGGCCGGCCGGAAGAAGTCGGCGATGCACAGCCACGGCGACTGGGCCTGGCGCGGGAAGGAGAACCGCAGCCACTCGGCCGTGCGGGTCTCGTCCTTCCAGATGACGAGATCGTCGCCGTCGCCGTTGGCGGGGAACCAGCCGTAGGCCACGGCCGGCACCAGCACGCCCGACGCCTTCGCCGCGGCCAGCTGCTCGCGCAGCACGGGCCGGACCCGTGCCTTGAACTCCTCGTCGGGCTCGCCGCCCTCGGGCCGGTACTGCCACTGGTTGCGGAACAGGGCTGTCTCGTTGATGTAGCCGGCGATCTCGTCGAGCCCGATCCCCTTCACGATCCGCGCGCCCAGGAAGGGCGGCACGAAGACGGGGTTGTCGGCGTCGACCTCGGGGGAGCGGCGGGGGACGACGGGGGCCGGCGCGCCGGCCCGGGCGGCGTCGCGCTCGGGCAGCACCCGCCCGGTGGGCACCCGCCCGAACTCGGGGTCGTCCACGCCCGAGCGCGTGATCTCCATCAGCCGGTCCATGACCCGGAGGCCCTCGAAGGCGTCGCGCCCGTAGAACACCCGCCCGTCGTAGACCTCGCGCAGGTCGCGCTCGACGTACGAGCGGGTGAGGGCGGCCCCGCCGAGCAGCACCGGGATGGAGGCGAGGCCCCGCTCGTTCAGCTCCTCGAGGTTGTCGCGCATGATCAGCGTCGACTTCACCAGCAGGCCGCTCATGCCGATGGCGTCGGCCCCCACGGCGACGGCACGGTCGACCATGTCGGCGATCCCGACCTTGATCCCCAGGTTGTGCACCTCGTAGCCGTTGTTCGTGAGGATGATGTCGACGAGGTTCTTGCCGATGTCGTGCACGTCGCCCTTCACGGTGGCCAGCACGATCCGGCCCTTGGTCGAGTCGCCCCCCACCCGATCCATGTGCGGCTCGAGGTGGGCCACCGCCGACTTCATCGTCTCGGCCGACTGGAGCACGAAGGGGAGCTGCATGTCGCCCGAGGCGAACAGCTCCCCGACCACCTTCATGCCGTCGAGCAGCACGTCGTTCACGATGTGCAGCGCTGGCGTGCCCGCGGCCAGCGCCAGGTCGAGGTCGGCCTCGAGCCCGTCGCGGTCGCCGTCGATGATGCGGTGCTTGAGCCGCTCCTCGACCGGCCACCCGCTGCGGTCCTCCCGCTCGACGGCGGTCGCCTGCACGCCCTCGAACACGCCCAGCAGCTCGGTGAGCGGGTCGTAGCCGTCGGCGGGCCGGCGGCGGTCGTAGACGAGGTCGAGGCAGACGTCGCGCTGGCGGTCGTCGATGCGGTTCAGGGGCATGATGCGCCCGGCGTGGACGATCGCCGCGTCGAGGCCCGCAGTCACGCACTCGTGGAGGAACACCGAGTTCAGGACGTGGCGCGCCGCCGGCTTCAGCCCGAACGACACGTTGGACACCCCGAGCACCGTGAAGACCCCCGGCAGCTCGGCCTTGATGCGCCGGATGGCCTCGATGGTGGCCATGGCATCGCCGCGGAGGTCGTCGTCGCCGGTCGACAGGGGGAACGTCAGGGCGTCGAAGATCAGGTCGGTCGGCGGCACCCCGTAGCGCTCGGTGGCGAGCGCGTGGATCCGCCGGGCCACCCGCATCTTCCACTCGACGTCGCGGGCCTGGCCCTCCTCGTCGATCAGCAGGCAGATCACCGCCGCGCCGTACTCGCGGGCCAGGCTCATCACCCGGTCGAAGCGGGTGCCCGGGCCGTCGCCCTCCTCGAGGTTCGCCGAGTTCAGGATGGCCTTGCCCCCCACCCACCGCAGGCCGGCTTCCATGACCTGCGGCTCGGTGGAGTCGAGCACCAGCGGCGCCGCGGCCTGGGTCGCGAACCTCGACGCCAGCTCGTCCATGTCGGCGGTGCCGTCGCGGCCGACGTAGTCGACGCAGACGTCGAGCACGTGGGCGCCCTCGCGGATCTGCTCCGACGCCATCCGGGTGCAGCTGTCCCAGTCGCCCTCGAGCATGGCCTCCCGGAACGCCTTCGACCCGTTGGCGTTCGTCCGCTCGCCGACGATGAGGAACGAGCTCTCCTGGTGGATCGGCACCGGCGAGTAGATCGACGCCACCGACGGCTCGACCACGGGCGTCCGCTCCCGGGGGGCCAGGCCGGTGACGCGGTCGACGACCTTGCGGAGGTGCTCGGGCGAGGTGCCGCAGCAGCCGCCGACCACCTGCACGCCCAGCTCGCTCACGAACCGGGCGTGGAAGTCGGCGAGCTCGTCGGGGGTGAGATCGTAGTGGGTGTGCCCGTCGACCACCGAGGGGAGCCCGGCGTTGGGGAGGACCGCGATCGGCAGGGGCGAGTGCTGCGACAGGTGGCGCAGGTGCTCCTGCATCTCGCGGGGCCCGGTGGCGCAGTTGAGGCCGATCACGTCGGGCTGCAGGGCCGACAGCGCCGTGAGCGCCGCGCCGATCTCGGTGC
Source organism: Acidimicrobiales bacterium (assembly GCA_016716005.1). NCBI lineage: Bacteria > Bacillati > Actinomycetota > Acidimicrobiia > Acidimicrobiales > Acidimicrobiales bacterium. The sequence continues at coordinate 3,030,880 of JADJXE010000001.1, forward strand.
CGACCAGCATCCGGCCCGTGGTCTCCATGGTCACCTGGACCTGCAGCGGCACCGGCCGCCCGACGGCGCCCATGGCCCGGCGGCACGCCACCATCGCCGCCTTCGCCTGCAACAGGTCGTAGACGGTCTCGACGAGGAGCAGGTCGACGCCCCCCTCGAGCAGGGCCCGGGCCTGGACCTCGTAGGCGTCGCGCAGGTCGGCGAAGCGGACCTGGCCCAGCGACGGCAGCTTGGTGCCGGGGCCGAGGGCGCCGGCCACGAAGCGGGGGTGGCCGGGGGTGGAGAAGTCGTCGGCGACGCGGCGGGCGATGCGGGCGGCGGCCAGGTTGAGGTCGTGCGCCCGGTCGGCGACGCCGTACTCGGCGAGGACCGGCGCGAACGCGCCGAACGTGTCGGTCTCGACCACGTCGACCCCGACCGCCAGGAACGACGCGTGGAGCTCGGCGATGGCGTCGGGCCGGGTGGCGACGAGGATCTCGTTGCACCCTTCGAGGGACGCGCCGCCGAAGTCGTCGGGTCCGAGGTCGAGCAGCTGCAGGTTGGTCCCGGTGGCGCCGTCGAAGACGACGACCCGATCACGGACCGCGTCCAGGTAGGCCATCTGCCCAGGCTACCGGTGGGGTCGGCGTCGGCTCGACGCCGGGAGGGGCCGCGTGCGGGCCGCCGGTAGGCTCGGCGGGCGATGAGGATCTATACGCGCAAGGGCGACGACGGCACGACCGGGCTGCTCTTCGGCGGCCGGGTCCGCAAGGACTCCGAGCTGCCCACCGCCTACGGCGCGGTCGACGAGGCCCAGGCCGCGCTGGGCGTCGCCCGGGCCGAAGCGGGCAGGGGCACCGAGCTCGACGCGCTCCTCGTGGCGCTCGAGCGCGACCTGTGGGTGCTGATGGCCGAGCTGGCCACGCTGCCGGAGCACCGGGCCAAGCTCACCCCGGGGCAGAGCCTCGTCACCGAGGCCATGGTCGCCGCCCTCGAGGCGCGCATCGACGAGCTGACCGCCCGGTTCGACCAACCCACCGAGTTCGTCGTCCCCGGCGAGACGCGCGTCGCCGCGCTGCTCGACGTGGCCCGCACCGTCACCCGCCGCGCCGAGCGCCACGCCCTGGCCGCCGCCCCGCCCGACTCCCACGTCGTGCCCTACCTCAACCGGCTCTCCGACCTGCTGTGGACGATGGCCCGCTGGCAGGAAGGCGGGTCGCTCACCGCCCGGCAGACCTGATCCCGGAGGATCCCGTGCCCATCACCTTCGACGTCTCGTCCTCGATGCCCGAGGACGCCGACGCCTTCGCCGTGCCCGTCTGCTCCGACCGGTTGAACGACTTCGGCCGCGAGCTCGACTGGACGTTCCTCGCCCGGCAGGGGTTCGAGGGCAAGGTGGGCGAGACCCAGTGGATCGCGGCCCACGACGGCGGACCGACGATGCTCGTGGTGGGCGCCGGCCCGAAGGCCAAGGTCGACGCCGCCGTGCTGCGCGACGTGGCCGCGGCCACCGCCCGGGCCGCCCGCCGGCTCTCGTGGCTCGGCGGCGCCCTGCTCGACGTGGCCCCCAGCCGCATGGACAAGGCGGGCGCCGCGCAGGCGGTCGCCGAGGGGTTCGCGCTGGCCGCGTACTCCTACGACCGGTTCAAGACCGACCCGGAGCCCAGCCACCTCGAGCGGTTCACCCTGGTGGCCGGCGGCCCCCGCCGGGCCCGGGCGGGCCTCGACCGGGGCGCCCGCATCGCCGAGGCGGTGGCCCTGGCCCGCGACCTGGTCAACGCCCCCGCTGGTGCGCTCACCCCCCGCGACCTGGCCCAGGTGGCCATCGAGGTGGCCGAGCGCGAGGGGCTCGGGGTCAGCGTCCTCGACGAGGTCGACATCGAGTCCGCCGGCCTCGGTGGCCTCCTCGGCGTGAACCAGGGGTCGGACGAGCCGCCCCGGTTCATCGAGCTCACGTACGCCCCGGCCGATCCCGTCGGCTCGGTGGCCCTCGTCGGCAAGGGCATCACCTTCGACTCCGGGGGCCTGTCGCTGAAGACGGCCGACGGCATGATGACGATGAAGACCGACATGTCGGGGGCGGCCGCGGTGGTCGCGACCCTGTCGGTGCTGTCGGCGCTGGGCGTCGCGGTCGAGGTCTCGGCGTACGTGCCGGCCACCGAGAACATGCCCGGGGGCCGTGCCATCAAGCCGGGCGACGTGCTGCGCATCCGCAACGGCACGACCGTCGAGGTGCTCAACACCGACGCCGAGGGCCGGCTGGTGCTGGCCGACGCCCTCTCCCTCGCCGTGGAGGCCAAGCCCCACGCCATCGTCGACCTGGCCACCCTCACCGGCGCCTGCGTCGTGGCCCTCGGCAAGCAGGTTGCCGGGGTGATGGGCAACCACGACGGGTGGATCGCCCAGGTCGAGGCGGCCGCCGCCCGGGCCGACGAGCCCGTGTGGCGCCTGCCCCTGCCGGCCGAGTACCGCAGCCAGCTCGACAGCGAGGTGGCCGACCTGAAGAACATCGGCGCCCCCGGCCAGGCCGGCGCCCTCACCGCCGGGCTGTTCCTCCAGGCCTTCGTCGGCGACGTGCCCTGGGTCCACCTCGACATCGCCGGCCCGGCCCGGGCCGAGGCCGACGACGGCTGGATCAGCCGGGGCGGCACCGGCTTCGGGGTGCGGACGCTCGTCGAGCTGCTGTGCTCGTTCGAGCGCCCGCAGCCCGCCAAGGTCGCCGGGTAGCGCCGGCGGGCCTCGGGGCGCGGCCCGGGCCCGCCGTGCAGGGGTGATCTTGGCTATCTTTCCGATCGGGCGGGACAGCGACGCCTCTGTCGAGACCAGCATCTCGACCGAGCGACGACGGCGGAGCAGAAGGGGGCCAGATGACCGGGTCCGAGCCGGATGCGCTCGTTCACGTCAGCGCCGAGGACGTGGTCGAGGACGCGATCATCGAGGGGTTCCACGCCGAGAGGCCCTCCGACCGCGCGGAGCCCGAGCCGTCCAAGCGCCGGTTCCCGTCGCCGCTGACCATCCTGACGCTCATCCTCGTGCTGGTGTGGATCGGCGCGTTCTTCATCCCGTCGGGCCAGTACCGACTCGATGACGCGGGCTCGCCGATCGCCGGCAGCTACGAGCGGGTGGACTCGCCGCTGAACTTCGGCGAGCGGGTCCAGGACCTGCTCTACGCGCCGATCAACGGGCTCTATGGCATCCAGGACCCCGAGACCGGTTTCGTCAGCCCGTTCGGCACGGGCAGCCTGTTCGGCCTGGCCCAGGTGTTCCTGTTCATCCTGGCCATCGGCGGGTTCATGACGGTGGTGTTCCGCACCGGCGCGCTCGACATCGGCATCGCGCACCTGGCGAAACGGTTCAGCGCACGCGGGCCGGTGCTCATCGTCGCGATGTGCATCCTGTTCGGTCTCCTGGGCTCGGTGATGTCGTGGAGCGACGAGACGCTCGGGCTCTACGCGCTGATGATCCCGTTGTTCCTGGCGCTCCGGTACGACCGGATGACGACGGTGGCGGTGGTGACCGTCGCGCCCTTCGTCGGCATCATCGGGTCCACCGTGAACCCGTTCCGCATCGGCATCGGGTCCGAGGCGGCAGGGGTGTCGATCGGTGACGGCATCGCCCTGCGGATCGTGCTGTTCGTGCTCTGCATGGCCGCGATGATCTGGTACACGCTGCGCTACGCCAAGCGGGTCAAGCAGGATCCATCGGCGTCGCTGGTCGCGCCGGGGTCTGGGGACGCCGGGTTCGTCGAGGACAACGAGGACCTGGAGCTCGAACCCCTGAGCGGTCGCCACAAGGCGGTGATCGGACTGGTCGCGTTCACCTTCGCGCTGCTCACCTTCTCGATCATCCCGTGGGGCGCGATCCTGAACAACACGCTCGTCGACCCCGCGACCCACGAGACGATCACCAAGGCGTTCCCGTGGGAGCTCGGCTGGTGGCTGCCCGAGCTGACCGCGATGTTCTGTGTCATGGCGGTGGTGATCGGGGTGGTCGGCCGCCTCGGCGAGGCCGAGACCGCCGGCGCGTTCATCAAGGGTGTCGTCGACTTCACCGGACCGGCGATCCTGGTCACCGTCGCCCGAGGGATCTCGGTCGTGCTCACGAACACCAAGACCATCGACACCGTGCTGAACGCCATGGAGGGGTTCGTGGGCGGGCAGTCGAACGTCGTGTTCGTCGCGTTGTTGTCGGTGGCCTCCGTCCCGCTCGCCTTCCTCATCGGCGCCGGTGCGGCCGGAAACGCGCTGGTCATGCCCATCCTCGCCCCGCTCGGGGACTTCGCCGGCGTCGACCGGGCGCTGGTCGTCACCACCTACAACGCCATCGGTGGATGGCTCAACCTGATCCTGCCCCTCAACGCCATCCTCGTGGCCGGGCTGGCGCTCGGGAAGGTCGGCTTCGACGCCTACGTGAAGTTCATCCTTCCGCTGATGGGCATCCTGCTCGTCATCATCCTCGCCGTGCTCATGGTCGGCGTGGCCGTCTGATCACCCACGACCCCCCGATAGGAGAGCCCGCCATGTCCACCTCCGAGGTGTTCTCCCCGATCCCGTCCCTCGCTGCAGCCCCGAGGGTGACCGCGGCTGCGGCCGCGCCCGACGCCACCGTGCTCGGCGTGCCCGTCGCCACCAGCGGTGGGCTCCCGTCCGAGGCCGGGTCCGACCGGGCGACGCTCGCGCTCGCCGGCTTCGACGCGACGGTCGGCTCGGTGTTGGTCCTGCCCCCAGCGGCAGGTCAGGTCGTGGTGCTGGTCGGGATCGGCGACGCCGCCGCGCTCAGCGTCGCGGGCTGGCGCGATGCCGCTGCGGCGTTCGCGACTGCGGCGCGTGGGCAGGGTTCGTTGGCCCTGCGACTGCCCGAGGGCACCCAGGTGCCGTTGACGGACGCGACCGCTGCATCGATCGAGGGCGTGCTGTTGGCCCGGTACCGCTACGAGCCGTTGCACAACAACGATGCGCTCGGCCGAGGGACGGGCGCGACGGCGGTGGAGCAGCTGGTCGTGGTCGGCGGGGATGGCCCCGGCGTGGCGCGGGGCACGGCGATGGCCCGTGCCACCACGTTGGCCCGGGACCTGGCCAACACGCCCCACAGCCACCTGACCGCCACCACGTTCGCCGAGCTGTGCGTCGACCTCGGCCAGCGGTTCGGCTTCGGCGTCGAGGTGTTCGACGAGGACGCGATCGCAGAGCTGCGCCTCGGTGGCCTGATGGCGGTGAACCGCGGCAGCTCCGAGCCGCCACGCATGGTCAGGCTGTCCTACCGGCCGCAGGGTTCGGCGGCCGGTCGGCTCGGCATGGTCGGCAAGGGGATCATGTACGACTCCGGTGGCATCTCGATCAAGCCGTCGAACCGCGTGCACGCGCAGATGAAGAACGACATGACGGGCGCCGCGACGGTCATCGCGGCGTTCACCGCCCTCGCCGACCTGGGCTGCGCCAACGAGGTCACCGGCTGGCTGATGTGCAGCGACAACATGCCCTCGGGCACCGCGACCGGTCTCGGCGACGTGTACACCGCCCGCAACGGGACCACCGTCGAGGTGCTCGACACCGACGCCGAGGGCCGCCTGGTCATGGCGGACGCGCTCGTCCTGGCCGCCGAGTCCGACTGTGACGCCGTGGTCGACATCGCGACCCTCACCGGATCGGTCGTCAGGGCGCTCGGCCCGGACATGGCCGGGGTGCTCGGCACCGACCAGGGTGTCGTCGACCAGGTCAAGGCGGCAGCCGCGGCGACCGAGGAGCCGGTCTGGCAGATGCCGCTCTGGCAGCCGTACCGCCGCAAGTTCGACCGTTCCAGCGTCGCGGACCTGCCCAACATCGCGTCGGACGACACCCCCGACGTGATCGCCTCCTCGCTGTTCCTGTCGCACTTCGTCGGTGACACGCCGTGGGCGCACATCGACATCGCGGGTCCCGCCCAGAACGAGGAAGGTCGGACGTGGCACCCCGTCGGTTGCAGCGGTTTCGGCGCACGCCTGCTCGCGCAGCTGGCACTGGACTTCGAGCCCACGCGCTGAACCACCCGGCCCCGTTCCAGAGGGGTCACCCACACCGCCTACTGGAGGGTCGCCGACGTGGCCGAGAGCACGATCACCTTCTTGATCCTCGCCGGCGCGGTCATCCTGTTCATGTCCAACAGGGTGCCGGTCGCGCTGGTAGCGGTCGGGGTCTCGCTGTCGTTGTGGGCCACGGGCATCCTCGACCTGAACCAGGCGCTCGCCGGGTTCGGCGACCCGACCGTGCTGTTCATCGCCGCGACGTTCGTCGTGGCCGAGGCGCTCGATGCGACCGGGGTCACCGCCTGGGTCGGCCAGCAGCTCCTCCAGCGGGCCGGGACGCAACGCTCACGGGTGTTGGTGATCGTGATGGTGGTGTGCGCGCTGATCACGGCGCTGATCACCCCGAACGCCTCGGTGGCCGCGCTCGTCCCGGTCGTGGTGATCATCGCCATCCGCGTACGCCAGCCCACCTCGCAGTTCCTGATGCCGCTGGCGTTCGGCGCGCACGCCGGCGCCCTCCTCGCGCTCACCGGCAGCCCCGTCAACGTCCTGATCTCGGAAGCAGGAGCCGATGCCGGTGTGGGGAGCTTCGGGTTCTTCGAGTTCGCGCTCGCCGGGGTCCCCCTGCTCATCGGCACGGTCGCCATCACGGTGCTCCTGGGGCCGAAGGTGCTCCCGCGTCGCAACGCCAAGGTCATGCCACCCGACTTCAGCACCCTCGCCGCCACCCTGGTCAGGGACTACGAGCTCGACGTCGGCGCGGACATCTACAACACGGTGAAGGGAGTGGCCGAGGTCGTCATCCCGCCCCGATCAGGCCTGATCGGCCAGACCGCCTTCCCCGGGATGGTCACCGAATCCGGTGACCTGGTCATGATCGCCATCCAACGCGCTGGCGAGCAGCTCGGCCCCGGAGAGGTCACACTCGCCGCCGGCGACTCGATCCTGCTCCGCGGGACCTGGGAGGCGTTGTCAACGCACCTCGACGGCGACGACGTGCTCACGGTCGACGAGCCCGACGCCGTCCGCCGCCAGCTCGTACCACTCGGGATCGGCGCGAAGGAGGCGCTCGGTGCCCTCGCCGGCATGGTCGTCCTGCTGGCGACCGGTGCCGTCCCGCCCGCGGTCGCCGCCCTGCTCGCCGCCGGGGTGCTCGTCGTCTTGCGGGTCATCAGCATCGACCACGCCTATCGGGCCATCTCGTGGACCACCGTCATCCTCGTCGCCGGCATGATCCCGTTGTCCACCGCGATGCAGTCCACCGGGGCCGCGGGTCAGCTCGCCGACGGGTTGATCAGGGTGGTCGGCGATGCCGGTCCGTACGCGCTGCTGGTGGGGCTCTTCGTGCTGGTCGCGGTGCTGGGCCAGCTCATCTCGAACACCGCGACCGCGCTCATCGTCATCCCCATCGCCGTGACCTCTGCTGCCGAGCTCGGCGTGTCTGCCCGTCCGGTCCTCATGGCCGTCAACGTGGCCGCCACCGCGGCGCTGCTCACCCCGGTCGCGACGCCGGCCAACCTGATGGTCATGGAGCCCGGCGGGTACCGGTTCGGCGACTACTGGAAGCTCGGGCTCCCCCTCATGGGCTGGTACGCGGTCATCGCCATCGCCGTCGTCCCGATCGTCTGGCGGTTCTGACCGGCTCCGAGGCGGCGACGACGCGCGACCCGTCCGGCGACCGGTCCGGGCCGACGCGGGCGCGCTGACTCCGACGCCACGCCTGGCGACCGTTGCCGACTACGGGCTCCGGGGTGCGGGCGGCGGCCCCGTGACGAGCGGGAGGTCGGGATCGGCTGCCCATTCGGCCATGGAGCGGTCGTAGAGGGCGACGTCCCGGTGCCCGAGCAGGTGCAAGGCGAAGGCGTCGCTGGCGGCGGCGATGCCACCACCGCAGTACGTGATGACGTGGTCCGCGTCCACCGCCGGCCCGAACAGCTCGCGCAGCTCGTCCAGGCTCCGGTAGCGCTGGGTGTCGCGGTCGACGAGGGTACGGGCCGGTACGTTGATCGCCCCCGGAAGGTGGCCCGGCCGTCCGTAGAAGGCGAGCTCGCCCCTGTACTCCCGCCGGCTGAGCGCGTCCACGATCCGGGTGCCCGGATCCTCGATCGCTCGGCGCACCTCCTCCCTGCCCACGATCAGTCCGGGCCGCGGGCGGGGGGTGAACGTCGCCGCGGCCGGTGTCGTCACCTCGGCGGTGACCGGACGGCCCTCGGCCACCCAGGCGGTCCAACCGCCGTCGAGCACCGCTACCTCGTCGAAGCCGTAGCAGCGCAACAGCCACCACACCCGGGCCGCCCACATGCTGTCCCGAGCGTCGTAGATCACCACCCGCGTGCCGTCGCCGACCCCCAGTGCACCCATCGCCGTGGCGAACCGCTCCGGTGACGGGAACGCGAAGAAGTACCGGTCATCGGGCTCGGACAGCTCGACCAACAGGTCGACGAAGGCCGAACCCGGGATGTGCCCCTCTTCCCAGCGTCGGCGTCCACTCGCCAGCTGGCCGGCTTGCACGTCCAGATCCACGGTGGCATCGAGGACGCGAAGGTCGGCGTCCCCCAGGTGATCCTCGAGCCAGGCCCCGCTCACCAATTGCTCCATCCGCCCTGCCCCCGTCACGACGACACGCGATCGGAACGTACACCCCGCCGCACGCGACCCGACCAGGGTGCAGGGGGCGGTGGTGACGGCGTCAAGCCGCGGTGAGCCAGGCGTCGAGCGCCCGGGCGGTGCGGACGAGGTCGGCGATGGTGACCCATTCGGTCGGCGCATGGGCGTCGTCGATGGATCCGGGTCCGAACAGGACGAGCTCGCGGGCGAGCCCCCCGTAGAACAGCGCGTTGGACCCGTAGGGGGCGACGGCCGGCGCGGTCCCGGCGAGGTGGGCGAGACGAAGGGCCAGGGCGGTGTCGGCGGGCTGGTAGAAGGCAGCGAAGCCCTTCTTGCCGTCGAGGGCAGACGTGAGCAGCGTCACCACCTCGACGGGCACGGGGCCGGCGGTGCGGGCCACGTGCGCGATCTGCTCGTAGACGTCGTCGGGGTCCTCGCCGGGCACCGTTCGCCGAGTGACGACGATCGAGCAGCGGTCGGGGATGACGTTTCCGCCGGTGCCGCCCGAGATCATCGTGACCGACAGGGTGCCGTGACCCACCTCGGTGGTCGGCTCCACGGTCTGCAGGCGGTCGTGCTCGGCCCGCATCGCGGTGAGCACCGGCGCCATCGCCTCGACGGCGTTCACCCCACGCTCGGGCACGGCGCTGTGGGCGGCACGGCCGATGGTGGTGACCAGCACCCCGACGCCGCCCTTGTGGCCGTGGATCGGAGCCAGGCCCGTCGGCTCGGCCACGACCATCTCGTCGATCGCCAGGCCGCGCTCGGTGGCCCACCGACGGAACCGGAGAGCCCCGAGGAAGCCGCTCTGCTCCTCGCCGACGGTGCCGACCACCAACACGGTGGGGTCGGGGCGCCTCCCCTCGGCCTGCCAGGCCGCCAGCAACGACAACAGCACGCCCGTGGTGGCCTTGGTGTCCAGCGCACCCCGCCCCCAGACACGGTCGTCCTCGATGCGGCCGTCGAAGGGCGGGTCGGTCATGTCCTCGACGCCGACGGTGTCGGTGTGGGTGTCGATCACCACCAGCCGGTCGGTGCGCCCCGGGAACACGGCATAGACGTTGGGCCGGCCGGGACCGGCCTCGTCGAGCACCACCTCGGAGGCACCCAGATCCTCGAAGCGGGCCGCCAGGTGCTGCGCCATCGCCTGCTCGCCGGCCTCCCCGCTCTCGGCGGCCTTCGGCCCGAACACCAGCGGATCGACGCTGGGGATCCGCACCAGCTCGGCGACCGCTTCCGCCAGCGCTGTCGGCGAGCACCCCGTCCCGTCCGAAGGCGCAGCGTCGGTGTGAGGGAACCGGGACGCCACGACGACCACCTCCTCCCGTCACCCCGGACGGCGTATCGCGCACGCGCCCGTCCACCCCGGACTCTCCGGCCCTCCGCCCCCTTCGGCAAGAGGCGAAGTGCCCGGCCACCCTCTCGGGCCGGCAGGTCGAGGCCGAGTGGGCCGCCCACCTCGAGGCGCTCGCCGCCGCCGCCCTGCCCCTGGAGACCTGCGCGCCGGGCCCGCCCGCGCGCCTGCCGTCCGTTCTGTGTGGACGAATCCCGATGGGATGCGGGTTCGGCCACAGAGAATCGGCGCTGGAGATCCGGGACCGAACGCATCCCGATCGCGCCGCTCCCGCGCCATCGCCGCGCCATCTTCGATCGAGACGAGCACGCTCCGTGGCAGAGCCAGAGACGCTCCAACCGACGATCCAGTGGACGATGGCAGGCTCGAGCTGCCGGCCTCCTGCGTGGGAGCAGGCGCTCCTGGCGAACGGGCTCCCTTCCGTGGCGGGGTCAGGGCAGGAGGTGGAACGCACCGGTAGTCGGCTGGACCACCGCGAAGTGCCGCCGATCGAAGGTCGCGACCTCACGAGCACCGAGGCGTTCCGCGGTGGCGACGACCGACGCGTCGACCGTACCGAGCGGGAGATCGGCGTAGCGGGCGACCAGCTCCGCTATCCGAAGCCAGTCGGCAGGGTCTACCGGTTCGGGCAGGAGGTTGCCGACGGCGAGATCGCCCAGGAACCGAACCTCGGCCTGCACACCGAGCCGCGTCCCGAGCAGGTGGGCCACCTCGGTGATGACCAGCATCGGCACGACGAGCGGCCCCGGATGGACTTCGAGCAGCTCGAGGCTCGTGTCGTGATGGCGATCGTCCCGATCGACATAGGCGTACAGCGGGCCCGCGTCGACGATCAGCGCGATGACCGAACCTCGGCGGCGAGGATCTCCTCGATGCGCTCGGAGATGTCGTCGTGTCCGCTCGCGCCCGCGCCCGCCGCGAGCAGGGCGCGACGGGCCCTCCGGCCACCGAGGTGCGCCTCGATCGCCTCCCGGGTCAACTCGGAGACCGTCACCCCGCGTCGCTGGGCCTCGAAGCGCAGGCGAGCATCGAGCTCATCCGGGAGCTTCACCGTCGTCCGCTGCATGTATGCCAACATACCACTGCCGGAAACGGACCGAGCCGGGACGCAGCGCCACCGCCCGAACGGCGGGCCTCAGGGCGCCGGCGTCGGCGCCTCGCCGCCCGCCGCCCGCCGGTGGCGGTCCCACGCCCAGGCGGCGGCCTCGCGCGCCAGCGGCGGCGAGAACCGCCAGCGGGTGAGCTGGCGCTCCGTGGCCTCGAGGTCCTCGCCCAGCTCGACCAGGCTGAGGGCCAGGCGCCGGGCCCGCCGGCGCAGGGCCTCGGCCGGCGGCGTGGCCAGCTCGCTGGCCTGCCACGCCTCGTGGGCGGCCCGCAGCGGCTCGGGCAGCCGCTCCACCTGCCGGCGGGTCAGCGGCGGCAGCTTGCGCCGCACCTCGAGCGTCGACTCGCCGTCGAGGCGGGCCATGCCGAACTGGCAGCAGCGCGCCAGCGACCGCATGAAGGGCGAGTTCCGCCCCTGCTGGTTGGCCAGGCCCAGGGCCGCCGCGGTGTGGCCCAGGTGCAGGTCGTAGCCGGCCGGCGAGGCCTCGAGCCCGGCCACCAGCCGCCGGATCAGCCAGGTGGTGGACGGCCCGAGGATCCCCAGCCAGAACTGCTCGACGTACGCCGACCGGGGGTCGTGGCCGACCTGGTCGATCACCGGGTCGGGCCACGGCCGCACGGCCAGCGAGTCGAGGAGGGGGACGCCGACGTCGAGGGGGTGGGTGGGCATGGGTGCGCTCCAGGTCGGGAGGATCGAGCAGCCGCGGGGAGTGTCAAGAAGTTTCATGCTGTTTCATGTCACGTCACGCAGCAGCTTGTCAAGGGCGAGACTGGAGGGGTGGGCGACGTGGACGAGGTCCGGGGCTGGCTGGAGGAGGCGCGCCGGGTGGTCGTGCTCACCGGGGCGGGCCTCTCCACCGACTCGGGCATCCCCGACTTCCGCGGCCCCGACGGGGTGTGGACCAAGAACCCGCGCGCCGAGCGGCTGGCCACCCTCCAGCACTACGTCGGCGACCCCGAGGTCCGCCGGCAGGCGTGGCAGGACCGGCTGCACTCGCCCGCCTGGGAGGCGCGACCCAACGCCGGGCACCGGGCGCTGGTCGAGCTCGAGCGCAGTGGGCGGCTCGACACCCTGATCACCCAGAACGTCGACGGCCTGCACCAGCTGGCCGGCAGCGATCCGAGCCGCGTGGTCGAGATCCACGGCACGCTCCGCGAGGTGGCGTGCCTGTCGTGCGGCCAGCGCGCCCCGATGGAGCGGGCGCTGGAGCGGGTGCGCGCCGGCGAGGCCGACCCGCCCTGTCGCGCCTGTGGCGGGATCCTCAAGTCGGCCACGATCTCGTTCGGCCAGCAGCTCGTGGCCGACGACCTGGATCGGGCCGAGCGGGCCGCCCTGGGCGCCGACCTGCTCCTGGCGGCCGGCACCAGCCTCACGGTGGGGCCGATCAACGGGGTCGTGCCCCTCGCCGCCGGCCGGGGGGCGCGCATCGTGATCGTGAACGGCGAGCCCACCGTCATGGACCACCTGGCCGACGCCGTCCTGGTCGGCTCCACGTCGGAGCTGCTGCCGGCCCTGTGCACCGCACTCACCCTGGCGGAATAGTCGAGCACACCACTAGGGTTTAGGAGTCATGTCCAGCTTTCGCGAGCTGCTCGCCCAGACGAAGTCCCGCATCCGCGAGGTCGACACCGCCGAGGCCGACCAGCTGCGGGCCCGCCCCGACGTGATCGTGCTCGACGTCCGCGAGCCCGACGAGTACGAGCAGGGTGCCCTGCCCGGCGCCGTGCACATCCCCCGAGGGCACCTCGAGAGCCAGATCGAGGGCCGCATCCCCGACCGCGACGCCCCGGTCCTCGTCTACTGCGCGGGTGGCGTGCGGTCGGCGTTCGCGGCCGAGACCCTCCAGCTGCTCGGCTACGGCGACGTGGTGTCGATGGCCGGCGGCTTCGGCAAGTGGAAGAACGAGGGCCGCGACTGGGCCGCCCCCCGCGCCCTCACCCCGGAGCAGCGCAACCGCTACCAGCGCCACCTCCTTCTGCCCGAGGTGGGCGTAGAGGGCCAGCAGGCGCTGCTCGACGCCAAGGTCCTGCTGCTCGGCGCCGGCGGGCTCGGCTCCCCGGCCGCCCTCTACCTGGCCGCCGCGGGCGTGGGCACCGTCGGCATCGTCGACATGGACGTCGTCGACGAGAGCAACCTCCAGCGCCAGATCCTGCACAACCTGGACCGGATCGGCGAGCGCAAGGTCGACTCGGCCAAGAAGACGCTGACGCAGCTCAACCCCGACGTGATCGTCGAGGCCTACGACACCCGCCTCTCGGCCGGCAACGTGCTCGACATCGTCGACGGCTACGACGTGATCGTCGACGGCGCCGACAACTTCCCGAGCCGCTACCTGCTCAACGACGCGTCCCTCAAGAAGGGGATCCCCGTGGTGCACGGGTCGATCTTCCGGTTCGAGGGCCAGGCCACGGTGTTCGACCCGTACGTGGGGCCGTGCTACCGCTGCATGATCCCCGAGCCGCCGCCGGCCGAGCTGGCCCCCAGCTGCGCCGAGGCCGGCGTCCTGGGCGTGCTCCCCGGCATCATCGGCTCGATCCAGGCCCTCGAGGCCATCAAGGTGATCCTCGGCCTGGGCGACACGCTGCGGGGGAGGCTGCTCGCCTACGACGCCCTCGAGCAGAGCTTCCGCACCTTCAAGGTGCTGCGCGACCCCGAGTGCCCGGCCTGCTCGCTGCCCCCCGACGACATCGTGATCGCCGAGTACGACGAGCTCTGCATGCCGCACCCGCGGGAGCCGGTGGGGGCCGCGGCCCGCTGACGCCGCCCTCGCCGGGGCGCCACCGTCACGTCACGGTCACCACCAGCTGCAGCTGGTCGTCGCCGAGGTCGTCGAACCAGGCGAAGCCGTCCTGCACCGGGCCGATCGTGACCCGGTAGGCCCCGGGGGGCAGGCCCCGGCCCTGCTCGTCGATCGCCCGGAGGGGGACGGCCAGCTCCACCGTGTCGCCGGGCTCCATCCAGCGGGGCAGCGCCACCCGGTCCTGGCGGACCGGGGTGTCACCGTCGAGGGGCTCCCACACCACGCCGACGGTGACGGCGCCCGACGGCCCCGCGGCGGCCGTGTCGGGCCACGGTGCCCCCCGCCCGGCGTGGGTGAGGCGCAGGCCGACGGTGGCCGCCCCGCCGGAGGCGACCGTCACGGCGCCGCCGGGGGCCCCGTCGCCGGCCACCTCGAGGCGGGAGCGGGCCGCCTCCGCCGGCAGCTGCGCCGGCCACCCGTCGGGGAGGAGCGCGCCGGCGGCCGCCAGGCGGTCCTGCTCGGGCCCGGGGAGGATCCACAGGGCCTGCCCGTTGCGGGCGTCGAGGGCGGCGAGCCGGCCCCCCAGGGCCTCGGCCGGGGCCCAGCCCGGGGGCGCCACCACGGCGGTGGCGCCGGCGACCGGGGTGCCCGGGAGGTCGTCGGCGCCGGACGAGTCGTACGGGATCACCTCGGTGTCGGCGAGCCAGAAGGGGTAGCCCCAGAAGGCGAAGGGCTCCAGGCGGGCGAGGTCGTAGCCGGCCACCGCCGGGGGCCCGATGCGGTCGACCAGCTCGGGGAGCTCCCAGCGGTCGTAGGTGTCGACGGCCGTCGGCCGGATCTCCCGAACGTACGTCACGGCCGCGCCGGCCACGAACAGCACGCCGACGAGCACGACGGTGGCCCGCGGTGCCCGCAGGGCGAGCAGCCCGATCGCCACCATGCCCACGGTCGCGGCCAGCGTGGCCCGGCCGACGGTGGACCCGAAGGCGTCGCCGACGAGGGGGCCGACGGCCAGCACGTTGCGGACGCTCCAGGTGGGCGTGGCGAAGGCGGGGGCCAGCTGCACCGCGACCACGGCGAGGATGGCGGTGACCAGGGCGGCGCCGCCCAGCACGGGGAGGGCCCCCCAGCGGCTCCCGGCGGGGAGGCGGCGCCGGGCGGGGCTCACGATCACGGCCGTGCCCACGGCCACCAGCACGGGTACGAGGGCCTCGTTGTAGCGGCCGTAGACCGCCTGGTCGAAGCGTCTGACGGTGGCCCAGCCGGACAGGACCGACACCGCCAGCAGGCCCAGGGCCGCGACCACGATGAAGCCGGCGGTGAAGCGGCGGGCCCGCTGCGCCGCGTCGGCGGTGGGGCGTCCGGTCACCTGGAGCAGCCAGAGCAGGCCCACGACCCCCAGCCCCAGCGAGCCCACCAGCAGGTACCAGCCCTGGCCGGCCAGCTGGGCGACGGTGTCGGCCAGGTTGGCGGGCTCCAGGGCGTCGAGGTAGCGCCCCGCCGACGGCTCGCCGATCACCTCCACCCAGCGGGCGTCGCGCAGGCGCTGGTGGAGGAGGGACGCGCCCACCACGACGAGGGCGGCGAAGGCCAGGTTGAGCCCGGCGACCAGCGGCGTGACCACCCGGCGGATCGCGAGGAGGACGGCGTAGCCGGCCGCCAGGGCGACGAGGGGCACGGTGCGGGGGTGGGTCAGGTACAGGGCGCCGGCGGTCAGGCCCAGGGCGACGGTGGCCGGCGAGACCGGCCCGGCCGGCCGGCGCGCCAGTGCGTGGGCGGCCAGCACGAGCAGCGCGACCAGGGGGAGGAGCAGGGCCTCGGCCCAGGCCGCGGTGCCCTGCAGCAGCGTGGCCGGGTAGAGGGCCCCGGCGGCGGCGCCGGCGAGGGCGGGGCCCCGGCCGGCCCCGAAGGCCCGGCGGCCGATGGCGTACAGCAGGGGGAACACGGTGCTGAGCAGCACCGCGTTGGTCACCATTGCCGCCGTCCACGTGACGTGGGGCGAGCCGGGGAGCGCGACGGCCGGGAGGAGCACCAGCGAGTACCCGGCGTGGAAGAAGCTGGCCCGCCCCATGGACCACAGCGGTCCGGCGTCGGCGAGGTAGCGGGCGTTGCCCAGGTAGCCGGCCTCGTCGGCGAACAGGGTGGGCCCGGGGAGCAGGAGACCGGCGACGAGGTGGGCGGCCAGCAGCGCCACGAACCCGGCCAGGACCGGGTGGCGCACGACGGGGCGCAGGATGCGTCGCACGGGAGGCCAGACGCTAGCAGCGGCCGGGCGCCGTCCCGGGTTGCCAGCCGGTAGGGTCCACCCGCCATGGCCGGCCGGCCCGCCCTGCGGCGGGTGCTCCACGTCACCTCCTCCTTCCCGCGCCACGTCGACGACGCCGTCGGGCCCTTTCTGCTCGACCTGGCCCGGGAGCAGGCGGCCGCCGGCCTCGAGGTGGCGGTGGTCGCGCCGCACGCCGAGGGCCTGCCCGTCGACGAGGTGCTGGGCGGGGTGCGGGTCCACCGGGCCCGCTACGCGCCGGCCCGGCGCGAGACCCTCGCCTACCGCGGTGGCCTGCTGGGGGCGGCGTCCGGTCCGGCCGGCGCGGCCCTGGTGCCGGCCCTGCTGGCCGGGATGGCCGCGGCCACGGTGGGGGAGGCGGGCCGCTTCCGGCCCGACGTGGTCCACGCCCACTGGTGGCTCCCCGGTGGTGTGGTGGCCGCGCCGGCGAGCCTGCTGCGCCACGTCCCCCTGGTGATCACCCTGCACGGCAGCGACGTCGGCCTGGCCCGTCGCCGTGGCTTCGCCACCGCGGCCCGCCTGGTGGCGCGGGTCGCGGCCCTGGTCGCTGCCGTCTCGGAGCCCCTCCGGGCCGAGGCGGCCGAGGTGCTGCGCCTGCCCGCGGCGCGCACGGCCGTGCTGCGGATGCCCCTCGACGTCGCCGCCCTCGACCCGGCGGCGCGCCCGCCGCTGCCCCCCGGGCCGCCGTGGCGGGTGCTGGGCGTGGGCCGCCTGTCGCCCGAGAAGGGCTTCGACGTGCTGATCGACGCCGTCGGCCGGGCGCGGGCCGCGGGCGTGCCGCTGGAGCTCGAGCTGGTGGGCGACGGGCCGCAGCGGGCGGCGGTCGACGCCGCGCTGGCCGGCCTGGGGCGGTGGGGGCGGCGCCTCGACCCGCTGCCCCGGGAGGTGCTGCACGAGCGGATCGCCGCGGCCCACGCCGTCGCGGTGCCCAGCCGGCGGGAGGGCCTGGGGCTGGTGGCGGTGGAGGCCCTCGCCCTGGGTCGGCCGGTGGTCGCGTCGAGGGCCGGCGGGCTGGTCGAGGTGGTCGACCCGGCGGCGGGCGACGGCCTGCTGGTGCCTCCCGGCGACGCGGGCGCGCTGGCCGAGGGGCTGGCCCGCCTGCCGCTGCCGATGCCGGAGCCGGAGCGGCCCGCGGTGCGGCGGCACCGGCCCGACGTGGTGGTCGCGGCCCACCTGGCCGCCTACGAGCGGGTGGTCGCGGCCCGGGCCCGCTAGCCGGGCCCGCTAGAGGGTCTCGGGGTCCACCTCGTCACCGGGCTTGGCCACGCGCACGACCAGGTCGGCGAGCAGCCCGATGGCGAACACCTGGAAGGCGGCGAACAGGATCAGGAGGGTGTTGGTGGCGACCCGGAAGTCCTTGTCGACCAGGTCGAAGGCCAGCTTGCCCAGCCCCACCAGGGTGAGGGCGACGCCCAGGGGCAGGAAGATCCGCAGCGGGTTGTAGGAGAGCACGAGCCGCACGACCTGGGTGAGGTAGCGGCGGGTGTCGCGCCACCAGTGGAACTTGGAGTGCCCCCGCCGGGCCGCGTACTCGATGGGGACGTACGTCACCGAGTAGCCGTTGGCCAGGAAGGCCATGGTGATGGTGGTGACGCAGCTGAAGCCGGCGGGCAGCTGGCTGAGGTACTGCAGGGCGACGGCCCGGCGGAACGCCCGGAAGCCCGAGTTGAGGTCGGGGATCGGCTTCTCCACCAGGAACGAGGCCAGCCGCCGGATGAACCACTTGGCCGGCACGCGGGCCGCCCGGTGCCGGCCCTGCTCGGTGGTGCGGGCCCCCACCACCTGGTCGTAGCCCTCGAGCTCCTTCACCAGCTCGGGGATCCGGTCGTTGGGGTAGGTCATGTCGACGTCGGTCCACACCACCACCCGGCCCCGGGCGGCGTGGGTGCCGGCCTTGCGGGCCGAGCCCGACCCGCGGTTGGTGGCGAAGCGGATGAGGCGGATGCCGTCGATGGCGGCCAGCTCGTCGCCCGAGCCGTCGGTGGAGCCGTCGTCGACGGCGACGATCTCGTAGGAGTACCCCGACGCGTCCATGGCGGCGCGGATCCGGTCGATCTCCTCGCGCAGGTGCCCGGCCTCGTTGAAGACGGGGAGCACGATGCTCACGTCGAGCTCGTCGGCGTCGCCGGGGGGCACCTCGGGGGGCGGCATGACCCCTCCAGGCTAGGGCAGGGGACCGGCGCGACCCGTGGAGGGGGTGCCTAGGGTGGTCCCGTGCCCCTGCCTCGCGCCCTGGTGCGGCTGGCCGCCCGAGCCCAGCGCCACGTCCCCGAGCCGGCCTGGCCGGCGCTGCTCGCGGTGCGCTCCGCGGTGGGCTCGGGCCCGCTCGTCGCCCCGCCCACCGCCCGACGGGCCGTGGTCCTGGCCCCCCACCCCGACGACGAGAGCATCGGGTGCGGGGGCACGCTGGCCCTGCTGGCCGACGCCGGGGCCGAGGTCACGGTGGCGTTCGTCACCGACGGCGAGGCCACGGTGGGTGCCACCGCCTCGGCGGTCGAGACGGCCGCCCGCCGCCGGGCCGAGGCCGAGGTGGCCGGGGCGGTGCTGGGGGTGGCGACACGCTTCTGCGGCCTGCCCGACGGCGCGGTGGCCTCGCGGCTCGACGAGCTGGTCGGCGTGGTGGCCGCCCTGGCCGCCGAGCTGGCTCCCGAGGTGGTCTTCGCGCCGTGGCCGCTCGACGGCCACCCCGACCACCGTGCGGTCGCCCGGGCCCTGGCCCGCGCCGCGGTCACGCTGCCGGCCGGGGCCGAGGTGTGGGGCTACGAGACCTGGACGCCGCTCGAGCCCACCCGGGTGGTCGACGTGACCGCCGTCGTCGACCGCAAGCGTGAGGCCATCGCCGCGCACGTCACCGCCCACCAGGCGTTCGACGTGGGGGCGATGCTCGGCCTCAACCGGTACCGCTCGGTGCACGGCCTGCTCGGGCGGGGGTTCGCCGAGGCGTTCTTCGCGGTGCCGGCCGGCCGGTGGGCGACCGTGGTCGCCGAGCTCGACGGGCTCGAGGGGTGAGCGGCGCCACGCTGCGCCCCGCCGGGCCCGACGACGCCGAGGCCGTCTCGGCGCTGCTGGCCGCCTGCTTCCCCCACAACCCCAAGGCCGACCCGGAGGTGCTGGGCCACCAGCTCTGGTCGAACCCGTGGGGTCCCCCCAGCTCGTGGGTGGCCGAGGCCGGGGGCCGGCTCGTGGGCCAGTACACGGTGTTCCCGGTGCCGGGCGTCGTCGGCGGGCGGCCGGTGCTGCTCGGCAAGGGCGCCGACGCCGCCGTCGCCCCGTCCCACCGGGGCCAGGGGCTCTTCGTCCGCCTGGCCCGCGAGGCGTTCCGAGGCGCCGGCCGGCTGGGCCTGGCCTACACCCTGAACCACCCCAACGAGTCGTCGCTGCGGGGCTTCGTGCAGGCCGGCGCGGTGCCGGTGCCCGGCCTCGACGTGCTGGTGCGGCCCCTCGACCCGGTGTGGCTCGGGGCGCGCCTGCACCTGCCCGGGCGGGCGGTCGCGCCGCTGGTGCACCACTGGCCCGGGGCGCGGCGCGGCCCGGACGGCGCCGGGTCCGGGTCCGGGTCCGGGTCCGGGGGGGTGGCGGTTGCCGAGACCGGCGCGGTGCCCGACGGCCTCGACGCGCTGTGGGCCCGGGTGGTGCCGTCGTACGCGACGGGCATCGAGCGGGCCGCGGCGTGGTGGCGTTGGCGCTACGTGGCGCCGACCGGGACCGGCCACCGGCTGTGGGCGGCCCGCGACGAGCGGGGCGCGCTGGTGGGCGCGGCGGCCACGTGCGAGCGGGCCGAGCTGGGCGGGCGGTTCGTGGCCGTGCTCGAGCTGCTGGCCGCCGAGGCCGGGGTGGGCCGGGCCCTGCTGGCCGCCGTCGCGGCCGGGCACGCCGGGGCGTCGGGCCTGGTCACGGTGGCGCTGCGGGGCACCGCGCCCGGCCGGCTCGCCGCCGCGGGCGGGCTGCGGCGGCTGCCCCGCCGGCTCCAGCACCGGCCGGTGCGCTTCTGCGTGGTCGACAACCTCCACCTCGGTCGCGACGCCTCGGGCCTCGGGTGGACGTTCTGCTGGGGCGACCTCGACCACCTGTGAGGCCGGGTCAGCGGCGCACGTAGACGTCGAGGCGGCCCACGCGGATGCGGTCGTAGGGGCCGGGGTCGTCGACGAAGTCGCGGAACGGCGAGTCGGGCTGGCGGTCGGCGACCACGGGGTCGACGACCACCACGTCGGGCGGCGCCGCGCCGGCGGTGGGCGGGGAGGTGGTGACGGCGCGGCCCGGGAGCGCCTCCTCCACCAGGTGGGGGTAGCCCCACACCGCGACCCTCGCACCCGCGAGCTCGTCGGCGAGGCCCTCGGCCCGGAGGGCGGCGGGCAGGGCGGCGTAGTCCTCGGGTTGGAGCGTGGCGATCCGGGCGACGAGGCCGACGGCCGCGACGGCCAGCACGACGACGGCCACGGCGACGCCGGCTCGGGCCGGCCCGGCGCGGCGCCACCCGTCGGCCAGGCCGATGCCGGCCAGCAGCGCCAGGGGCGGGATCCACGCCACGTGGTAGTGGGGCAGCTTGAGGCCGGCCAGCGAGACGGCCGCGACCACCGGCACGAGGGCGGTGAGCGTGAAGGCGACGGCCCGCCGGCGGGCCCGCCAGCCCAGGGCCGCGCCGAGCGCGGCCAGGCCCCACAGGGCGGCCAGGGCGAACCACCCCAGGTACCGGGCCTGGAACCACCAGGGCGACCACCACGGCGGGTGCAGGTACGTCCGTCCGGCGACCAGCTGGGCGTGGCCGGCGGCGGCGTGGTCGAGCTGCCAGTCGACGGCGAAGCGGAGGGCGTGGAGCCCGTCGGTGCCGGCGACCAGCGCGACGGCCAGGAACGCGCCGGCGGCACAAAGGGCGGCGACGCCGACGGCGGCGATCCGGCGTCGGGTGCCCGCCGACGCGCCCGGTGACCACCACGCCGCCAGAGCGACGGCGGGCAGGGCGAGGCCGCCGGTGAGCTTGCACGCCGCGGCCAGGCCGAGGGCGACGCCCGCACCGACGCCCCAGCGGGCCCGGCCCGACTCGCTCCACCGCCAGGCCAGGTACAGCGCCAGGGTGCCGAACGCGAGCATCGGCGGCTCGAGCAGGCCGTACCGGTCGATCCGGCCGACGATCGTGCCCGGGGCGACCGGGAGGAGCCACCACAGGCCGGCCGCGGCGAGGCCCGCCCAGCGCCCGGCCATCCTGCTCCCCAGCCCCAGCAGCGCCAGGCCGACCACGAGCCCCGACAGGGCGGCGGGGAGGCGGGTGCCGACCTCGCCGTCGCCCGCGACCTGGAGCGAGACCCCGATGAGCAGCTTGGCGAGGAGCGGGTGCTCCCGGTTGGTGGAGAAGTCGCCGTCGACGTAGGCCCGCCCGGCGTCGCGGTACACCGGCTCGTCGACGCTCCACCCGGCGGTGCCCAGCCGGAACAGGAGCACGAACGAGGCCACGGCCAGCAGCGCGACCAGGGCGACGGCCTGGGCCCGCGTCCAGCGCTCGCGGGAAGGGGATCGGGTGCCCGTCGCCCCGGGGCCCGCGGCCAGGGCCGTCGTCACGCCGCCACCGGCGCCCGCCGCCGCCTGCGGTCGGCGAGGGAGGCCAGCCCGAGGAACAGCACCTCGAAGGCGAAGTCCCAGGCTCGCAGGGCCACCGCCACCGCGGCGGCGTCGCCCAGCGGGTACGTGCGGGCCAGCAGGGCGGTGATCACGCCCTCCCGCACCCCCAGGCCGGCCGGCGTGACCCCGATCATCCCGGCGACCACGCCGGCGTAGGCCGCACCGATGAGGAGGGGCACGTCGGACCACGACACCGGCACCAGGGCGGCGGCCAGGAACACGAACCGGGCGGCCCGGAAGAGGGTGTTGACGCCGAAGAGCCCGGCCGCCTCGTACACCTCCCGGGTGCGCACCTCGCCGGGGGCGAGCGACGGGAACCGGGGGAGGAGGCGCCCGAGGAGCCGGAGCAGCCAGGGCAGGAAGGCCAGCCCCAGCACGCCGGCCACCAGCACGAGCACCCGGAGCCAGGGCGGGCCGAGGGCCGCCGAGGCGAGGGCGAACACCAGCAGGGCCCAGCCGACCACCAGGGCCGTCTCGAGGGCGAAGGAGGCGGCGGCGAGGGAGCGGGGCACGCCCTCCCGGGCCGACAGCACCACCCGGGAGGCGGCCGCGGCGAGCCCGGTCGGGAAGTAGCGGGCGGCCTGGGAGACCCACCAGATGCGCAGCGCGGCCCGCCGCCCGAGCCGCACGCCGTAGCCGATGAGGAGGTGGCGCCAGGCCAGCGGCAGGACCACCGACGCGATCGCCGTGGCGATGGCGGCCGGCACCAGCCAGCCCGGCCGCCAGTGCAGCTCGACGTCGCGGAGCTGCCCCCAGTTCTGCACGGCCAGGCGGGCGAGGACGGCGATCAGGGCGGCGACGAACACCCACTGGCCGACGCGGATCCACCGCCGCCGCCGGGGCGGGCCACCTCCTGTCGAGCTGTCCGGGCGAGCCGCGGGCTCGTCGCTCACGGGTCGCTGTCGCCCGCGTGGAAGGCGGCCAGCAGCGCCGACGCGGCCGCCGAGGGCGTCGTGCGCCCCTTCGCCACCTCGGCCTCCAGGCGGTGCAGCCGCCCCCGCACGGCCGGGCTGGCGCGCAGCTCGTCGAGCAGCCGGTCGGTGAGCTCCGACCACAGCCACGTCGTGGCCTGGCGGCTCCGCAGGGCCGTCAGCTCGCCCGAGCCCGCCAGCGCGGCGCGGTGCTCGAGGGCGGCGTCCCACACCTGGGCGATCCCTCGGCGCTCGATCGCCGACACCACCTCGACCCGGG
The DNA here is from genome assembly GCA_016716005.1 of Acidimicrobiales bacterium. Lineage (NCBI taxonomy): Bacteria > Bacillati > Actinomycetota > Acidimicrobiia > Acidimicrobiales > Acidimicrobiales bacterium. The sequence goes on from JADJXE010000001.1 coordinate 3,053,754, forward strand.
GCGTCCACGCCGGGGTGCGCGGGCGGATCAGGTGCAGGGCGGTGCGGTAGTCGGCGGCGGCGTGCCGGGCGGCGGCGGCCAGCTCGCCGTCGGCCTTGTTGACCACGACGAGGTCGGCGACCTCCATGATCCCCCGCTTGATCCCCTGCAGCTCGTCGCCGCCGGCCGGCGTCACGAGCAGCGCCATCAGGTCCACCAGGTCCGACACCGCGATCTCGCTCTGGCCGACGCCGACCGTCTCGACCACCACCACGTCGAACCCGGCCGCCTCGCACAGCAGCAGCGCCTCGCGGGTGCGGCGGGCGACGCCGCCCAGCGAACCCCGCGAGGGCGACGGCCGGATGAACGCCTCGGGCCGGTTGGCCAGCTCTCCCATGCGGGTCTTGTCGCCCAGGATCGATCCCCCGCTGCGGGTGCTCGACGGGTCGACGGCCAGCACCGCCACCCGGTGCCCGGCGTCCACCAGCTGGAGCCCGAAGGCCTCGATGAACGTCGACTTGCCGGCGCCCGGCGCGCCGGAGATGCCCATGCGGACGGCGCCACCGGTGCCGTCGAGCAGCCGGCCGAGCAGGTCGTCGGCGTGGGCCCGGTGGTCGGCTCGCGTCGACTCGACCAGCGTGATGGCCCGGGCGAGGGCCCGCCGGTCGCCGGCCCGCACCCGGTCGGCCAGGGCCTCGGTCGAGAGGGGAGCGGTCATGTGCCGAATCCCCAGGTCTGGCCCGGGGCCGCGTCAGGCCGCCGGCCGCTGGGCCTCGAGCAGGTCGAGGATCCGCCCGGCCGCGTCGGGGATGTTCGTCCCGGGCCCGAAGACCGCCGACACGCCGGCCGACTCGAGGAAGTCGTAGTCCGACGGCGGGATCACCCCGCCCACCACCACCAGCACGTCGCCGGCCCCGAGCCCCCGGAGCGCCCCGATGAGCTGCGGCACCAGCGTGCGGTGCCCGGCGGCCTGCGACGACACGCCCACCACGTGCACGTCGTTCTCGACCGCGTCGCGGGCCACCTCCTCGGGCGTCTGGAACAGGGGGCCGACGTCGACGTCGAAGCCCAGGTCGGCGAACGCCGTCGCGATCACCTTGGCCCCGCGGTCGTGACCGTCCTGGCCCATCTTGGCCACCAGCATCCGGGGCCGGCGCCCCTCGGCCGCCGCGAACTCGTCCACCCGCCCCCGGATGTCGGCGAACCCCTCGTCGCCGGCGTAGGCCGATCCGTACACACCGGAGATGGTACGGATCGTGGCCCGGTAGCGGCCGAACACGTCCTCCATCGCCGCCGAGATCTCGCCGACCGTCGCCCGCCGTCGGGTCGCCTCGATCGCCAGCTCGAGCAGGTTGCCGTCGCCGGCCGCGCCCGCCCGCACCGCGTCGAGGGCCGCGTGCACGGCCTCGTCGTCGCGCGACGCCTTCACCGAGGCGAGCCTGGCCAGCTGCTGCTCGCGCACCCTGGTGTTGTCGACGAAGAGCACGTCGACCGGCGGCTCGTCGTCCAGCCGGTACTTGTTCACGCCGACGATCACCTGCTCGCCCCGGTCGACGCCCGCCTGCCGCCGGGCCGACGCCTCCTCGATCCGCAGCTTCGGCATGCCCGACTCGACCGCCTTGGTCATGCCGCCGAGCTCCTCGACCTCCTGGATGAGCGCCCACGCCCGGTCGGCCAGGTCCTGGGTGAGCCGCTCCACGTAGTACGAGCCCGCCAGGGGGTCGACCACCTGGGTCACCCCGGTCTCCTCGGCCAGGATCAGCTGGGTGTTGCGTGCGATCCGGGCCGAGAAGTCGGTCGGCAGGCCGAGGGCCTCGTCGAAGGAGTTGGTGTGCAGGCTCTGCGTGCCGCCGAGCACAGCGGCCAGGGCCTCGTAGGCGGTCCGCACCACGTTGTTGTACGGGTCCTGCTCGGTGAGCGACACGCCCGACGTCTGGCAGTGGGTGCGCAGCATGAGCGACTGCGGGTTGGAGGGGGAGAACTGCGACATCACCCGGTGCCACAGCAGCCGGGCGGCCCGCAGCTTCGCGACCTCCATGAACAGGTTCATGCCGATGGCGAAGAAGAACGAGAGGCGGGGCGCGAAGCGGTCGACGTCGAGCCCCCGGGCCAGGGCCGTGCGCACGTACTCCAGGCCGTCGGCGATGGTGAAGGCCAGCTCCTGGTCGGCCGTGGCCCCCGCCTCCTGCATGTGGTAGCCGGAGATGGAGATCGAGTTGAACCGGGGCAGGTGGGCCGACGTGTACTCGATGATGTCGGCCACGATCCGCATCGACGGCGCGGGCGGGTAGATGTAGGTGTTGCGGACCATGAACTCCTTGAGGATGTCGTTCTGGATGGTGCCCGAGAGCCGGTCCAGGGCGGCGCCCTGCTCCTCGCCGGCCACCACGTAGGCCGCGAGCACCGGGATCACGGCGCCGTTCATGGTCATCGAGACCGACATCTTCTCCAGCGGGATCCCGTCGAAGAGCACCTTCATGTCCTCGATGGAGTCGATGGCCACGCCGGCCTTGCCCACGTCGCCGACCACCCGGGGGTGGTCCGAGTCGTAGCCCCGGTGGGTCGCCAGGTCGAACGCCACCGACAGGCCCATCTGCCCGGCGGCCAGGTTCCGCCGGTAGAAGGCGTTGGACTCCTCGGCGGTGGAGAACCCGGCGTACTGGCGGATCGTCCAGGGCCGGTGGGTGAACATCGTGGCCCGGACGCCCCGCACGAACGGCGCGAAGCCGGGCAGGGTGCCCACGGCCTCCACCCCGTCGAGGTCGGCCTCGGTGTACAGGGGCTTCACGGGGATGCCCTCGGGGGTGTCGCGGATCAACGTGTCGGGGTCGGCGCCCTTCAGGTCCTTGGAGGCCAGGGCCCGCCAGTCGTCGAGGGAAGGTCGGCTCGGTGCGTCGCTCACGCCCACAGCGTGCCGCGAATCGCCGGGTGACGGAAAACCATGTCTCCGGGAGGACCCGTGGGGTACCATTCGGGCTGTCGTCATCGGGCGACGAGCGGGGTTGTGGGGGCACCGCGGCAACGTAGGAGTGGCGCGTCATGGCAATGACGAGCATCGACGAGCGCCTGCTGGTCGAAGCCCACAAGAGCGGTGACGGCCGTGCGTTCGACGAGATCGTGCGCGAGTACCGGGCCGAGCTCCACGCCCACGCCATGCGCCGCCTGCAGGACCCCAAGGCCGCCGAGGACGCCGTGCAGGAGACCTTCCTCCGGGCGTACCGGGCGCTGCCCCGCTTCAACGGCCAGTACCACCTGCGGGCCTGGCTCTACCGCATCCTCACCAACGTCTGCTACGACGAGGGCAACCGCCGCACCCGCGACCGTGCCCTGGCCGAGCGGGCCGGCGCGGTGGCCGACCCGGCCGCCCCCGGCGCCGACGAGGTCATCGAGCTCGACCCGGCCCGGCGCCGCAAGGTGGCCGAGGCCCTGGCCTCCCTCCCCGACAGCTATCGCACCGCCCTCGAGCAGCGGTACGGCGAGGAGCGCTCGTACAGCGAGATCGCCCGGGCCCACGGCATCTCCGAGGAGAACGCCCGCGCCCGCGTCCACCGCGGCCAGGCCGCCCTCAAGCGGCTCCTGGGGGGTGCGGTCGCGGCCTTCGCCGGGTTCTTCCCGATCCTGCGCCGCAGCGAGAAGGCCGCCCTGGCCGATCCCGGCGGGGCCGTCGGCGCCGCCGACCCCTCGTTGGCGTCGGCCGCGGCCGCCAACCTGGCCAGCGTCGGCCCCACCGTCACCCGCCTGGCCGTCGAGGCCGCCCCGGTGTTCAGCACCAAGGCCGGTGTGGTCGCGGCCGCGGCCGGTGCCATCGCCACCGTCGCGGTCCCGGTGGCCGCCACCCAGGTCGCCGACCGGGCCGAGCCGGCCGCCGCGCCCGTCACGGCCACCAGCGAGCAGCTGCCACTGGGTGGCACCACGGCGCCCCTGACGGCCGCGCCCTCGGTCACCACCGTCGTCGTCGAGGGCACCGGGCCCACCGCCGGGGCACCGGCCGCCGCCGGCCCGGCCGCCAGCGCCGATCCGGCCGCACCGGCCGCCGCCGAGGTGGCCGCGCCGGAGCCGGGCAAGCCCACACCCACCACCGTGCCCGCCGAGCCCGCCGTCCCGGTCAAGGCGCCCGAGGCCGGCCCGGCCTCCGATCCCGCCACCCCGCCGGCGAGCCCCGCACCCGTGCCCACCGCCCCCACGCCCGGCCCCGGCTCGGTCTCGGCCTCCGCCCTCGGCACCGCCGATGCCGGCGCCCGGGTCGACCTCTCCGGTGCGGTCACCCTCACCGTGGGCGGCCGCACCCTCACCGGGTCGCTGTCGGGCAAGGTGAGCGTGGGCGATCCCTCCGCTCCCGCCACCGACGGCGAGCCGTCCCGCATCGACGCCACCCTCACCGTCACCCTCGACGACGGCTCCGTCGTCGAGGTTCGGGTCGCGGCCCGCACGGCCGTCGCCACGAACGCCGACGGCACCCGCGTGATCGACCTGTCGGGGGCGCCGGCCCGGGTCAGCGGCGGCGAGGCCATCGGCCTCCAGGCCGAGGGCACCGCATCGGGCACGATCACCCTGGGGCCGGGCGGCGGCACGTCGTCGGTGTCCCTGTCGATCGCCTAGCGGCCCTCGGTCCGCGCGCCCGTCGGCACCGTCGGTGGGCTAGAACACGACCCCATGCGTCGTCCTCCCCGATCGGCGCGGCTCGCGGCGTGCCTGGCGGTACTCGCCGCCGTGCTGCTGGCGGTGTCGCCGGCCTCACCGGCGCGGGCGGCCGGGCTGTTCGACCTCGACGACCCCTCGCCGTGGCCGTCGGCCCCCGGCGCCGACCCCGACCTGATCGCCACCGCCCAGGCGCTGCGGATCTCGGGGCCCGACCGCTACCAGACGAACCTGGCGTCGCTGCTCACCCTGCGGGGCCAGGGCCAGTTCCCGTTCGGCACCTCCGACCGCACGTCGGGCAACGCCGCTCGGCTGGCCGACGCCAGCGGATGGTGGGGCGCCCGGCGGTGCCCGTCGGCCGTCATCGTCGTGGCCGGCGACACCTTCGCCGACGCGCTGGCGGCCTCGGTGCTCTCCGACCCCACCGACCAGTCGACCGAGCCGCTGCTCGAGCGCACCGCCGCGGCCGACCCCCTCTTCGACCCGATCGGCGGCTTCGACCGCGTCGACACCGACGCCGCGCCCATCCTCATCACCACCTCGGGGCGCGCCGGGGCGAGCGGCCTCGACCTGGCCGGTCAGGTCGGCGCCCAGGACCTGTCGCGGGGCGGCTGCACGACGGCCCGCAGCGCGGTGGTCGTCGGGGGCATCGCGGCCGTGCCCGCCGGGGTCGAGGACGACCTCGTCACCCTCGGGTACACCCAGATCTTCCGGGTCGCCGGCGTCGACCGCTACGACACCGCCGGGCGCGTGGCCCGCAGCCTCGGCACCGCGCCGGTGCCGCCGGGCACCACCGGGTGCGCCGACCCCGACGCCACCGACGGCAGCCGCACGACCTTCTACGCCAACTCGGTGGTGGAGTACCGCGAGGCGCCGACGTCGTGCCGCCTGCTGTCGCGCACGGTGGTGCTCACCGACGGCCTGACCGGCGCCGACGCCCTGGCCGCCGGGTGGTGGACGAGCTACTGGCAGGTGCCGGTGCTGCTCACGGGCGCGGGCGGTGCCCTGCCCCTGGCCACCAGCGCCGCCCTCACCACCCTCGACATCGACACCCTGGTGGTGCTGGGCGGCACCAGCCGCATCCCCGAGTCCACCGTGCAGGGGGCGGCCTCGATCGCGGGCGCCGAGGTGATCCGCATCGCCGGCACCACGCGGGCCGACACCTCGGTGCAGATGGCGCGCCTGCTGGGAGGGTGGTGGCCGGCGGGGCCGGCTGCCTACGCCGGCAGCCTGGTGTGCCTGGCCGCCTCGTCGGGCGACGGGCCCACCGCCCAGGGCTGGCCCGACGCCCTGGGGGCCGGGCCGTGGTGCGCCACCCTGGCCGTGGGGGAGGGGGCCCCCGGCGCCCCTGATCGGGCCCTCGCCCCCACCAGCGGGGCCGCCCCCCGCACCACCGGCGGCGGCGTGCGCCCGGCCCACGACGCCGCGCCGATCCTCCTGGTCGAGGCCGGGGCCACCACCCTCCCCGCACCGGTGGCGACCCTCCTCGACGAGGCCTTCGCGCCGGGCGGCGACTGGTGCACCAGCGCCACCGCGTCACCCACCTGCGCGGTGCCCGGCTTCGCCGTCGCCTTCGGCGGTCAGGCGGTGATCACCCCGGACGTGCTGGCCGACGTCACCCGCCGGGTCGACGGCGCCCGCACGGCCGTCGGCGGCGACGAGCGCACCCCCACCCTCGGGTCCGGCTTCGTGACGTCGCTCGACCTGGCCCCCGTGTTCCGCTCCTACGGCGACACCGGGGAGCCGCGGGCCTGCGTGCTGCGGGGCGGGGCGGTCGGGGTGCGCTGGCTGTCGGTCACCGCCACGCCGGAGCGCACCGGCTTCCAAGCCCAGGGCGACCTGATGCTGAGCGGCGCCTACCGCACCGACGCCGACGGCGTCCTCCGCTCGCCGGGCACGTCGTCGCCGTCGTGCGTGCGGTTCGCGGGCGGCGCGTCGGGCCAGTCGTCGCTGTCGGGGGTGAGCCTGTCGGCCCGCATGGCCCCGTCGCCCACCTTGCTCCGCTACGCCACCGGCCAGCGCCTCACGCTGTCGGGGCCCGTCACCCAGGTCGGGCCCGACGCGGCCACCGGGCCGAGCAGCGACCTCGACGGCGACGCCCTCGGCACCAGCACGCTCACCTTCACCGACACCGCCCTCGGCGGGGTCGGCGTCACCATCCGGGGCGCCACCACGCCGCTCACCCGGGCGTCGATCACGCTGGCCCTCGCCCGTGGCGACGACGCTGCCGCCATCACCGCCCCCGACCGGGTCACCGGCACCGTCACGCTCTCCACGTCGCTCGGCGACATCGCCGGCGAGTTCGAGGGCGAGGCCATCCGCTCGGGTGCGGTGTGGCACATCCGGGGCGAGGTCCGCCTGGCCGCCGGCCCGGCGCTCACCGGTGGCGGCAACGGCGGGTTCAGCGCCGATCTCGACACGCGGGGTGCCGGGAGCCCGGTGGACGACGTGCTCACCTGGCGCCTCGACGCCGGCCTGCAGTAGCGCGGCCCGCCGCTGAAGTGCGGCGTCCCCCTGCCGACAGGAGGGGCGCATGGCACCTCAGCGGGTGGACGGGGGGCACGCGCGCCCGGCGGGCCGGCGGTGGTCGGCCCGCCGGGTCGCGGCCACGGTCGTGGCGCTGGCCCTGCTGATCGTGGCCGCCGACGGCACCCTGCTGCGGGGATGGGCCCGGCCCTCGGACGCACCACGCGCCGTTCCCCGGCGGGCCGCTCCGGCCGAGCCGTCCGGTCCGACGGCCGGCGCCGAGCTGGTGACCGCCCTGGTCGACGCGGCCGGCGAGGCGTTGGCTGCGCCCGACCCGCCGCCCGGCGCCAAACTGGCCGACGGCCCGGCGTGGGGCGGCGACTTCCCCGACCCGTCCATCGTCCGTGACGGCGCCACGTACTACGCCTACGCCACCACCGACCAGGTCAGGACCCTCCAGGTGATGGCGTCGAGCGACCTCGAGGGCGGCTGGACCCACCTGGGCTCGGCCGTGCCCTCGCTGCCCGGCTGGGCCCGGTGGGGGTGGAGCTGGGCGCCGTCGGTGGCTCGGACGCCGGCCGGGTGGGTGATGTACTACTCGGTCCGCGAGGCCGCCCGCGACCGGCAGTGCCTGTCGCGGGCCGTCGGGCCCTCGCCCGCGGGGCCGTTCGTCGACGACACCGCCGGCCCCATGCTGTGCGCCCCGGGCGGACACGTGATCGACCCGTCGCCCTACAGCGCGCCCGACGGCAGCCGGTGGCTGGTGTTCCGCTGGGAGCAGCCCGGCAACGCCGGCATCGCCGTCCAGCGCCTCGGCGACGACGGCCTGGCCCTGCTGGGCGAGCCCCGCATGCTGCTGGGGGCCGGCGCCCGGTGGGAGGCCGGCATGGTCGAGAACCCGGAGCTGGTCGACGTGGCCGGCCACCTCTACCTCTTCTACTCGGGCAACGACTGGCGCACCGGCGCCTACGCCACCGGGTACGCCACCTGCGAGACGCACCTGGGGCCGTGCACCCGCCGGACCGTCGACGCCCCGCTGCTGCGCACCGCGCCCCACGCGGTCGGCACCGGCGGGGCCGGCTTCGTGGTGGACCAGTGGGGCAACCTGCGCATGGCCTTCCACGCCTGGGACCCGGGCCGGGTGGGCTACGCCGCCGGCGGCCGTCGCACCCTGCACCTGGCCACCGTGCTGGTCGCCCAGGGCCGCCCGCTGGTGGCGCCGGAGGCCCGCTCGCTGGCCGTGCGGGCCGAGGGTGGCGGCTGGGTGCTCACCGCCGGCGGGGCCGTCGCCCCCTTCGGCGGCGCGCCCGACCTTGGCGGGGCCGACCTGCGCGGCGCGGTGGCGCGCGACCTGGTGCCGATGTCCGACGGGGCCGGCTACCTGGTGCTCGACGGCTGGGGCGGCCTGCACCGCTTCGGCTCGGCCGCCGGCCTGCCGGTCGACGGGGCGGCCTGGTGGCCGGGGTGGGACGTGGCCCGCGCCGCCGTGGTCCTGTCGGGGGGCGAGGGCGGCTGGGTGCTCGACGCCTTCGGGGGCCTGCACCCGTTCGGCCTCGCCCCCCGCTACCCGGGCAGCGCCTACTGGCCGGGCTGGGACGTCGCCCGCGACCTGGCCCTGCTGCCCGACGGCTCGGGCGGCTGGGTGCTCGACGGCTGGGGCGGCCTGCACCCCTGGGGTGGGGCCACCCGCCTCGACCCGGTGGCCTGGTGGCCGGGCTGGGACATCGCCCGCACGGTGCGCGTGGTGGTGCCGGGCACCACCACGGTGGCGGGGCGGGTGCTGGCCCGCACCGATGCATCGGCATCCACACTGCCGGCATCGACCGTGCCGGCCTCCACGGTGCCGACCACCACGCCGACGACGGTGGCGACCACGGTCCCGACGACGGTGGCGACGACGGTGGCGACCACCCTGCCCCCGGCGACGCAGCCGGTGCGGCCGGGCACGACGGTGGCGATCACGGTCCCGTCGACCATCCCGCCGTCGACCACGGCCCCGCCGCCCACCACCGGGTCGACCACGCCGGCCCCGTCGAGCGTGGCGGCGCCGACCACGGTGGCGCCCACCACCACGTCGAGCGCGCCGGCGGCGGCGGCGACGCCGACGAGCGTGCCGCCCAGCCCGTACGCGCCGCTGGCGGTGGTGGCCGTGCTCGACGGCTTCGGGGGCGTGCACCTGGGCGGCCCGGCCGACCAGGTGGTGCGACCCGCCGGGGGCGCCTGGCGGCCGGCCGACGTGAACGTGGCCCTGGCCTGGGCGCCCTCGGGCTGGTGGGTGCTGCGGGCCGACGGCCTCGTCCAGCCCGGCTGAGGTGGGTCGCTCAGGCCGCGGCCAGCCGGTCGAGGTAGGCGAGGGCGGCGGCCGAGAAGGCGGGGAGGCTCTTGTAGCGGGCCGTGTCCTCGGGCAGGTTGCGGATGGTGCCGGCCAGCCGGGCGGCCGCGCCGGGTTGTCCCTCCAGGCTGCGCAGGGGCCGCTGGTAGGTGCGGATGGTGAACAGCAGCGACCGGTGCCGGGGGAAGCGGCGCAGGGTCTGGCGCTCCACCCGCAGCCACAGCAGGTCGCCGGCGTTGGCCGGGGTGACGGCCTCGTTGCGCTCGGTGCGGCCGTGGCCGGTGGGCTGGAACAGCGCGCCGTCGTCGAGGAGGCTCCAGTTGAGGCGGGACACGCCCTTGCCCGGCTCCAGCTTGGCCAGCACCCGGTCGACCGGCGAGCCCAGCTGCTCGTCGTACGACGCCACCGGCCCGTGGATCGCACGGATCGGCAGCCCCATCTTCTCGGCGAGGCGCCAGCGGGACGGGAAGCACACCGAGGCGGCCACCAGCACCGGGGCCGAGTCGGCCGCCGGCGTGTGCAGGCACAGGTCCTCCTGCACGAGGCGCCCGGCCGCGTCGATGGGGTGCAGGGGCCGGCCCTCGCCGTCGACCTCGGGCACCTCGACGACCAGCTCGGGGAAGCGCCGCGCCAGGTGCTCGACCAGGGCATCGAGCACCTCCCGGGAGGCGGCCTCGCTGCCCGGCAGGGTGCCCACCACCTCGTCGTGGCGGGTGGCCAGCAGCTCGCGCTTCAGGGCCAGCTCCTCGTCGCGCTCGGGGCCGACCTGGATCCAGTCGTCGAGGTCGAGGGGCTTCAGGCCCATCCGGAGGCGGAAGGGCCGGTCGTCGAAGGGCAGGTCGTCGAACGTGAGCGGCCCCGCCCAGAACGCCATCGCTCGAGGGTACCGGCCGCCGGCCGATGGGCCGAACGGCCCGGTTACCGGGGTTTCCGCTCAAGCGTCGAGTAGTTTGACCGATGGGTGCGGCGGAGTACTTCTTGACCCGGAGGATCCGCGCTATGCGACCCATCACTTCACGACGACGCAAGGCCAAGGCCTTCCTGATGGCGTCGGCCGCGATCCTCGCAGGATTCACGGCCGTCGCGCCCGCCGCCAGCGCCTTTGGCGCCCAGGCCGATTGGGACGGCAGCACCAGCGGCGACTGGCAGGTCGACGCCAACTGGGCGGCCGACACGCAGCCGGCGAACAACGACCTGGCCGTGTTCCCGGCCAGCGCCGCGTCCGGCACCCGCACGGTCACGAACCACCCGACGCTCTCGCTCGCCGGCATCGCCTTCGATCAGCTGCCGGCAGGCACCAACACCGGCTACACGATCGAGCGGGTCGCCGGCCGGACCGTCACGCTGCTCGCCACGGACGCCTTTCCCGAGAACCTGTCCTTCATCGACTCGAACCTGCCGGCGACCAACACCATCAACGCCGACCTGGTGATGGCCGAGCCGGGGCCCGCCGACGAGACCATCCTCTCCGTCGACGCCCCGAGCAGGCTCGTCATCAACGGGCAGATCTCCGGCGCCGGCAAGATGCGCGTGATCGGCATCGACAACGGCGTGGTCGAGCTCACGGGCGCCAACGGCACCTACGGCGGCGTCATCGCCGTCGACACGTTCGGCTTCCTGCGGGTGACGAACTCGGCCGCCCTGGGCAACACGGCGTCCGGCACCGACACCAGCGGCACGCTCCAGCTGGTGGGCCCGCTGAGCGTGGCCGAGCCCCTGGTGCTCTCGAGCGGGACGCTGCAGTCGAGCCGCGTCGGCACCAACGCCACGTCCGCATCGCTGTCCGGCCCGGTGCAGCTGGAGGGGAGCAACTCCGTCAACGTCGACGAGGGCGTCGACCTCACCATCAACGGGCTGGTCTCGTTCGGCCCGCTGCCCATCGTGGGCGGCCTCACCAAGGGCGGCAACGGCACCCTGGTGCTCACCCAGCCCAACACCTACGACGGGCCGACCGCGGTGAACGCGGGCCGGCTGTTCGTGAACGGCGACCAGACGGGCAACACCGTCACCGTGGCCGGCGGCACGCTCGGCGGTATCGGCATCGTCGGCACCGTCACCGCCACCGGCGGCATGGTCGCACCCGGGCAGGTCACGCCGCTCACCGGCATCCTGCGGGCCACCGGCAACTACGACCAGCAGGTCGGCGCCACCTTCGAGGTCGACGTCAACGGCGCCACCCCCGGCACCGAGCACGACCAGCTGCGGGTGGACGGTGCGGTCAACCTGGCCGGCCCCCTCAAGGTCGTGGGCACGCCCGCCGCCGGCACCACCTTCGTGATCGTCAACAAGACGAGCGCCGGCGCCGTCACCGGCACCTTCCAGAACCTGGCCGAGGGCGCCACCCTCACCAGCACCACCGGCGCCGTGTTCAAGATCACCTACAAGGGCGGCGACGGCAACGACGTCGTGCTCAACCCGGTCGCCAGCTTCGTGCGGGTCGCCGGCGTCGACCGGATCGAGACGGCCGTGAAGATCTCGCAGGCCACCTTCCCGACCGGTGGCGCGGCGAGCAACGTGGTGCTGGCCCGGGCCGAGGAGTACCCCGACGCCCTCACCGGCACGCCGCTGGCGGTGCAGAAGAACGCCCCGCTGCTGCTCACCACCACCTCGGCGCTCGACCCCCGGGTCTCCGCCGAGATCACCCGGGTGCTGGGCGCCGGCAACACCGCCAAGACCGTCTACATCCTCGGTGGGGTCGCGGCGATCAGCCAGGCGACCGAGGACGCGGTGCGGGCCCTCGGGTTCCAGGTGGTGCGCCTGGCCGGCACCGACCGCTACGACACCGCCGTGAAGATCGCCCGGGACGGGCTGGCCAACCCCACCCGCATCCTCCTGGCGACCGGCACCAACTTCCCCGACGCCCTCGCGGCCGGTGCGGCTGCGGCCAACACCGACACGCCGGGCGGCCTGGGTGCGGTGCTGCTCACCAACGCCAGCGTGATGCCGACGGTGGTCAGCGGCTACCTGAACGGCCGCACGGGCGTCACCCGCTACGCCATCGGCGGGCCGGCCTCCAAGGCCGATCCCACCGCCACCCCGGTGGTCGGCGTCGACCGCTACGACACGTCGGTGAAGGTGGCCCTCACCTTCTTCTCGGGCCTCACCCCGCCGTTCCCCGGCCCCCGCTTCGTGGGCCTGGCCAGCGGGCTGGCGTTCCCCGACGGCCTGGCCGGCGGCGCCCACATCGCCCGCACCCCCCGGTTCGGCCCGCTCCTGCTGACCGACCCGACGGCCCTGCCCCAGGTGGTCAAGGACTACCTGGTGACCCGGTCCACCAACCTGGTCGGCGGGTTCGTGTACGGCGGCACCGCGGCGGTCAGCGACACCGTGCTCACCGAGGCCAACACCGCCATCAGGGGCGTGTGACCCGCACCTGACGGCACCGCCACCCGGCATCAGGGCCCGGGCCTCCCCACACGGGGGCCCGGGCCCCGCCGCGTCAGGGCCGCGGCCGCGACGTTCTGTGCACGGCAAGTGACGGAAACCGCACGTTGCGGTGCACAGAACGGCGGCGGAGGGGGCGGCGGTCGCCTGCCCCCCGTGGCCGTGTGCTTCGTGATCATCGGGGGAGGGCCGGCCGCCACCCGCGCCGCCCGCCGCGGTTCCGCGAGCTCGACAGCTCGCGCCCTGGTCTCCACCAAGGCGGCTTCGATGCCGGCGAGCTCGGGCCCGAAGCGCGGGGCCAATGTGCGAGCAGTCGTCGACGCCGGCGGCACCGCAACCGCCGCCAGGACTGCACCCGCACGATCGGCGCCAGCGCGGTCCAGATCAGCCAGGAAGTCACCACCAGCGAGCAGGCACTCGGCCGGCGACACGACGAGCCCGCCCGCACCCAGGCCATGGCCGCTCTGCTCGATCGGCCCGACGAACCCGTCTCCGCGCACCACCCTCAGGAGGGAGGCCCCGCCCGCACCATCTTTGCCAATGCCGCGGCGACGGGCCGGGGGCGGCGCTGCACGTCGACCGGCCCCACCTGGGTCACGGCGCCGGTCGGCTCGGCCAACGCCGTCTGCCAGTCGAACTGATCGCCCCGGCTGTACCCGCAGAGGCCGGGCACGGGCAGGTCGTCGCGCCGCATCGCGGCCAGGGCGGCGCTCAGGTGCTCGAGCCAGGAGACCCGCTGGGTCACCGGGAGCCGGCCGCGTCGGGCAGGGGATCCAGGCCCAGGTGCAGGTCCCGCACCAGCCACGAGAGCGCGCGGCGCCGGCGCATCTCGTCGAGCACACCGTCGCCGGGGTCGTCGCGCGCCACCGGCACGAACGCCGTGACCCAACCCGGCTCGGCGAACCCGCCGGCGTGGTCGGGCAGGCCGACGTGCAACAGGTCGACCACCGGCTCCAGGCCGGCGGCCTCGCAGGCACCCAGCGCCCGGCCCCACAGGGCCCAGTCGGGGAAGTCGCCTCCCGCAGCGCCAGGGTCGCCGTCGCTGATCGTCACGTCCGCACCATGTCCCCGCGAGCGGGCCGTGCGCGAGGCGTGGCGTGCCCCGGACGGCTCCCGGCCTGCCGCCAAGTGTTCGCCTCGGCAGCGCCGATTGGACACCTGCCCAGCAACTGCTCGCAACCAGCCGGGCGTACCGTCCGGCGGCGGTTCATTGGAGCAGCAGTCGCTGCGTTCCCGAGGAGGCCCCCACGTGGGCAGGAAAGCCATCCATCTGCGTCTCGTCGCCGTCGCGCTCAGCCTCGGGCTGCTCGCTGCAGCGTGCGGCGACGACGACGACGACAGCGCGTCGGCCACCACGACGACTGCGGCGTCGAGCACCGACCAGGGCTCCGGGAGTGGCTCCGGCGGCGACAGCGGTGGCGGCGGCACCGACGAGCCCGACTGCGGTGACGGCTCGCTGGAGCAGCTCGTCGAGGCGGCCCAGGAGGAGGGCAAGGTGAACCTGATCGCCCTGCCCGACTCGTGGGCGAACTACGAGGGCATCCTGGCGTCGTTCCGGGACACGTACGGCATCGAGGCCCCGGTGGCCAACCCGGATGCCTCGTCGGCCGATGAGCTCACGGCCATCCGCACCCTGCGGGGCCAGCCCGAGATGCCCGAGGCGGTCGACGTCGGGCCGTCGTTCACCCAGGAGCTCATGGACGACGGGCTCGTCGACGCGTACAAGCCCACGACGTGGGACGAGATCCCCGACGCGCTGAAGGATCCCGACGGCTACTGGGTGGGCTCGTACTACGGCGTCATGGCCATCGCCACCAACACCACGCTGGTCGACGAGGTGCCCACCACCTGGGAGGACCTGAAGGACCCGCAGTACCAGGGCATGGTGACCCTGAACGGCGATCCCCGCGAGGCCGGCGCGGCGTTCGCCGCCGTGATGGCGGCGTCGATCGCCAACGGCGGCTCGTTCGACGACATCATGCCCGGCATCGAGTACTTCTCGGAGCTGCGCCAGAGCGGCAACCTGCAGGTGGTCGACGTGACCCCGGCCGCGCTTCTGTCGGGCGAGGTGCCCATCGCCCTCGACTGGAGCTACAACTTCCCGGCGCTCATCCCCGATCTGGAGGAGGTGGGCTTCGAGCTCGAGGTGGTCGTGCCCGACGACGGGGTGTACGGCGGCTACTACGCCCAGGCCGTGGTGTCGGAGGCCAACCACCCCTGCGCGGCGCGGCTGTGGATCGAACACATCACGGGCGACGACGGGGCGCTCGGCTACCTCGAGGGTGGCGCCATCCCGGCCCGGTACGCCGCGCTGGTCGAGGCCGGCCTCGTGTCGGACGACCTCACCCAGAACCTGCCCGACACCGAGATCATCGAGGGGATCTCCTTCCCGACCCCGGAGCAGACCGAGGCCGCCAAGCAGGCCCTCACCGAGAACTGGGGCCCGATGGTCGCCGACCTGTAGAGCCATGACGCTCGCCGCCGACGCCGGTGTGGTCGACACCTCGGCCGACGCGCCGGCCGTTCGAAAGGCACCAGCCGCCCGTCGTCGCCCACGGACCGCGTGGGTGGCGGCGGCCGTGCTGGTGCCCTTCGGGCTCTACCTGGCGCTGTTCCTCCTGTGGCCCACGGCCATCGTGCTCACCCGGGCCTTCACGCCCGGTGGGGAGCTGTCGATGGCGGCCATGACCCGGGCCGTGAGCGGCACGTACCGCAGCTCGTTCCTGTTGAGCCTGCGCCTGTCGTTCCTGTCGTCGCTCATCGGCGGGGTCATCGGCGTGGCTGCCGCGCTCGCCCTGCGCGGGGTCTCCCGCCCGCGGTGGTTCCGCTCGAGCATCGACGGGTGGGCCGCCGTGGCGTCGCAGCTCGGTGGCATCCCCCTCGCGTTCGCGTTCATCGCCACGCTGGGATCGCAGGGCCTCGTCACGAGGGTCCTCGCCGAGCTGGGCTGGGACCTGCGAGCCAGCGGCTTCAACATCTCGGAGTTCTCCGGCTGGGTCGTCGTCTACCTGTACTTCCAGATCCCCCTGATGCTCCTCGTGATGATGCCCGCCGTGGAGGGGCTGAAGCGCACGTGGGAGGAGGCGGCCGAGTCGATCGGTGCCAGCCGCTTCCGCTACTGGCGGCACGTGGGCCTGCCGGTGCTCACGCCGTCGCTGCTGGCCGGCTTCGTGCTGCTGTTCGTGAACGCCTTCGCGGCGTACGCCACGGCCTACGCCCTGAGCAACGGCGCCGGCCAGCTCGTGCCGTTGCAGATCCGGTTCGTCCTGCAGGGCAACGTGATCAGCGGCGAGCAGGACCTGGGGTACGCGCTCGTGGCCTGGACAGTGCTGCTGCTCATCGCCGCTTTGGCCGCGATCTCGGTGCTGCAGCGCCGGGTGACGAGGTGGAGTCCCCGATGAGCATCCCCGGTCCCGCCGGCACGGCCACGGTCGCGGCCGAGACCGGCGGCGAGGTGACCAGCCCGCCTCCTGCGCCTGCGCCCGATCTGCGCCGTCAGCGGTCGCGTCGTGCCGGCGGTCGCCAGCGCCTCGGCCTGGGCCGGCTGGTCTTCCTGGCGCTGCTCGGCATCTACTTCTTCGTGCCGTTGCTGGCCATGGCCCGGTTCTCGCTGCAGCGGATCCCGGTGGTGTCGCTCACCGGGGGCAACCTGCTCGAGGGGTGGTCGCTGCAGTCGCTCGTCGACGTGATGACCGACCCGAAGACGATCGAGGTGGCCCAGCGCAGCCTGCTCCTCGCGGCGGGTGCGATCGTGCTCACCCTGGTGCTGCTGGTCCCGGTGGCCACGTACGTGGAGGTGATGGCGCCCAGGCTGCGGCCCGTGGTGCTCGTGATGACGCTCGCCCCGTGGGTGGTGCCGCCCATCGCCCTGGTGGTCGGCGTCGCCGGCACGTTCCGTACGGCGGCGCCGTGGTTCCTCGCCTCGGTCTACAGCCTGGTGCCCTTCTACGCGCTGTGGGCCCTGCCGTTCAGCTACCGGGCGATCGACGCCGGGTTGCGCGCGCTCGACGTGCGCACGCTCTACGAGGCCACGCAGAGCATCGGCGCACCGGGCCACGCCTTCTTCTTCAGGGTGGTGCTGCCCAACCTGTCGTCGTCCATCCTCGTCGTGGCCGCCCTCACCGGCGCCACGGTGCTCGGGGAGTTCGCCTTCGCATCCCTCCTGCTGAAGGAGACGCTGCCCACGTACCTCGTGGTGATCCAGGGCAGCAACCCTCGGGCCGGCCTGGCGCTCGCCCTCGTGGTGCTGGTGCTGACCGCGGCCATCATCGGCTTCGCCGTGAGCCTCCTGCGCCGGCGGGGCATCACGTTCACTGCGGCAGGGATCTGACGTGACCGACGTGGCAGGGATCTGACATGAGCGACGTGGTGTTCGACGGGATCTCCAAGCGCTTCGGGTCCACTCTGGCGCTCGACGCGCTGCACCTCACCGTGCACGCTGGTGAGCTGTTGTGCCTGCTCGGGCCGAGTGGATGCGGCAAGACCACCGCCCTGCGGATCCTGGCCGGCTTCGAGGTGCCCGACACCGGCGACGTGCGGGTGGGAGGACGGTCGGTGCTCGGTGTCGACGCCCGGCACCGGGGCTTCGGCATGGTCTTCCAGTCCTACAGCCTGTTCCCCAACATGACCGCGGCCCGCAACATCGGCTTCGCCCTGCAGATGAAGGGCGTGAAGGGCGCCAGGCAGAAGCAGCGCGTCGACGAGCTCCTGGCCATGACGGGCCTGTCGGTCCACGCCGACAAGTACCCGCACCAGCTCTCCGGTGGCCAGCAGCAGCGGGTGGCGCTGGCGCGCGCGCTGGCCACCGAGCCACCGGTGCTGCTGCTCGACGAGCCGCTGTCGGCGCTCGACGCAGCGGTGCGCGATCAGCTCCGCGGCGAGATCCGCCGGCTGCAGCGGGAGCTGGGCATCACCACGCTGTTCGTCACGCACGACCAGCACGAGGCCATGGCCATCGCCGACCGGATCGGGGTGATGAACGCCGGTGCGCTCGCCCAGGTGAGCCCACCGGCCGAGGTCTACTCCAACCCGGTCGACTCGTTCGTGTCGACGTTCCTCGGCACCTCCAACCTGCTCCCCGTGGTGCCCGGCGCGCACGGCGAGGCCACGGTGCTCGGCCGCCCGCTCGACAACGGCCACCGCGACGCGGCCCGGGTGCACGTGCGGCCCGAGCACATACGGATCGTGCGGCTCGGCGACGACGAGGGTGACGACGAGGGCGACGCCCACCACGGGCACCCGGCGGTCGTCACGGCCCTGTCGTTCCGGGGGCCGCTCACGCGTGCGGACTGCGTGATAGGCGACCTGAAGGTGGCGGTCGACCTGCCGTCGCGCGAGGCGTCGGGTCTCGTCGAGGGCGACGAGGTGCGCCTCGTGCTCGACGGACCGGTCACGCCGTCCACGGTGTGATGGCCGCGGGGATCCGGTGACCACGCTGGCCACCCACCTGGAGGGCATCGGCTCGGGCGGCGTGGGCCCGGGCGGGTGGCTCGATCTGGCCGGGTGCGGTGGGTCGCCCCACGCCGGGGTGTCGCCGTCACCGCACGAGGTGATCGCCGTGCTGGCGCACCTGTCCGACCTGCACGTGTGCGACGCCGAGTCGCCGGCGCGCCAGGAGTACCTCGACCACCACGCCCACCAAGGCGCGCCCTTCCAGCGGATGCTCGGCGACGTGGGCACGTACCGGCCCCAGGAGATCTTCACGGTGCCCGTGGCCGTGGCCATGGTGGAGGCGGTGAACCGCCTGCGGGTCGGCCCCGTCACCGGCGAGCCGATCGATGCCACGGTGCTCACCGGCGACCTGGTCGACAACGCGCAGGCCAACGAGCTCGACTGGTACCTGGCCGTGGTGGGCGGGGGCGTGGTGCGCCCCGCGAGCGGCGACCCCGATCACAGCGGGTGGGTGGGCGCGCCGGACGCCCCGTGGAGCGAGCACTACTGGCACCCGGAGGGCCACCGCAGCGGAGCCCTGGACCGGTGGGTGGCGGTCCACGGGTTCCCCACCGCGGACGGCGTCGTGCACCACGCGCGGGCCGAGGTGCGGTCGCCCGGTCTGCAGACGCCGGCATTCGGCGTGCACGGCAACCACGACGCGCTGCTGCAGGGCACGGTCGCCCCCGACGACTCCCTGCGGGCCCTGGCCGTGGGGCCGGTGCGCTACACCGACCTCGCCCCCGGGCAGTCGCCGTTGGTGGTGCTGGAGGCTGTGCCGCGCACGGGTCCGGCCCGCTACACCTACACCCCTGCGTCGCCGGCGTGCTCCGTGGCGCCCGACCGTCGGCGACGGCTGCTGGCACCGGGCGAGGTCGCCGCCCGGGGAGCGCTGCACGCCGGCCCGGACCACGAGCCCGGCCCGGGCAACGCCTACACCGCTCCGCTCACCGCCGCAGTGCGGCTCGTGGCGCTGGACACGGTGAACCCCCACGGGGGCTGGGAGGGCTCGATCGACCGGAGCCAGCTCGAGTGGCTGCGCGCCGTGCTCGCCCGTTGCGCCGAGCAGTACCTCGTCGTGGCGTCGCACCACCCATCGTGGTGCCTCGTGAACGGCTGGCGACCCCCTGGGGCGGACGACCGGGTCCTGGCCGACGAGGTGGTTGGCGTGCTCACCGCCGAACCGAGGGTGCTCGTGTGGCTGGCGGGGCACGTCCACCACCACGCCGTGGTGCAGCACGATCGACCGGGGGGAGGGGTGCTGGTGGAGATCACGTCGGCGTCGCTGATCGACTGGCCCCAGCAGGCCCGGGTGCTCGAGCTCGTGCGCGAGCGCGGCGGCACGGTGGCGCTGGTGAGCACGGCCGTGGACCACGCTGCGCCGCCCCGCCCGGCCGCAGCGGAGCCGGGTGACCCGCTGCACCTGGCCGCGCTGTCGCGCGTGCTGGCCCGCAACGCCCCGCTCGTGCGCGACTCGATAACCCGAGCCGAGACCGGCGGGCGCCCCACGTGGTGCCTCCCCCACAACGTGGTGCTCCGCGTGGCCGATCCGGCAGTGTGACCGACCCCTGACCGGTCGCGGGCGGCTCCCACTAGCCTGCCCCCGTGGCCGTGCGGTTCGTGATCATCGGGGGAGGGCCGGCCGGCAACACGGCCGCCACCCACGCCGCCCGCCTGGGCGCCGAGGTCACCCTCGTCGAGCGCGACGTCGTCGGCGGGGCCGCCCACCTGTGGGACTGCATCCCGTCGAAGGCGATGATCGCCACCGGCGGCGCCCGCCTGGCCCTCGAGCGATCCGTCCGCATGGGGCTCACGCCGGTCGACGCCCGCCTCGACCTCGAGGCCCTGCGCGAGCGCATCGTCGCCATCGAGAACCACCTGCAGCGCAACGTGGTCGGCCTGCTGGCCAGCCAGGGGGTGCGCCTCCTCCAGGGGTTCGGCCGCCTGCAGGGCCCCCACGAGGTGGTGGTGCAGACCGCCAACGGCGTCGAGGAGATCGAGGCCGACGCCGTGCTGGTGTGCACCGGCAGCCGCCCGCGTCTGCCGGCGTGGGCGCCCGTCGACGGCCGCCGGGTGCTGTCGACCCGCCAGGCCTACCCGCCGCCCGAGATCCCCGAGCACCTCGTGGTGATCGGGTCGGGCGTCACCGGCGTGGAGTTCGTGCACATGTTCTCCTCGTTCGGGTCCGCGGTGACCCTGATCGTCAGCCGCCAGCAGGTGCTGCCGAGCAAGGACCCCGAGGTGGCCGCCGCCCTCGAGGAGGACTTCCTCCGCCGGGGGGTGAAGCTGCTCAAGGGCGCCCGGGCCGAGGCGCTCGAGGTGGACGCCGACGGGGTCACCGTGGTGTGCGACGACGGGCGCCGACCCCGCGGTTCCCACGCCCTGCTGGCCATCGGCTCGATCCCCAACTCGGAGGGGCTCGGCCTCGACGCCGCCGGCGTGCACGTCGACGCCGGGGGGTACGTGCCGGTCAACCACCACTGCGTCACCAACGTGCCCCACATCTACGCGGCCGGCGACCTGTCGGGCCGGCTGCCGCTGTCGTCGGTGGCGTCGATGCAGGGCCGCAAGGTGGCCGAGCACGTCATGGGCCTGCACACCCGCGAGCACCGCCACCTCGACTACGACAAGGCGGCCTCGGCCATCTTCACCGAGCCCGAGATCGCCGACGTGGGCCTGGCCGAGGCCGACGCCTTCGCCGAGGGCCGCAAGATCCGCGTGACCAAGGTGCCGTTCTCGGCGTCGGCCAAGGCGCTGATCGAGGGCGACCCGCGGGGGTTCGTGAAGATCCTGTCCGACCCGGCCACCGGCGTGGTGCTGGGCGGTTCGATCGTGGGCCGCCACGCGGCCGAGCTGATCTCGGTGATCGCCCTGGCCGTCACCGCCGGTCTGAAGGTCACCGACATCGTCGAATCGCTCCTCGTCCACCCGGCCCTGGCCGAGGCGCTGGCCGACGCAGCCGAGTGAGCGACGACCCCTCAATCGTCCCGCACGGGCGGGAGTCGTTCCCGGCCTCGGGGCCGAACTCGCTGGCCAGCCCGTGGAGGCGGATCGCCGGGCGCCTCATCGACAGCCTCATCCTGGCGGTGGTGGTGGTGCCGTTCGCCGTCCCGTTCGTCGACACCACCGACCCGTCGTTCACGTTCCCCACGTGGTTCGTGGTGCTGCTCATCGGGGTGAGCGGGGTCTACGAGGTCGCGTTCTTCGCCCTGCGGGGCCAGACGCTGGCGATGATGATGCTGAAGGTGAGGGCGGCCCGCTTCGACGACGGGCACCGCCCCACGTGGGGCCAGTCGGCCATCCGCTGGCTGCTCCCCAGCGCCATCGCCGCGGTGCCGGTGGCGTTCGTCAGCATCCTGTCGCTGCTCGTCTACGCCCGGATGTTCTGGGACCCGCTGCGCCAGGGCTGGCAGGACAAGGCGGCCGGCATGGTCATCGTGCGCACCGCCTGACCCGCCGGCCGTCAGCCCGCCGTGGTCGTCGGGGGGGCGGCCGTGGTGGTGGTGGTGGTGGTCTCGGTGCCGGGCGGGTCGGTGCGGGGTCCGGCGTCACCCGTCGGGTTCCACGTGCCGTAGCGGGCGTCGACCTGCACGTCGGCGCCGGTGAGGGCGCCGTCGACGAACTCGCCGAAGGCCTGCTCGGACGAGGCCAGGATCGTGGGCAGGAGCTCGTCGCCGAGGTCGTCGAGGGAGCGGGTCTTGTGCTCGTCGACGACGATCAGGTGGTAGCCGAACTGGCTCTGCACCGGGCCGACCACCTCGCCGGGGGTGGCGGCGAAGGCGGCGTCCTCGAACTCGGGCACGAGCCGGCCCCGGCCCACGCAGCCGAGGTCGCCGCCCTGCTCGGCCGAGCCGGTGTCGATCGAGCGGGCCGCCGCCACCTCGGCGAAGTCGGCGCCGTTCTGCAGCTCCAGCAGCGCGGCCTGGGCCTCGCCCTCGCTCTCCACGAGGATGTGGCGCGCGCAGACCTCGTCGAACTGGTCGGGGTTCGCCTCGTACCAGGCCTGCAGGCTGGCGTCGTCGACGGCGTCGAGGTCGACGAACGAGAGCTGCAGCGCCAGGGCCGTCGCTCCCCAGTCGACCAGCTGCTGCTGGTAGCTCTCGGGGAAGGCGTCGAACACGTCCTGGCCGCCGACGCCCGTGATCACGTCGTCCCGGGAGGCCGCCACCACGCTGTCGCTGGGCTCGATGCCCTGGGCCTCGACCTCCGCCGCGACCAGCGCGAGCAGGATCTGGCGGTCGAGGACCTGGGTGACGAAGGCCGGGTCGAGCTCGCCCTGGTCGTCGGTGACGGTGATGCCGGAGCTCTCCAGGCTCTGGACGTAGGCGTCGTTGCCGACGATGGCGTCGAGCTCGTCCTGCAGCTGGGCCGCGCTGATCTCGGTGCCGTTGACCGTGGCCGCGGTGCCCTCGGCCGCCTGGCCCGAGGTGGTGGGGCTGGAGCCGCCGTCGTCATCGCCCCCGCAGGCCACGAGGGTGACGGCGAGCAGGGCGGCGACGGCCAGGGCGAGCAGGCGGATGCGGCGGGTGGGGGGCATCCGACCAGGCTGGCACAGGCGCCCGGCCCGGTCAGGTCGCCCGGCCGTGGGCGGCGAGGAACGCCCATGCCGCCTCGGTGGCGTCGAGGGCCTGGGTGGGCTCTCCCTGCAGGGGTGACAGCCGGCGGTCCGGGTCGCTGCCCGGCCAGGGGTGGTCGGCCCCGGCGATCACCGTGAGCTGGGTGGCGGTGCCGCCCGCGCAGGGTGCCCAGGTGGTGGTCGTGAGGGCGCCGGCGGCGGCCGGCGGGCCCGGGGCGGGGCAGCCCTGGGCCGCGGTCCAGCGGCGGAGGGTCTCGGCCATCGAGGTGAAGTCGATGCCGGCGACCGACCGCTCGCCCCGGCCGCCGCCGATCGGGTGGTTGCGGTCGGCGTCGCCGTGCAGCACCAGGGCCGACACCCCGCGGGGCTCCACGCCCGGGGCGGGGGTGCAGGCCGCGACCTCCATCGATCCGGCCACCGGGACGATGGCGGCCACCAGGTCGGGCCGTTCACAGGCCGTGCGGAAGCTCAGGATCGCCCCGTTGGAGTGGCCCACCAGGAACACGCGACCGGGATCCACCGGCAGGCGCGCGGTGAGGTCGTCGACGAGGCCGGCCACGAAGCCCACGTCGTCCACCTGGTCGCGCACGGCCGGGCCGCAGCAGCGTCCCCCGTTCCACGTGCGGATGGGCCGGGGGTAGGCGGCCGAGGTGAGGGCCAGGCCGTCGGGGTAGGCGACGACGAAGCCCTCGCGGTCGGCGACGGCGTCGAAGCCGCTGGTCTGCTCCAGCTGGGCGCCCGAGCCGAACCCGCCGTGCAGGGCGACCACCAGGGCGGTGGGGCCGGTGGTGCCGTCGGCCACCTGCGGGGGGACGTGCAGCACGTACGTGCGCCCGACGCCGTCGTGCACCAGCGTCCCCGTGCTGTTGCCCGCGGCCACCGCCGGGCGGGGCGTCGTGGCGGTGGTGGTCGTGGCGGTGGTGGTCGTGGTCTCGTCGCAGGCGGTGCCGGCCAGCACGGCCAGGGCGACGAGCGCAGGGACGAGGATCCGCACGCCCCGAGTCTGCCCCCTGGCGGCTGAGGCGCCGCTGAGGAGTGCTCCCGTCCGAGCCTGCCGGGGTCCGGGCCCCTCAGCCCACCGGGGCGACGTCCTGGCAGAGCTGGAGGAAGTCGGCCGACGGCTGGTCGGCGCCCGTCATGGTCCACGTCGAGGCGTCGGCCGACGAGGCGGTGTCGACGTCGACCACCACCGGGCCCACCTCGGGGATCTGGGCCGTGATCCGCACCACGGTGGTGCTGCCGGGCGCGAAGGCCAGCGACCAGTCGTCGATGCGGCCGCCGCAGCCGTCGACGAACACGGCGAGCCGGTCGGCGGCGGGAACGGCCAGGGTGTCGGGCACCGTGGCCGTGGCCGTGGTGGCGGGGGCGGTCGGTGGTGCGGTCGGTGGAGCGGCGGTGGTGGGCGCCGCGGTGCCGGCGGTGGTCGTGCTCGCAGTGCTCGCGGCCGCGGTGGTCGGGGCCGCGGTGCTCGACGCAACGAACTGCTCGCCGCCGCTGCCGTCGTCGTCGCCGCAGCCGGCCACGGCCACGGCCAGCCCCAGTGCCACGACCACAGCCACGGCCACGGCGGCGAGGCGCGCCCGCCGGCGCACTGCTACTCGACGACGACGAGCACGTCGCCCGAGCCGACGGTGTCGCCCGGCGCCACCTTCACCTCGGCCACCGTGCCCGCCTTCTCGGTGTTGATGTTGTTCTCCATCTTCATGGCCTCGAGCACGCAGACGGCCTGGCCGGCCTCCACCGTGTCGCCGGCCCCGACGAGCACCTTGACGATCGTGCCCTGCATGGGGGCGGTCACCGTGCCGGCGTCGGCGCCGCCGCCCGCGGCCGCGGCCGCCGAGCGGGCCGGTTTGGCCCGGCCGCCCGCTGCGGCCGCGCCCACGGCCACGACGGGGGCGACGTCGGGCACCCAGAGGCTCACCGAGTAGCGGCGGCCGTTCACCTCGACGTCGACGTCGCGGCGCACGCGGGGCGCCTCACCCTCCTCGCGCGGGGCCTCGCTCGCCCCCGGCTTGGCCGGTGACTCGATGCCCGACAGGTCGAGGCGCTCCTCGACCCACTTGGTGGAGTGCTCGGCGTTCTGGAAGTCGGGGTGGGAGAGGATGGCGATGTCGGCCGGGATGGTGGTGGCCACGCCCTCGACCTTCATCTCCTCGAGGGCCCGCAGCATGCGCCGGATGGCGACCTCGCGGTCGGAGCCCCAGACGATGAGCTTGCCGATGAGGTTGTCGTAGAACTGGCTGATCTCGTCGCCGGTCTCGTAGCCGCCGTCGAAGCGGGTGCCGAAGCCGTCGGGGGCGTGGAGCTTGGAGATGGTGCCGGGGCTCGGCAGGAAGCGGCCCCCGGCCGGGTTCTCGGCGTTGATGCGGCACTCGATGGCGTGGCCGCGCCGCTCGATGTCGGCCTGCGTGAACGACAGCGGGAGGCCGGCGGCGACCCGGATCTGCTCGGCGACGAGGTCGACGCCCGACACCATCTCGGTGACCGGGTGCTCCACCTGGAGGCGGGTGTTCATCTCGAGGAAGAAGAACTCGCCGTCCTGGAACAGGAACTCGACGGTGCCGGCGTTGTAGTAGCCGCAGTGCCGGGCCACCTTGACGGCGGCCTCGCCCATGGCCTCGCGGACCTTGTCGGGGAACGCCGGGGCCGGGCTCTCCTCGATGAGCTTCTGGTGGCGGCGCTGGGCCGAGCAGTCCCGCTCGGAGATCCACACGACGTTGCCGTGGGTGTCGCCGATGATCTGCATCTCCACGTGGCGCGGCCAGGTGAGGTAGCGCTCCATGTAGATCTCGGGCCGGCCGAAGTAGGCCTGCGCCTCGCGCTGGGCCGACTCCATGGCGCTCTCGACGCCGTCGGGCGACTGCACCACCTTCATGCCGCGCCCGCCGCCGCCGAACGCGGCCTTGATGGCGACCGGCCAGCCATGGGTGGTGCCGAAGGCGCGCACCTCGTCGGCGTGGGTGATCGGCTGGGTCGTGCCGGGCACCCCCGCCACGCCGGCCGACTCGGCCGCGATGCGCGACGAGATCTTGTCGCCCATGACCTCGATGGCTTCGGGCGGCGGGCCGATGAACGTGACGCCGCGGCTGGTGATGGCGCGCGCGAAGTCGACGTTCTCCGAGAAGAACCCGTAGCCGGGGTGGACGGCCTCGGTGCCGCTCTTGGTGATGGCGTCGAGGATGGCCTCGGTGTTGAGGTAGCTCTCGGCGCTGGTCTGGCCTCCGAGGGCGTAGGCCTCGTCGGCGAGTCGGACGTGCAGGGCGTCGCGATCGAGATCGGAGTACACGGCCACCGACGTAATGCCGAGCTCTCGGCAGGCACGGATGACGCGGACGGCGATCTCCCCGCGATTGGCGATGAGGATCTTCCCGAACATGGTGACCCCTATCGTTGCAGGAGTGACAGGGGATCGCGCCAAATCGCTCCTCGCGGGGAGCCGCTTCGCCGATGTGCGGTGGGTCGAGTCGATCGAGTCCACCAACGCCGCGCTGCTCGCCGTGGCCCGTGACGGGGCCCCCGAGGGGCGGGTGGTCGTGGCCGACCACCAGACGTCCGGACGGGGCCGGCTGGGCCGGGTGTGGGAGGCACCGGCGGGCTCGTCGCTGCTCGTGTCGGTGCTGCTGCGGCCGGCCACGGGGCTCGCCGAGCCGCTGCCGGTGTCGTCGGCGCACCTGCTCACGGTGGCCGTCGCCGCCGCCGCGGCAGCCGCCTGCGACGAGGTGGCCGGGGTGCAGCCCCTGCTCAAGTGGCCGAACGACCTGATGGTCGACGACCGCAAGCTGGGCGGCGTGCTGGCCGAGTCGGTCGTGGACGACGGCGTCCTGGCGGCCGTGGTCGTGGGCCTCGGGGTGAACGTGAACTGGCCGCCGGCGGCGTCGCTGCCGCCCGAGGTGGCCGCGCTGGGCGACTCGGCGGTGGCGCTGGGCTGGCTGGCCGGGCGCGAGGTCGACCGCGAGTCGCTGCTGGTGGCCCTGCTCACCGGGCTCGACTACCGCTACTCGGTGCTCGGCACCGAGTCCGGCCGCCGCGAGCTGGCCATGGAGTACCGCTCGCTGCTGGCGACCCTGGGGCGGCGGGTGCGGGTGGAGCTGCCGGGCGAGACGGTGGAGGGCGAGGCCGTCGACGTGACGCTCGAGGGCCACCTGGTGGTGGCCGCCGACAGCGGTGTGGAGCGGGTGGTGACCGCCGGCGACGTCGTGCACCTGCGCCCCGCGGGCTGAGCCGGGTCGGCCCGCCCGTCTTCGTCGCGCCCACGACGTCCGAGGCGTTGTGCGCGCGATCGAGACGGGGCCGGGCGGCGCTTTGTCGCGCCCACGACGTCCGAGGCGTTGTGCGCGCGATCGAGACGGGGCGCGAGACGGGGCGCGAGGGGGGCCCGGGTCGCCCCGGGCCCCCTGGATGCGTGCGGGACCAATGGCTACAGGGAGGCCTCGGCGATGCCACGGCCTCACCCCTCTCCTCGCGCCGGTGGCCGGCGGTCGGCAAGATGCACCCGCGTCATTCACGCGGTCGGGCCAGGGGGCCACGCAGCGTGGCCCGGTCTCGCCGTCGTGTGCGCCGGCGCCCGGGTTCCGGGACGCGCCCGGTCCGCCTGAGACGTCGCCAGCGCGATGCAGACCGCGACGCGGCGGTCTCGGTCGCGCTGGCACCGCCTCGGACGTCGCCAGCGCGATCCGGACGGCGGGGGGGCCGGTCGCCGGTCGTCGCGGCTCTACCATCCCTTCCATGAGCCTCCAGTCGACCGACGACCTCAGCGACGACCTGCAGGCGTTCCGCAAGGTGGTGCGCGACTTCGCCGAGCGCGAGGTCGCCCCCCACGCCGAGGCCTGGGACCGCGACCACACCTTCCCGGTCGACACCGTGCTGGCCATGGGCGAGCTCGGCCTGTTCGGCCTGCCGTTCCCGGAGGAGTACGGCGGCGGCGGCGCCGACCTCACCGCCCTGTGCGTGGCCATCGAGGAGCTGGCGCGGGTCGACGCGTCGGTGGCCATCACCCTCGAGGCGGCCGTGGGCCTCGGCGCCAACCCCATCTTCCGGTTCGGCACCGAGGAGCAGAAGCAGCGCTGGCTGCCCGACCTGTGCGCCGGCCGGGCCCTCGCCGCCTTCGGCCTCACCGAACCGGAGGCCGGCAGCGACGCCGGTGCCACCCGCACGCGGGCCGAGCACGATGCCGCCACCGGCGAGTGGGTGATCAACGGCGAGAAGGCCTACATCACCAACTCGGGCACCCCCATCACCTCCGTGATCACGGTGACCGCCCGCACCGGCCCCGACCAGATCTCCAGCTTCCTCGTGCCGGCCGGCACACCGGGGCTCGAGGTCGGCCCCCCGTACCGCAAGGTGGGCTGGCACGCGTCCGACACCCACCCGCTGGCCTTCGTCGACTGCCGGGTGCCCGAGGAGAACCTGCTCGGCGAGCCGGGCCGGGGGTTCGCCAACTTCCTGGCCATCCTCGACGAGGGCCGGGTGGCCATCGCCGCTCTGGCCGTCGGGACGATCCAGGGGTGCCTCGAGCAGGCCACGCAGTACGCCAAGGATCGCCACGCCTTCGGCCGCCCGATCGGCGCCAACCAGGCCGTGGCCTTCACGTGCGCCGATCTGGCCGTGATGGCCGATGCCGCGCGGGCCCTCACCTACCGGGCCGCCCGCCTGGCCGCCGAGGGCCGCCCGTTCCGGCGCGAGGCCGCCATCGCCAAGCTGTACGCCACCGAGGCCGCCGTCACCGCGACGCGCGAGGCCACCCAGGTCTTCGGCGGCGCCGGCTTCATCGACGAGACGCCGGTCGCCCGCGCCTACCGCGACGCCAAGATCCTCGAGATCGGCGAGGGCACCAGCGAGGTGCAGCGCCTGGTGATCGCCCGCGACCTCGGCCTGCCCGTCAGGTGACCGCGAGGATCAGGTGACCTGATCCTCCACCACCCCGGCACTACCCTTGGCCCCCGTGACCGCCCCGTCATCGGGGACGCGCCGGCTGCGCCGCACCTGGCCCCAGCGCCTCCTCCTCGGCTTCAACGTCTTCCTCATCCTCACCTGCCTCGTCACGGCGGGTGGGCTCGGGTACTTCTTCTACAAGTTCGGCCAGCTGCCCCGCATCGCCCTGGGCCACGTGCTCACGCCGGAGTCCGAGGAGGACCCCGGCGAGCCGCAGAACTTCCTGGTGGTCGGCTCCGACTCCCGCGTGATCGACCCGAACGACCCCACCTACGACGCCTTCGGCAGCGCCGAGGACATCGGCGGGCAGCGCTCCGACACGATCATGGTGGTGCGGGTCGACCCCCGCTCGCAGCGGGCCGCCATCCTGTCGATCCCGCGCGACCTGTGGGTGCCCATCGCCGGCACCGGCGGCAAGCAGCGCATCAACACGGCCTACTCGGAGGGCCCCGACCGCTTGATCCAGACCATCCAGGACGCCTTCGACATCCCGATCCACCACTACGTCGAGGTGAACTTCGCCGGGTTCCGGGGGCTCGTGAACGCGGTCGACGGCGTCCCCGTGTACTTCGCTGCGCCCGCCCGCGACGACAACACCGGCCTCAGCGTGTCCGAGGCGGGCTGCGTGGTGCTGAGCGGCGACCAGGCCCTCGCCTACGCGCGCAGCCGCCACTACAAGTACTACGAGGGCGGCAGCTGGCGCACCGACGGCACCGGCGACCTGGGCCGGATCAGCCGCCAGCAGGACTTCATCCGCCGGGCCCTCAAGCAGGCCGTCACCAAGGGCGTGCGCAACCCGGTGGTGCTGCAGCGCCTCGTCGACGTCGGCATCCAGAACGTGGCCGTCGACAACAGCCTGTCGGCCCGCGACCTGCTCAAGCTGGGCCAGCGGTTCCGCTCGCTCGACCCCAACACCATCGAGATGTTCTCGGTGCCCACCACGCCGGCGATGATCAACGGCGCCGCGGTGCTCCTCGTCCAGGAGGCCGAGGCCCAGCCCATCCTCGACGTGTTCCGCGGCATCGAGCCGCCGCCGCCCGGTGCGATCGGCCCGTCCGAGGTGCAGGTGCGCATCCTGAACGGGGTGGGCGAGAGCGGCCTGGCGTCCCGGGCCTCCGACGCGATCACCGGGGCCGGCTTCACGGTGAGCGGCACGGGCGACGCCGACAGCTACGCCTACGAACGCACCACGATCCGCTACGCCCCCGGGCAGGAGGCGGCCGCCGACCTGCTGGCCCGGCACCTCACCAACGGGGCCGTGCTCGAGGCGACCAGCACCGTCAACTCGGCCGACGTGGTGCTGATCCTCGGCCAGGACTTCACCACCGTCACCCAGGAGGCCGCGGCGGTGCCGCCGAGCACGGGCGCGCCGGCCGACGCCCCGCCGCCGACGGTCACCACCACCACGATCGGGGTGACCCCGCCGGCCGAGGTGCCCTGCGGCTGACCCCCGCCGCACCCGTGAGGCGCTAGAACGTCGGCCCATGGCCAAGATCGCCGTCATCGGGACCGGCTACGTCGGGCTCACCACCGGGGCCTGCCTCGCGCACCTCGGCCACGATGTGGTGTGTGCCGACGTCGACGCCGACAAGGTCGCCCGGCTCGGTCGCGGCGACGTCCCCATCATGGAGGCCGGCCTCGAGGAGCTGGTGCGCGAAGGCCTCCGCAACGAGCGGCTCTCCTTCGTGCTGGGCGCCACCCGGGCCGCGGCCGACGCCGAGTTCGCGTACCTCTGCGTGCCCACCCCGCAGGCCCTCGACGGCTCCGCCGACCTGTCGTTCATCGAGGCCGCGGCCGCGGAGGTCGGCCCCGTGCTGCCGTACGAGTCGGTCGTCGTCAACAAGTCCACCGTGCCGGTGGGATCCACGAAGGTCGTGGCGCGGGTGCTGAACCGTGGCGACGTGTCCGTCGTGTCGAACCCGGAGTTCCTCCGCGAGGGCTCGGCCGTGCACGACTTCCTCCACCCCGACCGGATCGTGATCGGCTGCGACGACCAGGCCGCCGCCATCCGGGTGGCGTCGCTCTACCTCGGCATCGCGGCGCCGCTGATCGTCACCGATCCCGCGTCGGCCGAGACGATCAAGTACGCCAGCAACGCGTTCCTGGCCACCAAGGTGTCGTTCGTGAACGCCATCGCCGCGGTGTGCGAAGCGGTCGGCGCCGACGTCAACGACGTCGTGCTGGGCATGGGCTACGACAAGCGCATCGGCGAGGAGTTCCTGCGGCCCGGCCCCGGGTGGGGCGGCTCGTGCTTCCCGAAGGACACCCGGGCCCTGCTCCACATCGCCGAGGAGGCCGGGTACGACTTCGGCCTGCTCGAGGGCGTCGTCACGGTGAACGACGAGCAGCTCGAGCGGGTCGTGCGCAAGGTGGAGGCCGCGGCCGGTGGCTCGGTCGAGGGGATGACCGTGGCGGCGTGGGGCCTCACGTTCAAGGCCCGCACCGACGACACCCGCGACTCACCGGCCCTCGAGGTCATCGGCCGGCTGGTGGCCAGGGGCGCCCGGGTGCAGGCCTACGACCCGGCCGTGCGGGGCGGGGTCGACGGCGTCGACGTCGTCGCCGACGCCTACGCCGCCTGCGAGGGGGCGGGCGTGCTGGTGGTGCTCACCGAGTGGGACGAGTTCCGCTGGCTCGACTTCGACAAGGTGGGCGGGCTGATGGCCGAGCGGCGGGTGGTCGACGCCCGGAACCTGCTCGACCGCACCGCGCTCACCCGGCGGGGCTTCGCCTACCAGGGCATCGGCCGCTCGTGAGCGCCGGCTCCGGCCGCCGCGTGGTGGTCACGGGCGGGGCGGGCTTCCTCGGCTCCCACCTGTGCCGGTCGCTGCTGGCGCGCGGCGACGAGGTCGTGGCCATCGACAACCTGGCCACCGGCACCACCGCCAACATCGACGAGCTGTTCGGCCGGCCCGGGTTCACGTTCGTGCGCCACGACGTGTCGCAGTACGTGTGGGTGCCGGGCCCGGTCGACGCCGTGCTGCACTTCGCCAGCCCGGCGTCGCCCCGCGACTACCTCGAGCTGCCCATCCAGACCCTGAAGGTCGGCAGCCTGGGCACCCACAACACCCTCGGCCTGGCGCTGGCCAAGGGGGCCCGGTACCTGCTGGCGTCCACCAGCGAGGTGTACGGCGACCCCCAGGAGCACCCGCAGACCGAGGGCTACTGGGGCCACGTCAACCCGGTGGGGCCCCGC
The DNA here is from genome assembly GCA_016716005.1 of Acidimicrobiales bacterium. NCBI lineage: Bacteria > Bacillati > Actinomycetota > Acidimicrobiia > Acidimicrobiales > Acidimicrobiales bacterium. Next base: position 3,085,686 of record JADJXE010000001.1, read on the forward strand.
GGGGTCTACGACGAGGCCAAGCGCTTCGCCGAGGCCATGACGATGGCGTACCGCCGGTCGCACGGGCTCGACGTGCGGATCGTGCGCATCTTCAACACCTACGGGCCCCTGATGCGGCCTCGCGACGGGCGGGTGGTGTCGAACTTCCTGGTGCAGGCCCTGCAGGGCGAGCCCATCACCATCTACGGCGACGGCAGCCAGAGCCGCAGCTTCTGCTACGTCGACGACGAGATCCGCGGGATCCTCGCCCTGCTCGACGGCCGCGAGGTCGGCCCGGTCAACATCGGGAACCCCGACGAGTTCACCGTGGCCGAGCTGGCCCGCATCGTGCTGGAGGTGACCGGCTCGTCGAGCCTGCTCGTCCGCGAGCCGCTGCCCGTCGACGACCCCGCCCAGCGCCGGCCCGACATCACCCTGGCCCGCACCGCGCTGGGCTGGGAGCCGACGGTGCCCCTCCGTGAGGGGTTGGCCCGCACCGCCGAGTGGCTGCGCGGGGCGATCAGCGGCTGACGGCCTCGGCCGCCTCGCGGTTGGCCAGGTACCACTGGAGGGTGCGGCGCAGCCCCTCGTCGAGGGGGGTGGTGGCCTCGAAGCCGAAGGCCTTCTCGGCGCGGGTGGCGTCGACCCGGCGGCGGGGCTGGCCGTCGGGCTTGGACGGATCCCACACCAGCCGGCCCTCGAACCCGGTGAGCCCGGCCAGCAGCTCGGCGATCTCCTTGATCGACACCTCGTGGTTCGCCCCGAGGTTGACCGGGTCGAGGTCGTCGTGGTGCTCGGCGGCGAGCACGATGCCCTCGGCCGCGTCGTCGACGTAGAGGAACTCGCGGGTGGCGGCGCCGGTGCCCCACACCTCGACGGTGTCGTCGCCGCGCTCCACGGCCTCGACCAGCTTCTTCATGAGGGCCGGGATGACGTGGGACACCGACGGGTGGAACTTGTCGCCGGGCCCGTAGAGGTTGGTGGGCATGAGGTAGATCGAGCGCTGCCCGTACTGGGCGTGGTTGGCCCGGGCGTGCACGAGGAGCGCCTTCTTGGCCACCCCGTAGGGGGCGTTGGTCTCCTCGGGGTAGCCGTCCCAGAGCGACTCCTCCTTGAACGGCACCGGCGTGAACTTCGGGTACGAGCAGATCGTCCCGACGATCACCGTCTTGTCGGTGCCGTGGCGGCGGGCGGCCTCGATCAGGTACGTGCCCATGAGCAGGTTGTCGAGGTAGAGCTCGGCCGGACGGGCCATGTTGGCGCCGATGCCGCCGACCTTGGCGGCCAGGTGGATCACCAGGTCGGGGCGCACCTCCGCGAACAGCCGGTCGGTGGCCGCCGGGTCGGTGAGATCGCACTCGGCCATGCGGGGTGCGACGACCTGGCCGGCACCCCGTCGTGCCAGCTTGGCCGTCACGCTCCGACCGAGGAAGCCGGAGCCGCCGGTGACGAGGACCCGCCGGTCGGTCCAGAACGTGGTCATGGTCGCCATGGTAGGGGTCGGGGAGGGCCCGGCGCCGCGCGATGATCCGCCGATGCCGCCGCCGCGACGGGTCGCCGTCACCCTGGAGCAGTGCTGGCACCGGGTGCCCGGTGGGACGGCGACGGCGGCGCTCGAGCTGGTGCGGGCCCTGGGGGCGCGGCCCGACGTGAGCCTGGTGGGGGTGGCCGCCCGGCACCGGGCAGCGGCGCCCGAGCCCTTCCAGCCGTCGATCCCGGTCGCGCACCTGCCGTTGCCCCGGCCGGCCCTGTACGAGAGCTGGCACCGCCTGCGCCGCCCCCGTGTCGAGCTGGCGGCCGGGCCGGTCGACGTGATCCACGCCACCACGCTGGCGGTCCCGCCCCGTTCGGCGCCGCTGGTCGTGACCGTGCACGACCTGGCGTTCCTGCACGAGCCGGGTCACTTCACCAAGCGGGGGCTGCAGTTCTTCGACCGGGGGCTGGCCCTGGTGCGGGCCGAGGCCGACCTGGTGCTGTGCTCGTCGTCGGCCACCCTGGCCGACTGCCGGGCGGTGGGGATCCCCGACGAGCGGTTGCGGCTCGTCCTGCTCGGGGTGCGGCCCCGGCCGGCGTCGGACGACGACGTCGAGGCCGTGCGCCGCCGCTACGACCTGCCGGGCCCCTACCTGCTCTGGGTGGGCACGATCGAGCCCCGCAAGAACCTCGGAGGGCTGCTGGCCGCGTACCGGGCGCTCGACGGCGCCGAGCCGCTGGTGCTCGCCGGCCCGCAGGGCTGGCACGAGGACCTGGGCGCCCTGCTCGACACCCTGCCCGGCGAGGTGCGAGAGCGGGTGCGGCCGCTCGGCTTCGTGCCCGACGACGACATGGGCGCGCTGTACGCCGGCGCCTCGGTGTTCTGCTACCCGAGCCTGCGGGAGGGGTTCGGGCTGCCGGTGCTGGAGGCGATGGCCCAGGGCACCCCGGTGGTGACGTCGGCCGGGACGGCCACCGAGGAGGTCGCCGGGGGCGCGGCGGTGCTGTGCGATCCCCGCGACCCGGGCGACATCGCCGCCGGCATCGGGAGCCTGCTGGGCGACGTGGCGTTGGCGGCCGCCACGGGGGCGCGGGGCCGGCGGCGGGCCGGCGAGCTGACGTGGGAGCGCACCGCCACCCAGGTGGTCGCCGCCTACGCCGACGTGACCCGGTGAGCCGGGTCGGGGTCAACCTGCTGTGGTTGGAGACGCGCGTCGTCGGCGGGTCCGAGACGTACCTGGTGGGCCTGCTGCGCGCGCTGGCGGTGCGACGCCCCGCCGGCCTGGAGGTCGTGCTGTTCGCGCCGGCACCGCTCCTCGAGGCCCACCCCGACCTGGCGCAGGCGTTCCCCACGGTGCGGGCACCGGTGCCGGTGCGGCCCAAGCCGGTGCGCGTGCTGGGCGAGTCGACGTGGCTGGCGTGGGCGGCTCGCCACGCCGGGGTGGACCTCGTGCACCACGCCGGCGGGCACGTGCCGGTGGTGCACCCGACCCCGTCGGTGGCGACGGTGCACGACGTGCAGTGGCTGACGTACCCCGAGCACTTCTCGAGGACCAAGCTGGCCTTCCTGCGCCGCGTGGTGCCCGCGGCCGTGCGCCGGGCCCGCCTGCTGCTGGTGCCCAGCGAGTACGTGAAGGGCACGCTGGTCGCCGAGTTCGGCGCCGATCCCGGCCGGGTGGTGGTGGTTCCCCAGGGCCTGGCCCCGGTGCCTCCGCCGAGCCGCTCGGCCGTCGGGGGCGGCGTGCGGGCGCGCTACCGCCTGGGCGACGGGCCGCTCCTCGTGTACCCGGCGATCGTGTACCCCCACAAGAACCATGCCGTGCTGGTCCGGGCCCTGGCCCGACTGGCCGATCGCCATCCGGAGGCCACGGTGGTGGTCACGGGCGGCCGGGCCGGGGCGCCCGACCTCGAGGCCGCCCTCGACGACGAGGCGGCCGCGCTGGGCGTGTCGGGCCGGTTCCGCCGCCTCGGCCGGGTGCGCGCCGTCGATCTCGACGCCCTGCTCCGCGAGGCGACCGCGCTCGTGTTCCCCTCCCGCTACGAGGGCTTCGGCGCCCCGGTCCTCGAGGCCTGGGCCAGGGACTGCCCGGTCGTCGCGGCCGACGCCACCGCCCTGCCGGAGGTCGTCGCCGGGGCCGGGTTGCTCGTCGCGCCCGACGACGCCGACGGCTGGGCCGACGCCATGGCCGCCGTCCTCGACGAGCCCGGCCTGCGGGGTCGCCTGGTGGGAGCCGGCCGCGCCCGCCTGGCCCACTTCTCGCCCGACCGTGCCGCCGCCGCCCTCGAGGGCGCGTACCGTCGGGCGCTCAGCGCGTGAGCCCCCCACCATGAAGATCGCCGTCGTCTGCCCCCACTTCGCCCCCGACGTCGCCCCGACGGGCGAGGTGATGACGCGCATCGTGGCCGAGCTGGTCGCCCGGGGCCACCACGTCGACCTGGTGACGGCGCTGCCGTGGTACCTGCACCACCGGGTGGAGCCGGGTTGGGAGGGCCGGCTGGTGCGCTCCGAGCGCACCCCCTGGGGCCGGGTCCGGCGGGTCCACCCGTTCCCCACCGACAAGACCGACATCCCGCGGCGGGCGCTGGCCTTCGCCGGGTTCACCGCCGTCGCCGCGGCCGTGGGCTGCACCGGCCCGCGGGCCGACGCGGTGCTGGCCATGTCGCCGCCGCTCACCCTCGGCGCCGCCGGCTGGCTCATGGGCCTCGCCCGGCGGGCGCCGCTCGTGTTCAACATCCAGGACGTGTTCCCCGACGTCGCCGTCGAGCTGGGCGTCCTCCACAGCCCCCGGGTGATCGCCGCCGCCCGGGCCCTCGAGCGCTGGTGCTACGCCCGGGCCGACGCCGTCACGGTGCTGTCCGACGATCTCCGTGACAACGTGGCCGCCAAGGTCCGCCCGTCCCTCCGGGCCAAGGTGCGGGTGATCCCGAACTTCGTCGACACCGACTGGATCCGCCCGAGCCCGCCCGACAACGGGTACCGGCGCGAGTACGGCCTGGAGGGCCGCACGGTCGTGCTGTACGCCGGCAACGTCGGGTTCTCGCAGAGCCTCGACCTGGTGCTGCGGGCCGCGGCCGAGCTTCGCCACGACCGACCCGACGTCGCCTTTGTGGTCAACGGCGGCGGGGCGGCCCTCGAGGGGCTGCGCCGGGCCGTCGCCGAGCAGCACCTCGACAACGTGGTGTTCGCCCCGCTGCAACCCAAGGAGCGCCTCCCCGAGGTGCTGGCCGCCGGCGACCTCCACCTGGTGCCGCTGAGGAGGGGGCTGGCCCGGTCGAGCGTGCCGTCCAAGACGTACTCGATCCTCGCCGCCGGGCGGCCGCTGCTCGCCAGCGTCGACCCCGGCACCGAGGTGGCCCGGCTGGTCGATCGCTCCGGCGCCGGCCTGGCGGTGCCGCCCGACGACCCGGTGGCGTTCACGGCCGCCCTGCGTCGGCTCCTCGCCGATCCCGCCGGTCTGGCGGCCATGGGGTCGGCCGGCCGGCGCTTCGTCGAGGGCTGGGCGTCGCCCGCCGCGGTGGCCCAGGCGTACGAGGCCCTGTTCGAGGAGCTGGCGGCGGGACGGCGGGCCCGGCGCCGGCGCTAAGGTCGCCGGCCGATGGTCCGTCTCCTGCAGCGTCGCCGGAGCGCGCCGTGAGGGCGGTCGTGCTGGTCGGCGGGTTCGGCACCCGCCTCCGGCCGCTCACCCTCACCACGCCCAAGCAGCTCCTCCCCGTCGGCAACCACCCCCTCATCGAGCTGGTGGTGAGCCACTTCGCCCGCTACGGCGTCGACGAGTGCGTGCTGTCGCTCGGCTACCGGCCCGACGCGTTCCTGGCGGCCTTCCCCGACGGGCACTGCGCCGGGGTGCGGCTCACCTACGCCGTCGAGGACGAGCCGCTCGACACGGCCGGGGCGATCCGGTTCGCGGCCACCGAGGCCGGCATCGACGACACCTTCGTGGTGGTCAACGGCGACGTGCTGACCGATCTCGACCTCGGCCGCCTGGTGGCGTTCCACCGGGAGCACGCCGCCGAGGGCACCGTCGCGCTCCACCCCGTCGACGACCCCAGCCGCTTCGGCGTCGTGCCCACCGACGCCGACGGGCGGGTCACCGCCTTCGTGGAGAAGCCCCCGCCCGGGCAGGCGCCGACGAACCTCATCAACGCCGGCACGTACGTGCTCGAGCCCAGCGTGCTCGGTCGCATCCCGGGCGGCCGCCGGGTGTCGGTCGAGCGGGAGACGTTCCCGGCCATGGTCGCCGACGGCTCGCTGTTCGCCATGCACGACGGCGCCTACTGGGTCGACACCGGCACGCCGGCGACGTACCTGCAAGCGTGCCTCGACCTGGCCGACGGGGTGTGGAACGCACCCCGCGAGGGCATCGTGTCGCTGGAGGCGGCGATCGACCCGCGGGCGACGGTGGAGCGCTCGGTGCTCGGCGCCGGGTGCCGGGTCGAGGCCGGGGCCGAGGTCGTCGAGAGCGTGCTGCTGGCCGGGTCGGTCGTGCGGGCCGGCGCCCAGGTGCGGCACTCGATCCTGGGCCACCGGGCGGTGGTGGGGGCGGGCGCCCGGCTGGACGAGCTCAGCGTGGTCGGCGACGACGTGGAGATCGAGGCGGGGGCCGTGCTCCACGGCGCCCGCATGCCCGCCTCCGAGGACGGCTGAGCGGTGCGAGCGCTCGTCACCGGCGGTGCCGGGTTCATCGGGTCGACCCTCGTCGATCGCCTGCTCGCCGAGGGTCACGCCGTCGACGTCGTCGACGACCTGTCCACCGGCTCCCTCGCCAACCTGGCCCAGGCCCGGGCCGACCGCAGCTACGACCTCACCTTCCACCACCTCGACATCCGCGCCCCCGAGCTGGTCGACCTGCTGGCCCGCAAGCCCCCGGAGGTCGTGTTCCACCTGGCGGCCCAGGCCGACGTGCGGGTGAGCGTGGCCGACCCGGTCTTCGACGCCGACGTCAACGTGCTCGGCAGCCTCAATGTGATGGAGGCGGCCCGGCAGGCCGGCGCCCGCAAGGTGGTGTTCGCCTCGAGCGGCGGCACCATCTACGGCGACCCCGACCCGTCCGACCTGCCGGTGCGCGAGTCGCACCCCCAGCAGCCGCTGTCGCCGTACGGCGTGGCCAAGAAGACCGTCACCGACTACCTCGTCGCGTACCGCCAGCTCCACCAGCTCGAGTTCACGTCGCTGGCCCTGGCCAACGTGTTCGGGCCCCGCCAGGACCCCCACGGCGAGGCCGGGGTCGTGGCCATCTTCGCCGGCCGGCTGCTGGCGGGCGAGGGGTGCACGATCTTCGGCGACGGCGAGCAGACCCGCGACTTCGTGTACGTCGACGACGTGGTCGACGCCTTCGTGCGGGCCGCCGACCGGGGGAGCGGGCTGCTGCTCAACATCGGCACCGGGGTCGAGACCAGCGTGAACGAGCTGTACGACACCATGGCCTCGGCGGTGGGCGTGACGACCCCTGCGGAGCGGGCGCCGGCGCGCCCCGGCGAGCTGGCCCGCTCGTGCCTCGACCCGTCCCGGGCCGGGATCCACCTCGGCTGGAGGCCGTGGACGGGGCTGGCCGCCGGGGTGGCCGAGGTGCTGCGCTGGTTCCGCGACCGCCCGGACGGCTGAGGGCCGGTAAGGTCGAGGCCCGTGTCCGATCCCGCCCCCGCCCCCGACACCGGGCCCGACACCGGGCCGGTCGGGCTGGTGCGGCGCACCCTCGGCGGCCTCGTCGACCGGGTCGGCGACCGCATCGCCTCGCGGGTCGCGGTGCGCCTGGCCCCCCCGTCGGGGCCGTCGGCCGCGCCGATGGTGCCCGGCCACGCCCCCCGCGAGCCCGATGGGCTCGGCGCCGAGGGGGTCGAGCTGCCGGCCGGCACGTACGACCGGGTCACCCTCGACTACCCGGTCACGCCGCGGGCCCGCGCCGGCTGGGGCCAGCCGCCCAACCCGTACCTGTACGCCGTGCTCGACGGGGGGCGCGGCCGCTACCGGGTCGTGCTCGAGGCCGTCCTGGGGTACCGCGACCAGCTGCTCGCCATCCCCCGCGACGAGCCGTCGTCGCCCGCCGAGCCGGCCTGGGTGAACGGCTGGCTGCCCGCCCTCGACGGCGCCGCCATCTACACGTTCCTCGCCGACCGCGACCCCGAGCTGTACCTCGAGGTCGGGTCGGGCTGGTCCACCAAGTTCGCTCGGCGGGCGGTCGACGACCACGGCCTGCGCACCCGCATCGTGTCGATCGACCCCCACCCCCGCGCCGAGATCGACGCCATCTGCGACGAGGTGGTCCGCCAGCCCCTCGAGGACTGCGACCTGGCCGTGTTCGACCGGGCCGGCCCCGGCGACGTGGTGTTCGTCGACAACTCGCACCGCTGCTTCATGAACTCCGACGCCACCGTCGTGCTGCTCGAGGTGCTGCCCCGGCTGCGGCCCGGCGTGCTGCTCGGCATCCACGACATCCACCTGCCCGACGACTACCCACCCGACTGGGCCGACCGCTTCTACTCGGAGCAGTACGTGCTCGGCGCCTTCCTCCTGGGCGGCGGGGCCGGCACCGAGACCGAGCTCCCGGCCTGGTTCGTGTCGACCGACGCCGAGCTGGCGGCCGTGCTCGACTCCCTGTTCGACCACCCGCTGCTGGCCGGCATCGAGCGCCACGGCGGGGCCTTCTGGCTCCGCATCACCGGCCTGCCGGCCTGACGACCCGAGGAGCCCCTGCCCGTGCGCACCCGCACCCCCACCCTGGTCCTCCGAGGCCTGCTGGTCACCGCCCTGCTCGCCGGTGGCGCCCTGGTCGTGAGCGCGGCACCGGCCGCGGCCGCGAGCTGCCTGTGGGATCCGGTGACGGCCAACGACAAGCTGCTCGACGCCCAGAACTGGAACTGCATCCCCAACCAGGGCGACACGCTGGTGTTCGGCCCCAGCGAGACCAAGACGCTCCAGAACCCGAGCCCCGGCGTGTTCGAGGTCGGCAAGCTCACGTTCCGGTCGGGCGGCTACACGATCAAGGGGCCGTCGGCCATCAACCTGCGCAGCGCCGGCGTGATGACCGACTACAGCAGCGGCGGGGTCACCACCCTCGAGCTGCCCATCGGCCTGGTGGGCGCCACCGACCTCGACGTGGCCGGTGGGACCAGCCTCGCCGTCACGGGGGTGCTCAGCAACCCGTACACCGCGCCGGGCGTCACCGGCGGGGCGTCGGGCGGTGTGAACAAGGTCGGGCCGGGCACCGCCCGCCTGGCCGGCGCCAACACCTACACCGGCGCCACCGTCGTCGCCGGCGGCGTGCTCGTGGTCGACGGCAACCAGCCGAGCAGCCCGGTGTCGGTGCGTTCGGGAGCCACGCTCGGGGGAACCGGCCGGGTGGGCACGCTCGTCGTCGACGGCGGCGGCACGTTCCGCGCCGACGTGTGCAGCGACGGCATGGCGGCCGGACCGGTCACCCTCCGCGGCAACCTCGCGCTCACCGGCTCCACCGACGCGCCCGTCGGCACCGTCGTGCCGGCCCTGGCCACCACCAGCCGCGACGGCACCTTCGCCGGCGTCGCCGAGGGCGCCACCGTGGTCTCCAGCGCCGGCCAGCAGTTCCGCGTGTCCTACGCCGGGGGCGACGGCAACGACGTCGTGCTCACCGTGCTGACGCCGGGCAGCGGCTGCTCCACCCCGCCCCCGCCCACCCGCGTGCTCGACGTGCAGCGCCTGGCCGGCGCCGACCGCGTCGCCACGGGCATCGCGGTGGCCAAGAACGGCTTCCCGGCCAACGACTCGGCCCTGGTGGTGGTGCTGGCCCGCTCCGACCAGTTCGCCGACGCCCTGGCCGGCGCGCCGCTGGCCCGCCAGCAGGCCGGACCGCTGCTGGTGAACCCGCCGGGCGCCCTCGACCCGCGGGTGCTGGCCGAGATCGACCGGGTGCTGCCCCGCGGGGGCCGCGTGGTGGTGCTGGGCGGCACGGCCGCCCTGGGCCCGGAGGTGGCCGGCGCCCTGGACGACGCCGGCTTCGCAGTGAACCGGGTGGCGGGCGACAACCGCTACGAGACGGCGGTGGAGATCGCCGAGCAGCTCCAACTGCCCTCGCCGATCATCCTGGCGACCGGCCGCGACTTCCCCGACGCCCTGGCCGCCGGTGCGGCTGCCGCCGTCAGCGGCGGCGCGGTGCTGCTCACCGACGGGGCCACGCTCCCCGCGGCGACCGCCTCCTACATCCAGGGCCGCTTCGGCGCCGCCCTGGTGGCGGTGGGCGGCCCAGCGGCGGCGGCGGTGCCCGAGGCCACCCCGGTCGTGGGCACCGACCGCTACACCACCTCGGTGGCGGTGGCCCAGCGGTTCTTCGCCGATCCCACGGCCGTGGGCGTGGCGTCGGGCGCGAACTTCCCCGACGCCCTCACCGGCGGCCCGCACATCGCGGCGCTCGGCGGTCCGCTGCTGCTCACCCGGCCGGACGCCCTGCCGCAGCCGGTGCGGCTCTACATCGCGGGCGAGGGCGCGATCACCCGGGCCTTCGTCTACGGGGGCACCGCCGCCGTGAACGAAGCCGTGGTCGCTGACCTGAAGACCCTGTAGGCCCGCCCGCTGCCACCGCGGCTGGTGGCCGTGTGGCTAGTGTTGCTCCCGTTCACGAACGATGACCCGAGGAGGGTATTCGTGCGCGTCAAGAGATTCGCCCGCATCGCCGTCGCGTCCGCCGTCCTGGCCGGCTCGACCCTCGCCCTCGCCGGCCCCGCCTGGGCCCTGGACTCAACATGGACGGGTGGTGCCGGCAGCGGCAGTCTCAACCTGCCCACAAACTGGAGCCCGGCTGGCGTTCCGGCGAATGACCCCACCACAGTCCTGATCTTCAACGGCGCCTCCCCACAGTCGCTGAGCAACGACCTCCCAGGGCTTGCCGGAGGACCTGCGCTCGTGGGAACGCTGGATTTCGCGGCCGCCGGCTACACGCTCGGCGGCGATCCGCTCAACGTCGAGACAGCGGTCAGCTCGGCGACTGGCGCGACGACCCTCTCCCTTGACCTTGGGCTCGGTGACCCCACGGTTGCGTTCGGCGTCAACAGCGGGACGACGACACTGACCGGTGACGTGTCGAACAGCCTGGGATTTGGTGGCGGTGGCCTTGTGCCGCAGGCGAGCCCAGCCGGAATCGTGAAGAACGGGGCCGGAAGGCTCGTGCTCTCAGGTGACGGGATCTACTCCGGTCCCACGACGGTCAACGCGGGTGCCCTGGAAGTACGGGGCAACATGGCCGACGGGAACGAGGCCGGCGCCGTCGTCGCCGGCTCGCAGATCACCGTCAAGAGCGGGGCAACGTTCACGTACGGTGGCAGTGGCGCTGCCGTGAGCGGGCTGACGCTGGAGAACGGCTCCACGTTCGAGGTCGCAGTGTCGGGCTCGACACCCTCGTTGCAGGTCGCCGACGCCCTGGCGCTGGGCGGCGGCACGCTCAAGGTGACGGCGACGGCAACGGTCTCGGGCTCGTCGCCCATCACGATCATCGCCAACAGCGGGTCGTTCTCGGGACAGTTCGCCGGTCTGCCCGAGGGCGCGACGGTGACTGCGCAGCCGAGCGGCCAGCTGTTCAAGGTCAGCTACGGCGACGGCATGACCGGAGCGGATGTCACCCTCACTCCCCAGGCCGCGCCCCCCACCACGCCGGTCACCCGCCTGTCGGGTCCTGACCGCATCGACACCGCAATCGCCATCGCCCAGAACAGCTACCCGGGCACCGACTCGGCCCAGGCCGCGGTGCTGGCCCGCAGCGACGAGTTCCCCGACGCCCTCGCCGGCACCCCGCTGGCCAAGGCCAAGAGCGGCCCGCTGCTGATCAACCCCACCAACGTGCTCGACAGCCGGGTGCTGGCCGAGATCAACCGGGTCCTGGCGCCGGGCGCCACCGTCTACGTGCTGGGCGGCACCGCCGCCATCACCCAGACCGTGGCCGACGCCATCACCGCCGCCGGCTACACCGTGAGCCGCATCTCCGGCCCCGAGCGCTACGCCACCGCGGTGGCCATCGCCCAGGCCCTGGGCAGCCCGCAGCCGCTGCTGCTGGCCACCGGCACCGACTTCGCCGACGCCCTCTCGGCCGGCTCGGCCGCAGCCAAGGTCGGCGGTGCCGTGCTGCTCACCAACGGCGACGTCATGCCGGCCTCCACGGCCGCCTACCTGTCGGCCCGGTCGGGCGTGACCCTGTTCGCGCTGGGCGGCCCGGCCTCGCGGGCGGCCGGCAACACGGCCAGCCCCGTGGTCGGGGTCGACCGGTTCGAGACCTCGGTGAAGGCGGCCCAGCAGTTCTTCAGCTCGCCGACGGTGCTCGGCGTGGCCTCGGGCCTCGCCTTCCCCGACGCCCTCACCGGCGGCGCCCACATCGCCAAGCTCGGCGGGCCGCTGGTGCTCACCAGGCCCGAGGCGCTCCCGGCGTCGGTGAACACCTACGTGGTCGCCAACGCCGGCACCCTCACCAACGCCTACGTCTACGGCGGCACCGCCGCCGTGAGCGCGGCCGTCGTCACCACCCTCACCAGCATCATCTAGCCCCCTTCCCCGAACGAGCCCCGGAGCTGGCATGCACCTCGTGCGACGCGTCCGGCCCCGGCGTGCGGTGGCGGCCCTCGTGGCCGCCACCGTCGCGACGGCGGCCACCCTCACCATGGCTCCGCCGGCCTCGGCCCTGGCCGGGCCCTTCATGTGGGACGGCCAGGGCCCCGGCGAGAGCATGTGGGTCGGTGCCAACTGGGGCCCGCAGGACACCACGCCGCCCACCGACGGCAGCGGCCTGCTCGTGTTCCCGGCGGCCACGCCCAAGAAGGTGGTCGACAACGACTTCGACCAGGACTACGCCCCGGCGTTCGCCCGGCTCGTGTTCCAGGGAGCCGGCTACGAGCTGAAGGGCGAGGAGATCAACCTCTTCGCGCCCGACGACCCGGCCCTCGAGACCGACGTCCCGGCCGGCACCGTCACCATCCGCACCGACGTCGGGCTCCGGCCCGAGCCGGGCACCTCCACCGTCACCGTGAAGGTGGGCAGCTCGTCCAGCGCCACCCTCCTGGTGCTGGGCGACCTCAAGAACGAGCTCGCGGGGGCCCCGCCGGCGCCGGTCGGGGCGCCCGGCGGCGTGGCCAAGACCGGCCCCGGCACCCTCGAGCTGCGGGGCGACAACCGCTACACCGGGCCCACCGTGGTGCAGGAGGGGCTCCTGCGGGTCACCGGCAAGCTGCCCTCCAGCGCGGTCCAGGTGAACGGCGGCGCCATCGGCGGCACGGGCAACGTGCAGTCGCTCGGCATCGGGTCGGGTGGGTCGTTCGTGGCCACCGTGGGCGGGGCCACCCACGACCCGCTCGACGTGGCCGGCGCCACCACCCTCGCCGGATCCCTCGTGGTCGAGCTGACGGCCGGGGTGCCCGCCGGCGCCCAGCTGCCGATCATCGCCAGCGCCGGGCCCCTCACCGGCACCTTCGCCAACCTGCCCGACGGTGCGGCCGTGTCGGGTGGCGGCCAGGTCTTCACCGTGAGCTACCGCCAGGTGCCGGGAGGCACCCAGGTCGTGCTCGCCGCGGCCGGAGGCGGGCCGGCCCCGTCGGGCCCCGTGCAGCGCCTGGGCGGCGTCGACCGGGTGGGCACCGGGATCGTGGTGGCCCAGAGCACGTTCCCGTCGCCGTCGTCGGCCGCGGCGGTGGTCCTGGCCCGCTCCGACGCGTTCCCCGACGCCCTCGCCGGCACGCCCCTCGCCACCGCCCAGCGGGGGCCGCTCCTCATCACCCCGCCCACCGCCCTCGACACGCGGGTGCTGGCCGAGATCCAGCGGGTGCTGCGCCCCGGCGGCCCCGTCTACCTGCTGGGAGGCCCGGCGGCCCTGGGTCCGGCCGTCGAGCAGTCGCTCCGCGACGCCGGCTTCGCGGTCACCCGCCTGGCCGGCCCGACCCGCTACGAGACCGCCGTGGCGGTGGCCCGCCAGGTGGGCTCGGCCAACCCGGTCCTCGTCGCCACCGGCACCGACTTCGCCGACGCCCTGGCCGCCGGGGCCGCGGCCGCGGCGCGCGGCGGCGTGGTGGTGCTCACGGCGGGCACGGCCCTTCCGCCGGCCACCGCCCAGTTCCTCGACGGCCTGGCCGACGTGGCCGTGTTCGCCGTCGGGGGCCCGGCCACGGTGGCCACCGGCCTGCCCTCCACGCTCGTGGGTGCCGACCGCTACGACACCGCGGTGCTCGTGGCCCGCCAGTTCTTCGCCCAGCCGACCGTGCTCGGCGTGGCCTCGGGCGTCACGTTCCCCGATGCCCTCACCGGCGGTGCCCACATCGCGGCGAGGGGCGGCCCGCTGCTGCTCACCCGGCCCGACGCCCTCCCCGCCTCGGTCAGCAGCTGGGTGACCGGCGCGGCCGGCTCGTTGGGCGGGGGCTTCGTGTACGGAGGCACCGCGGCGGTGTCCGACTCGGTGCTCGGCCAGCTGAACCCGCTGATCTAGCGCTCCGCCGGGCGCCGGGGGTGCCCCGGGAGAAATACGAACACACGTTCGATCGGGTGTGGTAGGCTGACGGCATGGCGGTCGGAGTGGGCCAGGCGCCGGAGCGGGCGGCCGAGCGGGTGCTCGGGCGGGTGCGCGAGCGGGTTCGCCACCGGGTGCACGGCCTCGACGGCGGGCCGGGCGGCGGGCCGGGTGGCGGGTCGGGTGGCGGGCCGGGCGGGGGGTCGGGTGGCGTCGCTGATGAGGTGCGGCTGGCGTTCGACCGCCTGGACGAGGCGGCCCTGATCCTGGCGGTGGTGGATGCCGACGAGCTGGCCGACGGCGAGCTCGACGATCTGGTGGTGGGGCTGCAGGTGCGCCACAGCCGCCTGGAGGGCGTGAGCGCGGGGTTGGTGGCCCGCTGGGATTCCCGGGGGGTGTGGGCCGGCGACGGGTCGCGTGCGGCCGGGGCCCGGCTGGCCCGCGACGCGCACCTGTCGCCGCGGGAGGGCCGGGCCCGCCTTCGTCGGGCCCGCCGGTTGGGGGAGATGCCTCGGGTGGCGTCGGCGCTGGCGGCCGGGGTGATCGGCCCCGATCACGTCGACGTGCTGGCCGGCCTCGACGGGCCCCGCACCCACGAGGCGTTCGTGCGCGACGAGGCGGTGCTGGTCGGCCAGGCCGAGGGGCTGTCGTTGCGGGACTTCCTGCGGGCGGTGGCGTACTGGCGTCAGCAGGCCGACCCCGACGGTGCCGACGCCGACGCCGACCGTTCGGCCGCCGACGTGTACCTGTCGGTGGTGCGCACCTTCCAGGGCAGCTTCGACGTGCGGGGTCGGCTGGACGCGGTGTGGGGCACCGCGGTGCAGGGCGAGCTGCAGCGCCTGGAGGACGAGCTGTACGCCGACGACGTGGCCGAGGCCCGCGCCCGGTTGGGCCGCGACGAGGTGGGGGTGGGCGAGCTGGGCCGCACGCCGGCCCAGCGGCGGGCCGCGGCGCTGGTGCGCATGGCCGAGCGGTCCCGCAGCGCGCCCGCTGGTGGGCGCCGGCCCGAGCCGCTGGTCACGGTGGTGGTCGGCCTGGACGACGCGGTCGGGCACTTGTGCGAGCTCGACGACGGCACGGTGCTCACCCGAGCGCAGTTCCTGCCCCTGCTGGAGCGGGCCGACATCGAGTCGATCGTGTTCGACTCGGCCCAGCGGGCCCTGTCGGTCAGCGTCCGCGAGCGGTTCTTCACCGGGGCGCTGCGCCGGGTGATCCAGGTGCGCGACCGCCACTGCCAGCACCCCTCGGGCTGCGACGTGCCCGCCGGCCGATGCCAGGTCGACCACATCGTGCCCTGGGAGGCCGGCGGGCCCACCACCCAGGCCAACGGCCGGCTCCTGTGCGGCCCCCACAACCGGGCCCGCACCGCACGGCCACCACCGTGCGGGCGACAGGGCTAGCGGAACAGGTCCTCCCGGGGCGGGCGGACGATCTCGCCGGCCACCGACCCGTCGCGCAGCCACGCCGGGTCGACGCCCCGCACGATGGCCACCGGCACGCCGGTCGCCTTGCCCATCACCAGCTCGGCCGCCGAGGCCAGCTCGTCGGCCACGGCCACCTCGGTCACCTGCAGCTCGCGGCCGAAGGCGTCGGCGGTTCCCCGCAGGTCGACCACCGCGGCCACGCCGGCGCAGCCGATGGCCACGTCGGTGAGCCCCTTGCGCCAGGTGCGGCCGAACGTGTCGCTCACGATCACGCCCACCTCCGTGCCGGTGCGGGCCCGCAGGCCGTCGCGGATGCGACGGGCCGACCGGTCGGCGTCGAGGGGCAGGAGCGCGGCCCACCCGCGGTCGACGTTCGACAGGTCGATGCCGGCGTTGGCGCACACGAAGCCGTGGCTGGTCTCAGTGATGAGCAGGTCGCCCCGGCGGCGCAGGATCCGCACGGCCTCCTGCTCCACCAGCGCCTTGTGCGAGCGGGGGTCGTCGGGGTCGACGGGCACCAGCCGCCCCTCCGCCTTCGACACCACCTTCTGGGTGACCACCACCACGTCGCCGGGCCGGAGGGTGGTGGCTTCGCCGGCCGCGCACGCCGCGGCGACGAGGTCGGCCAGCACGTCGCCCGGGCGTACCTCGGGCACGCCCTCGACCGCGAGGATCTCCAGGCGCATCAGCGGCCGGCCCGGCCCGCGGCCAGCACCGTGGCGGCCAGGGCCGCGGCCACCTGGGGGTCGCGCATGACGGTGGGGGTGACCACGCAGCGCATGCCCGTGGCCTCCACCGCCCCGGCCAGGCCGACGTCGGCCTCGTCGATCACCAGGGTGGCGGCCAGGTCGCGGTAGAGGCGGGCGACGCCCACCACCGAGGCCTCGTGGCCGAGCTCGGCGAGCATCCGGTCGGCCGGGCCCTTGAGGGCGGCCCCGGCGACGATGGGCGACACCGCCACCACCCGTGGGCGCCGGTCGGCGATGGCCTCCTGGATGCCGGGGACCGCGAGGATCGGCCCGATCGACACGATCGGGTTGGACGGCGCGATCACCACCACCTCGGCCTCGGTGATGGCCTCGATCACGCCGGGGGCGGGCTGGGCGTCGCCGGCGCCGGCCACGCGGACGGCGGTGACGGGCACGGCGTGGCGGCGCTGCACGAAGTACTCCTGGAAGCCGATCTCGCCCTCGCCGGCCACGTTGACGCGCGTCTCGAGGCGGTCGTCGGTGGCCGGGAGGACGCGCAGCCCCAGCCCCCAGGCCCGCACGACCTCGGCGGTGACGGCCGACAGGGGTGCGCCCTCGCGGAGGCGCTGGGTCCGGTACAGGTGGGTCGCCAGGTCCTGGTCGCCGAGGCGGAACCAGGTGACGCCGCCGTAGCGCTCGAGGCCGGCCATGGCCGCCCAGGTCTCGCCGGCCAGGCCCCACCCGGTCTCGGGGTCGATGGCGCCGGCGAGGGTGTACGTGACCGTGTCGAGGTCGGGGCTCACGTGCAGCCCGTGGAGCGTCACGTCGTCACCCACGTTCACGACCGCGGCGACCTCGCCGGGCTCGACCACCTGCACCAGGCCGGTGAGGAAGCGGGCCGCGCCCACGCCCCCGGCGACGACGGTGATCACGCCGGCCCCTGCTGGGCCCGCCACCAGGCGAGGACGTCGGCCAGGGTGTGCTCGAGGGGGATCTCGGGCTGCCAGCCGGTGGCCTCGCACAGCCGGCTCGGGTCGCCGTGGAGAACGGGGACGTCGACCGGCCGCTGCAGGGCCGGGTCGGGGTCGAGCCGCATGGGGGTGGCAGCCATGGCGACCAGCCGCTCGCCCAGCTCGGCGATCGACACCGGCGGCCCCGAGCACACGTTGTAGACCTCGCCCGGCTCGCCGTGCTCGACGAGCAGGCGGTACGCCCGGACAACGTCGCGCACGTCGGTGAAGTCGCGGGCCGGGGTGACGTTGCCCACCCGCACCGACGTCTCGCCGCTGCGCTCGTTCTCGGCCACGCGCCGGGCGATGGCCGAGGCCACGAAGCGGTCGGACTGGCCCGGCCCCAGGTGGTTGAACGCCCGGACCCGCACGGTCGGCAGGCCGCTCCCGAGGAACGACTGGAGGGCGAGCACGTCTGCCGCCACCTTGCTGGCGCCGTAGGGGCTGACGGGCCGCAGCGGCCGGTCCTCGGCGAGGGGGAGGTCGTCGGGGCCCACCACGCCGTACACGTCGGCGCTGGTGACCACCAGCACCTTCGTGACCGCCACGTCGGCGCAGGCGAGGAGCACGTTCAGGGTGCCCTCGGCGTTGGCCCGGAACACCTCGACGGGTGCCGACCACGAGGCGCCCACGTCGCTCCAGCCGGCCAGGTGGTAGACGGCGTCGGGCCGGGTGCCGGCGACGAGCCCGCGCAGGGCGTCGAGGTCGCAGATGTCGGTGCCGCCGCCCAGCGGGCCCTCGTCGGCGGTCACGTGGTCGCCGCAGGCGCGCAGGTGACCGACCAGGTAGTGGCCGACGAAGCCGCCCGCACCGGTGACCAGCGCCCTCACGGCGGGGCAGTCTAGGGACGGCCGGGCCGGGCGCCTGCCCGGGGGGCCGGAGGGGCCCGTAGTACCCTCGACGGTCATCGTGAGCCCCTCGTCCGCCCCGCCCGAACCGGCGCGCCCGCCGACCACCACCGAGGTCTCGGCCCGGCCCGGTCCGATCCAGCGCCTCGTCATCGTGTGGCGCTACCGCGAGCTCCTCGGCAACCTCGTCCGCAAGGAGCTGAAGGTCAAGTACAAGAACAGCGTCCTGGGGTTCCTGTGGTCGCTGCTCAACCCGGTGCTGTACCTGGTGGTGTTCACGCTGGTGTTCAAGGAGATCCTGCGGGTGCAGGTGCCCCTGTTCTCCATCTTCCTGCTGTCGGGCCTGCTCGCCTGGAACCTGTACTCCAACTCGGTGTCGGCCGGGACCACGTCGATCGTGGGCAACGCCTCGCTGGTGCAGAAGGTGTGGTTCCCCCGCGAGATCCTTCCCCTGGCGTCCATCGGCGCCTCGCTGGTGCACTTCTTCCTGCAGATGCTCGTGCTGTTCGCGGCCCTGGCGATCTTCCGGCACGCCCCGGCCTGGAGCTACGCCCCGGCGCTGGTCCCGGCCCTGCTCGTGCTGCTGCTCTTCTCGGCGGCCATCGCCATCGGGCTCGCCGCCGTCAACGTGTACCTGCGCGACACCCAGCACCTGCTCGAGCTGGTGCTGGTGGTGTGGTTCTGGCTGTCGGCGATCGTGTACCCGTACGAGCAGGTGGCCGAGCGGCTGGGCGACAAGAGCTGGATCCTGCTCTTCAACCCGATCATCCCCGTGGTGCTCACCTTCCAGCGGGTGATCTACAACCCGTCCGACCCCGGCGTCATCCCGCTCGACGTGGGGATCGGCTGGTACCTGCGGAACCTCGCGATCGTCGGTGCCGGCTCCCTGGTGCTGCTCGTGCTCGCCCTGTGGCTGTTCGGGCGGCTCGAGGACGACTTCGCCGAGGAGATCTGAGCCGGACATGGGTCAGCCCGCCGTCGAGATCCACGGGGTCACCAAGCGCTTCCGCCTCTACAAGGAGAAGCCCAAGACCTTCAAGGAGCGCTTCATCCGCCTGGGGCGCAACCCCTACGAGGAGTTCTACGCGCTCCGCGACGTCACCATCGAGGTGAGCGAGGGCGAGACGGTCGGGCTGCTCGGCCACAACGGCTCGGGGAAGAGCACGCTGCTCAAGTGCGTGTCGGGCACCCTGCGGCCCACCCAGGGGGCCATCCGCACGTACGGCCGGGTGGCGGCGCTGCTGGAGCTGGGGGCCGGCTTCCACCCCGACCTGACGGGCCGCGAGAACGTCTTCCTCAACGGGTCGATCCTCGGGTTCTCCAAGGCCGACATGGAACGCAAGTTCGACGAGATCGTCGACTTCTCCGAGCTCGAGCCCTTCATCGACAGCCAGGTGAAGCACTACTCGTCGGGCATGTACGCGCGGCTGGGCTTCGCGGTCGCCGTCAACGTCGACCCCGACGTGCTGATCATCGACGAGGTGCTGTCCGTCGGCGACGAGGCGTTCCAGCGCAAGTGCATGGACCGCATCAAGTCCTTCCGCCGGGAGGGGCGCACCATGCTGTTCGTCACCCACGCCGCCGACCTGGTGCGCCAGATCTGCGATCGCGGCGCGGTGCTCGACCACGGCGAGCTGGTGATGGACGGCCCGCCCGGCGAGGCCGTGCGGGCCTTCCGCCAGACCCTGCTGGAGCGGGGCGTCGAGGTGCCCGAGGAGTACCTCGAGGACGAGGCCGGCCAGGCCACCGGCGACGTGCGGGCCAAGACGTACCGGGTGCGGATCACCTCGGTGCAGGTCGAGTACCCGGCGTCGACGGGCTCCGTGCTGCTGCCCGACGAGCCCATGCGGGTGCGCATCGGCTACCTGGCCACCCGGCCCACCTCCGACGCCATCTTCGCCCTCGAGATCCACGACCAGCTCGGCAACCTGCTGCTCGGCGTCAACACCCAGGTCATCGACACCCCGGTGGGCACCATCGACGGTGCCGGCGAGTGCGTGTACGAGTTCGAGCGGGTCCCGCTGCAGGACGGCACCTACCTCGTCTCGGTGGGCATCCACAACGACACGGGCGTCGAGTACGACCAGCGGGTGCAGCTCGACTCGTTCGAGGTGATGAACCCGGGCCGCACCATCGGCCTGGTGCACTTCCCGCTCGACGCCAGGGTGCTGGTGCCGAGGGGCGCGGTCGGGGTTCAGGCCGCGGTGCGGCCCGAGACCGCCTCGTAGATCGCGACCAACCCGTCGGCCGTGGCCGCCCACGTGAACCTGGCCGCCCGCTCCCGCCCCCGGGCCACGAGGTCGCGGCGGAGGGCGTCGCTGTCGATCACGCCGCTGAGCGCCGCGGCCAGCGCCGGCGGGTCGCCGGGGGCGACGAGCACGGCCGCGTCGCCGAGCACCTCGGGGAGCGCGCCGGCGGTGCTGGCCACCACCGGGACGCCGGCGGCCATGGCCTCGAGGGGCGGGAGGCCGAACCCCTCGTAGATCGACGGGTACGCGACGGCGACGGCGCCGCGCAGCAGCTCGTCGCGCTCGGCGTCGCCGACCCAGCCCACCCGGACGACGCGACCGGCGTGGCGGGCCACGGCCACCGCGGCGTCGAGGGCGGCGGTGCCCCAGCCGTCGGCGCCGGCGAGCACGAGCCGCAGGTCGGGATGGCCGGGCGCCAGCAGGTCGAAGGCGCGCACCAGGGTGGGGAGGTCCTTGCGGGGCTCGACGGTGCCCACGGCCAGCACGTACGGCCCCCCCGGGGGCACCCGGGGGCCGGGGCGCGAGCCCGCGGCCGGGTCGGGGCGGCGGGGCGTGACGCCGTTCGGGACCACGTGGACCCGTGCCGGGTCGGCGCCGAGCAGCTCCACCACCTCGGCCGCCACGAAGTGCGACACGGCGTGGACGTGGGCCCCGGCGCGCAGCGCCCGGCGGAGCAGCGCCGGGTACTGGAGGGTGTCGGCCGTGCACAGCTCGGGGAACCGCACGGGGGTGAGGTCGTGCACCGTCACCAGGCGGGCCGCCCGCCGGGTGGGCGGCACCACGAAGTTGGTGCCGTGGGCCACGTCGACGGGCCCGGTCCACAGCTCGAGGGGCGGGAGGTCGGCCCGCCGCCAGGCCGCCCGGAGGGGCCGGGCCGCCATCGGCATCCCCGGCACCCGCACCCCGGGGGGCAGGTGGCCGGCCAGCCGGCCCCGGCCCCGCCAGGTGGCCGCCCAGGCGGTGAGCCGCAGGCCGGGCCGGCGGGCCAGCTCGGCGAGCACCTCGTGGGTGAACACCCCGACCCCGGTGCGGTGCCCGAGCAGCGGCGTGCCGTCGAGCGCGACCCGGATCACGGCCGAGCGCTCACCCGCGGGGCGTCGTGGCGATGACGGCGTAGTCCTGCGGGCCGAACAGCACGGTGTTGAGGCGCTCGAGGGCCTGGTTGATGGTGGCGACCCACGGCGGGGCCTCGGGCCCGGCGTCGACCAGCGACAGCCGGTAGTAGTCGGCGGGCGAGAAGAACTCGACCCGCACGTCGGCGAAGCCGGCCCGCTCGCACAGGAAGGCCGCGAGCGACGGGTGGATCGGCCACACGTGGCTCGGGTCGAGGATGTACGAGTGCCCGAGCACGATGAGCGCGGTCGGGTTCGGCGTCTCGGCGACGAACAGGCCGCCCGGGCGCAGCCGCGACACGGCCAGGTCGACGAACTCCACCAGCACCTCGAACGGCAGGTGCTCGATCACCTGGAGGCTGACGACGGCGCCCAGGCTTCCCTCGGGGAGCGAGCGCAGGTGCGCGAGCACGTCGGCCCGGTGCACGTCGAGGCCCTTGGCCCGGGCGACCTCGACCATCCCGGCGTCGAGGTCGATGCCCGACCCCTCGATCCCCTCGGCGCGCAGCACCTCGAGCAGCTCGCCCCGGCCGCAGCCGACGTCGAGGACGGGCTGGTGGTGGCGCAGCAGGTCGAGGTAGCGCCCGCGCTGCAGGTCGAGCACCTGGGCCGGGTCGCCGCGGAAGCGGCGTTCGAAGTCGACGTAGTCGAACGCGACCTCGGTGGGGAGCGCTCCGCGCGGCGGCTCGCCCGCGGGCTCGGCGACCGGGGTCTCGCCCGGGCGGGCCTGGGCGGCCAGCGCGGCCAGCTCGCCCCGCAGCGACCGCTCGAGGCGGTTCAGCTGGGCCCGCTGCTCGGCCAGACGGGCCGGGGCGGCGGGCAGGCCGGCGTCGGGGGCGATGGCCCGCCCCAGCAGCTCGAGGGTGCGCTCGTAGGCCAGCAGCTGGGCCTTCAGCAGCTCGAGGTTCACGGTGAGCGCCGGGAGCTCGTCCAGGGCCTTGCGCCCCGAGACCAGCACGTGGGCGTTGGCGTCCACCGCGGTCAGCGCGTCGATCGCGGGCACCAGGGCCCGGATCTGGGCCAGGCACAGCTCGAGGCGGGTGTCGGTGGCGTCGAGCCGGCGGGCCAGCGGGTCGACGCGATCGGCCAGGGCCTCGCTCAGGCGCTCCTCGAAGCGGCCCACCGCCCGCCACGCCACCGAGTCGGCCACCTTGTTCAGCAGGGGCCCGGCCACGGGGGCGAGCACCCGCCGGAGGCCGGCCCTCAGCGCCGCCTTGGCCCGGGCCCCGGCTGCGGGAGAGGCCGCGGGGGAGGCCGTGGGGGAGGCCGTGGCAGAGGCCGTGGCAGAGGCCGTGGGAGAGGCCGTGGGAGAGGCGTCGGCCCCCTGCGCTGGCGCCGCCGCCCCCGCCGGCAGCAGGGGCCGACCCGAGTCGGGGCCGGGGGGGCGGGGCGGCAGGCCGAGGCCGGCGCGCAGCCGGGCCACGCGACCGGCCGTCAGGTCGGGGTGGACGCTCACGGCACCGCCGCCTCCCACGCCTCGGCCCGCGGCCCCGCCAGCGACGCCCAGGCGCTTCGGGCGCGGACGGCGACCCGGGCGAACGGCGGCGTGTGCAGCTGGTCGAGGCCGGCCTGCAGCCGCCCGGCGGGGTCGAGGGAGCCGCCGGGCGTCGCCGGCGCCACCAGCCCGAGGGCCGCGGCCAGGGCCCGCGCCACCGTCGACAGGTCGTGGCGCTCCTCGACCAGCAGCCGGCCGGCCCAGCCCACGGCGGCGGCGCGCCGCCAGTCGGCCCCCAGCGCGCGGGCCGCCGCGACCGCGCCGGCCGCGGGGCCGGCAAGGTCGTCCGGCCCGGCCCCGCCGATCTCCACGTGGCGTCCCCCGACGGCCCCCACGGCCTCGGCCGACCGGGCGTCGGTGACCACCGCCGTGCCCAGCGCCAGCGCGGGGACCAGCCAGGCGCCGGCGACGACCGCGGCGGGCGCCAGGGCCAGGGCCGTGCGGGCCGCGGCCTCGTCGAGGGGCGGCGCCCCGCCGACGCCCACGGCCACGTCGAGATCGTCGGGGAAGCCGAGGCGCTGGCGCCACCGGGCGCGCACGAACGGCGGCAGCGGCCGCACGTCGCGCCCGTCGATCCCGAACCGCGACAGGGCCAGCACCGTCGGGCCACCGCCGGAATCGCCGGTATCACCGGGATCGCCGTCGACGATCAGCACCGAGGCCCGCGCCGTCACCTCCTCCGGGGGCGGGTCGGCGGCGTCGACGGCCACCGCCACGGGCACGGCCGGCGACGCCCTGGTCACCTCGTCGAGCACCGGCGCCCGCCACGAGGTCGCGACCACGGCCGCCACGTCGGGCAGGTCGGGCTGCCACGCCCGCACGTCGCACCACGACCGCAGCACCCGCAGCAACGGCTCCAGCCGCCCCGGGCGCAGCGGGTCGACGACGACGCCCACCCGGGGCCGGTCGGCCCGGCCGGGGAGGGTCACCCCGCGCTCCCGCCGAGGAGCCGGTCGACCACGGGCTGCCAGCTCGAACCGGCCATCCGCTCGACGGTGGCCCGCCCGGCCTCGCCCATCCGGGCCGCGAGGGCCCGGTCGGCGTCCAGCCGGTCGACGGCCGCGGCCATGGCCTCGGGCGAGCCGTCGGTGACGAAGCCGTTCACGCCGTCCTCCACCCACTCGAGGACGCCGCCGGCGTCGCCGGCCGTCACCACCGGCTTGCCGGCCCGGAAGGCCTGGAGCGTGACGTACCCCAGGTCCTCGTCGTAGGGCGCGTACACGACGCACAGGCACGAGGCGTAGCGCCGCACCAGGTCGTCGTCGTCGACGAAGCCGAGCAGCTCGACCCGGCCGTCGACGCCCCGCTCCCGGGCCAGCGACGCGAGCGCCTCGGCCCGGGTGCCGCGCCCGGCGATGGCCATCCGCACGCCCGAGCGCACGTGACCCATCAGCTCCACCAGCAGCTCGGGGCGCTTGTTCTGCTCGAGCCGGAGCGCGCAGAACACCTCGTCGCCGAAGGGGCCGGGGTGGAGGCGGTCGGCCAGCGGCTCGGGGTGGTACAGCGGCTCCGAGGCCAGCCCGTTGAAGCGGCCGAGCCGCTCGCTCACGACCCCCGAGATGGTGAAGATCCGCTCCGCCTCCGACAGGGCCCGGGTGTCCCACTCGGCCAGCTGGCGCTGGGTCTCCAGCGCGTCCTCGTCGAGGGCCAGGTCGCTCCACCGGCTCCCGGCCAGGTCGTAGGCGCCGCGGTGCTGGTGGAACAGGTAGACGACCTTGCGGGGGTGGCGCACGAAGTAGCTGGGGAAGTTGGTGGCCACGACCAGGTCGGCCTGCAGCGGCAGCAGCCGCCAGGCCAGCGCCGCGTCGAGCAGCCGCTCGCGATCCCACGCCGTCGGGAGCCGCACCGCCTCGCAGCGGTGTCCGGCCGCTCGGAAGGCGCCGACCAGGTTCTCGGTGAGCTGCTCGGCGCCGCCGTACATGAAGGGCACCTGGGTGCCGCAGACGAGCACGTCCATGAGGCGGGCGAGTCTACGCAGCCTGGTCGGGCCGGCCCGCTCCACGCCGGTAAGGTGCCTCTCCCGTGGGACGCACCGGGCGCATCGGGTTCGTGCCGCCCCGCTACGGCGACGAGGTGGTGGGCGGCGCCGAGGCGGTGGTGACCGAGCTGGCCCAGGGCCTGGCAGGCCGGGGCTGGGACGTCGAGATCCTCACCACCTGCGCCCGCGACCACTTCACGTGGGCCAACGAGTACCCGCCCGGGGTGGCCGCCACCCCCGACGGCGTCACCGTGCGGCGCTTCCCCACGGTCGTCGACACGCCCCGCGCCGAGCGGGCCGCCATCCACCACGCCATCCTCACCGGCGCGCCGGTCGACATCACGATGCAGCAGCGGTGGATGAACGACGACCTGCGGGTGCCCGAGCTGTTCCACCACCTCCTCGACCACAGCGACGGCTACCGGGCCCTCGTGTTCGCCCCCTACCTGTTCTGGACCACGTTCGCCTGCGGCCAGGTCGCCCCGAGCCGCACGATCCTGATGCCCTGCCTCCACGACGAGCCGGAGGCTCGCCTCGAGCTGTTCCGCCCGCTGTTCTCGGGCAGCGCCGGGCTGTGGTTCCTGGCCGACCCCGAGCGCGACCTGGCCGAGGCGATCCACCCGCTGCTGCCTCCCCGCGAGGTCGTCGGTGCCGGCATCACGGTGCCCACCGCGTACGACCCCGAGGGGTTCCGGCGTCGCCACGGGGTCGAGGGGCGGTTCCTGCTCTACGCCGGCCGCCGGGAGGGCGCCAAGAACTGGGAGGTGCTGCTCGACGCCTTCGCCCGGGCCACCGAGCGCCACCGGCTGCCCTTCTCGCTGGTCACCATGGGCACGGGCGACGTGCACCCGCCCGCGGCCATCGCCGACCGGGTCGTCGACCTCGGGTTCGTCAGCGAGGCCGAGCGCAACGACGCCTTCGCGGCGGCCGACGCCTACCTGCAGCCGAGCGCGTACGAGAGCTTCTCCCGCACCGTGATGGAGGCGTGGCTGGCCGGCACGCCGGTGATCGCCAACGCGGCCTCGGCGGTGGTGCGGTGGCACTGCGAGCGCTCCGGCGCGGGTCTCGTGTACGACGACGAGGCCGAGCTGGAGCAGTGCCTGCGCTTCGTGGCCGACGCGCCCGACGCGGCGCGCCGGCTGGCCGAGCCCGGGCGGGCCTACGTGCTCGAGCACTACGACATGGGGGCGGTGCTCGACCGGGTCGAGGCCACCCTCGACGCCTGGCTCCCCGCGGGCGAGGGCTGAGCCGTGCGGATCCTCATGGTCACGCCCTACGCCCCGAACCGCGACGGCATCGCCAACTACGCGGTGCAGCACGTGAAGCGGCTGCGGGCCGAGGGCCACGACGTCGAGGTGCTGTCGCCGGGCCCGTCGGCCGCGCACCACCACCTCGACCTGAAGGGGCGCCGGGGGCCGCTGGCGCTGGCCAAGCGGGTGCGGGCGTACGACCGGCTGATCGTGCAGTGGCACCCCGACGTCTTCTACCCGTACCCGGCCACCGCCCGCGAGCTCACGGAGGTGACGGCCGGCCTGCTCGTGTGCTTCCGGGGCGCGAAGGCGGTCGAGGTCCGGGCCCACGAGGTGAACCGCGAGCTGGGCCAGCGGCGCGACCCCGCCGGGGCCCTCGCCCGGGCCATGTGGCGGTCGGTCGACCGGATCGTCGTCCACACCGACACCGAGCGCGACGAGCTGGCCCGGGCCTACCGGCTCGACCCGGCGCGGATCGAGGTCGTCGAGCACGGTGGGCACTTCGAGCGGCGGACGGGGCTGACGCAGGCCGACGCCCGTCGCCGGCTCGGCCTGCCCCAGCGCGGCCACCGCTTCCTCGCCATCGGCTTCGTCCAGCCCCACAAGGGCTTCGACCGGGCGGTGCGGGCCTTCCGCGGTCTCGACCGCCTGGGCGCCGCCCTCGACGTGGTCGGGTCGGTCCGGGTCGAGGAGCCCGAGTACCTCGCCCACCTGGAGGAGCTGCGCGACCTGGTCGCGGCCACGCCGGGCACCGCCCTGCACGAGGCCTACGTGAGCGACGAGGCCTTCGACGCCTGGATCGTCGCCGCGGACACCGTCGTGCTGCCGTACCGGTTCATCTGGTCGTCGGGCGTGATGGAGCGGGCCCGGCTCTACGGCCGGCCCGTCGTGGCCACCCGCGTGGGCGGGCTGGCCGACCAGGCGCCGCCGGGCACCACGCTCGTCGACGACGACGAGCAGCTGCGCGCCGCGCTGTGGGCGGCCGTCGGGGCCACCCCCGACGAGCCGCTGCCGACGGCCGCGGTCGAGTCGGCTCCCTGGCCGGCCGGTGCCGACCACGACACCCTCCAGGCCGAGGTGCGTCGCCGGGCCCGGGCCGAGCGTGCCGCCGAGGACGACGTGGCCGGCGCCGGCGCCGTCCCCGCCGTCGACGGCGAGGCGCTCCTCGGGGTCGGGGTGGCGACCCGCGGCGCCGACCGGCGGGCCGCCAACCTGCGGCGGGTGCCGCCCCTCGGGCTGCCGCGCGCGGTGTCGGCCCGGCCCGGCGCCAGCGGCGCCAAGCGGTGGGTGCGGCGCCTCACCGCCTGGCAGATCGATCCGCTCGTCACCCAGCTCAACCGGCTCCGCGACGCCGCCATCGCCGACCTCGAGGAGGGTGGCTCACCCCCGGGCGGCTCCGGCCGATAGGATCCCGGACTCAGGGGCGGCGGGCGTCCGGATCCGGTCCGGCGGGCCGCCCCTGTGCGCGTGCCGCCGCCTCATCCCTCGGAGGACGCGCAGGTGACCAGACGCACCAAGCCCCAGCCCCGGGTGGTGGCCGCGCTGCTCGCCCTGGCCGCGCTGACCCCGGTCCTGGCCGTCGCCGTGGCGCCGGCGCCGGCGTCGGCGAGCGAGGTGCCGGTGACCGGCGACCTGGTCGTGTACGGGCGGGGCTGGGGCCACGGCCGGGGCATGGGGCAGTACGGCGCCTACGGCTACGCCGTCGACGACGGCTGGTCGTACCAGCAGATCCTCGACCACTACTACGGCGGCACGACCCTCGGCACGGTGCCCGTCGATCGCCAGGTGCGCGTCCGGCTCACCGCCTTCGACGGCGAGGCCCTGATCGTGGCGTCGGGCTCCGGGCGGCTCACGACGTCGGCCGACGACGGGCTGGCCGGTGGACGCCAGCCCCGCCGCGCCCTCTACGTCGAGCGGGTCGGCCCCGGCCGGTTCCAGGTGTACGACGGCCCCGGGTGCGCCGGGCCGTGGACCCCGCGACCCGCGGTCGTGCAGGCGACCCGGGTCGACGTGCTCCCGCCGGCGTCGAACGACAACCCCGACGACATGCTCCAGCTGTGCGACGGCCCCACCACCCGCTGGTACCGGGGCTCGGTCGCGATCCTCGAGTCCGACGGCACCACCCGCGTGGTCAACGCGGTGCCCGTCGAGCAGTACCTGCGCAGCAGCGTGACCCGCGAGGTGCCGGCGGGGTGGGTCGACGCGGGCGGTGGCCGGGGGGCCGAGGCCGTGAAGGCCCAGGCGGTGGCGGCCCGCTCGTACGCCCTCGGGTCCAACCGCTACGCCTACGCCGACGTGTGCGACTCGGGCGCGTGCCAGTCGTACGCCGGCTTCGCCCGCAGCACGAACGGCGGCGTCCGCCAGCTCAACGAGGACCCTCGCATCGACGGGGCGATCCGGGCCACCGCCGGCAAGGTGCGGCTCCGCAACGGCGTGCCGGTGGCCACCGAGTACTCGTCGTCGACCGGCGGGTACACCGCCGGCGGGGTCTTCCCGGCGGTGCCCGACGCGGGCGACGACACCACCGCCAACCCCAACCGGACCTGGACGGCGACGATCGACGACGCCGTCATCGAGGCCCGCTACCAGCGGGGCGACCTGCGGGCCGTGGAGATCCTCGCCCGCAACGGCCTCGGTGCCGAGGGGGGCCGGGTGACCCGGTTGCGGCTGGTGTTCGGCGGGGGCGCCGTCGAGGTGACCGGCGCCGACTTCCGGGCCGCCGTCGGCCTCAAGTCCGACTGGTTCTCGCTCGAGCCCGTCGCCGGAGCGGGCTCCGCCGGCGGGGCCGCGCCTCCGGCCGCCGGCCCGGCACCGCCGGCGACCCCGTCCGGCCCCGGCGCCGGCGCCGGCTACGTGCTCGACGGCTTCGGGGGCCTCCACGCCTTCGGCGGGGCCCCCGCCCCCGTCCCGTCGGCCTACATCGCCGGTTGGGACGTGTTCTGGCGGCTCGCGGTGCGCCCCGACGGCGCCGGCTACGTGCTCGACGGCTTCGGGCGCCTCCACCCCTTCGGCACGGCGCGCACGCCGGCGCCGCCCCGCCCCCCCGGCGGCACCACGCTCAGCTCGCCGCTGGCCCGCGACGTCGTGCTGCTGGCCGGCGACCCGGGGGCCGGCTACGTGCTCGACGCCTTCGGGGGCCTCCACCCCTTCGGCGGCGCGCCGGCCGCCTCGGGTGGGCCGTCGTGGCCGGGCTGGGACGTGGCCCGCCGCGTGGCCCTGAACCCGTCGGGGACCGGTGGGTACGTGCTCGACGCCTTCGGGGGCCTCCACCCCTTCGCCGTGGGTGCCGCGGCGCGCCCGGCCCGCCCGGCCTCGTCGGCCTACTGGCCGGGCTGGGACGTGGCCCGCGACCTGGTGCTCGTGGGCGAGGGTCGCGGCTACGTGTTCGACGCCTTCGGTGGGGTCCACGCCATCGGGGGGGCCGCCCCGGTCGCCGGCGGCGGGTACCGGACCATGACGGAGTTCACGGCCGGCGCCGCCGCCCTGGCCGACGGCTCGGCGCTGTACGCCGACCGCTTCGGCGGGCTCTACCGGGCCCCGGCCTCGGCCGCGGCGCCGACGCCCGGCGCCACGTGGCCCGGGTTCCCGATCGCCCGCGACGTGGCCCTCGTGCCCGGCGCGGGCTGACGTCCGGGAGCGCGGCCACACTGGGGGCGGTGCGCCGACCCCGCCTCCGCCTCGCCGCCGGCCTGGGCGCCTCGTTGGCCCTCGTGGCCGCTGCCGGGGCGGCCGGCCCCGCCCGCCCCGCCGGCGCGGACGGCGGCGAGGAGCCGCTCCGCCGGGTGGTGGTCACGTTCGAGCGGCCGGCCGCCCCGGCCGATCTGGCCGCCGACGTCCGCCGGGCGGGGGGCGAGCCCCTCCGCTGGGTCGATCCGCGCCGGGTGGCCGTGCTGGTCACGCCGGCGGAGGAGGCCGCCCTGCGCGCCGATCCGGCGGTGGGGTCGGTCACCGCCGATCGCCGGGTCGTCGCGAGCCCCGTGGTGCGGGTCTCGGGCACGCCGGTCGACGGCCGCTGGGGCCTCGTGGCCGTCGACGGCCCGCGGGCCTGGGGCGTCACCGCCGGCCGGCCCACCGTGGCCCTGGCCGTGCTCGACGGTGGCGTCGACCCCACCCTGCCCGCGCTGGTCGGGAGGGTGGACGTGCTCCGCGGCTGCCGGGCGACCAACAGCCGCACCCTCGACGACGTCCAGGGCCACGGCACCGCGGTGGCCGCGGTGGCCGCGGCCGGGTGGGGCGACCCGTCGGGCGTGGCCGGACTGGCGCCGGGTGTGCGGGTGCTCTCCTGCAAGGTGCTCGACGACCTCGGCCGAGGCTGGAGCTCCGACGTGGCGGCCGGCCTCCGAGTGGCGGTGGACGCCGGGGCGGCCGTGATCAACATGTCGTTCAACGGCCCCGACGACGACCCGGTGCTGGCCGCGGCGGTCGCCGACGCTCGGGCCCGGGGCGTGGTGCTGGTGGCCGCGGCCGGCAACACCGTCGGCGACGTGCCGCAGTACCCGGCGGCCCATCCCGGGGTGGTCGCGGTGGGTGCCGCCGACCGCGACGGCTCCCTGCTGTGGTTCTCGGCCCGGGGGGCGTGGGTCGACGTGCTGGCCCCGGGGCGCGACGTGCTGGTGCCCGAGCCGGGGGGAGGCCTGGCGCTGGCGTCGGGCACGTCGGTGGCCGCGCCGTTCGTGGCCGGGGCGGCCGCCCTCGTCCGCTCCTGGGCGGCGGCGCTGCCCGCGGCCGTGGTCGCCGGTCTGCTGGGCGACGGGGCCGCCCGGCCGGCCGGCGTGCCGCCCGAGCTGCTGAGCGCCGGCGACGCCGTGCGGTTCCCGTACCCGGGGATGGCCGCGTGTCCCCGCACGGTGCGGGGCCTGCTGCTCCTCGCCGACGGCTCCCTCGTCGCCGTCGGGGGTGCCCCCGACCCGGGCCCCGGCGGCGCCGCTGCCCGGTGGCCGGGGGAGGACCGGGCCCGGGGGCTGGCCCTGGCGCCGGGTGGTGCCGCTGGCTGGGTGCTCGACGCCGGCGGCGCGGTCGACGCCTTCGGCGGGGCGCCGCCGGCGTCGCCGGTCGGGGGTCTGCCGGCGGGCGACGTCGCCCGCGGCCTGGTCGCCCGGCCCGACGGCGCCGGCCTGTACCTCCTCACCGCCGACGGGGCGGTGCGGGGCGTGGGGCTCGGCGGTGCGCCCGCCCCGCAGGCTCCCCGGCCCGACCCGATCTGGCCCGGCCTCGACGTGGCCCGCGACCTCGCCCTCGCCCCGGGGAGCGCCACCGCCGGATGGGTCCTGGCGGCCGACGGGTCGCTGACCCCGTTCGGGGGGGCGCCACCGCTCGTCCCGTCCGGTGCGCTGGGCGGGGCCCGCCGGGCCGTCCGGCTGGTCGTCGACCCGGGCGGCCGCGGGGTGTGGGTGCTCGACACCACCGGGAGGCTGCACCCTCGCCGGCCCGAGGGTGGGTCCGCCGGGCTGCCCCGGCTGGCGGCCTCGTCGGTCCCGGTGGGTGGGGCCAGGGGGGCGGTCGTGGGGGCGGACGGGTCGGGTGCGGTGGTCACCGCGGCCGGTGCCGAGGTCGTGCTCGAGGGCCCGCTGTGCGGCGGGGCGCCGCGGTGGGGCGGCGACGTGGTGCGAGCGGTCGTGGCCGTGCCCTGACGGGCGGGCCCTAGGATGCCCTGTCCGTCGCTCCGGATCCTGAGGTGACCATGCCCCGAGCCCTCATCACCGGCATCACCGGCCAGGACGGCCGCTACCTCTCCGAGCACCTGCACCAGCAGGGCTACGAGGTGTTCGGCCTGATCAAGGGCCAGAACAACCCCAAGGCCGAGCTCGTCACCGAGGAGCTCCCCTGGGTCGAGCTGGTGAGCGGCGACCTGGCCGACCTCCCGTCGCTGGTGGCTGCGCTCGAGTACACCCAGCCCGACGAGATCTACAACCTGGCCGCGGTGTCGTTCGTCGCCCTGTCGTTCGTGCAGCCCGAGCTCACCGCCAACATCACCGGCCTGGGCGTGCTGCGCGTGTTGGAGGCCATGCGGATGGTGGGCGGACGGGGCACCCCCATGCGCTTCTACCAGGCCAGCTCCAGCGAGATGTTCGGGAAGGTGCGCGAGACCCCCCAGACCGAGCTCACGGCCTTCCACCCCCGCAGCCCCTACGGCGCGGCCAAGGTGTTCGGCCACGACATCACGGTGAACTACCGGGAGTCCTACGGGCTGTTCGCCTGCAGCGGGATCCTCTTCAACCACGAGTCCGAGCGTCGTGGCCTCGAGTTCGTCACGCGCAAGATCACCAACGCGGTCGCCCGGATCAAGCTGGGCCTCCAGAGCGAGCTGGTGCTCGGCAACCTCGACTCCAAGCGCGACTGGGGCTTCGCGGGCGACTACGTGCGGGCCATGTGGCTGATGCTCCAGCAGGACGAGCCCGACGACTACGTCGTGGCCACCGGGCAGACGCACTCGGTGAAGGAGTTCCTCGAGCTCGCGTTCGCGGCCGCCGACATCGACGACCCGTACCGGTACGTGCGCACCGACGACCGCTTCCTGCGGCCGGCAGAGGTCGACCTGCTGGTGGGCGACTCGACGAAGGCGCGCACCGAGCTGGGCTGGAGGCCGACCGTCGACTTCCCGGGTCTCGTGCGTCGCATGGTCGAGAGCGACCTGGCGATCGAGGCCCGCAAGGCCGCCCAGCGGGGGGTCTGAGGCCGCGTTCCGGGGCCGCACGCGGAAGACGGGCCCTCGGGGGGAAGGGCCCGTCTCCGGGCCGGCTGTGCCGGCTCGTCCGCCCGGCCGGGGGGATGGCGGGCGGAGGTGGTGCGGCCGCCGGCCGCCTCCGGGGGGCAGCCGACGGTCGCTGTGATCCTCAGGCGGCCTTGTCGACCCCGCCCTTGTCGACCCCGCCCTTGGCGACGTACCCGGTGAGGCGCTCACGGGCGTCCTTGGCGGCGGCCCGGCTCTGCTTCATGAGCTCGCCGGCCTGCTCGGGGAGCCGGCCCTCGACCTCGTCGAGCAGGGCCTCGAGGCGCTCCTCGAGCAGCTTCATGCGCTCCTCGAGGGTCTTCTGGGTGGTCTCGAACTGCTCGCGGGACTCGCCGAAGGTGGCCTCCAGGCGCTTCTGCAGCTCGACCCGCTCGACCTGGAGGCGCTGGGCGACGATGACGCCGAACCCGATCGCCACGTAGACGGCGTCCTTCAGGTACTTCGTGATGTCCTCGGGCTTGAACTCCGGCATCGCTGCTTCCTCCGTGCTGGGGCTCCCTGCCCCGCTGTCATGCTTGCAAGTGTAAGCACTCTGCATCACATGTGCAAGCGTTTCGCTCGCGTCCGCGAGCGCGGCCCGGCCCGAGCGGTGCACCGTCGGGTCGGGACCCGGGCACTAGCCTGCGTCCTTCGTGGATCCCGCACCGTCGACGGCCCCGCCGGTCGTCGCCGTCGTCGTCACCAAGGATCCAGGGCCCTGGTTCGAGGAGGTCCTGGCCAGTCTGGCCGCCCAGGACTACCCGAACCTGTCGGTGCTGGTGCTCGATGCCGGCAGCACCGACGACCCGACGCCGTCGATCGCCCAGGTGCTGCCGGCGGCCTACGTGCGCCGGCTGGGTGACGACCAGGGTTTCGGGTGGGCCGCCAACCACGCCCTGGCCCTGGTGGAGGGGGCGGCCTTCTACTGCCTGTGCCACGACGACGTGGCGCTCGACCCCGCGGCCGTGCGCCTGCTCGTGGAGGAGGCCTTCCGGTCGAACGCCGGGGTGGTGGCGCCCAAGGTCGTGACCTGGGACGACCCCGAGGTGCTGCTCTCAGTGGGGATGGCGGTGGACAAGACCGGCGTGCCGTCGCCGTACGCCGAGCCCGGCGACCTCGATCAGTCGCAGTACGACCAGGTGCGAGACGCCTTCTTCGCGCCCGGCTCCGTCACCCTGATCCGGGCCGACCTGTTCGCCACGCTGGGCGGCTACGACCCCGACATCACCTACCTGGGTGACGACGTCGACCTGTGCTGGCGGGCCCACGTGGCCGGCGCCCGCGTGGTGGTCTCGCCGTCGGCCCGGGTGCGGCATCGCCAGGAGCTGCCCGAGCGCCGCCCGCACGACGACCTGCGCCGGCTGGCCGCCCGCCACCGGCTCCGGACCACCCTCACCTGCTACTCGGCGTTCCACCTGCTCCGCGTGCTCCCGCAGGCGGCGGTGCTGGCGCTGGTCGAGGTGGTCTACGCGGCGCTGCTCGGCCGGGGCGCACAGGCCAAGGCGGTCGCGGCCGCGTGGCCCTGGAACCTGCGGCGCCTCGGCACCGTGCTCCGTCGCCGGCGGGCGCTGCGGCGCCTCCGCCAGACGCCCGACCGCGAGGTCCGCCAGCTCCAGGTGAAGGGGTTCGTGCCGGTGGCCGCGGTGCTGCGCGGCCAGGGCAGCGAGGAGGAGCGCGGCGGGATCACCAGCGCGAGCCGGTCGATCGCCCGCGCCCTCGCCCCCGGGCCGCGCCGGCTCTCCCTGCTGGCCTGGGGTGCGGTGGCGCTGGTGCTGCTGGTCGGGTCGCGGCACCTCCTGAGTCGCGGGTTGCCATCCGTGTCGGGCTTCGCACCCTTCCCCGGTGGTCCCGGTCCGCTGCTGCGCGAGTTCCTGTCGGGCTGGCGCCTGTCGGGGCTGGGCTCGGAGCGGCCCGCCCCCACGGCCTACGGGATGCTCGGCCTGGGCGGGCTGGCCACGTTCGGCGCCATGGGCCTGCTGCAGCAGCTCGTGGTGCTCGGGATGCTCCCCGTCGGGCTGATCGGTGCCTGGCGGCTGCTCGCCGCCACCGGGTCGCGGCGGGCGCGCGTCGCCGCCCTCGTCGTGTACGCCGCCGTCCCGCTGCCCTACAACGCCATCGCCACCGGGCAGTGGGGTGGCCTCGTGCTCTACGGCGCGTCGCCGTGGATCCTCGGGGCGCTGGCCCGGGCCACCGAGCTGGTGCCGTGGGGGCGGCGCGCCGAGCCGGCCCCGACCGCCTCGTTCCCCCGCCAGGCCCTCGCCCTGGGCCTCGTCATCGCGCTGGCCGGCACCGTGGTCCCCTTCGTCGTCGTGCTGGTGCCCCTGGTCGCGGTGGGTCTGCTGGCGGGCTCGCTGCTCGTCGGCGGGGTGGGCCGCACGGCGCGCGCCCTCGGCCTGGCGTTGGCCGCATCGGCGGTGGCCGCGCTGCTCCACGTGCCCTGGACCCTCGACTTCCTGCTGCCCGGCCGCTCGTGGGCGGCCTTCGGTGGCATCCCGGCCGCCGGGAGCACGCCCGACCTGGCCCAGCTGCTCCGCTTCGAGACCGGGCCGCTGGGCGCAGCCCCGCTCGGCTGGGCCTTCCTGATCGTCGGTGCGCTGCCGCTGGTGGTCGGCTCCGAGTGGCGCCGCGCCTGGGCGGCCCGAGCGTGGGGCGTGGCGTTGCTGTCGTGGGGCCTGGCGTGGGCGGCCGCGCGGGGGTGGGTGCCGGTGGGCCTGCCCCCCGCCGACGTGCTGCTGGCCCCCGCGGCCGCCGGCCTTGCCCTGGCCGCCGGGCTCGGGCTGGCCGCCTTCGAGATCGACCTGCCCGGCCATCGGTTCGGCTGGCGCCAGGCCGCGCTGGTCGTGGCGGGGGTGGCTGCGGTGGTGGGCGTGCTGCCGGTGCTCGGTGCGTCCGTCGACGGCCGTTGGGACGCGCCGCGCTCCGACTTCGACCGCTCGCTCGCCTTCCTCGACGACGAGGCCGACCAGGGCGGCTTCCGGGTGCTGTGGGTCGGGGACCCGGCCGTGCTGCCGCTGGCCGGCTGGCGTCTGGCCGACGGCCTCGCCTTCGCCACCTCGCGCGACGGTACCCCGGGCATCGACGACGAGTGGCAGGGGAGCGAGCAGCCGGCCACCACCCTGCTGGCCGACGCGCTGGCGCTGGCCGCCGAGGGCGACACCGCCCGCTTCGGGCGGTTGGTCGCCCCGATGGGCGTCCGCTACGTCATCGTCCCCACGCGGGCGGCGCCCGAGCTCACCGGGATGCCGGTGCACCCGGTGCCGGCGGCGCTGTCGGTGGGTCTGGCCTCGCAGCTCGACCTCGAGCAGATCCCCATCGACGGCGCCCTCACCCTGTACGAGAACCTGGCCTGGGCGCCGTCCCGGGCGCTGCTCCCGCCCGACACCGCCGCGGTGGCGGCGTCCGACGACTGGACCGCGGCGGCCGGCGTCGACCTGGCCGGGTCCGAGCCGGTGCTGCTCGACCAGCCGGGGCCGGCCCGCTACCAGGGCGACGTGCCGGCCGGCGAGGTGCTGGTGGCCGAGGCCTCGTCGTCGCGCTGGGCGCTGCGAGCGGGCGGGGTGGGCGCGCCTCGGGCCGAGGCCTTCGGGTGGGCCAACCGGTTCACGGTGGCCGAGGGTGCCGAGGGATCGCTGCAGTTCCGCACCCCGCCGTGGCGCTACCTGGCGTTGCTGGTGCAGATCGGGCTCTGGGTCGCGGCCGTTGTGCTGGTGATCCGGGCTCGCCGCCGGGAGGTGGTTCGGTGAGCCGCCGCCGCAGGCGCGGGCAGGGCACGCCGGAGCCCGAGGTCACGCCCGTGGACGAGTTCCCGCCCGAGGACACCTCGATCGGGGCCGAGCCGGACGAGCCGGACGCGCCGGCCGAGCCGGCCGAGCCGGACGCCCCCCCGGACGCCCCGGCCGAGCCGGACGCCCCGGCCGAGCCGGACGTGCCGGCCCAGCCGCCGTCGGCCGAGGAGCGGGCCGCGGCCGAGGCCGAGGAGCTGGCCCGCATCCCCGAGCCCGACTGGGGCACGTCGCTGCCGGACGAGCCGGCCGCCGAGCCCGAGCCCGACGCCGGGCCGGGACCCGTGGGGGTGCAGGTCCACGACCTGGGCGACGAGATCGAGCCGCAGGTCGAACCGGCACCCAGGCCGCGGCGCACCCCCCGCGAGCGCCGCTCCCGGCGGGTCCCGGTGGTGGCCGTGGTGGCCGCGCTGCTCGCGGCCGGTCTCTGGGTCGACCGGGGCGCCTCCGACCCCGCCCCCGCCTCGTTCGGCCGCGACGTCCCCTACGTGATGCCCACGGCCGCACCGGCCGGCGCCCTGTCGTCCACGTGGTACTGCCCCCTGCTGCCGGCGGGGGGCGACGGCGTGGCCGACGCGTCGGTGGTCGCGGCCAACCCGACCGCCGAGGAGTCGACGGGCTCGCTCACCGTCTACCCCGTGGGCGGGGGCGACCCGGTGACGACGCCGCTGGTCGTGCCGGCGGCCGGCCGGGCCTCGATCCGCATCGCCGACGTGCTGGCAGCGCCCCTCGCGGCGGCGACGGTCGAGCTGAGCGGCGGCGAGGTCGTGGTCGAGCAGGTGGCGCTCGGCGCCAGCGGCTTCGACGCGTCCCCGTGCTCGTCGGCGGCGTCGCCCGACTGGTACCTCGCCGCCGGCACCACCACGCGCGACACCCGCCAGGTGATCACCCTGTTCAACCCCTTCCCCGACGACGCCGTGGCCGACCTGTCGTTCGCCACCAACGAGGGTCCCTTCGCGCCCCAGGAGCTGCAGGGCTTCGTCGTGCCGGGACGCAGCCTCGTCGCCGTCGACCTCACCGAGCAGGTCCGGCGGCGCACCCACGTGTCCACGGCCGTCCGGGGCCGCACCGGCCGGCTGGTGGTGGGGCGCTACCAGGTGTTCGACGGGAGCCAGGGCGTGGGTGGCCTGGCGGTGGGCCTCGGCGCGCCCCGCCCCGCGGAGACCTGGTACTTCCCCGGCGGCTTCAAGGCCGAGGGCGTGGTCGATCGGTACCAGGTGTACAACCCGGGCGACCGCGAGGCCGCCGTCGACGTCGAGCTCACCCTCGACGAAGGGGGCGCGGAGCCGTTCGAGCTCACGCTCCCTCCCGACTCGTACACCACCGTCGATGTCGGCGCCGACGAGCGGGTGCCGCCGGCCATGGGCTACGCCGTCACGGTCCGCTCGGTCAACGACGTGCCCGTGGTGGTCGAGCGGGTGGCGCACGGGGTGGCCGGGAGCGGCCGTGAGGGCACCCAGATCGTGCTGGGCTCCCCGCTCGGCGCCGAGCGGTGGGTGCTCGCCGCGGGCGGGGCCGGCCCCACCCTCGACGAGGTGCTCGTGCTGTACAACCCCGTCGGGCCGGCCGTGCAGGTGTCGGTCTCCGCGCTCGACGGCGAGGGCGAGCCCACCCTCGTGCCGGGGTTGGAGGCCGTCGAGGTGCCCGTGGCCGGGCGGGTCGAGATCCGCCTGGCCGACACCGTCCAGGCCGAGCAGCTGTCCCTGCTCGTCGAGGCCAGCGGACCGGTCGTGGTCGAGCGCCGCCTGGCCGTCCCCGGCGGGGGCGACACGGCCGACTCGATGGGGGTGCCCCTCTCGTGACCGACCCGACGTCCGTCCAGCCGTGCCTCTCGGTCGTGATGCCCTGCTACAACGAGGTCGCCACCGTGCGGGAGGTGGCCCAGCGGGTGCTGGCGTCGCCGTACACCGCCGAGCTGGTCGTCGTCGACGACGGCTCCACCGACGGCACGCTCGACCAGCTGCGCTCGCTCGCCGATCCACGGCTCCGCCTGCGCCGGCAGCCCTCGAACCAGGGCAAGGGCGCCGCGCTGCGGCGAGGCTTCGCCGAGGCGACCGCCCCCTTCGTGGTGGTGCAGGACGCCGACCTCGAGTACGACCCGGTCGACTACCCCCAGCTCCTCGAGCCGCTCCTCGACGGCCGCGCCGACGTGGTGTACGGCTCGCGGTTCATGGCCGGCCGGCCGCACCGCGTCCTGTACTTCTGGCACTCGGTCGGCAACAGGTTCCTGACGACTGTGTCGAACATGTTCACCAACCTGAACCTCACCGACATGGAGACCTGCTACAAGGCGTTCCGGCGCGAGGTGCTGCACGGCTTCACCATCGAAGAGGACCGGTTCGGGTTCGAGCCCGAGATCACCGCGAAGGTCGCGCGCGGCGGGTGGCGGGTGTACGAGGTCGGCATCTCCTACTCGGGCCGCACGTACGAAGAGGGCAAGAAGATCGGCTGGCGTGACGGGGTGCGCGCGCTCTTCTGCATCGTCCGGTACTCGGGGCTCGGCCAGCGCCTGGCCCGGGCGCGGCGCGGGCGCTAGGGGGGAGCCGCCGTGGAGCGCCTCGTCCTCGCGGCCGCGCTCGTCGTGGTGGCCGTCGTCGTGGCCGCGCTGCTCCGGCGACGCGCCGCCACCGCCCCCACCCGGCCACGCGAGTGGCCGGTGCCGAGCCGGGTCGACCGGGCCGACTTCGCCAGGCCCGAGGCCCCCTGGCTGGTGGCCGTGTTCTCGTCGGCCACCTGCCAGTCGTGCGCCGACACCGTCCGGAAGGCGACGGTGCTCGAGAGCGGCGAGGTGGTGGTGGCCGACGTGGAGGCGGGCACGCACCCCGAGATCCACCGCCGCTACGGGATCGAGGCCGTGCCCCTCGTCGTCGTGGCCGACGCGGACGGGGTGGTGCGGGCCAGCTTCGTGGGCCCGCCGACGGCCACCGACCTGTGGGCCGCGGTGGCCGAGGTGCGCGAGCCGGGATCGACCCCCGAGTCCCAGTGCGACCGCAGCGACCGGGGGGGCGCCCCGCCGGTTCGGTGACCAGGCCGCTCAGTCGTCGGTGGGGACCGCGACCGGCGCCCGCTCGGCCTCGCCGTCGGTGGGTGGCGGAGTGGCGAGCGCGCCGGCGAGGTCGGACGCCACCGGCGGCGGGGTGCTGCTCCCGGGCTCGCTCTCGACCAGGCCCTGCTGCACCAGGTGGGACACCTCGGCCCCCTCGACGGTCTCCCGCTCGAGCAGCGCCTCGGCCAGCA
Source organism: Acidimicrobiales bacterium (assembly GCA_016716005.1). NCBI lineage: Bacteria > Bacillati > Actinomycetota > Acidimicrobiia > Acidimicrobiales > Acidimicrobiales bacterium. Next base: position 3,125,367 of record JADJXE010000001.1, read on the forward strand.
GGTCGAGCCCTCGCCGGTGCTTGGTGAGCAGCTGGCGGGCCCGCTCCTCCTGGGTGCGGAGGATGCGCTCGACCTCCTCGTCGATCACCCGGGCGGTCTCGTCCGAGTAGTCGCGGGTGTGGACCAGGTCCTCGCCGAGGAACACCTGGCCCTGCGAGCCCCAGGCCATCGGGCCGACCCGATCGCTCATGCCCCACTCGCGCACCATCTTGCGGGCCAGCTCGGTGTTGACGACGAGGTCGTTGTTGGCTCCGGTCGACATGTGCCCGAACACCAGCTCCTCGGCGACCCGGCCACCGAGGCGGACGCACAGCGAGTCGTCGATGTAGTCCTTGGTGTGCAGGTGGCGCTCCTCGGGCAGCTGCTGGGTGACGCCGAGGGCCAGCCCGGTGGGGAGGATCGTCACCTTGTGGAGCGGGTCGGCGTGGGGGAGCACCGCGGCCAGCACGGCATGACCGCCCTCGTGGTAGGCGACGACGCGCTTCTCCTCGTTGGAGAGCACCATCGACTCGCGCCGGGCGCCCATCATCACGCGGTCGCGCGCCGACTCGAAGTCGATCCGCTCGATCACCATCGACCCGCGCCGCACCGCGAACAGGGCGGCCTCGTTGACGAGGTTGGCCAGATCGGCACCGCTCATGCCGGGCGTGCCCCGGGCCATGAGGTCGAGGTCGACGTCGCCACCCAGCTTCATGTCGCGCGAGTGGACCTTGAGGATGGCCAGCCGCTCGTCGACCTCGGGGAGCGGGACGACCACCTGGCGGTCGAACCGACCCGGGCGGAGCAGCGCGGGGTCGAGGATGTCGGGCCGGTTGGTCGCGGCCATCATCACGATGCCCTCGGTGGCCTCGAAGCCGTCCATCTCGGCGAGCATCTGGTTGAGGGTCTGCTCGCGCTCGTCGTGGCCGCCCCCCAGCCCGGCCCCGCGCTTGCGGCCGATCGAGTCGATCTCGTCGACGAAGATGATCGCCCGGCCCATCTTGCGGGCGTTCTGGAACAGGTCGCGGACCCGGGCTGCGCCCACGCCGACGAACATCTCCATGAAGTCGGAGCCGGTGACCGACAGGAAGGCCACGCCGGCCTCGCCGGCCACCGCCCGGGCGATGAGGGTCTTGCCGGTGCCCGGCGGGCCGACCAGCAGCACACCCTTGGGGATGCGGGCGCCGATCTCGCGGAAGCGCTCGGGCGACTTGAGGAAGTCGACGACCTCGCGGATCTCCTGCTTCACGCCCTCGTACCCGGCGACGTCGGCGAAGGTGGTGGCGGGGCGCTCGGTGGTGTACGTCTTCGCCTTCGTCTTGCCGATCGACATCACCCCGGTCATCTGCCCGGCCGCCCGCCGCTGCATCCACACGAAGAACAGGATGAGCAGGCCCACGGGGAGCAGGAGGGGCAGGAGGCTGGCCAGGAGGCTCGGCTCGCTGGGCGCCTCGAAGGTGACGTCGACGTCCTCCTCGCGGAGCAGGGCGAGGTCGTCCTCCGGGAGGGGCACCTGGCCGGTGGTGCGGAACTCGCCACCGTCGGCGAACGTGCCCGAGATCTCGCCGGAGGAGTTGCTGACCTTGATGGACTCGACGTCGCCGTCGCGCACGCTCTCGAGGAACTGGCTGTAGGTGACCTGCTCGCTGGGGGTGCTCCGCCGGAGCAGGCTCGGGAGGAGCAGCGAGCCGACCAGCAGGCCGAGCAGCACCCAGATCGTCCACTTGGGCCAGCCCTGACCTGCGCGGCCGTTGCGCGCCGGGGGCTTCTGCCCTTCGCGCGGGGGAGGCGGGGGGGGCGAGCTGCTCATGCGCACCATGCTACGGGCAGCCTGTGGCAGAACGTCCGCACCCGTCCGGCCATCCGCCGCCGGCTCGCCGGTGGCCGGTACCGTGGCCGCCGATGAGCCGGCACTGCTCCAAGCCCGGGTGCAGCACCCCCGCTGCGGCCACGCTCCGCTACGACTACTCCCGTCGGCGAGTGTGGCTCGATCCGCTCGCCCCCGAGCCCGACCGGGCGTCGCACGACCTGTGTGCCGGCCACGCCGACGCCCTCGGCGTGCCGGTGGGCTGGAGCCTGCACGACCGGCGGGAGCACCTCGTCGAGGTGCGCGAGCTCTTCGCCAGCTGACGCACCCGCCCGCCACCGGGCGGCGCCCGGTCCGCCGGTAGCCTCGCAGCCGTGGAGCCCCAGCCCGCCGCCCCCGTCACCCGGCCCTGGGGCATCCGCGACGCCGTGCTCGGCCTGGTCGCCGGCTTCGTGCTGTCGAACCTGGTCGGAGGCATCGTGCTGGCCGCGGGCGGCTACCTCTCGGAGGGGGCCGGCGATCCGCCGCTGTGGCTCGTGGCCCTGCTGCAGATCCCGCTGTGGGTCGGGCTGGGTGGCGCCGTGGCGCTGGCCGTACGCCGCAGCGGCGGCACCCTCGGGTCGCAGCTCGGCTTCACCATGGAGCGCCGCGACGCCCCCATCGGCCTGGGGATCGGCGTGCTCACCCAGCTGGTGGTCGTGCCGCTCCTCTACGTCCCCATCCTCTGGGCCTTCGACATCGACCCCGGTGAGGTGTCCGCACCGGCGCGCGCCCTCACCGACCGGGCCGAGGGCATCGGCATCCTCGTGCTCGCGCTCGTCGTGGTGGTGGGCGCCCCGATCGTCGAGGAGCTCTTCTTCCGCGGCCTGCTCCTGCGCTCGGTCGAGCAGCGGTACGGGCCCGCCTGGGGCCTGTGGGTGTCGTCGGTCGTGTTCGGGCTGTTCCACTTCCAGCTGCTGCAGCTGCCGGCGCTCGTGCTGTTCGGTGTGGTGGCAGGCCTCCTCACGCAGCGAACCGGCCGGCTGGGCCCGGCGATCTGGGCCCACGCGGGCTTCAACGCCGTCACCGTGATCGTGCTCGTCGCCATCGGTTGAGCTGCGGCGTGGCCGGGCGCGCCGTCGCCGGCTGACCACCGACGACGAGGGTCGCGGTGCCAGGATGTGGCCCGCATGGACGCCGCCGTCGACGCCCCGCCCGCGCCGCTCGGCGCCGCGGCCCCGGCCGAAGCCGACCGGGGCGGTGGCGCCGACGCGCCCGAGGAGCTCGGCACCCCGCCCGGCACCCCGCCCGGCACCGACGGCGGCGGCCCGCCCCCGGGGCTGGTCGACCGCCTGGTCGCGCGGGCCAGGCGCGTGCCCGTCGAGGGGTGGATCACCGGCGCGGTGGTGACGGCCTGCGTCGTGTTCACCGTGCTGCAGCTCTCGCCGGAGCTGTTGCTGGCGAACACCACCCCGGCCGGTGGCGACATGGGCGCCCACGTCTGGGGCCCCGCCTACCTGCGCGACCACCTGCTGCCTCACGGCCGTGTCACCGGCTGGACGCCCGACTGGTACGCCGGCTTCCCCGCGTACACCTTCTACATGGTCGTGCCGTCGCTGGTCATCGTGGCCCTCGACGTGCTGCTGCCCTACGGCGTCGCGTTCAAGCTCGTCACGGTGCTCGGGGTGCTCACCCTGCCCGTCAGCGCGTGGGCGTTCGGGCGGCTCACCCGGATGCGCTTCCCGGCGCCCGCCCTCCTCGCGGTGGCCACCGTGCCCTTCCTGTTCGACCGGGGGTTCACGATCTACGGCGGCAACATCCCGTCGACCCTGGCCGGCGAGTTCGCCTTCTCCATCAGCCTGTCGCTCGCCCTGCTGGCCCTGGGCGTGGTGTCCCGTGGCCTCGAGACCGGGCGCTACCGGGCGTGGGCGGCGCTGCTGCTCGCCCTCACGGCCCTCTGCCACCTGATACCCGCCGGCTTCGCGCTGGCCGGGTCGGTGGTGCTGGTCCTCATGCACCCCGGGAAGGCGCAGCTGAGGTGGGCGCTCACGGTGGCGCCGGTGGCGGCCGCGCTGACGGCCTTCTGGACGCTCCCGTTCTTCTACCGCCACGCGTACCTGAACGACATGGGGTGGGAGAAGCTCACCGACTACACCGACCAGCTCTTCCGGCCCGACCACTACTGGCTGCTCGGCCTGGCCGTGGTGGGCGCCCTCTTCGCGGTGGCCACCCGCCAGCGCTCGGGCGTGTTCCTCGTGCTCCTCGCGGCGGTGTTCGGCGTGGCCTTCGTGGTCATGCCGCAGCACCGGCTGTGGAACGCCCGGCTCCTCCCGTTCTGGTACCTGCTGCTGTACCTGCTCGCCGGCTTCGGGCTCGCCGAGCTGGGCCGGGCCCTGGCACGCGGGCTGGCGGTGGAGGCCGGCCGGTCGCTCCGGTTCGTCGAGCGGGCCACGCCGATCGTCGGCCTCCTGGCCATGCTGGCCGTGGTGGGCTTCCCGCTGCGCGTGCTCCCCGGCGGCCACGAGGTCGTCCGCCAGACGGCCGACGGCACCGAGCAGGTGTACCGCTGGCTGTTCTTCGAGACGACCGACTCGAGCTTCGTCCCGGGCTGGGCGAACTGGAACTACTCGGGCTACGAGCGCAAGGACGCGTACCCCGAGTACTACGGCATCGTCTCGACGATGGCCGGGATCGGCGAGGAGCAGGGCTGCGGTCGGGCCATGTGGGAGCACGCCAACACCCTCGATCGCTACGGCACCCCGATGGCGCTGATGCTGCTGCCGTTCTGGACCGACGGCTGCATCGGGTCGATGGAGGGCCTGTACTTCGAGTCCTCGGCCACCACCCCGTACCACTTCCTCAACCAGTCGGAGCTGTCGCAGGCGCCGTCGCGCGCCATGCGCGACCTGCCCTACGGCCCGCTCGACGTGAACCTGGGCGTGCAGCACCTGCAGCTGCTCGGCGTGCGCTACTACCTGGCGTTCTCGCCGGAGGCGATCGAGCAGGCGAGGGAGAGCCCCGACCTGGTGGAGATCGGCGGGTCGCCCCCGTGGGTGGTCTTCGAGGTGCAGGACGCCCCGCTGGTCGAGGCGCTCACGTGCGAGCCGGCGGTGCTGACCGGGCTGGCCTCCACCGGCGGGCGGGCCTGGCTCGACGTCGCGACCGACTGGTACCTGGACCCGTCACGGTGGGACGTGCCCCTCGCCCAGTCGGGTCCGGCCGCCTGGCCGCGGACGACGGCCGACGAGCAGCCCCCCTGCCGGCCCGTCGGCGACGCCGCGGTGTCCGACCTCACCGTCGGCGACGACCGGATCTCGTTCCGGGTCGACCAGGTGGGCGTGCCGATCCTGGTGAAGGCCTCCTACTTCCCGAACTGGCAGGTGTCGGGGGCCGACGGGCCCTACCGAGTCACCCCGAACCTGATGGTGGTGGTGCCGACCAGCGAGGAGGTCTCGCTCCGCTACGGCTGGACCCCCGTCGACTGGCTGGCCGGGCTGCTGACCCTCCTCGGCGTGGCCGGGCTCGTGCTGCTGGCCAGGCGCCCGCCGGTGCCGGTCCCCGAGGCACCGGCCGAGGCGACGGCCGGGCCGCCGCCGGGTCCGCCCCCGGATCCGCCCCATGCGGGGCCCCCGCCGGGTCCGCCGCCGGCAGGGCCGCCGCCGGGCGCACCCCCGCCCGAGTGAGCGCCGCCCGGGGTTCCCGCCCGGCCGGTCGGGCCCTCGCCCTGCTCGTCTCTGTGCTCGTGCTCGGCGGCGTGGTGGTGAGGCTGCGGGGCCGGCGGGCTCGCCGCGCCGACCTCCGGCGTGAGCAGCACCGGCGAGGCCTGCGGCCCGTGGCGCCGGGCGACGTGCGCCTGAGCGTGGTGGTCCCGGCGTTCCGCGAGGCCGAGCGCATCGGCGGCACCGTGCCGCGCCTGCGGGCCGCGCTGGCCGCGGTGGCCGAGCACGGCGGGCTCGAGATCGTCGTGGTCGACGACGGCTCCGACGACGGCACCGCGTCGGTGGCGCGCTCGGCCGGCGCCGACCTGGTGCTCGTGCACGAGCGGAACCGGGGCAAGGGGGCGAGCGTCCGCGACGGCGTGCTGGCCGCCCGGGGGCGCACGATCGCCTTCACCGACGCCGACCTCTCGTACCCGCCCGAGCAGATCGCCCGGCTCCTGGAGCGGGTGGAGGACGGCTGGGACGTCGTGGTGGGCAGTCGCCGTCACGACGACACCACCACCCTGGTGCAGGCCGGACCGTTGCGGGAGCTCAGCAGCCGGGTGTTCAACCTGCTGACCGCCTCGGTGCTGCTGGGCCGCTACGCCGACACCCAGTGCGGCATCAAGGCGTTCCGGTCGGACGTGGCGCGGGCGCTGTTCTCCCGCGGGCGTCTCGACGGGTTCGCCTTCGACGTCGAGCTGTTCCACCTGGTCGAGCGGTACCACCTGTCGCTCGCCGAGGAGCCGGTGACCGTGGCCAACACCCGCCGGTCGACGGTGCGGGTGGTCCGCGACGCGGCTCGCATGGTGCGCGACCTGTTCCGCGTCCGTCGCTGGTCGCTCGAGGGCGCGTACGACGACGACCTCGACGGCGCCCTGAGCCGGCTGGCGCCGGCCGCCCGGGCCTCCGAGGGCGGCGGGCCGGGCCGCGGGCGCCTCGCGGCCAGCCGGTAGGGTTCGGGCAGATGGCTGCCGACTTCCACCGCGTCTTCAAAGCGTACGACGTCCGGGGCCTGGTGCCCGAGGAGCTCACGCCCGACATGTGCCGGGCCATCGGGGCGGCCTTCGCCCGGTTCGCGGGCGCGACCCGCGTGCTGGTGGCGCGCGACATGCGGGAGTCGGGGGTGGAGCTGGCCGGGGCCTTCGCCGACGGCGCGCTCGGGCAGGGCGTCGACGTCGTCGACCTCGGCCTGGCGTCGACCGACCTCCTCTACTTCGCGGCCGGCAGCCTCGACGCCCCGGGTGCGGTGTTCACGGCGTCGCACAACCCGGCGCAGTACAACGGCATCAAGCTCTGCCTCAGCGGCGCCCGCCCCGTCGGGCAGGACACGGGCCTGGCCGAGATCCGAGCCATGGCCTCCGCCGGGCTGGCTCCCGCGCCGCAGCGGGGCCACCGCACGGCTCAGGACGTGCTCGACGCCTTCGCCGAGCACGTGCGCTCCTTCGTCGACCGGTCGGTCCTCGTCCCCCTCAAGGTGGTGGCCGACACCGCCAACGGCATGGGCGGCCTGATCGTGCCCAAGGTGTTCGAGGGCCTTCCCTTCGAGCTGGAGGTGCTGTACCCGGAGCTCGACGGCACGTTCCCGAACCACCCGGCCGACCCGATCCAGCCCGAGAACCAGGCCGACCTCCGGGCCCGCGTGCTCGAGACGGGTGCCGACATCGGGCTCGCCTTCGACGGCGACGCCGACCGGTGCTTCATGGTCGACGAGCAGGGCCGTGGCCTGTCGGGCTCGCTCACCACCGCCCTGGTCGCCCAGGGGGTGCTGGCCAAGAACCCCGGATCCACGGTGGTGCACAACCTGATCTGCTCGAAGGCCGTGCCCGACGTGATCAGGGAGTGCGGGGGCACGCCGGTGCGCACCCGCGTCGGGCACTCCTTCATCAAGCAGGTGATGGCCGAGACCGGCGCCGCCTTCGGCGGCGAGCACTCCGGCCACTACTACTTCCGCGACAACTACCGGGCCGACTCGGGGATCATCGCCGCCCTGCTCGTGCTCGAGCAGATGTGCCTGGCGGGCGAGCCGCTCTCCACGCTGCGGGTGCCGCTCGAGCGCTACGCCGACTCCGGCGAGATCAACACGCGCGTCGACGACCCGCTCGCCGTCATCGACGCGGTGGCCGGGCTGTACGCCGACCACGACCAGGACCGCCTCGACGGCCTCACCGTCGACCTGGGCGACTGGTGGTTCAACCTCCGGCCCTCGAACACCGAGCCGCTCCTGCGGCTCAACCTCGAGGCCGCCACGTCGGAGGACTGCGACCGCCACGTGCGCGAGGTGCTCGCCGCGATCAGCGGCGGCGGATGAGCTGACCCCACCACAGGAGGACGGAGCCATGGCGCTCGACCCGATGCTGCTCGAGATCCTGGCGTGCCCCGAGGACAAGGGGCCGCTGCTGTACTTCGCCGACGAGCAGAGCCTCTACAACCCGCGCCTGAGGCGCCGCTACGCCATCCGAGACGACATCCCCATCATGCTCGTCGACGAGGCCGAGACGGTCAGCGACGAGGAGCACGCCCGGCTGGTGGCCAAGGCCGAGGCCGAGGGCATCCATCCCACCTTCGAGGAGGAGGCAGGGGCGTGACGGATCGGGTCGAGCGCCTCGACACCCTCGGGATGTACGAGGCGGCCGCGGCGTTCCCCGAGCAGGTGGCGGAGGCCGCCGAGAACGGCCGCCGGATCGGCGACTTCCTCGACGGCGACGACGTCACGAACGTCGTGGTGCTGGGCATGGGTGGTAGCGGGATCGCCGGCGACCTGCTGGCCGCGGCGGCCGGCCCCTTCCTCTCGGTGCCCGTGGTGGTGGTGAAGGAGTACGAGCTCCCCGGCTTCGTGGGCGAGGGCTCGCTGGTGTTCGCGCTGTCGTTCTCGGGCAACACCGACGAGACCATCGAGGCCGCCACCGAGGCCGCCAGCCAGGGCGCACGGGTGGTCGCCGTGTGCCGGGGCGGCGAGCTGGGCCGGCTGGCCGAGACCTGGGCCGCCCCCCACGTGCCCATCCCCGACGGCATCCCGATGCCGCGCGCCGGCCTGGGCGCCCTGGCCATCCCGCCCATGATCGTCCTCGAGGACGCCGGGCTGTTCCCGGGGGCCAGCGAGTGGATCCGGGAGGCGGTCGTGCAGCTGCGGCGCCGGCGCGACGAGCTGATCGCCGACGCCAACCCCGCTCGCGACCTGGCTCGTCGGCTGCAGCGCACGTTCCCCCTCGTGTACGGCGCGGGGGCGCTCGGCCACGTGGCCGCCCTCCGGTGGAAGAACCAGATCAACGAGAACCCGAAGTCGCCGGCGTTCCTCAACCGCTACCCCGAGCTGTGCCACAACGAGGTGGCGGGGTGGGCGCAGAGCGGCGACGTCACCCGCCAGGTGTTCAGCGTGGTGAACCTCCGCCACGACCACGAGCACCCGTCGATCGGCCGGCGCGTCGAGCTGGTGGGCTCGTTGGTAGAGGAGGTCGTGGCCCGGATCGAGGAGGTCCACGCCGAGGGGGAGGGGCAGCTCGCGCAGGTGCTCGACCTGGTCCTGTTCGGCGACTTCGTCAGCCTGCACCTGGCCTTCCAGGAGGAGGTCGACCCCGGCCCCATCCCCGCGCTCGACTTCATCAAGGCCGCGCTCAACGAGTGACGCCGGGGGCCGGTCGCCCCGGCGGGGTCGGGAACCCGGTCCGGCGGCGTAGGATGGCGGACGGCCGACGTCGCCTGGAGCCCAGGGCGGCGCCCCGGCCGGGCTGACGTGACGGGGAGCCAGCTGGCCCCAGCCCACCTCTCCCGACCAGGGCAGCGACCTGCGGAGGTCCCTCCATGTCCAGCACCGCGACCGAGGCCGCGCCGGCCTCGACCGTTCCCCTCGGCGACTTCAAGGTCGCCGACCTCTCCCTGGCCGAGTTCGGCCGCAAGGAGATCACCCTCGCCGAGCACGAGATGCCCGGCCTGATGGCTCCGTGCCGAGTACGCCGGCCAGCGGCCCCTCGCCGGGGCCCGGATCACCGGCTCGCTCCACATGACCGTGCAGACGGCCGTGCTGATCGAGACGCTCGTGGCCCTCGGCGCCGAGGTGCGGTGGGCCAGCTGCAACATCTTCTCCACCCAGGACCACGCCGCCGCCGCGGCGGTGGTGGGCCCCGGCGGCACGGTCGACGCGCCGGCCGGGGTGCCGGTCTTCGCCTGGAAGGGCGAGACGCTCGAGGAGTACTGGTGGTGCACCGACCGGGCGCTGGCCTGGCCCGACGGTGGGCCCAACATGATCCTCGACGACGGCGGCGACGCCACCCTGCTCGTCCACCGGGGCGTCGAGTTCGAGCGGGCCGGTGACGTGCCCGACCCGTCGACGGCCGACTCGGAGGAGTACGCGGTGGTGCTCGGCCTGCTGGGCCGGGTGCTCGCCGACGACCCGGGCCGGTGGGGGCGGACGGCCCACGAGATCCGGGGCGTCACCGAGGAGACCACCACCGGCGTGCACCGGCTCTACCAGATGCACGCCGCCGGCACCCTGCTGTTCCCGGCCATCAACGTCAACGACTCGGTCACCAAGTCGAAGTTCGACAACCTCTACGGCTGCCGGCACTCGCTGATCGACGGCATCAACCGCGCCACCGACGTGATGATCGGCGGCAAGACCGCCGTGGTGTGCGGCTACGGCGACGTGGGCAAGGGCTGCGCCCAGTCGCTGCGCGGCCAGGGTGCGCGGGTGATCGTGACCGAGATCGACCCGATCTGCGCCCTGCAGGCGGCCATGGAGGGCTACCAGGTCCTCACCCTCGCCGACGTCGTCGAGACCGCCGACCTCTTCATCACGGCCACCGGCAACCGCAACGTGATCACCGTCGACGACATGGCCCGGATGAAGCACCAGGCGATCGTGGGCAACATCGGCCACTTCGACAACGAGATCGACATGGCGGGCCTGGCCCGGCGGCCCGGCATCGTGCGCACCACCATCAAGCCCCAGGTCGACCTGTGGACGTTCCCCGACGGCCACGGCGTGCTGGTGCTGGCCGAGGGCCGCCTGCTCAACCTGGGCTGCGCCACCGGCCACCCGAGCTTCGTGATGTCGAGCAGCTTCACCAACCAGGTGATGGCCCAGATCGAGCTGTTCAACCACCACGACTTCTACGAGCCCCGGGTGTACACGCTGCCCAAGCACCTCGACGAGAAGGTGGCCCGGCTGCACCTCGAGCACCTGGGCGCCAGGCTCACGGTGATGACCGACGAGCAGGCCGCCTACCTGGGGGTGCCGGCCGAGGGTCCCTTCAAGCCCGACCACTACCGGTACTGACCGCCGGCGCCGGCGCCGGGATCGGCTCGAGGGGCGGCAGCGAGAGCCGGCCGAGGCTCAGCTGCACCAGCGGGCCGATCCCGAAGGCGGTGAGCACGGTGCCCAGGCCGACGGCACCGCCGAGGAGGAACCCGGCGCCGAGCACCGTGACCTCGATCGCGGTGCGCACGGACCACACCGGGTGGCCGCGACGCACGATGGCCGTCATCAGCCCGTCGCGGGGCCCCGCGCCCAGCCCCGAGCCGATGTAGAGGCCCGATCCGGCCGCGATGAGCCCGAGGCCGAGCAGGAGGGCCGTCACCTTGGGGGTCGGCCCGTGCAGCCCGGGCAGGAGCGCGAGGGCGGCGTCGATGACGAGGCCGACGATCACGGCGTTGAGGATCGTGCCGAGCCCGACTCGCTCCCTCAGGGGAACCCAGAGGGCCAGGACAACCACCCCCACCAGGATCGAGGTCCAGCCGATGGGCAGGCCGGTGCGCTCGGCGACGCCCTGGTGGAGGACGTCCCACGGTCCCAGGCCGAGATCGGCCCGGACGGTGAGGGCGATGCCGACCCCCATCAGCACCAGCCCGAGCACGAGGCGCGGGACGCGGCGCCAGAGCTCGGCGGCGGGGGGGATCGGGTGCACCGCCGGCGAGGGTATCGGTTGCGCCGGGCGCCTCCGATCCGTCGTCGGCGCGACGCGAACGCGCGCCACCCCGTCTGCGGCGCGCCGAGGCCCCCTCGGACGTCGAGAGCGCGAGGCAGAGCCGAGGGGCGGCCGGGACCGGCGCGAGGGGCGGAGGAGACCGACACACCCCCTCGGCATGATCGGGGCGTGCTCCTGCCCGCTCGGTGTCCGGTGTGTGGGTCGACCGGGGGCGCGCCCTGCTCCGGCTGCGCGGCGCGCCTGCGGCCGGCGCCCGACCTCCCGGTGCCACCCGGGCTCGACGCCCTGGTGGCCGTGCTCGCGTACCAGGGCGCCGGTCGCCAGCTGGTCGCCCGGCTGAAGTACCGCAACCAGCGGTCAGCGCTGCCCGCGCTGGCCGATGCCATGGCGGCGGGGGTGCGGGCCCGGATCGGCGCGGGGCGCATCGACGTGGTCGGGTGGGCGCCAACCACCGGCCGGCGACGCCGGGAGCGCGGGTTCGACCAGGCCGAGCTGCTGGCGCGGGCCCTCGCCCGGCGCCTCGGGGTGCGCTGCCGGCCCCTGCTCGACCGGCTCGACGGGCCCGCCCAGACCGGCCGCCATCGCCGCGACCGCTGGGAAGGCCCGGGGTTCCGGGCCAGGCGGGGCGTGCCGGCACGGGTGTGCCTGGTCGACGACGTCGTCACCACCGGGGCCACCATGGCCGCCGCCGCCACCGCCCTGCGCCACGCCGGCGCCACCTGCGTGATCGGCGTGGCCGCAGCCCGCACGCCGCCCCGCGGCGGGCTCAAGCCGGCCCGCCGGGGATCCGATCTAGGAGGTGATGATGCAGGGGCAGCTGATGGACGAGCACCGGGTTGAGCCGTCGGGCCCCCGCGAGGGCGGTGACCCTGCCGACCCCTTCACGCGCCACCTCCGTGCCGCGCCCACCAGCCGGGCCGAGGCGGTCGAGCGGGCGCGGCGCCTGCTGAGGGGCCGGGCCGGGGCCGGGGCCGGGGCCGGGGCCGGGGTTGGGGTTGGGCCGAGCGACGACGACATCGCCGCCGTGCTGGCCGGCTGGCTGGTGCACACGCACGGCCGGTGAGCGGGGCCGACCGGCCCATGGAGGCGTGGCCGGAGCTGGCGTAGTATCCGAAGCAGAGGGACAGGAGGCGCACGCCACGTCTCGAGGGTCGGCCCACCGGTTCCACCCATCGGTCAGCGTCGTGGTTCGCGCACGCACCCGGTCCCCCCGTCCTGCGTGCCCGCCCCCGGGCGGGCACGTCCGCGCGGCCGGCACGGCAGCCGGCTCGGGAGGAGCCACATGGACATCAGCGTGAGCAGCCGGAACGGCGTGCAGGTCTCCGAGTCGCTGCGGGCGACGGCGGAGGAGAAGATCGGCCGCCTGTCCCGCTTCCTGTCGGGCATGAACCGGGCCGAGGTCCGGTTCTCCCAGGAGCGCAACCCCCGCATCTCCGACAAGGAGATCTGCGAGGTGACGCTGGAGGGCCACGGCCACCACGTGCGGGCCAGGGTCGCTGCTCACGACCAGTTCGTCGCCGTCGACAAGGCGGTGTCGAAGCTCGAGCACCAGCTGTCGAAGCTGAAGACGAAGCTCGAGCTCCGCACCCACGGGGCGCCCAAGGGCGCGGTGGCGGTGCTGGCCGGCGCGCCGGCCGGGCCGGAGGAGGCCGAGGGCGGCCTGCGGATCGTCCGGACCAAGCGCTTCGAGATGAAGCCGATGACCCCCGAGGAGGCGGCCCTCCAGATGGACCTCCTCGGGCACGGCTTCTACTTCTTCCGCAACGCCGACACCGGCCAGGCCGCCGTCGTCTACCACCGCGCCGACGGGGACGTGGGCCTCATCGACGAGGCCGGCTGAGCCCACCCGCAGGCGGCCGCCGGGGAGCCCCCTGGGCTCGCCGGTAGCATGATGCCTCCATGGGCATCCTCGACCGCATCCTGCGCGCCGGTGAGGGCAAGCGCGTCAAGGCGCTGGCGTCCCTCGCGCCGTCCATCAACGCCCTCGAGCCCGAGATGGAGGCCCTGTCCGACGACGGCCTCCGGGCCCGGACGGTGGAGCTCCGCGAGCGCCACGACAACGGCCAGGAGCTCGACGACCTGCTGATCGACGCCTTCGCGGTGGTGCGAGAGGGCGCCCGGCGGGTGATCGGCCAGCGCCACTTCGACGTCCAGCTCATGGGCGGCGCGGCACTGCACTTCGGCTGGGTCGCGGAGATGAAGACCGGCGAGGGCAAGACCCTGGTGTCCACGCTGCCCGCGTACCTCAACGGCATCAGCGGCCGGGGCATGCACCTGATCACCGTCAACGAGTACCTGGCCCGGCGCGACGCGGAGTGGATGGGCCAGATCCACCAGTTCCTCGGGCTCTCGGTGGGGCTGATCGTGCCCGGCACGTTCGACGCCGAACACAAGCGCCAGCAGTACGCCTGCGACATCACCTACGGCACCAACAACGAGTTCGGCTTCGACTACCTCCGCGACAACATGGCCACCTCGCTGGCCGACAAGGTGCAGCGGGGCCACGTGCTACGCCATCGTCGACGAGGTCGACTCGATCCTCATCGACGAGGCCCGCACGCCGCTGATCATCAGCGGCCGGGTCGCCGAGGCCGCCAAGCTCTACTACAAGTTCGCCAGCATCGTCCGGGGCCTGCAGCCCGAGGTCGACTACGACGTCGACGAGGAGAAGCGGGTCGTCGCCCCCACCGAGGACGGCATCGCCAAGGTGGAGCGGGCCCTCGGCCTGGAGAACCTCTACGACGAGGTGCAGCAGAACCTCGTCCACCAGCTGCAGGCCGCGCTGAAGGCCAAAGAGCTGTACAAGCGCGACCGCGACTACATCATCCAGCACGGCGAGGTGAAGATCGTCGACGAGTTCACCGGCCGGATCCTCGAGGGCCGGCGCTGGTCGGAGGGCCTCCACCAGGCGGTCGAGGCCAAGGAGGGGGTGAAGATCAAGGAGGAGAACCAGACCCTCGCCACGGTCACCCTCCAGAACTACTTCCGCATGTACGAGAAGCTGGCCGGGATGACGGGCACCGCCCAGACGGAGGCCGCCGAGCTGGCCGGCACGTACAACCTGCAGGTGGTGCCCATCCCCACCAACCGGCCCGTCGTGCGCAAGGACCAGGCCGACCTGATCTACAAGAGCGAGCAGGCCAAGTTCGACGCCGTCGTCGAGGATCTGGTGGAGCGGTACGAGCAGGGCCAGCCGGTGCTCGTCGGCACCGTGTCGGTCGACAAGTCCGAGCGGCTCTCGCGCCAGCTCCAGAAGCGGGGCGTCCCCCACGAGGTGCTGAACGCCAAGCAGCACACCCGTGAGGCCCACATCGTCGCCCAGGCCGGGCGCATCGGCGCGGTCACGGTGGCCACGAACATGGCCGGCCGCGGCGTCGACATCCTCCTCGGCGGCAACCCGGAGGGCTTGGCCCGCCGCGAGGTGCAGGCCGAGGGGCTCGACCTCGAGTCGGACGAGGGCCAGGCCCGCTACCGCGAGCTCCTCCCGGCGTTCGAGGAGGAGTGCGGGATCGACGGCGACAAGGTCCGCGCGCTGGGCGGCGTCTACGTGCTGGGCACCGAGCGGCACGAGTCGCGCCGCATCGACAACCAGCTCCGCGGCCGTGCCGGCCGGCAGGGCGACCCCGGCGAGAGCCGCTTCTACCTCTCGCTCGAGGACGACCTCATGCGGCTCTTCGCCACGGGCGCCATGAGCTGGGTGATGAACAAGGCCCTGCCCGACGACGTGCCGATCGAGGCGAAGATGGTCACCAAGGCCATCGAGCGGGCCCAGAACACGGTCGAGCAGCGCAACGCCGAGATCCGCAAGAACGTCCTCAAGTACGACGAGGTGCTCAACGAGCAGCGCAAGGTCATCTACCGGCGCCGCGACCAGATCCTGGAAGGCGCCGACCTGCGGTCGGAGGCCCTGGAGTACCTGGCCGACGCGGTCGAGAGCACCATCTCCACGTACTGCGTGGCCGACTTCTCCGAGGAGTGGGACCTCGAGGGGCTGCTCGTCGAGCTCCAGAGCTACTGGCCCACGGTGTTCACGCGCGAGCAGCTGCTCGACGCCGGCTCGACCGACCAGGTCTACGAGTGGCTGATGGCCGAGGCCATCGAGCACTACGAGAAGCGCGAGCACGAGCTCGGCGAGGACACCATGCGCGAGGTCGAGCGCCAGGTGATGCTGCGCATCATCGACCAGAAGTGGCGCGAGCACCTCTACGAGATGGACTACCTGCAGGAGGGCATCAACCTGCGGGCCATGGGCCAGCGCGACCCGCTCGTCGAGTGGCAGCGCGAGGGCTTCGACATGTTCGCCCAGATGATGCACGGCATC
This sequence comes from Acidimicrobiales bacterium, assembly GCA_016716005.1. Lineage (NCBI taxonomy): Bacteria > Bacillati > Actinomycetota > Acidimicrobiia > Acidimicrobiales > Acidimicrobiales bacterium. Next base: position 3,141,075 of record JADJXE010000001.1, read on the forward strand.
GCCCAGGACTTCGTGAAGTACGTGATGCACGTGCAGGTGGTCGTGCGCCAGCCGGCCGCGGCCGCCCTCCCCGACGTCTCCAACTTCAGGTACTCGGCGGCCGAGGAGCCGGTGCAGGGCACCGGGGGGCTGCGGGCCGCGGCCGCGGCGGCTGCGGCCGCCGGGGAGCTGCCCGACGAGGTCGCGGGCCAGGCCGCTGCGGCCAGCGAGCCCGAGACCATGCAGCCGGTCGTGAAGAGCGACTGGGACAAGACCCCGCGCAACGCCCCCTGCCCGTGCGGCTCGGGCAAGAAGTTCAAGCTCTGCCACGGCAGGTGAAGGACTACACCGACGACCTCGGGGGCCTGCGGGCCCGGCTCGACGCCGCCCACCGCTACCTCAAGATCGCGTCCAAGCGGGCCCGCCTGGCCGAGCTGGAGGCCCGGGCCGCGCAGCCCGACCTGTGGGAAGACCCCGACCGGGCCCGGGCCGTCACCACCGAGCTGTCCCGGGTGCGCGACGACGTGGACGAGTACGACCGGCTGGCCTCGCGCCTCGACGACGGCGAGGTGCTGTTCGACCTGGCCCGGGAGGAGGGCGACGAGAGCCAGGAGCCCGAGATCGCGGCGACGGTGGGCGCGCTGGCCGAGGCCCTCGACGACCTCGAGCTGCGCTCGCTGTTCACGGGCGAGCACGACGAGGGCGACGCCGTCTGCGAGGTCCACTCCGGAGCAGGAGGGACCGACGCCCAGGACTGGGCCGAGATGCTCGTCCGCATGTACTCGCGCTGGGCCGAGCGTCGGGGCTTCTCGGTCGAGATCGACGAGTGGTCGGAGGGCCAGGAGGCCGGCATCTCCTCGGCCACGTTCATCATCCGGGGCCGCTACGCCTACGGCCTGCTGGCCGGCGAGCGGGGCGTGCACCGCCTGGTGCGGATCAGCCCGTTCGACGCCCAGGCCCGGCGCCAGACCGCCTTCGCGTCGTTCGCTGCCGTGCCCTTCCTCGAGGACGCCTCGGACGAGGTCGACATCGACGAGAAGGATCTCCGCATCGACACCTACCGCTCGTCGGGGGCCGGCGGTCAGCACGTCAACGTGACCGACTCGGCCGTGCGGATCACCCACCAGCCCACCGGGATCGTGGTCAGCTGCCAGAACGAGCGCAGCCAGCACCAGAACAAGGCGCGGGCCATGCAGATCCTCGCGGCCAAGCTGGCCGAGCTCCAGCGGGAGCAGCGCAAGGAGGAGCTCGACGCCATGTCCGGGCCCCAGAGGGACGTGGCGTGGGGCAGCCAGATCCGGTCGTACGTGCTGGCGCCCTACCAGCTGGTGAAGGACCTCCGCACCGAGCACGAGACCGGCAACGTGCAGGGGGTGCTCGACGGCGACCTCGACGGGTTCATGGAGTCCTTCCTGCGGTGGCAGCGGGCCCATGCCGAGGCGGCGAGCCCGGCGGCCGGGTGACCCCGGCCCGGTGACCCGCGCTGGTACCCTCGACCCTCGGGCGGAGGTCCGGCTGGGACCCCCCATGCCCCGACCCCCCGGTCAGAGATGATTCGACTCGACAGTGTCACCAAGGTCTACAAGGGCGACGTCGTCGCGCTGCGGGAAGCCTCGCTCGACATCGCCAAGGGCGAGTTCGTGTTCCTCGTCGGCCCGTCCGGCTCGGGCAAGTCCACCCTCATCCGGCTGCTCCACAAGGCCGAGGAGCCGACCTCGGGGCGCATCTGGGTCGCCGGCAAGGACATCGCCCAGCTCAGCTCGTTCAAGGTGCCCTACCTGCGGCGCAACATCGGTTGCATCTTCCAGGACTTCAAGCTGCTCCCCACCAAGACGGTGCACGAGAACGTGGCCTTCGCCCTCGAGGTGATCGGCCGGCCCAAGAGCGTGATCCGCAAGCAGGTGCCGGCGATCCTCGAGCTGGTCGGTCTGGCCAACAAGTTCGAGAACTTCCCCAACGAGCTCTCGGGTGGTGAGCAGCAGCGCGTCTCGATCGCCCGCGCCTTCGTCAACCGGCCCCTGATCCTGCTCGCCGACGAGCCGACCGGCAACCTCGACCCCGCCACGTCCGTCGGCATCATGCGGCTCCTCGACCGCATCAACCGAACGGGCACCACCGTGGTGATGGCGACGCACGACCAGTCGATCGTCGACACCATGCGCCGGCGGGTGGTCGAGCTCGACAAGGGGACGATCGTGCGCGACCAGGCCCGAGGTGTCTACGCCTGATGGCCCTGCGCGCCGACTACGTCTTCCGGGAGACGGCCAGCAACCTCCGGAGGAACTTCACCCTCACGATCGCGTCGCTCCTCACGGTGGCCGTGTCGCTCTCGCTCGTCGGTGCGGCGCTGCTGCTCCGCCAGGGGGTGCAGAACGCCACGCTGCGCTGGCAGGGCGGGATCGAGTTCATCGTGTTCCTCAACCCCGAGGCCACCCCCGAGCAGACGGAGGCCATCGGCCGGGCGCTGGAGGAGAACCCCGAGGTCGACGAGGTGAAGTACGTCTCGCAGCAGGAGGCGTACGAGGAGTTCCAGGTCCTCTTCCGGAACTCGCCCGAGATGGTCGACAGCGTGTCGCCCGAGGTGCTGCCGGCCAGCTACCGCGTGGTGCCGCGCGACGCCGACACCACCGTCATCGAGTCGGTGGGCCGCCAGTTCGAGCAGCAGCCGGGCGTCTACTCGGTCGTGTTCGCCAAGGACACGGTCGAGTCGGTGCTGAAGGTGAGCCGGGTCCTGCAGCTGGGCATCCTCGGCACCGCCTTCGTGCTCCTGTTCGCGGCCGGGCTGCTGATCCTCAACACGATCCGGATGGCGATGTTCGCGCGTCGCCGCGAGATCGAGGTGATGAAGCTCGTCGGCGCCACCAACTGGTTCATCCGGGTGCCGTTCATGCTCGAGGGCCTGGTGCAGGGCCTGGTCGGCGCGGCGGTGGCCTGCGGCTCGGTGTTCCTGCTCAACAACCTCATCGAGGCGCGCGTGTCCGACGGCCAGAGCCTCGCCATCCTCCAGAACTTCTCGGTGTCGTCCGGCGAGGTGAGCGCCACGGCCATCTTCCTCGTGGTGGTGGGCGTGCTCGTCGGCACCATCGGCTCCGGCATCGCGGTCAGCCGCTTCCTCGACGTCTGACCCGCCGGCCGCTCGGCGAGGGGGAGAGGCTGGTGCGCCGGTGGCCGCTCAGCGACCATCCGGGCACCAGCCTCTGGGATCGGGGGGATATCGGGGGGACCGAGACGGCGGGGCGGGCGCCGCGTCAGCCGGTCGTGGTGGTGGTCTCCACGGACGGGTTCGGGGTGCTCGGCGAGGTGGTGTCGGTGCTGCCCTCGGGCGTGGTGGTGGCGCCCTCGGCCAGGGCCGCGGCGATCTGGTCGAGCACGGCGTCGTCGATGATGCCCGTCCGCCGGCCGGCCACGTTGCCGTCGGCGTCGATGAACACCCAGAAGGGGAAGGCGGGCAGGCCCATGGCGCTGTTGGCGCTGCCGTTGTCGTCGTCGCGGAGCACCGGCTCGCTGAAGTCGACGCGGGAGAACCAGTCCTGTGGCGGGTAGTTGGGGCGGTCCGGGCTCACCCCCGTCGACACCGCGTACAGGTCGACGCCGTCGGGGAGCCTGCCGTCGTCCAGCCAGCCGGCGAGCTGGGGGAGCTCCTGCTGGCACACCGGGCACCAGTGCGCCAGGAACATCACGATCTTCGGCCGGCCGTCGTCGGCGATCTCGACGGTGGACCCGTCGAAGCTCGTGCCCGTGAGGCTCGGGGCGGGCAGGCCCACACCGTCGTCGGTCGGGGCGTCGGCGTTGTAGATGGGCAGCGGCTCGCCGGCGACGGTGACCTCGGCCGTCTGCGGCGTGTCGGTGCCGCCCCCGCCCCCGGTGGCGATGAGCGCGACGGTCACCGCTCCGACGACGAGCACGGCCGCCACCACGATGCCGAACACCGGCACCTTGCGAGGTGCGGCCCCACCGGCCTTGCGGGCCCTGGCGGTGGCCTTGGCCGAGGGTCGCTTGGTCGGCTGGCTGGTGGGCGGTTGCTTGGCTGCGCTCATCGGTGCTCCTCCGGGCCACGAGGCGCGCTCAGCGCCGCCGGCCGGTCGTCGGTGGGGTCGGGGTCGGCCTCGGTCAGCTCGAGCTCGTCCAGCTCCTCACCGAACACGTCGTCGACGGGACGGGCCCACACCACGAGCACGGCGATCAGGGCGAAGCCGGACAGGGCCATGTAGGCGAGGGTGACGAAGCCGAGCTTCTCGAACCAGATCAGGGTGCAGGGGAGCGTGGCCGAGCAGACGCCGGAGTCGAGCGACGGGAACCGCTCGATCAGCCAGTGGTACACGGAGACGGCGGCTCCGATGGCGACCACCGGCAGCACGTAGCGGCGTACCCGCCAGTCCCGGCCGATGGCGGCCACCAGGAGGATGACGGCCATCGGGTACATGGCGATCCGCTGGTACCAGCACAGGGTGCAGGGCGCGTAGTTGGCGACCTCGGAGAAGTAGAGGCTGCCGAGGGTGGCGGTGAGGCCCACCGCCCACGCCGCCCACAGGGCGAACGGCTGCACCTGCTCGCGCACGTCCCAGTAGACGCCGGCCATCCGATCGGAGAGGCGGGCCCCCAGGGCCAGGCCGACCATCAGCACCACGGCCACGTTGGCGAGGACGGTGAGCAGCGTCGTGAGCGTCTGCACGTCACGGGGCTCGATCACCGGCGACTTCCTGGGGTCGGCACCCGGTCATTCTTGTCGGTGCAACCAGCCGGACGCAGATCACCCCCCGGGGCGTGCTACGAACGAAGGGTCGCCGGGGGAGCCGGCGCTCACCCAGGAGACGCCATGAGCGACGAGCAGCCGGAGTTCCTCGACATCGCCTACGACGTCGAGGGCCCCGTGGCCACCATCACCCTCGACCGCCCCGATCACCTGAACGCCTTCACGGGCCGCATGATGACCGAGCTCCTCGACGCCTTCGACCGGGCCGACGCCGACGACCGGGTCCGGGCGGTGATCGTCACCGGGCGCGGGCGGGCCTTCTGCGCCGGAGCCGACCTGTCGGGCGGCGGCGGCACCTTCGACGCGAGGGAGCAGGCCGGCGGTCCCACCGTCGGGGTGCCCCGCGACGGCGGCGGGCTCGTCACCCTGCGCATCTTCCAGATGACCAAGCCGGTGATCGCGGCGATCAACGGCCCGGCCGTCGGCGTGGGCATCACCATGGCCCTCCCCATGGACATCCGCCTCGCGTCCAAGAAGGCGAAGATCGGGTTCGTGTTCGCCCGGCGCGGCATCGTCCCCGAGGCCTGCTCGTCGTGGTTCCTGCCCCGCCTGGTGGGGATCCAGCAGGCGGCCGAGTGGGTGTACACCGGCCGGCTGTTCTCGGCCAAGGAGGCCAAGGCCGCCGGGCTCGTGCGCAGCGTGCACGACGACGACGAGCTGCTGCCGGCCGCTCGGGCGTTGGCCACGGAGATCGCCGAGAACACCGCGCCGGTGTCGGTGGCGCTGTCGCGGCTGATGCTGTGGCGGATGCTGGGTGCGGGGCACCCGATGGAGGCCCACAAGGTCGACTCGCGGGGCATCCTGGCGAGGGGGATGAGCGCCGACGCCCGGGAGGGCGTGCTGTCGTTCCTGGAGAAGCGGCCGGCGGCCTTCCCGCTCACCGTGAGCGCCGGTCTCCCCGACATCTTCCCCGGCTGGGTCGACCCCCACTTCTGGTGAAGGCGGTCAGCTGCCCTGGGTCTGGGTGACGGGCGCCGAGGCCCGCGGGATCGGGGCGGGGGTGGCCCCGACCGAGCCGATCGACGGCGACGACGTGCGATCGCCGGCGGTGACCGATGCGGGTCCCGGTGCCGGGTCGGTCACCGCCTGGGTCGCCAGGTGGCTGACGCCCATGCCTCCCACCAGCCCGAGCAGAGCACCCACCGATGCGCCCAGCACGGCGACGCGTGAGCGGGCGGCGGGGTGGTGGCGACGGGAGCGGCCGCGGCGGTCGGCCAGCCGGCGGAGGCGCTCGGCGAGCTCGGGGGAGGGGGGCGTGTCGCTCATGGGGCCCAGTGGACCCCGCGCGCCTCCAGGGTTCGGTGAGCGCCGGGCAAGGATCCGGTGAGACCCTGCCCGGCGTCGGCGTCGGCGTCGGCGTCGGCGATCGGACGCGTAGCGTGCGGGGGATCGACGACGTGCTGGTGATCGGGGGTGGCCCGGCCGGCCTGGCCGCGGCCGCGGCGGTGGCCGAGACCGGCCTGCGCGTGGTGCTGGTGGCGCCGCCCGTGCCGGCCGGCCTCGCTGCGTGGCCGAACACGTACGGGATGTGGGTGGACGAGGTGCCGCCGGCGTGGAGGCCGCCGTTCGAGCAGCAGTGGGCCCAGGCGGTGGTCGACCTGGGGGAGCGGGCCCCCCGGCGGCTCGAGCGCGGCTACGGGCGGGTGGACCGGGAGGGGTTCCGTGCCGCGCTGGTCGCGCGGGCCGAGGCGGCCGGGGCCCGGCTGCGCGCCGGCCGGGTGCTCGGGGCCGCGCACGGGCCGACGGGGAGCACGGTGCGGCTCGCGGACGGATCGTCCGAGGCGGCCGCGGTGGTGGTCGACGCCAGCGGCCACCGGCCGGTGCTGGCGCGGCGCCGGCCCGGTCGTCCGGCGTGGCAGGTGGCGGCCGGCGTGGTCGGCCGCTTCGCCCGCCCGCCCGCCGAGCCCGACGCGGTGGTGCTGATGGACTGGCGGCCGGCCGAGCCGGGGCCGGCCTCCCGCCGCGACCCCGACCCGACGTTCCTGTACGCCATGGATCTGGGGGCCGGGCGGTGGTTCGTGGAGGAGACCTCGCTGGCCCGCCGGCCCGCCCTCGCGGTGGCGACCTGCGAGGAGCGCCTGCGCCGCCGCCTGGAGCACCGCCGCGCCTGGCCGGCGGAGGTGGAGGCCACCGAGCGCGTGCTCATCCCCATGGGGTCGGGGCTGCCCGACCCCGCGGACCCGGTCGTCGCCTTCGGAGGGGCGGCCAGCCTGGTGCACCCGGCCACCGGCTACCAGCTCGGCGCGGCCCTGCGGGCCGCCCCCCGGTTGGCCCGGGCGGTGGCGGACGGGCTCGGCGCGCCTGGGGGAGGGCCCGCGACGGCGGCCCGCGCCGCGCACCGCGCCGTGTGGCCCCCGGCCGCCCGCCGGCGCCGGGCCCTGCACGCCTACGGGCTGGAGGCCCTGCTGGGGTTCGACCAGGCGCGCACGGTCGCCTTCTTCACGGCGTTCTTCGACCTTCCCGCCGACCGGTGGTTCGGCTACCTCACCGACGGCCTGACCACGGCCGGGTTGGCGGCGACCATGGCGGCGGTGTTCGGGCGGGTCCCGCCCGACGTCCGCCGCGGGCTCCTGCGCCCCGCCCTCCGCATCGGCTGACCGGCGCTCCGTCAGGCGGGTGCGGCGAGGCGCTCGGCCACGAGGCGCTGCACCGGGGCACCGGCGACGGCGCTGGCGGTCATGATCCCGCCGGCCATGACCGCCGCGATGCCGTGGGCCCCCATGGTGCTGGCCCCGGCGAGGAACAGGCCCGGGATCGCCGTGGCCGGGGCGGGCCGGTTGAGCAGGAACTGCTCCGGGGTGCACTCGATCCCATAGCTGGTGCCGCCGGTCGAGCGGGTGAAGCGCTCGTGCGTGATCGGCGTGGCCTGCTCCTCGTACACGATGGCGTCGCGGATGCCGGGCAGCCCCCGCTCGGCCATGGCCAGCACCCGGTTGCGCAGCTCGGCCTTCCGGGCGCGGTACTCGGTGTTGCGCCGGTAGCGCTCGCCCTCGGCCGGTCCGCCGTGGAGGCCCCAGAACCCGTGCTGGGCGGGGGCGATGGTCATCACCTGCATGTTGGTCTGGCCGGGCCGGCACAGCCGCTCGTTGGTCGGGTCCTTCAGGCTGGTGAAGGTGAGGTACGTCCACGGCTCGGCCGGCATGCGCCCGGCCTCGAGCCCCGCGTACTCGGCCTCGACGTCGTCGTGGCCGACGACGAAGACGTTGGTGTTGGGGTGGCCCTCGGCGGCCAGGTCGCGGTCGAGGACGAGGTAGTCGACGAACAGCGGCAGGGCCATGGAGTAGGCGCGCACCCGGTCGACGTACTCGGCGGGGAGGTGCTCGGGCCCGACCAGGTCGAGAACGGTGCGCTTGAGGTCGGCGTTGGAGATCACCACCGGCGCCCGGATCTCGTCGGGGACACCCGCGGCCCGCTCGGGCGACGGCGGGCGCAGGTGCACGCCCCGCACCGCGCCCTGCTCCACCACGATCCGGTCGACCGGCGTGCGCAGCACCACCTCGCCGCCGTGGTCCTCGATGAAGGAGCGGAGGCGATCGGCGATCACCTGGCCACCGCCCTCCGGGTAGTAGGCGCCTCGCTTCAGGTAGTGCATGATCAGCGCGCTGTGCAGGATCAGCGACGCCCGTGACGGCGGGAGCGCGTACGTGCCGTGCTCGCCGCACAGGATCGTGCGCAGCCGCGGCGACAGGCGCAGCTGGTCGAAGAACGAGCCGAGGGTGGTGGTGGTGTGCTCGAGCAGGAGCTCCCACCGGCGCGAGCCGGTGAGCTCGGCGTCGAGCGTCTCGATCACGCCGAGGTAGGTGTCGATCCCCTCGCGCTCCCCGGGGAAGCGCTCGACCAGGCGCTCCCGGTAGCGGTCGACGCCGCGGGGGACGCGGAAGGTGTCGCCGTCGGGGAGCACGAACGTGTCGAAGCCGTCCGGGTCCATCTCGCGGAAGCGGACCTCGAGGCCCAGGGGCGCGAGCACCGACGGGATCAGCCCACCCGGCTCGCAGTCGCCGAGGTAGTGGACGCCCACGTCGAACTCGTAGCCGTGGTGGGTGAACACCGTGGCGTTCCCGCCGGCGACGGAGTGGCGGTCGACCACCACCACCCGCTGGCCCAGCGCCGCGAGGTACGCGGCCGCCGTCAGGCCACCGAGGCCCGCTCCCACCACCACGACGTCGGCATCCCGCAGGTCCCCGTGCATGCCGCCCCTCCCGCTGGTCGCGCGCCGGAACCGATCGGACGTCGATCCCGCCGCCCAGCGTGGCGTTCGGCCGGACCGCCTCCCCAGGGCCGTTCGGCCCTGCCGTGGGGGGTCCCATGACCGCTTGCGGTCGGAGGCTGCAGGGCGCATGGTGCGGCCACGGGCCACGCGGGTCCGCTCGCGCCCCGACGCGGAGGTGCTGGTGGCAGTCGACGAGCCGTTCCGGCGGTACCTCACCGACGCCGACGCGCTCCTCTGGAACATCGAGAAGGACCCGGTCCTGCGCTCCACGATCACCGCGGTGGCGGTGCTCGACCGACCACCCGACTGGGACCGCCTGCGGGCTAGGGTCGACCGTGCCACCCGGCTGTTCCCCCGGATGCGCCAGCGCATCGCCGTGCCGCCCCTGCGGGTGGGCCCGGCCCGCTGGCTCCTCGACCCCGACTTCGACCTCGACTACCACCTGCGCCGCATGCGGGTGCCCGCCGGCGGGGGTCGGCGGGACCTGCTCGACCTGGCCCGCCCCCTCGGCATGGCCGGGTTCGACCGGGCCCGACCGCTGTGGGAGGCCACGCTCATCGAGGGCCTGGCCGACGGCGGAGCGGCGCTGCTGCTCAAGGTGCACCACGCCATGGTCGACGGCGTCGGCGGCATCGAGCTGGCCGGCGCCATGCTCCTCGACCTCGAGCGCGAGCCGTCGGAGAGCCCGGCCATGCCGGACCCGCCCGTCGCCGATCACCTCGGGCCGCTCGAGCTCACCGCCGAGTCGCTGGCCGAGCGGGGCCGGCTGTTCGCCGGCAACGTCCTGCGGCGCGCCACCCAGGCGGCCGGCGCCGCGGCGGCGGCGGCCGCCGCGCCCGGCGCGACGGCCGACGAGGGCGTGCGGGCGGCCCGCTCGGTCGCCAAGATCCTGGCCCCCGCCACCGAGCCGCTCAGCCCGATCATGCGCGAGCGCAGCCTGTCGTGGTGGTTCGACACCGTCGACCTCCCGCTCCACCCGCTGCTCGCCGCGGCCCACGCCGTGGGGGGCACCCTCAACGACGCGTTCCTCGCGGGCGTCACCGGTGCCCTCCGCCGCTACCACGAGCGCCACGGCGTGGAGGTGGAGGAGCTCCGGATGACGATGCCGATCAACCTCCGGGAGTCCGACGACGAGCCGGGAGGCAACCGCTTCACCCCCGCCCGGTTCCCGGTGCCGCTGCTCCCGGCCGACCCGGCGGCGCGGCTGCGCGAGATCGGCGCCCGCACGCGCGCCTGGCGGCACGAGCCGGCGATCGCGCTCACCGACACCCTGGCCGCGGTGCTCAACCGTCTCCCCACCACCGTGAGCACGGCCCTGTTCGGCTCCATGCTGAAGGGGGTCGACTTCGTCGCCACCAATGTGCCGGGGTCGCCCGTGCCGGTGTTCCTGGCCGGGGCCGAGGTCACCCGGCTCTACGCCCTGGCGCCGCCCTCGGGCGCCTCGGCCAACTTCGCCCTGGTGTCGCACAACGGGGTGTGCTGCCTCGGGGTGAACGTCGACCTGGCCGCCGTGCCCGACCCCGACGTGCTCGCCGCGTGCGTGGTCGAGGGCTTCGACGAGGTGCTGGCCCTGGCGCCCGCCGCCGGCACGGGCACGGGCTGATGGCCGGGCACGAGCGCCTGTCGGCCATGGACGACTCGTTCCTCGAGGCCGAGGACGCCCGCACGCCGCTGCACGTGGGTGCGGTCTGCACCTTCGAGGGCGGACCGCTCCTCGACGACCAGGGCCGCTTCCGCCTCGACGACGTGCGCCGGGTGGTCGCCAGCCGCCTCGACCAGATCCCGCGGTTCCGCCAGCGCGTGCTCGACGTGCCGCTCGGCCTCGGGCGGCCGGTGTGGGTCGACGACCCGAGCTTCGACGTGGCCGACCACGTGCGGCTCACCGCCCTGCCGGCGCCGGGCACCGACGAGCAGCTCATGGAGCTGAACGAGCGCCTGCAGATGCAGCTGCTCGACCGGTCGCGGCCGCTGTGGGAGATGTGGTGGGTCGAGGGCCTGCAGGGTGGGCGCGTCGCCCTCGTCGAGAAGGTCCACCACGCCCTGGTCGACGGGGTGTCCGGGGCGCAGACGCTGAGCGTCATCCTCGACCTCACCCCCGACGCGGTGGTGCCCGGCCCCACCCCCTGGTCGGCGCCGCCGCTCCCCAGCCCGCAGCAGCTGGCCGAGGAGCGCATCGTCGAGCTGGCCGCGGCGCCCGCGGAGCTGCTCCGGGGCGTCGAGAGCGTGCTGCGCACCCCGGCGCTGCTCCTCGACCGGCTGGAGTCGCTGCGCGACTTCCTGCAGGGCGAGGGGGTGGCGCCACCCTCCTCGCTCAACCGCCCGGTGGGCCGCAGGCGGCGCCTGGCGGCGGTGCGCCGGTCGCTGGCCGACGTGCGGGCCACCAAGGACGCGCTGGGCGGCACCGTGAACGACGTCGTCCTGGCCGCCGTGAGCGCCGGGCTCCGAGCTCTCCTCGCGGCGCGGGGTGAGGACGTGCCCGGCGCCACCCTGCGGGCCCTCGTACCCATGTCGATCCGGCGCGACGACGAGGCCCTCACGCTCGGCAACCGGGTGAGCGCCCTGTCGGCACCGCTGCCCGTCGGCGAGCCCGACCCGCTGGTGCGCCTGGCGCTGGTGCAGGAGGCCATGGCCGAGCTGAAGGCCAGCCACCAGGCCGAGGGGGCCGAGCTGCTGTTCGACTTCGCCGACACCTGGCCCACGGCGCTGCTCGGGGCGGTGAGCCGGCTGATCGTCCACCGCCAGCCGCTCGTGAACGTGGTGGTCACCAACGTGCCCGGGCCCCAGGTCCCGCTGTACGCCCTGGGTGCCCGGATGCTCGACATCGTCCCCGTGGTGCCCCTCGGGGGGAACCTCACGGTGGGGGTGGCCATCCTGTCCTACGACGGGCAGCTGAACCTGGGCCTGCACGCCGACCCCGACGCGTGCGGCGACCTCACGGTGCTGGCCGAGGGCATCGAGGACGGGTTCGCCGAGCTGGCGGCCCTGGCGTCAGCAACCACTGCAGCGGCCGAGCCGGCGCGACGGCGCCGGCCCAAGGCTTCGCCAGGGGTGGTCAAGACGGCGCGGAGGGTGTCCGATGGAGGCGAGGGATCGCAGAAGGAGCAGCGTCATGGCTGAGCTTGGTGCACGTGGTGGTCGGCGGATCCTCGGTGGCGTGCTGGCGGTGGTCGTGGCCGTCGCCGCCATCGTGGTGTTCGCCGGGACAGCGAGCGCCGCGGCCGGTTCGGTCCGGTTCTCGTTGTCGTCGCTCACGGTGAGCGAGGGCCAGGGCCTGGTGTCGATCGGCGTGCAGCGAGACGGCGGCACCGACGCGTTCTCGGTCGACCACGTGGTCACGGGCGGCACCGCGGTGAGCGGCACCGACTTCACCGGCGGCAACGGCACGCTGGGCTTCGCGAACGGCGAGAACACGCGGTCGTTCAACGTGAACATCCTCGACGACGGCATCGTGGGGAGCTCCCGCACGATCGTGATCCGGCTCCAGAACGCGGGGGCGGCCTCCATCGCGGCCCCGATCCAGATCACGATCACGATCCTCGACAACGACGTGTCGACCATCGAGTTCCAGTCGGTCTGCTACCCGGTCGTCAAGCCGATCCTGCCGGCGAACGGAACGGTGAACGTGGTGGTCGAGCGGGCCGGGGCCACCGGCGGCACGGCCACGGTCGCCTACACCATCACGCCGGTCACCGCCGGCCCGGGCGACTACACGGCCGCGCCGGCCGCGGGCATCCTCACGTTCGGTCCCGGTGTCGCCTCCGTTTTCGTCCCCGGCATCACGATCCTCGGCACGGCGGGTCTCACCGGTGCGCCCAACGTGTCGTTCGACGTCACCCTGTCGTCGCCCACCAACGCGTCCCTCGGCAACCGCACCGCCGCCTCCGTGACCATCCAGAACAACCAGGTCACCGCAGCCAGCAACGGGACGTTCTCGTTCTCGTGCCGACGCTACGAGGCCTCGGAGGGCGCGGGCAGCGTGGCCATCGGGGTCGACCGCGCGACCGGTGACAGCGGGGTGGCCACCGTCTCCTACGGCACGTCCAACGGCAGCGCCGTCGCCGGCGTCGACTACGTGGCCATCGCCCCGCCCCTTCAGATGGCGCCGAACTGGCTCAACGGTGAGGGCCCCGCTGGTGGGCGCACCAAGACCTTCACAGTCGGCCTGATCCCCAACGCCATCCCGGAGGCGGTGCGCTCGTTCAACGTGAACCTGAGCGCGCCCACCGGTGGTGCGGCCATCGCCGGCGACACCACGGCCATCGTGTCGATCATCGACGACGACGTGTCCCTGGTGGCGCTGTCGGCCACCGGCTACGCGGTCAACGCCAACGGAGGCAGCGTCACCATCACGGCGGTGCGCCCCGTCGGCGGCCCTGCCGTCACGGTCACGTACGGCACCGCCGACGGGTCGGCCCTCGCCGGTCGCGACTACACCGCGGTGTCCGGCTCGCTCAACTTCGGCGCCGGGCAGACGTCGCGGACCTTCTCGGTCCCGATCCTGAACGACGGCGCGTCGGGCGACCGCACGTTCCAGGTGTTCATCGCCGGCGGCGCGGTCGGCACCCCGTCCCAGGCCACGGTCACGATCCGGCCGTCGGCGGTCACCACCACGACGACCGCCCCGGCCACCGGGGCGATCCGCGTGGCCGACACCGACCGGATCGGCACGGCCATCGAGGCGTCGATGGTGGCCTTCCCGGTGAACGGCACGGCCACGGTGGCGATCCTGGCCCGGGCCGACCTGTTCCCCGACGCCCTGGCCGGCACCCCCCTGTCCAAGGCCAAGGGGGGCCCGCTGCTGCTCACCTCGAGCACGGTGCTCGACGCGTCGGTGCAGACCGAGCTCGCGCGGGTGCTGCCCACCGGCCGCACCGTGTACGTGCTCGGGGGCACTGCGGCCATCGGCCAGGCCATCGTGGATCGCCTGGTCGCCCTCGGCTACAACGTGGTGCGCCTGGGCGGGCCCAACCGCTACGACACCGCCGTGACCATCAGCCGTGACGGGCTGGGCACGCCCCGGGCGTACCTGCTCGCCAGCGGGCTCGACTTCCCCGACGCCCTGAGCGCCGGTGCGGCCGCGGCCCAGCAGGGTGCCGGCGTGCTGCTCACGGCCGGCAGCACCCTCCCGGCCGCGACGCAGGCCTACCTGGCCACCGTGGCCGGCGCACCGCTCACCGCCATCGGCGGCCCGGCGGCGGCAGCCGTCCCCTCGGCCACCCCGGTGGTGGGCGCCGACCGCTACGACACGGCGGTGCGCACCGCCCAGCGGTTCTTCACCGCTCCCGCCCGCGTGGCCGTGGCCAGCGGCGTGGCCTTCCCGGACGGGCTCTCGGGCGGCGCGCTGGCGTCGCTGAAGAGCGGGCCCCTGCTGCTCACCGACCCGAGCACGCTGCCCACCGTGGTCCGCTCGTACCTCGAGGCCACGTCCTCCATCACCACCGCGTACGTCATGGGCGGCACCGCCGCCATCAGCGCCGCCGTGCAGAACGCGGTGGCGGCGGCCATCGCGTAGGCCGGCGGCCACGCATGGCCCGCACCGAGCCCGCCACCGGTCCGGCGGGACCGCCCGTCCTGAGGGCACCGGTGGCGATCGTCACCCAGGCCCTGGCCCGGGTGGCCGGTGCGGTGGGGGTCGACGGCCCGGGGGAGCGACCCCGACGAGTGTGGACCTCGGGCGAGGGCCGGGTGCACATCGAGCTCCGGGGCGTGGGCCGGCCCGAGGCCGAGGGCCTGGCCGGCGCGGTCGAGTCTGCGCTGGAGCGTCTGGGGCGCGTGCGGTGGGCCGAGGTCGACCGCGCCGTCGGCACGGTCGTGGTCGCGCTGGCCGGTGCAGTCGACGACGAGGAAGGCGGCGAGGAGCTCGACGTCTCCGAGGGCGCCGGGGATCTGGTGGACGCGGTCGAGAGCGCCGAGGCCGAGCACGGTCTGGTGGGGGCTCCGCTGTCGGGCCGGCCCGAGCACCCCGGCGACCCCGGCCCGGCCCGGCGCCAGGCCGTGGCGCTGGGCGCCGACCTGGTGGGGATCGGCGTCGCGGTGGCGAGCCGGGCGGTGCGGGCCCCGCGGCTGCCGCGCCCCGTCGGGGTGGCGGTGGCCCTGGTGGAGGGCGCCCCCCGCCTGCGGGCGGTGGTGGAGGGCTCCCTCGGGGTGGCCCGCGCCGAGGTCGTCCTGCCGGTGACGAACGCCGCGACGCAGGCGCTCACCGGCAACGTGATCGGGCTGGCCGTCGACGCCGCCCTGCGCCTGACGCTGCTCACCGAGCGGCTGGCCCACCAGCGGGCCTGGCTGGCCAGGGAGCCCGAGCTGTTCCCGGCCAAGACGGGGGTGGCCGACCTGCCGGTGCCCGATCTCCCCCGCCCGGTGCCGCTGCCCGAGGGTGTGGCCGAGCGGTGGGCCGACCGGGCCGGGCTCGTGTCGTTGGGTGCCGGGGTGGTCGCGCTGGGCGTGACCCGGGACGTCAGGGTGCCGGCCGCCATGCTGGCCGCTGGGCTCCCGCGGGCCAGCCGTCTGGCCGCCCACGGCTTCACCGCCCAGCTGGGCCGCGACCTGGCCGGGCGGGGCGTGGTGGTGTTCGATCGGGGGGCGCTCCTTCGCCTCGACCGCATCGACACGCTGGTCCTCGACGCCCGGCTGCTCGAGGGCGAGTCGCTCGATCCGGTGGTGGTGGCCGGCCGTCGTGCGGGGCTGGCGGTGATCCTCGCCGTCGAGGGCCCCAGCCTGGCGCCGGCGGGCGGGGTCGACCGGACGGTCGCCGGCGGGGCCGACCTGGTGCGCTCGATCCACGCCCTCCAGAAGGAGGGCGCGGTGGTCGCGCTGCTGTCGGCCCGCTCGAACGCCGGGCTGCGCGCCGCCGACCTCGGCCTGGGCCTGCTGGGCCGCACGCCCCGCCCGCCCCTGGCCGCCGACGTGCTCCTGGGTCCGGGCCTCGACGACACGGTGCTCGTGCTGGCCGCAGCATCCGCGGCCCGGCGGGTCGCCCGTGCGAGCACGGTGCTCGCCCTCGGGGCGTCGCTCACCGGAGGGGGTCTGGCCGTGCTGGGCCCGCCCGCAGGTGCCGTCGCCCGCGCCAACCTGTCGGTGAGCGGGGCCGGCATGGTGGGCCTGCTGGCCGGGACCCTCGAGGGGGTGACCCTCGGACGGGCTCACCCGCGTCCGGCGGTGCGCGAGGTGCCCCGGACGGTGTCGGGGAACGGGCAGCGGGCGCCAGCGGCGGGCGTCAGCCCCGACGCACGCTGAGGGCCAGGTCCTGCACGGCGGCGGCGCTCACCGCGGCCGGCCCACCCAGCACCTCGACCTCGCCCACCTCGCCGGCACGGGCCGCCAGGAAGGCGTGGGTCTCGTCGTCCGCGCCGGCCGCGCTGCCGTCGACCAGGAGCACGAGCCCGTGGGTGCGGGCCGCGAGGGCGCCGGCGGTGAGGCTGTCGGGGAAGGCGGTGCCGGTGGCCAGGTGGACGTGGCCGAGCACCGACCGGTCGGCGGCCACGATCTGCTCGGCCACCGCCACCGACGTGGCGTAGCGGTCGGCGCCGGCCAGACGCGCTCCCCCCGGCACGAAGTGCAGGATGTTGTCGCCGAGCACGGCGGTGCCGCCCACGAGCACCACCCGGCTGGCGCCCAGGGCGCGCCAGGCGTCGACCGACTCCTGGGGGATGATCCGGTCGCCCGAGAGCAGGATCGGCCAGCCTCGCGAGGCCGCGAGCCCGGCGGCGGAGACGCCGTCGGCGAAGCGATCGCCGTTCACCAGCACCACCGTGCCGTCGCCGGCACCGACCGCGTGGGCCACCGCGACGGCGGTCCCCACCGCGTCGCCGGCCCCGCCGATGCGCTCGACCTGGTAGCCCTGCGCGCGCAGGTCGCCCTCGA
Organism: Acidimicrobiales bacterium; assembly: GCA_016716005.1. NCBI lineage: Bacteria > Bacillati > Actinomycetota > Acidimicrobiia > Acidimicrobiales > Acidimicrobiales bacterium. The sequence continues at coordinate 3,157,877 of JADJXE010000001.1, forward strand.
CGGCGGTGGGTACGCTCCCCACGAGGGTCACCCGCCGGGGGGCCAGCCGCGACAGCTCGCTGCGGACGGTCGTGGCGAGGCCGCCGTCACCCACGAGGAGCAGGGGGGCGTCACGGGTGCCGGCCAGCACCGACGCCGGGAGGGCTTCGGCGTAGCGGTCGCCCCGGACCAGGACGGCCTCGGCGGCACCGGCGGGCCAGGCCCGCTGGGACACTGCCACCGAGGTGCCGATCCGGTCGCTGCCGGCCAGCCGGGGGAGGGCGGCGGATCCGGCTGGGGCGCTGCCGGTCGCGCCGCCGCCGGTGGCCGTCAGGCCCGGGACCTCGACCGGGGCGTCGAGGTGCTCGGCGGCGAGCAGCGACTGGTACGGGTTCACGACGTTGCCGTCCGGGTCCTCCATCTCGAAGTGGAGGTGCGGGCCGACGTCCTCGGCGTTGCCGCTGTCACCCAGGTACGCCAGCAGCTGGCCGGCGACCACGTGGGCGCCGACCTCGATCCCTGGTCCGAACACGTCGTCGAGCGGCGCGGCCCCGTCGTCGGTGCCGGGCGTGTCGTTGTTGATGTGGAGGTAGCGGTACACCCAGCCGTCGTCGGCGGTGAGCTCGAGCAGGTAGCCGTACGCGGGCTCGGGCAGCGGCATGCGGGTGATCTCGCCGTCGGCGACGGCGACGAGCGGCTGCATCTTGTCGCCCATCAGGTCCTGGGCGTGGTGGGGGCCGTTGGCGCGCGGGGCGGTGAACCAGTCCTCGAACCAGACCTCGCCGACGACCGGGAAGACCAGGGGGCGTACGGGGCCCGGGTCGATCACGGCGGCCGCGGCCGGTGCGGCGGCGGCCCCGATCAGGGTGGCGGCCAGGGTCAGCCCGACGCAGCACGCGCCGAGCGCGGCGCGAAGACGGCGCATGGGGCTTCTCATCGGCGGACGGGGTGCCCGAGTTGAGCCCGGAGGCGGTGCATGGGGCCGGCTAGCCCTCCTTGACCACGGCGTACCAGACGCGCTCGGCGACCGCCTCGACCCCCTCGCCGAGGCGAGCGTAGCGCCGGTAGAGCTCCCGCTGGGCGATCACCACCCGCAGCTCCTCCTCGGCCAGCAGGGCCGACATGGCCTTGCGGTACGTCCGCTCCAGGCGCCGGGTGGCCTTGATGGCGGCGTCGGCCTCGGCCGTGGCCCGGTCGGCGTCGACCAGCAGGGCGTCGAAGGCGGCCGCCAGGTGGCGGGTGCCCTCGAGGACCTGGCCGGCCATGTCGGCCAGGGCGGGGTCGGGGTCCATCCCCATCACCTCGGCCTCGCGCACCGCGTCCTTGGCCCCGTTGATCACGGCGTCGAGCCGCTCCGACAGGACGTAGACGTCCTCGGCGTCGATGGGGGTGCTGAAGGCGGCCCGCAGCTCGGCCTGCAGGTGCCGGCGGGCCTCGTCCGCCCGGTGCTCGGCGTCGCGGAGACGCTGGGCGTTCTCGAGGTGGCCCTCGGACCAGGCGACGAACGCCTCGAGGCCGGTGAGGGTGATGTCGGCCTGGCCTCGCAACAGGGCGAGCACGTCGGGCGTGTGGGGCAGGAACCAGCGCTTCACGGGCACCTCGCGGTCAGGGGCGGGGTCACGAGAGCCACCGCCAGAAGGGCAGGGCCAGGGCGGCCACGGTGGCACCGGCCGGCATGGTGACGACCCACGCCGCCAGCATCTCCTGCACCACGGCCCAGCGCACGTGGCGTCGCCCCCGGTTGGCGCCGACGCCCACCACCGACGAGGCGACCACGTGGGTGGTGCTCACCGGCGCGCCGACGGCGGCGGCCGAGAGGATCACCGCCGACGACGCTCCCTGGCTCACCAGGCCGTCGAGCGGGCGGATGCGGTAGATGCCCCGGCCGAGGGTGCGGGCGATGCGCCAGCCACCGAGGGCCGTGCCGAACGTGAGGGAGAGCCCTGCGGTCAGCTTGACCCACAGGGGCACGGTGAACGAGTCGAGGCGGCCCGCGGCGATCAGCATGGCGGTGATGAGGCCCATGGTCTTCTGGGCGTCGTTGGCGCCGTGGCTGAACGCCAGGGTCGCGGCGGTCACCCACTCGCCCTGCTTCACCGGCCGCTCGGCCCTTCGCCGGGCTCGCCGCAGCGCCCGGCGGCCGGCGGCGCTGCCGACCAAGCCGGCGGCGAAGCCGAGGACGGGTGACACCGCCAGCGCCAGCAGCACGCCCAGCACGCCCACCGGGTGGATGCCGTCCATGCCGCCCCACACCACCGCGCCGACGCCGCCGTCGACGAGCGCCGCGCCCACGAGGCCGCCCACCAGCGCGTGGCTCGAGCTCGAGGGGAGCCCGAGCCACCAGGTGACCAGGTTCCACATGAGCGCACCGGTGATGCCGGCGGCCACGACGGCGACCATGGCCGATGCGTCGACGTCGACCAGGCCGCCGATGGTGTCGGCCACCGCGGTGCCGGCCAGGAGGGGGCCGAGCACGTGGAACACGCTGGCCAGCACCACGGCCTGGCCCGGTGTGGCCGCACGGGTCGCCACGAGGGCGGCGATCGAGTTGGCCGCGTCGTGGAAGCCGTTGGTGACGTCGAAGGCCAAGGCGACCGCCACGGCCAGCACCAGACCGTCCACCGGGGGATTCTGCTCGCCGACCGCCGGCCCGGCCGGGATGGCCGCGGTGGCCGCCATGGCCGGGGGAGTTCCCGGCGCGCCCACCGTCTCGACCCGGCAGCTGGTCGACGCCGCGCACCGGGCCGCGGGCACCGCCGGCCGGGTGGAGCCCTTGCCCCGGTGGGCCCTCCGGGCGCCGGGCTGTTCGTGCCGGGAGCCCGCGAGAGCGTCGAGATGCTCTACGAGGACGAGCGGCCGTTCGTGATCGACGACTCGGCGTACGCCGCGCCGTTCGGCGACGACGCGACGCCGCACGAGGCGGCCCTGGCCGCCACCGTCGCCTGGTCTCGGGAGCAGGCGGCAGCGCGGGCCCGGGCGGCCTGAGCCCGCCGGGCGCCGGTTCGGGGCGGCATCAGCCCAGGAGGGCGGCGAAGCGCTCGAGCTCGCCCGGGATGTCCGGCCCGGCCGGCTGCCAGGCGACCTCGGTGACGCCGGAGAGCTCCAGGCCGGCGAGGCGCTCGCGCAGCTGATCGAGCGTTCCCGTGAGGGTGAAGGCCCGGGCCAGGTCGCCCGACACCATGGCCCGGTCGCGCTCCTGCAGGCCGACCATGTGGAGGGCGTGCAGCTCGAGGTGACGGGTGCGGTCGGGCAGCGCGTCGATGTCCGCCTTCCAGGCCGCGCCGCCGGGCAGGGCCTCGACGAGGGGGTTGCCGCGTTCGTACAGCAGGTGGATGCCGGCCCCCAGGACCGGCCCCGCCGCGGCCAGGGCGCGCTGGCTGCCGGGATCCTCCCCCGGGTCGAGCACGGTGCCCGAGGTGAGCAGCGCCGACCACGCGAAGCCGCCCACCGGCGCGGTGGAGAAGACGCCGTCGGCGAGCTCGTGGGCGAGCTGCTGGCCCTTGGGCCCGTCGGCGCCGAGGAGAATCGGCACCTCGATCGGGCGGCCGGGCGCGAAGCCGGGCGGGTGCATCATGCGCATCAGCGCTCCCTCCCACTCCACGTCGTCGCCGCGCAACAGGCCCCGCACCGCGACCACGTAGGCCTGCACGCTGGCCCAGGGAAGAGGCCGCTGGCCCAGGCACATGCGGCCCGTGAACCCCGTGCCCACCGCCACCGCCAGCCGGCCCGGCGCCAGCCGCTCGACCGTGGCGACGGCGGCGGCGGTGGTCATCGGGTGGCGCAGGCTCGGGATGAGCACCGCCGGCCCGAGCCCGATGCGACCCGTCCGCTCGGCCGCGAGGGCGAGGGTGACCCACACGTCGGGGTACAGGGCGGGGGAGTCGTAGAGCCAGGCCCGCTCGAAGCCGAGCCGCTCGGCCAGGGCGACGTGGTCCGGGGTGTCGGGACCGGTGGCGAAGGCGACGGAGAGATCCACGACGGCCAGCCTGGCACGCCACCGTGGGCGGCTGCGCGCCCCGACGGCCTGGGTCATGTGGCTCATTTGCGTCAAGGAGGGCCGCCGGACGGGTCGATGAGAGGATGTGCGGCCGAGGATCCGAGGTGTGCGAGGGGGTGCACCGACGCCCCGGGGGGCGCCCAGCGGGTACCTCCGCCGGCCTCACGTCCGCATCGCCGCGGTGTTCCTCCTCTTCGCGCTCACCGGCGTGACCGTGCTCTCGGTCGTGCTGCTCTCCTCGCGGCGGGTCGAGCGGGAGCTCGACCTGGTGAACCTCCGGCTGGCGCCGGCCGCGCGTCAGCTCGACCAGGTGAGCCGCCAGATGGTGGACGCCCAGGTGAACTTCGAGCTGGGGACCGCCTTCACCGACCCGACCTCGCAGGGCGCCTACTTCGCCGAGGCCGCCTTCGGGAACGAGGCCGTGGCCGTGGCGTGGGACGACTACCTCGCCATGGCCGTGGGGCTCCCGGGGGAGGCGGCCGCCCAACAGCGCTACGAGCAGGAGCTCCAGCGACTCAACGAGCTGGGCCAGGACGCCGGGCTGCTCCTGCTCAGCAGCAACGACGCCCTCGATCCGGATCTGCTGGCCAAGCGGGCCGAGATCCAGACCCAGTTCCTGCGGGCCTACGACCAGCTCCAGGCGATCCGCGACGGCCTCTACCAGCCGGCTGTCGCCGGCGCCCTGGCCACCGCCCATCGCCGGGCCCAGGAGGTCACTCGGAACGCCCTGCTGGCGGCGGCGGCGGGTGCGCTGATCGTGGCGGTGGCCGGGCTCGTGAACGTCCGGGCCACCCGGCGGCGGGAGACCGACCTGGCCGCCATCGAGGCCGCCCGGGCGGCCGAGCTGCGACGCAACGAGTTCGAGGCCCGCCTCCAGCGGGCCCTCGAGATGGCGGCCAACGAGGAGGCCGCCTTCGGGGTGGTGGAGGGTGCCCTGCGCGAGGCCGCGCCGGACCGGCTGGCCGAGGTGCTGGTGGCGGACTCGAGCCGGGCCCACTTCCGCCAGGTGCTCGCCACCTCCGAGCATGCCGTCGGCGGCTGTGAGGTGGTCGCGCCGTTCGAGTGCCCCGCCGCGCACAGCAGCCAGACCCTCGTCTTCGCGAGCAGCGACGCGCTCGATGCGTGCCCGAAGCTGAAGGACCGGGCCGCCGGGCCGTGCTCGGCGGTGTGCGCCCCGATCAGCATCGCCGGGAACGCGGTCGGCGTGATCCACGTCGTGGGTCCCGAACGCGACCCTTTGGCGGCCGACGCCGTCAGCGGCGTCGAGCTCGTCGCCCGAAAGGGGGCCGAGCGCATCGGGATGATCCGAGCTTTCGCCCGCTCGGAGACCCAGGCGCGCACCGACCCGCTGACCGGGCTGCTGAACCGGCGCAGCGTGGAGAACGCCGTGAACGAGCTGGAGCACGAGGGTGTGCCCTACGCCGTCGTGTTCGGCGACCTCGACCGCTTCAAGGAGCTGAACGACGTGCACGGCCACGACGTCGGTGATCGCGCCCTGCGGCTGTTCTCCCGCGTGCTCCGCGACAGCGTCCGCCCGTCCGACATCCCTGCCCGCTACGGCGGCGAGGAGTTCCTCGTGGTGCTGCCGCACTGCTCCGCCACGGAGGCGGTCGCGGTCGTCGAGCGGGTGCGCGCGCAGCTCCGAGCCGCCTCCGGAGGGGGGCTGGCACCGGCCTTCACGGCCAGCTTCGGCGTGGCGTCGTCGAGCGACGGCCGCTCCTTCGAGGACGTGGTCGGCATGGCCGACCAGGCCCTGCTCTTCGCCAAGGCGAACGGGCGCGACCGCGTCGCGGTCGCCGGGGAGGACGTGGGGCTGGGGGAGTCCGAGCCGGTCGGCGACGGCGACGGCTCGCTGCGCCAGCCGTAACCACCCGGGCGGTGGGGGGCATCCACGGCCGGGCCGGCCGGGCGAGCCAGGATGCGGCCCGTGGGCGGGACCCCGACCGTCGCCGACGCCGCCGAGCGCGACCAGCAGCGCCTCGAGCAGTGGGAGGCCAAGACCCGCCTCCTCATGATCCTGGCCGCGGTGCTGCCCCTCGCCGGTGCGCTGCAGCCGGAGGCGAGCGGCGACCCCATGGTCGTCGTCGACGTGCTGTCCTGGCTGATGTTCCTGGCCGACCTGGTGGTACACGTCCGCCTCCGGCGGCACTACCTGCGCACGGGCATGGGCGTGTTCGACCTGTCGATCGTGGTCGTGACGTTCCCCTGGTTCCTGATCCCGGGCTTCGGCGGCACCGGGGCGCTGAGCATCCTGCGGCTGGCCCGGCTGGTCCGGCTCCTGGTGGTCGGCGTGCGGACCCGCCGGACCGCCCGCCTCGTGAGCCAGCTGAACAGGGTGGCGGTGCTGGCCGGCGCCTCGCTCCTGGTGTGCACGATCATCGTCTACCGGGCCGAGCGGCCCGACAACGGCTTCGACAGCTTCGGCGACGCGCTGTGGTGGGGCATCGTCACCCTCACCACCGTCGGCTACGGCGACATCGTCCCCGAGACCAGGGTCGGGCGCTTCGGGGCGACGGCGCTCATGCTCACCGGCATCGCCGTGGTCGGCGGCCTGGCCGCGACGCTGTCGAGCTTCCTCGGCATCGGGGCCGAGCAGGCCGCGGCCGAGGCCCAGACGTCGGCGGCCGAGGCCGAGCCGGCCCCCGACGACCTCCGCGACGAGATCCGCCGCCTCGGCGACCAGCTGGCCGAGCTCAACCGGCGCCTCGCCGACCGGTTGCCACCCGACCCCGGCTAGGCCGCCCGCGGGCGGTGATCCGGCCGGGGCTCAGCCTTCGAGGGGGACCGGGCTCAGCTCGGGCTCGGGGCGGTGCGGCGCTCGCGACCGGCGGGCCGCCCGGACGCTGTCGACGGTGAAGATCGCCAGGCCGGCCCAGACGAGGGCGAAGCCGGCGAGACGCCAGGCCGGCATGGGCTCGTGGTAGACGGCCACGCCCAGCAGGAGGTTGATGGTGGGCACGGCGTACTGCAGCGGCCCCAGCGTGGTGAACGGGACGCGCTTGGCCGCCGCCGCGAAGAGCAGCAGGGGCGTGGCCGTGACCACGCCCGAGAGCGCCACCAGCGCCACCTGGGCCGTGGTGCCCGTGCGCAGGATGCCGTCGCCCGAGGCCTCGAAGGCGCCGACCACCACCAGCGCCGCGGGCAGGAGCAGGAGGGTCTCGGCGGTGAGGCTGCCGAGGGCGTTGAGCGGCACGAGCCGCTTGAGCAGCCCGTAGCAGGCCCACGTGGCCCCGAGGATCAGGGCGAAGACCGGCACCCGTCCGTAGCCGAGCGTCAGGACCACCACCGCCAGCGCGGCGAGGCCCAGGGCGACGCCCTGGGCCCGGCGCAGGTGCTCACGGAGGACGGTGACGCCGATGACGACGGTGCCCAGTGGGGCGATGAAGTAGCCGAGCGCCGTCTCGACCACGTTGTCGTGGGTGACGCACCAGACGTACGTGGTCCAGTTGACGGCCAGGAGCACCGCCGCCACCGCGATCCGCCCGACCAGGTGGGCGTCCCGGGGGAAGGGGTCGAGGACGGACCACCGGCGGGTGACGGCCAGGACGGCGAGCAGCAGCAGCGCCGACCAGAGGATGCGCTGGCCGATGAGCTCCACCGCGGAGAGCCCCGAGAGCTCCTTCCAGTAGATGGTGAGCAGCCCCCACAGCACGTAGGCGGCGAGGCCGTACACCACCCCTCGGCGTTGCTCGCCCACCTCTCGACCCTAGCGGCCGCCCGTCGGCGGCCCGTCAGGAGGCGAGCGCGGCCTCGACGAGGGCGGCGACCTCGACGGGCCGGTCCCAGTCGGCGTGGTGACCGGCCCCGTCGACGAAGTACACGCCGGCGACCGAGGGGAGCAGGTCGGCGAAGCGGCGGGCGTAGGTGGGCGGGCACAGCCGATCGGCCGAGCCCCAGATCAGGGTGACCGGGCACCGGACCCGGTGCAGGCGGCCGGCCAGGCCGTGGTCGGGGATCGGCCACACCAGCGAGGCCACGGTCCGGCGCGACACGTACCGGCGGACACCCTCCTCGACCTGCTCGCCGGCCGGCAGCGACGGGTCGAGATCGTAGAAGGGCGCGCTGGTGGCCGGATCGGCCGTGAGCATCGCCCGCTGCTCGCCGAGCGTGGTGCCGAAGGGGTCGGCCACCGGGTCGGCGTCGTCCCAGAGCCCGAGGGGCGCCACCAGCACGAGGCGTCCCACCGCCTCGGGCCGCACCGCGGCCAGCTCGAGGGCGAGCATGGCCCCGATCGAGGTGGCGACGAGCGGGGTCCCGGCGATGCCGGCGACGTCGACGATCTCGCCGAGGGCGACGACCCAGTCGTGCATCGAGCGCAGGTCGGAGGACCCCGGTGTGCGGTCGAAGCCGGGCAGCGAGGGGGCCACCACCCGGTGGCGCGCCGACAGCTCGGCCACCAGCGGGGGCACGCCGGGGTTGCCGAGCATGCCGTGCAGGTGACCGAGCAGCGGGCCGTCGCCGGCCTCGAGCACGTCGAGGCTGCCGGTGCCGGTGCCGGTGCCGGTGCCGGGGCCGATGGGGAAGACGCGGCGGGTGGCGCCGGCACGGGAGGGGGCGGCGCTCATCGCCCGCCGCCGAGCGTGGGGTCGGGGAGCGAGCGTTCGGCGGCCGGGAGCGGCCGGGGCCACCAGCGGTCCTCCCAGGTGTCGTCGAACAGCCCGCGAACCTGGGGGAGCACCTTGGTGGCCATCAGCTCGGTGTTGTGGCGGGTGAGCTCGCGGCCCATGTCGCCGAACTGGCACAGCAGCAGGAGGTGGCCCACGTTGAGGCTGGTGGCCACCTCGAGCAGCTTCTCGGCCACCTGGTCGGGGGAGCCGAGGAGCACGTAGCCCTTGTCGATCATGTCCTCGAAGGTGAGCGCGCTCTTGAAGAACCCGGCCGCGGCCGCCCCGGCGGCGCGGCTCGTGGCCTCGCGCGCCGCCCGCTCGACCATGCCCTCGACGCCGGCCCGCACCGTGTTCACGGTCTTGTACCCGGGCGGGTCGGCGAACCCCGCGTACACGTGCAGGCAGCGGTTGAAGAAGTACTCGGCCGGAGCCCGGTACAGGTCGATGGCCTCGGCCTCGGAGTCGGCGACCGCGACGAACTGGGCGAAGCCGGCCTGGTAGGGGTTGGGCTCCCTCCCCAGCTCGGCCATCTTCTGCCAGAAGCCCTGCATGGTGGCCAGCCCGGCCTTGTAGCCGAAGTAGGACAGGTAGCAGTAGACGAGGTCGTTGGCGGCGCACCACTCCCAGGTGTCGACCGACCCGCCGCCGGGGATCCAGATCGGCGGGTGGGGCCGTTGCACCGGCCGGGGCCACACGTTGACGTAGCGGAGCTTGGTGTAGCGGCCGTTGAACGAGAACACCTCGTCGGCCTGCCACGCCCGCAGGATCAGCTCGACGCCCTCGTGGTAGCGTTCGCGCAGGGTCGACGGGTCGATGCCGTAGGCGAAGGCCGTGTCCATGGGCGTGCCGACCGGGAAGCCGGCGACCACCCGCCCACCGCTGACCACGTCGAGCATGGCCAGCTCCTCGGCGACCCGCAGGGGCGGGTTGTAGAGGGCCACCGAGTCGCCCATCACCACGATGGCCTGGTCCGGGCACGAGCGCGCCAGCGTGGCGGCCCACAGGTTCGGGCTGGGCATCAGCCCGTAGGCGTTGGCGTGGTGCTCGTTGATGCCGACGCCGTCGAAGCCCACCGAGGCCGCGAACTCGAGCTCGTCGAGGTAGTCGTTGTACGCCCGGTGCCCGACGACGGGGTCGAACAGGCCGGGGTCGAGGTCGACCCACACCGAGCGGTGCCGGGCCGCGAAGTCCTCGGGTAGCTGCGGGTAGGGCATCAGGTGGAAGAAGACCGACTTCATCGTCCCCCCTGCTCGGCGGGTGCCTCGGTACGGGACCGCCCAGCGGCCCCGAACCTTAGGCGGCTGGCCGTGGGCACCGGCCCGGTGGCACGCTCCTGGCCCGTGACCGCCGACGTGACCGCCGACGTGGCCGCCGCCCTCGGGATGCTCGACGCCGCCCTGCAGCAGGTTCGCGACGGGGGCGATGCCGGAGCCGCGCTGGGCGCCGTGCGCCACCTCTCGGGCGACGACGAGCAGGTGTGGGCCCTGGTGGCGGCCCGCTGGTTCCGCTTCTGGCACAACGGGCCCGCGCCACGGGTCGACCGGGCCGCGCTGGTGGCGGAGCTGCTCGCCATGGGGTGCCCACCGGCCACGGTGGCGGCCGAGGCGCTCTCGTCGTGCCGCCGCTGGGCCGTCGGGGGCACCGATCGCTGGGGCCCGTGGTCCCACGCGGTCGAGTGCGCGGGGTGTGAGCGGCCGGCCGAGGGCTGGTGGTGCGGTGAGCCCCGATCCACGGTGGTGCGGGGCCGCCAGTGGCTCGAGGGCCGGGGCGTGGCCGGCGCCGACGTCGACGCCGCCCTGGCCCGCCTGGGCGTCGCCCCCCACCACCCCGACGACGCCACCGTGGGGGAGTGGTGACCGGCGGTGCGGCGGCCCTCAGCCCAGCGAGGCCAGGGCCAGCCCCAGCGCCGCGGCCGCGGTGCACGCCACGGCGCTGACCGCCACGTTGCCCGCGGCCGCTCGGTTGGCGCCGCCCTGGGCGAGGGCCGCCGTCTCGTAGGCGAAGGTGGAGAACGTGGTGAACCCGCCGCAGAAGCCGGCGCCCAGCACGGCCCTCGGGGTGGTGGCCAGGGCGTGGTAGAGGGCGAGGCCGGTGAGCGCGCCGAGCGCGAACGACCCGAGCACGTTGACCGCCAGGGTGCCGAGGGGGAACGGTCGCGACCACCGGTGCTGCACGGCCCGGTCGAGCAGGTAGCGGGCCGGGGCGCCGGCCGCGCCCGCCACCGCCACCCCGAGCAGCTCGATCATCCGGCCTCGGGGCCGGGCCGGCCCAGGTAGCGCACCACCTCGACGTCCTCCACGATCACCAGGCCCTCGGTGACGAGGTCGTCGAGCTGGGGCAGGAAGGCGGCGATGCGCTCGGCCGCGTCGACGATCACGATCACCATCGGAAGGTCGTCGGACAGGCTCAGGATGTGGGTGGTGTGCAGGTGGTTCGAGGCGCCGAACCCCTCCACGCCCCGCAGCACGGTGGCACCGGCCAGCCCCGCGCCGTGGGCCCGGTGGACGATCTCGGTGGCCAGCGGGGTGTGGCCGTGGCGGTCGCTCTCACCCACGAAGACCGTGAGGCGCCGGGCGGGACCCTCGAGCTTCATGTGCTCCTCCTCTCGGGGGTCGTCGCCAGGCGGTGACCGGCGGCGATGCCCGCTCGCACGGCGACCAGCCCCAACGCGAGCGTGGCCGCCAGGTAGGTCGCGGCCGTGGCCGCGTGGCCGTCCTTGGTCAGCACCGACACCTCCACGGCGATGGCCGAGAAGGTCGTGAAGGCGCCGATCGTCCCGGTGGCCGCGAAGGGGCGCACCCACCGGTTGGGGGCGCCGCGCTCGAGCAGCACCGTCAGCAGGAGGCCGAGGAGCAGGGCGCCGGCCAGGTTCACGGCGAGGGTGGCCCAGGGGAAGGCGCCGACGGGCACCGGCACGGCCCTCGTCACCGCGTAGCGGCCCGCCGAGCCCAGCGCACCCCCGGCTGCGATCACCGCGATCGTGGCTGGGTCGCGGGCCGGCGCCGCCCGGCGGGCCGAGGCGAACGGGTCGAGGGTCACGGGGCGGCCTCGCGGGCCGGCAGGACCGACCGCAGCCACGCCGGGAGACGGCCCGGGCGCCCGGCGCGGTCGACGCAGCCGTGCACCGTCACCGCGGTGGCGTTGACGACGAGGGCCCCACCGGCGCCGGTGGTGAGCAGGTAGCCGATCTGGAACGTGGCCCGGCTGGCCGCGCCGACCACGACGTGCACGTCGACGACGTCGTCGAACCGCAGCGGCTGGAGGTAGCGCACGTAGGCCTCGAGCACCGCGAAGTCGAGGCCGTCGTCGCGGATCGAGGCGTAGGGGTGCCCGAGGGCCCGCAGGTACGCCACCCGGGCCTCCTCCAGGTAGGGCAGGTAGGAGCCGTGGTGCACGATCCCCATGGCGTCGGTCTCCGCGAACCGCACCCGCACCGGGTGGGAGAACGGGTAGGCGGCGGGATCGACGGGCGGGTCGAGGGCCAGGCGCACGGAGGCGGACCGTACCCCGAGGTGCCGGCCCGGACGTCAGACGCTGACGGTGACCTTCTCCTCCACCTCGTCGACGCTGTCGTGACCCGTGCCCTCGACCTCGATCCTCGGGATGAGGCGGTCGAGCCACCGGGGCAGCCACCAGTTGCGGTCGCCGAGGAGCTCCATGGTGGCCGGCACCAGCAGCATCCGGACGACGGTGGCGTCGAGCAGCACCGCGCTGGCCAGGCCCAGCCCGAACAGCTTGATGACGCGGTCGCCCTCCAGCAGGAAGCTGCCGAACACGAACACCATGATCGCGGCGGCCGCCGTGATCACCCTGGCGGTGGCGGCCAGGCCGTCGGCCACGGCCCGGGCGTTGTCGCCGGTGCGGTCGTACTCCTCCTTCACCCGCGAGAGGAGGAACACCTCGTAGTCCATCGACAGGCCGAACACGATGGCGAACATCATCATGGGCACGAACGGCTCGATCGGCCCGCCCGCGCCCACGCCCACGACGTCGGAGAGCCAGCCCCACTGGAAGATGGCCACCACCAGGCCGTAGGCCGCGCCGATCGACAGCAGGTTCATGACCACGGCCTTCAGGGGCACCAGCACCGACCGGAACACCGCCATCAGCAGCAGGAACGACAGCGCGAGCACCACGCCGAAGAACAGCGGCAGGCGGGCCGCGAGGTAGTCGGAGAAGTCGACGAAGACGGCCACGTTGCCGCTGACGGCGACGTCGAGCCCCGTCCCCTCGGTGGCGGCCGGGAGCACGTCGTCGCGGAGGCGGTGGACCAGCGCGGTGGTGCCGGCGTCCTGGGGCGCGGTGGCCGGGATCACCCGCCACAGCGCGGCGGTGGGTGCGGCCGGGTCGTCGAGGACGGGCGGCGTGACGAAGGCCACCCCCTCGGTGGCGCCCACGGCGGCGCTCACCTGGTCGAGGACGGCCGGGTCGGTACCGGCGGGCACCTCGGTCACCAGCACGAGCGGCCCGTTGAAGCCCGGCCCGAACCCGGTGGCCAGCAGGTCGTAGGCCCGGCGGGTGGTGGTGTCCTCGGCGTAGTTGCCGTCGTCGGAGAAGCCGAGCCGCAGCGAGAGCACCGGGATGGCCAGGACCACCAGGATCGTGGTGCCGATGACGGCGGCCGGCCAGGGGTGGTCCTGGATGAGTCGGCTCCAGCGGTACGGGAGGGTGCGCTCCACCGGCTTGGGCGCCCGGCGAGGCACCTCCCGGCGCAGCGGGGCCACCACGAAGCCGGCGAGCACCACGACCACGGCGAGGGGCAGGCCGACGAGCAGGGGCTGGACCGCGAGCCCGACGCCCACCAGCGCCATCGCCACCAGGGCAGCGGCGATGATGCCGCGCCAGCGCGTGATCTCCACCCGCTGGCGGGCGAAGCCGAGCAGGGCGGGGAGCAGGGTGACCGAGGCGACCATGGTGACGGCCACCACGACGGCCGCGCCGATGCCGAGGCCGCGGACGAACTCGACGCCCATCAGCAGCATGCCGAGCAGGGAGATGACCACGGTGGTGCCGGCGAAGAGCACGGCCCGCCCGGCGGTGTTGATGGCGATGCCGGTCGAGTCCTCGGAGGAGTGGCCGGCGTGGAGGCCCTCGCGGTAGCGGGTGACGATGAACAGGGCGTAGTCGATGCCCACGCCGAGGCCGATCATGATGCCGAGCGTCGTGGTGAAGTCGGGCATGGTCACCACGTGGCTGAGCAGCCCGACCAGGGCGGTGCCGACGCCGATGCCGGCGATGGCGGTGCCGATCGGGAGCCCCATGGCCAGCACCGACCCGAAGGCCAGGATGAGGATGAAGATGGCGAAGGCCAGGCCGAGCACCTCGGACTCGGGCGGCTCGAAGTCGGCGAACAGCTGGCCGCCGTACTCGATCTGCACGCCGGGCACGGTGGGGGCCAGCGACTCGATCTCGCCGGCCAGGTCGGTGCTCTCCGACAGCGAGAGGTCGCGGGGCACCTCCACCTGGGCGTAGGCGATGGTGCCGGCGGCCGCGACCTGGCCCTGCCCCTCCGGGGTGAAGGGGCTGACCACGTTGACCTGGGGGAGGGCGTCCACGTCGGCGAAGAACGTCGACATGGCCGCTCGCACCGCCGGGTCGTCGACGCCCTGGTCGGTGCGGAAGACGATCGTGCCGCCCTCGCCGCCGCCCTCACCGCCGAACTTGGCGTCGATCACGTCGAAGCCGCGGGCGCTCTCCACGGCGGGGAGCGAGAACTCCGAGCTCAGGGAGGAGCCGACGGCGCCGGTGAGCCCGCCGACGGCGAGGAGCACGACGAACCAGGCCACCGCCACGATCACCCGACGGCGGTGGCACCAGCGACCGAGACGAGCGAGCACGGGCACCTCGTGGATCGGGGACGGGGTGGGACTCCTCGGAGCCTACGAGCCGGCCCGGTGCGGCGGCGTCGCGTCCCGGGATGACCTCCGTCACACGTGGGGTAGCGTCTCGGCGCCAGCACGGCGGTGAGCCCCCCGGTCACGCCTCGACCATCCCCATGGAGCGCCCGACCATGCCGTTCCCCGCGCCGATGCCCATCACCGCCGACGACGACGCCATCCGCGCCGCGCTCGACCAGGCGGTGCTCCCGCCCCTGCTCCCGGCGCTCGCCCACGCCACGGGCGACCTCTCGCTGCTGCGCCCCGAGCTGCGCCCCGACCCCCTGCTGCTCGGCGATCCGACCGGCGGCCTCACGCCCGCACAGGAGTCGGCGATCCGCGCCCTGGCCCTCGACGTGCTGATCCGGTACCGCGACGGCGGCTGCCGGCTGGCGCCGGCCCCGAGCCACGCCGACCTCGAGGAGATCATGGCGTTCGCCGTGGGCGGCCTGCCGATGGGCGAGTACGTGCCCCTCCTCGCAGAGGAGCTGTCGATCACGGGCGAGGACCTCCGGGCGCCGGGCTGGCGCGCCGACGAGGTGGCCCCCGGGGTGGCGTTCCGGGTGGCGATCATCGGCGCCGGCATGTCGGGCCTGCTCGCCGCGTACCGCCTGCAGCAGGTCGGCATCCCGTTCGTGATCGTCGAGAAGAACGACGAGGTCGGCGGCACCTGGTGGGAGAACACGTACCCCGGCTGCCGGGTCGACAACCCCAACCACCTGTACAGCTACTCGTTCGCCCAGAAGGACGACTGGCCGCAGCACTACTCGACGCAGGAGGCGCTCTTCGAGTACTTCCGCGCCTTCGCCGACGAGCACGACCTCCGCCGCCACGTCCGCTTCGACACCGAGGTCCGGTCGGTCACCTTCGACGACGCCACCAGCACCTGGGCCCTGCAGGTCCGGTCCGCCGACGGGTCGGAGGAGACCATCGAGGCCAACGCCGTGGTGAGCGCCGTCGGGCAGCTCAACCGCCCGCTCATGCCCGACATCCCCGGCATCGACACCTTCGAGGGGCCGTGGTTCCACTCGGCGCGCTGGGACCACGGGGTCGACCTGCGGGGCAAGCGGGTGGCGGTGATCGGCACGGGTGCCAGCGCCGCCCAGTTCATCCCGATCGTGGCCGAGGAGGCGGGCGAGCTGCTCGTGTTCCAGCGCACCCCCAACTGGCTCGGCCCCACGCCCGACTACCACGAGGACGTGTCCGACGGCCTCCGGTGGCTCTACACCCACGTGCCCTTCTACAGCCAGTGGCACCGCTTCTGGATCTTCTGGCGCACCGCCGACGGCGTGCTGCCGGGCGTCACCGTCGACCCCGCCTGGGAGCCCCGCGACCGCTCGGTCAGCCCGCTCAACGAGGAGATCCGCGTGCTGATGGCCATGTACCTCGAGCTGGAGTTCGCCGACCGGCCTGACCTGCTGGCCAAGGTGATGCCCTCCTACCCGCCGGCCGCCAAGCGGGTCATCCGCGACAACGGGGTCTGGGCCCGCACGCTGAAGCGCGACGACGTGCAGCTGCTCACCGAGGGCATCGCGGAGGTCACGCCCAGGGGTGTGCGCACCGTCGATGGCCAGGAGCACCCCGTCGACGTGATCGTCTACGGCACCGGCTTCCAGGCGTCGCACTTCCTCGAGCCGATGCGCGTGACCGGGAGGGGCGGCGTCGACCTGCACCAGCAGTGGGGCGGCGACGCCCGCGCCTACCTGGGCGTCACCGTCCCCGGGTTCCCCAACCTGTTCTGCCTCTACGGGCCGAACACCAACATCGTGATCAACGGCAGCATCATCTACTTCTCGGAGTGCGGCGTCCGCTACATCCTCGGGCTCCTGCGGCTCGTGCTCGAGGGCGGCCATCGTGCCGTCGACGTCCGCCGGGACGTGCACGACGCCTTCAACGAGCGCGTCGACGCCCAGAACCGCATGATGGCGTGGGGGGCGTCCGCGGTGAACAGCTGGTACAAGAGCGCCAGCGGCCGGGTCTCCCAGAACTGGCCCTTCACCCTCCTCGAGTACTGGCAGTGGACGAAGGCGCCGGACCCGGCCGACTACGCCCTGCTCGACTGAGCCGGGCGTGACCGTCGGGCGGCCGGGCTCATCCGGCCGCCGGCTGCTGCCCGAAGGCCTCCGCCACCTCGGCCACGTCGTCGTAGAAGGCGTCGTCGCCGATCATCTCGGTGAGCCCGTAGCGCGCCAGCTCGGCCCGCGCCGGGGCGATGACCTCCGCCAGCACCAGGCGGATCCCGTGCTCCTGGAGCGAGGCGTGCACCTGCTTCAGCGTCTCGGCGCCCGTGTAGTCGATGTCGGCCATGGCGGCCGCGTCGATGCAGAGCCAGCGGAGCGGCGCCGCCTCCCCCGCGGCCTCGACGAAGGCGGTGACGTCTTGGAGCAGGTGGTTGGCGTTGGCGTAGTAGAGGGTGCCGGAGAAGCGGTAGACGACCAGGCCGGGGAGGCTGCGCGCATCGGGCGTGACCGGCTCGGAGTGCCAGGCGTCCTTCGTGCCGGGGTGGAGCACGGCGGTGCTCGGGTGGTACGAGCGGCGCAGGTGGTCGATGACCGAGGCCACGATGGCCAGGATGATCGCCTGCTCCACCCCGACCACCACGACCGTGACGGCGGTGAGGGCGGCCACGACGAACTCGTCGGGTCGCACCCGCAGGATCGTCCGCATGCCCCGCAGGTCGATCAGCTGGACACCGATCAGGAACACCACCGACGACAGGACCGCCTTGGGCATGTACTGGAGCGGTGCAGTGAGGAAGAGCAGCACGATCAGGACGATCACACCGGTGGTGAGCTGGGCCAGCTGGGTGCGGGCGCCGGCACTGTCGACCATCTCGGTCTTGGTGGGGCTGCCGTTCACCACGAACGTGCCCGACAGGCCGGCGGCCACGTTGGCGACGCCCAGCCCCACCAGGTCGACGTTCTCGCTCAGCTGCTCGTTGCGCTTGGCCGCGTAGGCCCGGGAGGTGGCCGCGCTCTGGGCGAGGATCAGGATGAAGATGGATGCCGCGGTGCCGAGCAGCGACGTGACGTCGGACCAGGTGATCCCGCTGGGGAAGCCGAAGCTGGGAAGGCCGCCGGGCACCTTGCCCAGGGTGGCCACGCCGTGGGCGGACAGGTCGAGCAGCCAGCTGAGGAAGATGGCGCCGATCACGGCGATCAGGGCGCCCGGGACCTTCTTGGTCACGAGCTTGGTGCCGAGGATGACCACGATCACCGAGGCCGAGACGGCGACGGTGGTGAGGCTGGTGTCGCCGACGTTCTCGAGCGTGCCGATGAGCTTCTCGATGGTGCCGCCCGAGCCGCTCGGCACGCCGAGCATCCCGCCGACCTGGCCGGCCGCCACCTGGACGCCGACGCCGGTCAGGAACCCGACGAGCACGGTGCGGGACAGGAAGTCGGCCAGGAACCCCAGCCTGACGAGGCGGGCGAGGATCAGGAACCCGGCCGCGAGCAGGGCGACGAGCCCGGCCAGGGCGACGTACTCGCTGGAGCTCGTGGCGGCCATGCCGGCCAGCCCGGCGGCGAGCACCGCGGCCGTGGCCGAGTCGGCCCCGACCACGAGGTGGCGGGACGACCCGAACACGGCGAAGGCCATGATCGGCAGGAGGATCGTGTAGAGGCCGGTGATCACCGGCATGCCCGCGATCTGCGTGTAGCCCATCACCTCGGGGATGGCGAGCGCGGCGAGGGTGACGCCGGCCAGCACCTCCTTGGGCACCCGGGCCCGGTCGATGGGGAGCACCCCCTCGAGGATCGGGAAGCGTCGCTTCGCCGGGCCGGCGGCTGTGGTCATCGCACCGGTGTACCGCCGGGCGGGCCCCGGTGTCATCACCCGGATCGGATCAGGTGGGGAGCCGCCGGCGACCGCTGACCGGGCTGCGAGGGGCCGGTCAGCGGTCGCCGGTGCGCCAGCGGTCGATCCGGCGGCGGTCGCGCTTCGTCGGGCGGCCGGCGCCGCGGTCGCGCGCCGCGACCGGCACCACGTCGCGGGCCGGCGGCGGCGGCGTGTGGTCCACGTAGCACTGCACGGCGATCGGCGCCCCGACGCGCCGGTCGATCACCCGGGTGACCTCGACGGCCCGGTCGCGGCCGTGCAGGCGGGCGTCGACCCGGTCGCCGACCGTCACCTGCGAGGCCGGCTTGGCGGTGCGACCGTTGACGCGGACGTGGCCGCCCCCGCACGCCGCCGTGGCCTCGGAGCGGGTCTTGCAGAGCCGTGTCGCCCACAGCCAGCGGTCGACGCGGGCGGACGGCTCGGCGGTCATGCCGGCGCGTGCGAGGTCGTGGCATCCTCCCGGTGGTAGCCGGCCAGCAGCTCGCGTTCGGCGTCGCGCCGGGGGAACCAGAAGAACACCAGGGCGCCGCCGAGGAGGACGGCGACGATGCCGGCGAGGTAGGCCCAGTCCTGGCCGTCGACGAACGACGTCTGCGCTGCGGCGATGATCTGGTCGGCGTACCGCGGGTACTGCTGGGCGATGCTCTCGGCGCCGGCGAACGACTTGGTGAGCTGGCTCTGCACGCTGTCGGTGATCGCGGCCTGGTCGGGCGCGCCGGCGATGGCCGCGTTGAACGCCGACGCGTAGCCGGCGGTGAGCAGGGCGCCGAAGACCGACTGCATGAAGGCGCCTCCCAGGTCGCGCTGCAGGTCCGCGGTGCCCGAGGCCATGCCGGCCCGCGTGACGGGCACTGAGCCGGTGAGGGCGCGGGACGCAGGCGTGCCCGCGAACCCCACGCCGGCGCCGACGAAGGCGTAGCCGAGGCCGACCTGCCAGTAGGGGCTGCCGTCCTTCCACAGCACCAGCATGGTGAGGAACCCGAGGAGCACGAAGGCGTAGCCCAGGAGCAGCGTGACGTGCGAGCCTCGCGCCTCCACCAGCTTGGCCGAGCGCGGCGCGGCCAGGATCATCAGGACCGCGGCGGGCAGGATGGCGAGCCCGGCGTCCACGGTGGAGTAGCCGAGCACGTTCTGCAGGAACTGCTGGCCGACGAACATGGCGCCCATCAGCGAGCCGAACACGACGATGCCGGCGCAGGCCGCGACCCAGAAGGTGCGGCGGGCGGCGACGTGCAGGTCGTAGAGCGGGTTGGCGGCGCGGCGCTGGCGGATGACGAAGCCGACCATCGCGGCGAGCGCGACGACGGCGAGGCCGGCGGCGAGGGCACCCGCGCCCGGCACGGGCGCGAAGTTGATGGCGAGGATCAGGGCGCCGACGAGCAGGGCCGAGAGGACGCCGCCCAGGTTGTCGACCGCGTCGGTCGTCTCGTGGACGTGCGCGGGGATCAGCCTGAGCGCCATCACGAAGCCGATGGCGATCAGCGGGAGGGTGACCAGGAACACCGAGCCCCACCAGTACCTCTCGAGCAGCACGCCGGCGATCAGCGGGCCCAGCGCCGAGATGGCGCCTCCGACGGCCGACCAGAGGGCGATCGACCGGGTGCGGCCCGGGCCGGGTGCCCACAGGGCGGTGATGAGCGCCAGGGTCGTCGGGTAGGCCATGCCCGCCGCCACACCGCCGGCGATCCGGGCGACGACGAGCACGTCGATCGAGGGGGCCCAGGCGGCCAGGAGGCACGTCGGGAGGGAGAGGGCCACGCCGAGCAGCAGCATGGCCCGGCGGCCGTACCGGTCGCCGAGGGCGCCGAGCCAGAGCACCGATGCGGCCAGGCCCAGCGAGTAGCCGACGGCCACCAGGTTGAGCTGGGTCTGGGAGGCGTCGAAGGACGTGCCGATGTCGGGCAGCGCGACGTTGGCCACCGCCAGGGGCAGGTTGGCCACCGCGGCCACGAGGATCAGCGTGGCCAGGACGAGCCCGGCCCGTGCCGGCGCGGCGCCCGTGCTCGGGGGCCCGGCGGTGGTCGTCTGTCGTGCCATCCGCGCACCGTAGGCCGGATGGCGGCGACCTGTCGCCGGCCTCGTGGAGCTGGCGGGAATCGAACCCGCGTCCGCCAGGCGATCACCGTCCGCGCTACGACCGTTCCCGAGCCTATGGCTGTCGGCGCCATCCCGCCGGGTCGGGAGGGCACGAGGCCCACCGCGGGTCTTTCCCCTGCGTCAGCGGTCTTCCCCTGCTGCCAGCGGTCTTTCCCGCCGTCGTCCCCCGCTTCTGTTGCCGGGCTGCGGTGGATCGGCCCCGTGCGGCCTCACGGCTCACGATGTCCCTCTTCGACCCTTGTCAGGCCGCGAGGGCGTACTGCTCGTTGGCAGTTGTTGTTGGTGCCCCGTTTAGCGAGTCTGAGCAACTCGGGTCGCACGGTGCGGCAACCGGTCCAGCGTCGAAACCGATCAGCCCCGTAGGTATGTCTGGACCATGGTACCGCCGTCAGGTGGTGTAGTCGGCGTTGATGCGCACGTAGCCGTCGGAGAGGTCGCAGCCGTAGGCCGTGAAGGCGCCTGCGCCCACCCCGAGGGAGACGTGGATCAGCACCTCGTCGCCCCGCAGGTAGTCGGTGAGCCGTCCGAGCGCGGCCTCGTCGACCGGGGTCGGGTACAGCTCCTGGTCGCCGAAGCGGATGATCACCCGCTCCTGGTCGATGTCGGTGTCGTCGCTGCACTTGCCCACGGCCATGGCGACCCGGCCCCAGTTGGGGTCGGCGCCGTGCACGGCCGTCTTCACCAGCGGGGAGTTCACGATCGCCTTGGCGACGCGCCTGGCCTGGGTGTCGTCACGGGCGCCGTCGACGGTCACCACCAGCAGCTTGGTGGCTCCCTCGCCGTCCCGGGCGATCATCCGGGTGAGGCGCAGCGCCACGTCGAGCAGCGCCGCGTCGAGGTCGCCGGCGTCGACCGGCCCGGCGGCGCCGTTCGCCATCACCGCCGCGGTGTCGCTCGTCGACGTGTCGGTGTCGATGCTGACCGCGTTGAAGGTGCGGTCGACCACCCGGCGGAACAGGGCGTCGAGCTCGGCTGCGGGCACGGCTGCGTCGGTGCAGAAGAGCGTGATCAGCGTGGCCATGTCGGGCTCGATCATGCCGACGCCCTTCGCGATGCCCACCACCCGCGCCGGGCCCGTGCCCACGGGCGCGTCGGCCACCTTCGCGTGGGTGTCGGTGGTCATGATCGCCCGGGCGCAGGCGTCGGCCGACGTGGCCTCGGGCCCGTCGAACGGCCAGCGGACGCCCGCCAGATGGGCCCGGAAGCGCTCCATCGGGTAGCGCCGGCCGATCACGCCGGTGGAGGCGATCAGCACCTCGGCCGGTTCGATGCCGATGGCCGACGCCGCCAGCCGCACGACCTCGCCGGCGTCGGCGGCGCCCGCCGGCCCGTTGGCCACGTTGGCGTTCTTGGCGATCACCACGAACGCCCGCAGCGAGCCGCCGGCGGCGTGGGCCCGGCTCAGCAGCACGCTGGGCCCGGCGAAGCGGCTGCGGGTGAAGACGGCGGCGGACGTGGCGGGCCGCTCGCTGGCGATGATGCAGACGTCGTCGGTGGTGTCGCGCACCCCCATGTTGGCGACGTGGGCCCGGAACCCGGACGGCAGCGTGGTCACGGCGACCCATGGTGGCAGGGCGGCGCCCCCCGAGCGGCCACGCCCGACCTGTGCGGGTTCTCAGGCTCCGAGCGGACAGCGGTGGGGTGCGCCCCGTAGCCTGGCCCTCGGGGCCGGGGGCACGGCCCTGCTCGTCGTCCCGGGGGAAGCACATGTCGTCCACCACGTCGCCGGACACACCCGCACCAGCACCGGCCGCCGAGGCGCGGGCGCGCCGGCCGCTCGACCCGGCCTGGGTCCGGGCCGCGGCCGTGCTGTCGGCCGGCTCGGGCCTGGTGCACGCCGCGGCCGCCGGGTCGCACGCCGGCACGGGCGACCTCGACACGCTGTTCGCCCTGGTGGCGGTGGCCCAGCTGGGCTGGGCCCTGGCCGTCGTGATCTGGCCCAGCCGGCCGCTGCTGTGGGCCGGCGCCGCCCTCAACCTCGGCGTCGCCGCCGGCTGGCTGCTGTCCCGCACCACCGGCATCGGGTTCGTCGACGGGCTCCAGGAGGTGGAGGAGGTCGGCACGGCCGACCTCCTGGCCACGGTGCTCGAGGCCGCAGCCGCCCTGGTGGCCGTGGTCGCGGTGTTCGCCCGGCCGGTCGAGCGCTCGTGGCGGCAGGCGCCGGTGGTGGCGGTCGCCGGCCTGGCCACCGTGCTGCTCGCCGTGCCGGCGATGGCGGCGCCCCACGAGCACGGCGGCCACAGCCACGACGACACCGTCGGCGCCGGGGCGGAGCTGATCGCCGACGACGGGCACACCCATACCGACGGCACCACCCACACCGACGACGGGCACGACCACGCCGCCGACGTGGTCGAGGTCGCGGCCGCCGACGGCGTCTCGGTGGAGCTGGCGTCGGCGCCCGGCTATGCCGACGCCACCGCCGACGAGCGGGCTGCGGCCCAGGCGCTGATCGACGACACCCGCGAGGCGCTGGCGGGCTACACCGACACCGCCTCGGTCGAGGCCGACGGCTTCCGGTCGATCGGCGACGGGCGCACCGGGTTCGAGCACTTCGTCCACCACGAGCGCCTCGTCGACGGCGAGGTGCTGTCGCCCGACGCCATCGAGTCGATCGTGTTCCAAGTCGAGCCCGACGGCACCGAGACGCTGGTGTCGGGGATGTACATCCTCGAGAACGGCGCCACCATGGACGACGTGCCCGAGGTGGCGGGGCCGCTCACCGTGTGGCACGACCACCAGAACCTCTGCTGGGACGGCACCGGCACCCGGGTCGTCGGCCTGCTCCGCGACGGGGCCTGCGTCCCCGGCGGCACCTTACGGGCGACCGCTCCGATGCTCCACGTGTGGGTGACGGAGCAGGCGTGCGGGCCGTTCGCGGGCATCGAGGGCCCGCTGGGCGGCCACGGCGAGGCGTGCGCCCACGACCACGGCACCGCCGCGACCGCCACCGCGGCGTCGTCCGACGGGGCAACGGCGGGCGAGCCGCTGTCGATCGAGGCTGCCGTGGCGGCCTCACCCGGCTGGGCCGAGGCCACGACGGCGCAGCGCGACCGGGCGCTGGCACTGACCCGGGCCACCGACACGGCCATCGCGTGGCGGTTCGCCGACACCGCCGCAGCCGAGGCGGCCGGCTACCGGTCGATCGGCGACGGCCGCACCGGCTACGAGCACTACATCAACCTCGGCTACATCATCGACGCGAAGGTGCTCGACCCCGCCACCGTCGAGTCGCTCGTGTACGAGGTGGCGCCGGACGGTTCGAAGCGGCTGGTGTCGGGCATGTACATCCTCGCTCCCGGCCAGGTGCTGGGCGACGAGCCCGACGTGGGCGGCCCGCTCACGGCCTGGCACGACCACCAGAACCTGTGCTGGGACCCGAACAACAGCGGTCGCCTGGCCGGGGTGCTGGTGGACGGCCGGTGCGTGCCCGGCGGCGTGCTCCGCCCCACGCCGCCGATGCTCCACGTGTGGGTCGTCGACAACCCCTGCGGGCGGTTCGCCGGCATCGAGGGCGGCGGCCACGGCGACAGCTGCGAGCACAGCCACTGACGAGGGGCGGCGGCCGAGGGCGGCGCGGCGGTCAGTGGTCGCTGCGGCGGCCGCGGGCCATGGCCCGGCGGGCCTCCAGCTCGGCGTCGCGCTCGGCGATGGCCTGGCGCCTGTCGCCCTTGCGGCGCCCCCGGGCCAGCGCCAGCTCCACCTTGGCCCGGCCGTCGGTGAAGTAGAGCGCCAGCGGGACGAGGGCCAGGTGCTCCCTGGCCACCCGCCCGCCGAGCTCGTCGATCTGGCGCCGGTGCAGCAGCAGCTTGCGGCGGCGGTCCGGCTCGTGGGTGCCGAACCCGGCGGCCATCGAGTAGGGGGGCACGTGCATGGCGTAGAGCCACATCTCGTGCCCGTCGACGCGCGCGTAGGCGTCGGCGAGCTGCACCTTCCCCTCCCGGAGCGACTTCACCTCGCTCCCCGCCAGCGAGATGCCGGCCTCGACGGTCTCGAGGATGGAGTAGTCGTGGCGGGCCTTGCGGTTGGAGGCGACGACCTTCACGCCCTTCGGTGGCACGAGGGGCGAGGGTACCGGGGTCGCCGCCCCGGTCGCGCCCCGGTCGCGCGCCGGGGGCGCCCCGATAGCCTCCCGCCGATGCTGCGCCTCACCCGCGACGTGTACGTGCGGATGCTCGCCCATGCCTACGACGGCCTGCCCGACGAGGCGTGCGGGCTGCTCGGCGGGGTCGCCTCCACCGGCCGGACCGCCGTCTTCTACCCCACTGGCAACGCCGCCGGGTCGAGCCGCGTCTACACGGTCGACCCGCGCGACCACCTTCGGGCCGATCGCGACGCCGACGGTCGGGGCCTCGAGGTGATCGGCGTGATGCACAGCCACACCCACACCGACGCCTACCCGTCGCCCACCGACGTCGCCCAGGCACCCGACCCCTCGTGGCACTACGTCATCGTGTCCCTCAAGGACCCGGAGCCGGTGCTGCGCTCGTACCGGATCGTCGACGGAGCCGTGACGGAGGAGCCGGTCTCGGTCGAGGCCGGGTAGATTCCCCAGCAAGGAAGTCGGAATTCGAGAGGGGCCACCCATGGCCGTCCACAGCTCGGTGCTCGACCTGATCGGCAACACCCCGCTGGTCGACGTCAGCCGGCTCAGCCCCAACCCGCGGGTGCGCATCCTCGCCAAGCTCGAGAGCCAGAACCCGGCCGGCTCGGTGAAGGACCGCATCGCCCTGGCGATGGTCGAAGCGGCCGAGAAGGACGGCTCCCTGCGCCCCGGACAGACCATCCTCGAGCCGTCGTCGGGCAACACCGGCATCGCCCTGGCCATGATCGGCAGGGTCAAGGGGCACCCGGTGAAGATCGTGCTGCCCGAGAACGTGAGCATCGAGCGGCGCCAGCTGCTGGAGGTCTTCGGGGCCGAGGTGATCCTCTCGCCGGGGGCGGAGGGCTCGAACGGCGCGGTCCGCCGGGCCCAGGCGATGGCGGAGGAGCACCCCGAGTGGTGCTTCCTCTACCAGTACGCCAACGAGGCCAACCCGCGCTCCCACTACGAGGGCACCGGCCCGGAGATCTGGCGCGACTGCCCGGAGATCACCCACTTCGTCGCCGGTCTGGGCACCTCCGGCACGCTGATGGGCGTGGGCCGCTTCCTGAAGGAGCGCAACCCAGCGGTGAGGGTCTACGCGGTCGAGCCGCCCGTCGGCGAGACGGTCGAGGGCCTCCGCAACCTCGACGACGGCTACATCCCGCCCGTGTACGAGCGCTGGGGTGGGCAGGCGCTGCTGGACGGCAAGCGGATCGTGCGTCCCCGCGAGTCGCTGGAGTGGACCCGGCGCCTGGCCGGCGAGGCGGGCATCTTCGCCGGCATCTCGTCGGGCGCGGGCCTGGCCGGAGCGGCCAAGGTGGCAGAGCGGGTCGACGACGGCACGATCGTGTTCATCGTGTGCGACGGCGGGTGGAAGTACCTCTCCACCGGCGCCTGGACCGATGATCTCGACGTGGTCGTCGAGCGGGCCAAGCGCATCATCTACTTCTAGGCGGCGCGGTGCCCGCCGCCCGGCCAGGGCCGCTCGCGGTGGCCGGCGAGCCAGTAGACCGTGGCGGTCCAGCAGACGAGCAGCACCCCGACCATCGGCTCGCGCAGCCAGCGCCACAGCTCGTCGACCGGCCCGTCGGCCGGCGTCGACAGGCCGAGGAACGGCCCGAGCACCACCACCGCCAGGCCCAGCACCGCCACGAGGATGGTGCCGGTGGCGAGGCCCAGGCCGGCCAGCCGGTTCGCCACCCACGGGCCGGCGTCGCGCTGGTCCACCACCTCGAGGGCGCGGGTCACCGCGGCGAACGCCCTCGCCGTGCTCCACAGGGCGACGGCGAGGGCCAGCACGAAGGCGCGGCCGTGCGGTTCGTCGAACAGCTGGTCGACGGTCTGGACGACGCCCGACGACTCGGCACCCAGCGCCCGCTCGAACAGCGCCGTCAGCCCGTCCCGGGCCGAGGACGCCAGGTTCCGGCCGACGAGCTCGTCGGTCCACGAGAGGGCGGCGCCCAGGGCGATGAGCGCGGGGACGAGGGCGAGCGATGCCCAGAAGGCCACGCCCGCGGCGTCGCTGGCGAGACGGTGCTGCTTCCAGTCGGCGGAGACGGCCTGCACCACCTCCCGGCTGCTCGACACCCACGTCGGTTGTCGGGTCCGGGTCCGGGGCCGGGGCCGGGTCCGGGTCCGGGGCCGGGGCATGCCGCCACCTTCGCGCGGCGACCGGTCCCGTAGGCTCGTCCACCCGTGGGCGACCGGCCGATCGGGATGTTCGACTCCGGCTTCGGCGGGCTCACCGTGGCCCGGGCCGTCATCGACCTGCTGCCCGACGAGCACCTCGTGTACGTGGGCGACACCGGCCGCTACCCCTACGGCCCCAAGCCCCTCGACATGGTTCGCGGCTTCGCCCACGAGATCACCCGTCACCTGGTCGAGGAGGAGGGGGTGAAGCTGGTGGTGGTGGCCTGCAACACCGCCGCCGCGGCCGCGCCCCTGGCCGAGCTCGAGGATGCCCACGGGGTTCCGGTGGTGGGCGTGATCGAGCCGGGCGCCCGCTCGCTGGTCGCGGCCACCCGCAGCGGCCGGGTCGGCGTGATCGGCACGGTCGGCACCATCGGCTCGGGCGCGTACCAGCGCGGGGTGGCCCGGGCCGCCGACTTCCTGCAGGCCGGCGCGGTCGAGCTCACGTGCGCGGCGTGCCCGGGCTTCGTCGAGTTCGTGGAGCGCGGCGTGACCGAGGGCGACGAGGTGACGGTGCTGGCCGAGCGGCTGCTGGCTCCGATGCGCCAGGCCGACGTCGACACCCTCCTGCTCGGCTGCACGCACTACCCGTACCTCGCACGTACCATCAGCGACGTGCTCGGTCGTCATGTCGTGCTGGTGTCCTCGGCCGACGAGACGGCCTTCGAGGTGCGGCGGCTCCTGCTCGCCACCGGCTCCGCCCGCGATCGGGGCACGGGCGCGCCCGCCTGGCACCGCTTCCTGTCGTCGGGCGACCTCGCCTGGTTCAAGGAGGTGGGCCAGCGCCTGCTCGGCCCCGAGCTGGCCCACGCGGAGGCGCTCCCGTGGGGCTGAGCCTCACGGTGCTCGGCTGCTCCGCCACCTACGCCGCCCCCGGAGGGGCGTGCAGCGGGTACCTGCTGCGGGGCGCGGGCGCCACGGTGTGGGTCGACTGCGGCCCGGGCACCCTCGCCAACCTGCAGCGCCACCTGCCCCTCGGCGAGCTCGACGCGGTCGTCGTGAGCCACGTCCACCCCGACCACTGGTGCGAGCTGCCGGTGGTGCGGAACGCCTGGAAGTACGGCCTGCAGCGCGACGGGCTCCCCGTGTACACCACCGCCGACGTCCGCCACGCCGTCGAGGCCGTGGTCGACGGGGCCGAGCCCACCTTCGCCTGGCACGAGGTGGCGGAGGGCGACCGGGTCGACATCGGCGGGCTGGGCTTCCGGTTCTCCCGCACCGACCACCCCGTCGAGACGCTCGCCATGCGGATCGACGCGGGCGGCACCTCGATCGGCTACAGCGCGGACACCGGGCCGGGCTGGTCGCCGGAGGCCCTCGGCGCCGGCCTCGACCTGTTCGTGTGCGAGGCGTCGCTCCTCGCCCACCAGGAGGGCACCGCGCCGCACCTGAGCGGCCGCCAGGCCGGGTTGGCCGCGGGCGAGGCGCGTGTCGGCCGCCTGCTCGTCACCCACACCTGGCCGACGAACGACCCCGGCGACCACCTGCGCGAGGCGGCCGCCGCCTTCGACGGTCCCGTCGAGCTCGCCCGCGTGAACGAGAGGTACGACCCATGAGCACCCGACCCGACGGCCGCGCACCCGACGAGCTGCGCCCGATCACCTTCGAGCGCGACTTCACCGAGATGCCCGACGGATCGGTGCTGGTCACGTTCGGTCGCACGATCGTGCTGTGCACGGCGTCGGTCGACGACGACATCCCCCGCTGGCTGCGCGGCCAGGGGCGCGGGTGGGTGACCGCCGAGTACTCGATGCTGCCCGGTTCGTCGCCCGAGCGGGTGGGCCGTGAGGCGGCCAAGGGCCGGCCGTCGGGCCGCACCCAGGAGATCCAGCGGCTGATCGGGCGGTCGCTGCGGTCGGTCACCGACCTGCGGGCGGTGGGGGAGCGCCAGATCGTCGTCGACTGCGACGTCCTCCAGGCCGACGGGGGCACCCGGACGGCGTCGATCTGCGGCGGCTACCTCGCTCTGCACGACGCCCTGACCCGGCTGATCCAGCGCGGCGACCTCAGGGCGCACCCCATGGAGCACCGCTGCGCCGCCATCTCGGTGGGGATCGTCGGCGGCGTGCCCCTGCTCGACCTGCCCTACGCCGAGGACTCCGCGGCCGAGGTCGACATGAACGTGGTGATGACGTCGGCCGGGCGCTTCGTCGAGGTGCAGGGCACCGCCGAGGGCCTGCCCTTCACGCGGGCCGAGCTCGACGAGCTGCTCGGCCTGGCCGAGCACGGCATCCGCGAGGTCTTCGCCCTGCAGGACCGGCTGCTCGCCGAGCCGCCCGAACCCCGCCGCTGATCCCCCCGGTGCGGCTCGTGCTGGCCTCGGCCAACCCGGACAAGGCTGCGGAGATCGCGGCCATCCTGGGGGAGGGCGTCGAGCTGGTGCCGAGGCCGGTCGGCGTGCCCGACGTGGTGGAGGACGCCGACTCCCTCGAGGGGAACGCCCGCCTGAAGGCGGTGGCCCTGGTGGCGGCGACGGGCGAGCCGGCGGTCGCGGACGACACCGGCCTCGAGGTCGACGCCCTCCGGGGCGCCCCGGGGGTCCGGTCGGCGCGCTACGCCGGCGAGGGCGCGAGGTACGCCGACAACGTGGCCCGGCTCCTGCGGGAGCTCGCCGGGGTGGCGGGACCAGCGCGCACGGCGCGGTTCCGCACGGTGGCCCTCGCCCGGTTCCCCGACGGCCGTGAGGTGACGGCCGAGGGCGTGGTCGAGGGCGTGATCACCGAGGCACCGGCCGGTGCCGGCGGGTTCGGCTACGACCCGGTCTTCGCGCCCCTGGAGGGCGACGGCCGGACCTTCGGGGAGATGACGGCGGAGGAGAAGCACGCCGTCTCGCACCGGGGCCGGGCCTTCCGGGCGCTGGCGGCGCGCCTGCGGGCCGGCTGAGCGCGGCGCCCCCACCCCACCCCACCGCGTTCTGTGCACCGGGAACGCCGGAAAGCGGCCTTGGCCGTGCACAGAACGCGGGGCGCCCGAAATGGGCGGCGGCCCGGCGCGCGCCCTGGCCACGATGGCGACCATGACCTGGGACGGCACCTTGGCCCGCATCGCCGTCGCCCAGCACGGCCTCGTCACCCGCCAACAGGCGATCGATGCCGGCGTTCCCCCGGCCGCGCTGCGCCGCCGGGCGGCCAGGGGTGCCCTGTGCGCCGTGCACCCCGGGGTGTTCCGAGTCAGCGGGGCTCCCGCCACCTTCGAGGCGCAGCTGCTGGCGGCCTGCCTCGCCGCCGGCCCTGGCGCGGCCGCCTCGCATCGGGCCGCCGCGGTCCTGTGGTGCCCGGGCACGGCCGACCTGGCACCGCTCGAGATCACCGTGCCGGCGAGCCGTGGCCCCCGGCTCCAGCGGGTGATCGTCCACCGCTCCCGCGACCTGTCGGCGGGCCACATCACGTCCCGGATGCTGGTGCCGGTCACGAGCCCGCTCCGCACCCTGGTCGACCTCGGCGCGGTGTCCTCACCGGACGACGTGGAGCACGTCCTCGACGCCATGCTCGCCCAGCGGCTGGTCTCGGTAGCGGGCGTCCGGCTCACCCTCGGTCAGCTGGGGCGACGCGGACGTCACGGCGCGGGCGTGCTGCGCGGCGTCCTCGACCGCCGGGTGCTGGGCGACGAACGCCCCGAGAGCGTGCTGGAGGCGCTCATGGCCCGGCTGCTGCGGGATCACCGACTGCCCGCCGCGGTGTTCCAGCACGAGATCCACGACGATCAGGGGCGCTTCGTCGCCCGCGCCGACTTCGCCTACCCCGAGCTGAAGGTGGTGATCGAGGTCGACGGGTTCTCCAGTCGCACCGACCGTGGGAGCTTCCAGCGCGATCGCACCCGACAGAACGACCTCGTGGAGCTGGGCTGGCTGGTGCTGCGCTTCACGTGGTCCGACGTCGTGGCGCGCCCCGACCGGGTGGCCGCGAGGATCCTCCGCGTCCTGTGCACCCGAACGGCTGCATGACGGCCGTCGCGGTGCACGCAACGGCGGGCGGCCTTCACCAGCCGCGCAGGTCGACCTCCCACGTCTCGATCACCTCGTCGCCGCGCGCCAGGTGCAGGCGGTCGTGCATGGCGACCGTGGGGTCGACGTGGGCCGGGAGGACGCGCACCCGATCGCCGGCGGCGACCGGGACAGACGGGGCGAAGGTGGTGTGCTCATCGGAGCAGAACCACACGGTCGCGCCGTCGATCGTGGGGTTGCCGTGATCCATGCCGAGCGACTTGAGGCCGGTGTCGCACACCGCCCACCCGGGCGACACCGACACCACGGTCGACACGACCGACAGCGCCTGCGCGAAGGGGAGGCCGAGCTTGGCGTAGGCGGTGTCCATCAGGGCGTACGAGCCGGCCTGGATCTCGGTGGCCGCTCGGTTCAGGTCGTAGGTGCCGGTGCCACCGGCGGAGATGACGTCGCCGCCGACCTCGGCGTGAGCGGCCCGGAGCAGCGACATGCTCTGCTCGACGGCCTGGGCCCGCTCGGCCCGGTCCTCGGTGATCATGGCGTGACCCTCGTAGCCCATCACCCCACGCACGGCGAGCCCCCGGGCTCGCGCCCGCGCCGCCAGACGGCCGGCGTCGTCGGGGGCGCAGCCGCACCGGGGCAGGCCCACGTTCACGTCGACGAGCACCTCGCGCAGGCCGGCCGTGAGGGCGGCCTCGATGGTCGCCTCGGAGTCGACGGCGACGGTGACGCGCGCGTCGAGGCCGGCCAACAGCCGGAGGCGATCGGGGTCGAGCACCTCGTTGGCGAGCAGCAGGTCGTCGCCCAGGCCGGCCCGGGCCATGCCGGCCACCTCTCGGGCGGTGGCGCAGCAGAAGGCGCGGTGGCCGGCGGCGGCCTGCTCGAAGGCCAGGGCCGTGCACTTGTGGGCCTTGACGTGCGGTCGCAGGCTGACCCCGGGCCGGGCGGACGCCATGGTGGCCAGGTTGGCGTCGAGCAGGTCGGCGTCGACGACGAGGGCCGGGGTGGGCAGGTCGTGGATGCGCATCGGCCCGACGCTAGGCGGGGGGTGCGGGCGGGGGGACTCGAACCCCCACGGATGTACCACCGGGACCTAAACCCGGCGCGTCTGCCAGTTCCGCCACGCCCGCGTGGCCTTCTGCCAGGGCTGATGTCTAGCCCACGGGGGGCTCGACGGTGACGTCGCCCGGCGGCTCCTGGACGCGCGGTTCGGTCCGAGCGACGTGCTGGCGGCATCGGCCTCGCTGCAGCGATCGCTCGTCCGGCGACTGGCCGCTCCCGGGGTCGAGGGCGGCGCCGTGTACGACGGCCTCGTCGGCCTGACCGCCGCACAGCACGGCGAGACCCTCCTCACCCGCGACCGCCGGGCGATCCGCACGTACGAGCTCCTGGGCGTCCGGTACGAGGTCGTCGGGCCGTGACCCGGCGCGGGCCCGGCCCGGCTCGGGCCCGGGATGCGGAGGTGGGCGTGGCACGCCGAGCACGCCGGGCGTCGGTGCGGGGCGGGCCGGCCGCTAGCCTCGCGGTGATGGCTCCCGACCTCCCGCCCCTCAGCGCCCAGGACGTCCCCAGCGTGTTCGGCGAGCGCGCCGTGTTCGACCGGCTGCTCAAGGAACGCATCGTGTTCCTGGGCACCGACGTCACCGACGACGTCGCCAACCTCATCACGGCCCAGCTGCTGTACCTCGAGGGCCAGGACCCGGGCAAGGACGTCTGGCTGTACATCAACTCGCCGGGTGGCTCCATCACGGCCGGGATGGCGATCTACGACACGATGCAGTTCGTCCGGTGCGACGTGAACACCATCTGCCTCGGGCTGGGCGCCTCGATGGGGCAGTTCCTGCTGTGCGCGGGCACCCCGGGCAAGCGCTACGCCCTGCCCCATGCCCGGATCATGATGCACCAGCCGTCGGGCGGGATCCGTGGCCAGGCGTCCGACATCGCCATCCAGGCCGAGCAGATCGCCTACGTGAAGAAGCTGATGGCCGAGCGGATCGCCTTCCACACGGGCCAGTCGCTGGAGCAGGTCGAGCAGGACTCCGAGCGCGACCGGTGGTTCACGGCCGAGGAGGCCAAGGAGTACGGGATCATCGACCACGTGATCGTGAAGCGCGGCGAGATGATCTGACCCCGGCGGCCCGGGCCGGTCGGCGCCGCCCGCTGGCGGGCCGCCCGGTCAGCCGGACGCCTGCGTGCAGGAGGCGTCCGGCCCCTGGCGCTCGGCCAGCACGTTGCCGTTGGCGTCGTTCACCTCGATGGTGGTCTCGTCGGCCCTCGGGTTGGCGTCGGAGTAGGCGATCTCGGCCGTGGCCTCGCAGATCTCCAGGCCTGCCGGGATCGACTCGTCGGCGGTCGCCAGGTCGGTGTCGACGTACAGCTCGGTCCCGCCGATCAGCCCCACGCCGGTGACCGCCCCGAACCACGGCGCACCCGAGTACGACGTCTCGAAGTGGTCGAGCACGGCCGAGGTGTCGAGGCTCTCGGGCGGTTCGGTGCTCGTGGTGCTGGCGGCCGTCGTGGTCGTCGTGTCGGCGTCGGTGGTGCCGGTGGTGCCGGTGCCCGTGTCCCCGGCGTCGGAGCTGACCCCGGTGTCCAGCTCGATCCCGCACTCCTCGCTGGCGTAGACGGCGAGGTCGTCCGAGGCTTGCTGCACCTGCGGGTCGAGGATGGCGGTGAAGGCCGCGGCGAAGGCGTCGGGGTCGCTGGGGTCGGTGTCGGCGAGCAGCCTGATCACGTCACGCAGCGTCTCCACGTCGTCGCGCACCTCGGCGGGCGCGGCCTCGGCCAGGTCGTCGAGCTGCTGCACGGCGGCCTCGGCGACCTGCGCGTCGGTGAGGTCTCCCCCCAGGGCGTCGTCGGCCTGGAGCCCCCGCAGCTGGTCGCAGAACGAGGCCGTGGCGCCACCGCCGTCGTCGCCGCACGCGGCAGGGACGACCGCCAGGGCGGCCAGGGCGAGCAGGGCGAGGGCTCGGCGCACGTCCCGGGTCTAGCACCAGCCGGACGAGGTGTCGCGCGCCTCGCCGTCGTGCCACGCTGCATTCCCGATGGGCGTCGTCCGGGGGCTGCTCGCAGGGCTGGGGGGAGCCGGGGCCCTCGCGCTGGCGGTGGTGGCGGGGGGTGCCGGTGCCGGTGCCGGCGCGCCCTCGGCGGGCCGGGGGCTGCCCCCGGCCGTGGCCTGGGGACCGGGGCCGACCCCGGTCCGGGCGGCCGGGCCCAGCCGGCACGCCGCGGCGCCCGTCGTGGCGCCACCAGCCGCCGCCGACCCCGACGCACCGGGCCGGATCCTGATGGAGGGGGAGGACATGCCCAACCCCTTCGTGCTGGTGGAGGATCGCTACTACCTGTACGCGACCCAGCGTGAGCACCTCGGGACCATCCTCAACGTGCCGGTGCGGACGTCGATCGACCTCATCCGGTGGGACCTGGTCGCCGACGCCCTGCCCGAGGTGCCGGCGTGGGCAGAGCCCGGCGCCACCTGGGCGCCCGACGTGCGGCATCTCCCCACCGGCTACGTCCTGTGGTTCACGGCCCGCCTGCGCGGGGTGCAGCCGGACACCAAGTGCATCGGCGTGGCGGTCGGCGCCGGCCCCCTCGGCCCGTTCACGGCCCGGCCGGAGCCCATCGTCTGCCAGCGGGAGCGTCGGGGTTCGATCGACCCCCGCAGCTTCGTGGCGGCCGACGGGTCGCTGTGGCTGCTGTGGAAGTCGGACGACAACGCCGACGTGGCCGGTGCCGCCCACGCCACGATCTACAGCCAGCGCCTGGCGCCCGACGGCCTGTCGCTGGTCGGCGAGCCGGTGCGGCTGCTCGAGGCCGACCAGGCGTGGGAGGGGCGCATCGTCGAGGCCCCGCAGCTCGTACGGGTGCGCGACGAGCACTGGCTCTTCTACTCCGGCAACTGGTTCAACCAGCCCTCCTACGGCATCGGGGTGGCCCGCTGCGCCGGTCCCGTCGGCCCCTGCACGAAGCCGGTCGACGGGCCGTGGCTGGGGTCGAACGGCCAGGGGGAAGGGCCCGGTGAGGCGTCGGCGTTCCGTGACCGCGACGGCACCGACCACCTGCTGTACGCGCCGTGGGCCCAGGCGTACCGCACGCCCACGGTGCGGCCGGCCGTGCTGGCGCGCCTCGCCTTCGGGCCCTTCGGGCCCTACCTGGCCGCGGGCGGGCCGGGCGCCTAGCGGGCGCCGGCCGGCGCGTCCTGCGCCGCCCGGCCCCGATCGCGCAGGTCGGCGACGGCGTGGCCGAGGCCCTCCGGGTCGCGGAACAGCGCGGTGCCGGCCACGAGGAGGTTGGCGCCGGCCCCGGCGGCACCGGCGACCGTCTCGGCGCCCACCCCGCCGTCCACCTCGACATCGACGTCGAGGCCGGCCGCGTCGATCATCCGCCGCACCTCGGTGATCTTCGCCTCCATGGCGGGCAGGTACGCCTGGCCGCCGAAGCCGGGGTTCACCGTCATCACCAGCACCAGGTCGACCAGGTCGAGCACGTGGGCCACGTGGGCGGCGGGGGTGGCCGGGTTGAGGGCCACGCCGGCCCGAGCCCCGCACTCCCGCACGTGGCCGAGGGCGCGGTGCAGGTGGACGTTGGCCTCGGCGTGCAGGATGACGATCTCGCAGCCCGCCTCGACGAACCGCGGCACGAGCGGGCCGGGCTCGTGGACCATGAGATGGGCCTCGAACGGCACCGACGTGTGCCCCCGGGCCGACGCGATGACGTCGGGCCCGACGGTGATGTTGGGCACGAACCGGCCGTCCATCACGTCCCACTGGATCCGATCGACGCCGGCCGCCTCCAGCGCGGCCACCTCGGCGCCCAGTCGGGCGAAGTCGGCGGGCAGCACCGAGGGGATGATCTCGATCGGCCGGACCATGACGACGACGATACGGGATCCGTTCGCGGCGCCGTACGCTCGGGCCTCGTGCCCGGCCCCGAACCGCTCGTGCTCGTCACGGAGGGCGCGGTGGCCGGTGGGGCCGCCCTCGCCCGGCACGAGGGTCGGGTGGTCTTCGTCGAGGGGGCGCTGCCGGGCGAGCGGGTCGTGGCGGAGGTGTTCGACGAGCGGCGTGACTTCGCCCGGGCCCGGGTGGCGAGCGTGCTCGACGCGAGCCCGCACCGGGTGCCGCCCCCGTGCCCCCACGTGGCCGCCGGCTGCGGCGGCTGCGACTGGCAGCACGCCGACCCGGCGGCCCAGCCGCGTCTGAAGGGCGAGCTCGTGGTCGACGCCCTGCGACGTCTCGGCAAGGTGCCCGACCCTGTCGTGCGGGTCGGGCCGCCCCTCGCCCCGGAGGGCTTCCGGACGACCGTGCGCCTCGCCGTGCATCGAGGTCGCGTGGGCTTCCGTCATCGCGGCAGCCACGAGGTCGTTCCTGTCGGTCGCTGCCTCGTCGCCCACCCGCTGGTGCAGGCCGTGCTCGACGAGCTCGAACCGGGCCGGGCCCGCGAGCTCACCGTCCGGGCCGGGGCCCGCACCGGTGAGCAGCTGGTGCTGGCCACGCCCACCGCGGGCGGCGTGCGCGTGCCCGAGGGCGTGGTGCTCGTCGGGCGGGACGAGCTCCGCCGGGGCCGGCGGGCCGCCTACCACGAGGAGGTCGGTGGTCGCCGGTACCGGATCGCGGCCACCTCGTTCTTCCAGACCCGCGCCGACGGCGCCGACGCCCTGGTGGCGGCGGTGGCCGACGCGCTGGGCCCCCCGCCCGGCGGCGACGCCCGCCTGGTCGACGCGTACTGCGGGGTCGGTCTGTTCGCCGGGGCCCTGGCCGCCGGGGCCGGGCAGCCGGGGTGGCGGGTCGTCGCCCTCGAGTCGCACCGCGCCGCCGTGGCCGACGCCCGGCACAACCTCGACGATCGCCAGGCCCGGGTCCTCGGCACCGACGTCGGGCGCTGGCGGCTCCAGCCGGCCGACGCGGTGGTGGCCGACCCGTCCCGGCGGGGCCTCGGCCGTGACGCCGCCGCCGTACTGGCCGCCACCGGCGCCACCCGGCTGGTGCTGGTGGCGTGCGACGCCGCCGCCCTCGGTCGCGACGTCGCCCTGCTGGCCGGGCACGGCTTCGGCCTGGCCGACGCCGTGCTGGTCGACCTGTTCCCCCAGACCTCGCACGTCGAGGTGGTCGCCCGGTTCGACCGTGGGTGAGTCATCCGGTGGCGCCGGCGGCGCCGTACGACTCCCGATGGCCGGGCGCTCCGACGATCTCACCTCCGCGAGCGACGCGTCGCTCGTCGTCGCCATCGGGCGCTACCG
Source organism: Acidimicrobiales bacterium (assembly GCA_016716005.1). Lineage (NCBI taxonomy): Bacteria > Bacillati > Actinomycetota > Acidimicrobiia > Acidimicrobiales > Acidimicrobiales bacterium. Next base: position 3,194,725 of record JADJXE010000001.1, read on the forward strand.
CCAGGCCGCCCTGGCCGAGGCCTACCGCCGCCACGGTGGTGCGGTGTTCGGCCTGGCCCGGCGGCTGCTCGGTGACCCGGTCAAGGGGGAGGAGATCGTGCAGGAGGTCTTCCTGCGCTTGTGGCAGCGGCCCGAGGCCTTCGACCCCGACCGGGGCTCCCTGCGCTCGTACCTGCTCGCCACCACGCACGGGCGGGCGGTCGACCTGCTGCGCTCCGAGGGCTCGAGGCGTCGGCGTGAGGAGCGCGACGCCCTCCTCACGGCCGAGGCCGGCTACGACCTCGAGCGGGAGGTGTGGGACCTGTCCGTCTCGGAGCGGGTCCAGCAGGCCGTGGCCGCGCTGCCCGACGGGGAGCGGCGGGCGATCGAGCTGGCGTACTTCCGTGGGTACACCTACCGGGAGGTGGCGGGGCTGCTCGACGAGCCGGAGGGCACCGTGAAGAGCCGCATCCGCGCCGGCCTGTCGCGGATGCGGTCCGCGCTGGTCGAGTCGGGCCTCGGAGCGGGAGGTGGCCCGGCGTGGGACTGACCCACCGAGAGATCGAGGACCTCCTCGGCGCCCACGCCCTCGACGCCGTCGACCCCGACGAGCGCGCCGTCGTCGAACGCCACCTGGCCGGCTGCCCGCGCTGTCGGGCCGAGGTGGTCGAGTACCGGGAGGTGGCGGCGCTGCTCGCCCACGGCGGCGGGCCCGCGCCGGCAGGGGTGTGGGACCGCATCGCCGACGGGCTCGACGAGGGCGTGGCGCCCGTCGCCCCTCCCGTGCTGGGCCGCGGTCCGGACGACGCGCCGGTGGTGGTGCTCGCCGACCGGGCCCGGCGCCGGGGCCGGCTCGGCCCGGGCCGGATCGGTCTGGCGGCGGCCGGTGTGGCCGCGGCAGCGGTGATCGGCGTGCTGGGGTGGCGGGTGGTCGAGCAGGACCGGCGCCTCGACGAGCTGGCCACCAGCATGGGCGACGACGCCATGGCCCGGGCGGCCAGCGTGGCGATGGCCGATCCCGACTCGCGCCACGCCGAGCTGGCCGCGCCCACCGGTGAGATGGAGGCCGTGGCGGTGGTGACCGTGGAGGGTGACGCCTACCTGTTGGGCGACCGGCTGCCCAGCCTGCCCGCCGATCGCACGTACCAGCTCTGGGGCGTTCTCGACAGCGGCGAGGTGGTGTCGCTGGGGTTGCTCGGCAACCGGCCCGGGGTCGAGGCGTTCCACGCCCCGGCCAACGTGGGCACCCTCGCGGTCACCGACGAGCCCGCCGGGGGCGTGGTGGTGTCGGGTGCCCCGCCGATGGTGGTCGGCGAGCTGGCGTAGCCGGCTCTACGTGCGGGACTGCTTCCAGTCGTCGAGGTGCTGGTGGAAGTCGCCCCACTGGTCAGCGTCGACGGCCAGGTGGGCGGTGGCCGGCTCGGTCGTCAGGGGTTCGGCCGCCGCGGGCGCGGCTGCGGCCTCGATGTCGGACACCCTGCGGTAGGCCCGCTCGCCGGCACGGCGCTCGGCCCGCTCGGGCCGGTGTGACCACTCGACCCAGATCACCGCGATCCAGCCCCACAGCCACAGGTCGCCGCCCACCTTCATGATGGCGCCCGCGAGCTGCTGGTCGAACGTGTCGGTGATGCCGCCCACCTGCGGCGCGAGCTCGTACAGCCGGTAGATGGGGAAGGTCGCCCAGGTGAGGAACCCGGCCGGCACCAGGGCGGGCACCGACACCACGAACAGGTAGACCATCTTCATGGGGTCGGTGAATCGGTCTTCCTCGAGGGGGCCCCGCACCGGCCACCACATGAGCAGCCCCCCGACCACCCACACCAGGTCGAGCCCGAACGAGCCCAGCTGGTTGCCGCGGAGGCTGTCGACCGTGATCGGCATCTGGGTGAGGAGGAGCACGGCCGTGGCGATCAGCACGCCAGGCACGAACCGGGTGACCGCGTGGAGGACGCGGCGGAAGCGGCCCTCGCCCACCACCCGGCGGGCCAGCCAGTCGGGGATGCCCTTCAGCAGCAGCGGCGGGGCCACGTAGACCATGAGGAGGTACTGGATCATGTGGGCGAAGGCCAGGTAGCCCGTGCCGAGCGTGCCGATCGGCCAGTCGAGGGCCACCCAGAGCACCACCAGCCCCGACACGAACCAGGCCACCTGGCGCCGGGTGACCGCGGCGTGGGGAGGATCGCCGGGGCGGCCGGGCCGGGTGACGCCCCGCAGGTAGACGGCCCCGATGCCGAGCAGGAACAGCCACACCCCGGGGTAGGCGCGCCAGGTCCAGCTCCAGGGCTCCTTCAACGCCGAGCACCACCAGCTCACCGGATCAGTCTGGCCCATCGGCGCCCCGCAGCCGAAGTCGGCCGGAGCGGGGCGTCAGGGGCGGCGCTCGACCCGGCCGTAGCCGTCGCGGTGCAGGGCCGTGATCCGGTCGAGGTCGAGCAGCGAGCCGCCGATGCGCACGGTGCCCTCCCCGAGGTCGACCTCCTGGAGTGGCCCGGCGATGGCCAGCGGGAGCGTCGTCTCCACCGTGATGCGCTCGCCCCCGTCCAGCGCGGCCAGCAGGTGGGCCTCGAAGGCCGGCACGGTGCGCGCGACCAGTTTGGTGCTGGTGGACGACACCATGGTCCCCCTCCGCGGTCTTGGCGCCACTGAACCGTCCCGGGGTGTCGGCGTCCAGGGACTCTCGTCACTGGCGGACAGGCCGGAGGGCTCTGGGGAGATGGTGCATCCGCGCTACGCGCGCCTGGTGCGCCCCCTGGGATTCGAACCCAGAACCTGCGGATTAAGAGTCCGTTGCTCTGCCGTTGAGCTAGAGGCGCGGCGAGTTGGGCAGTGTAGTCGGCCGCGGCTGCGGCCTTCCCGGCGGCCCTCGGCGCGCGGGCACACCGAGGGCCGCCCGCGAACGGGCGGCCCTCGGGGCACGTGGGTGACCGAGGGGACTCGAACCCCCGACCTCCAGGGCCACAACCTGGCGCTCTAACCACCTGAGCTACGGCCACCAGGGAGCGTCAAGCATGGCACAGGGCGGCGGTGCCGCCGCGCGAGGCTGGCGCCGGTGGAGAGCGCCGCCGAGCCTCGGGTGAGCCGGAACGTGAAGGTGCTCGGCCTCGTGTCGTTCTTCCAGGACACGGCCAGCGAGATGCTCTATCCCGTCCTGCCGCTGTTCCTCACGGGCGTGCTCGGCGCCCCACCCTCGGTCGTCGGGTTGATCGAGGGCGTCGCCGAGGGCACCGCGTCGGGGATGCGGGCGGTCTCCGGTCGCCTGGCCGACCTGCGCCGCCGGCGGCCTCTCATCGCCACCGGTTACGGCGTGTCGTCGGTCTCCAAGCTGCTCATCGGCTTCGCCTTCGGCTGGCCCCTCGTGCTGGTGGCCCGCTTCGTCGACCGCGTCGGCAAGGGGCTGCGGGGACCGCCCCGTGACGCTCTCATCGCCGACGACAGCACCGGCGGTCAGCGCGGCCGGGCCTTCGGCTTCCACCGCGCCGCCGACACCGCCGGCGCGGTGGTCGGTCCGCTCCTCGGGCTGGCGCTGTACGAGCTGCTGGGGCAGCGCATCCGGCCGCTGTTCTTCGTGGCCTTCGTGCCGGCCGCCATCAGCGTGGGCCTCATCTTCCTGGTGCACGAGCGGCCCCACCCGATCCACCGGGGGGCGCACGGCACCGCCTCCCGCCGCGACCTGCCCACGGGGTACTGGCGCGTGCTCGTGTTCCTCACCGTGTTCGGTCTCGTCAACTTCTCGGACGCCCTGCTGATCCTCCGGGCCAAGGAGCTGGGCCTCGGGTTCGCGTCCATCGTCATCGTGTACACCCTCTACAACGTCGCCTACGCGGCGTTGAGCTACCCGGCCGGCGCGGTGTCCGACCGGCTGCCGCGACGCCTCGTGTTCGCGGCCGGCCTGGCCGTGTTCGCGGTGGCGTACACCGGGCTGGGCGCGGCCTCGTGGGCCGGCTGGGTGTGGGTGCTGCTGCCGCTCTACGGCTGCTACACGGCGCTGACCGACGGCGTGGGCCGGGCCTGGCTGGCCGACTTGGTGCCGCCCGGCCTCGTCGGCACCGGCTTGGGGCTCCAGGCCGGGGTGGGCGGTGTGGCGGCGTTCGTCGCCGGGGTGTGGGCCGGGCTGGCCTGGGGGGGCACCGGCCAGGTGCCGCTCCTGATCTCGGGGATCGCCGCCGGGGTGCTCGCGGTGGTGCTCGCCGCCGGCGGGGCGCGCCTGGAGGGGGCAGCGGGTCGCCACGTACGCTCGGCGTGACGCCCCTGTAGCTCAGGCGGACAGAGCAGCGGCCTTCTAAGCCGACGGTCGGGGGTTCGAATCCTCCCAGGGGCGCCGAGCAGCACGTCAGCGCCAGGTGGCCGAGCTACGCGCCTGGCACGATTGACCCGTGAAGGTCTTCGTCCGCGTCCCGTGCGAGCGGGCATGAGCCGCACCCTCACGTCGCTGCCGGCGGCCGACGGCTTCCGCATGCCGGCGGAGTTCGAGCCCCACGCCGGCACGTGGATGGCGTGGCCGGAGCGGCCCGACAACTGGCGCCTCGGGGCCAAGCCGGCCCAGGAGGCCTTCGCCCGCGTGGCCGAGGTGATCGCCGAGAGCGAGCCGGTGACCATGGCGGTGAGCGACCGGCAGTTCGACCACGCCCGCAGCGTCCTCTCGCCGGCCGTCCGCGTCGCCGAGCTGTCCACGAACGACTCGTGGATGCGCGACATCGGCCCCACGTTCGTGGTCGACGGCCGGGGCGGCCTGCGGGGGGTCGACTGGGTGTTCAATGCCTGGGGAGGGCTCGACGGTGGCCTGTACTTCCCGTGGGACCTCGACGACCGGGCCGCCCGGAAGGTGCTCGAGATCGAGCGGGCCGACCGCTACCGGGCGCCGCTGGTGCTGGAGGGCGGCTCGATCCACGTCGACGGGGAGGGAACCCTCCTCACCACCGAGGAGTGCCTGCTCAACCCCAACCGCAACCCGTCGCTCACCCGCCAGGAGATCGAGCGGCACCTCCGTGACCACCTGGGGGTGGAGAAGGTGGTGTGGCTCGGCGCCGGGGTGTTCGGCGACGAGACCGACGGCCACGTCGACAACCTGTGCTGCTTCGTCCGGCCCGGGGTGGTGGCGCTCACCTGGACCGACGACACGAGCGATCCGCAGCACGCCATCTCGCTCGACGCCCGGCGCCGGCTGGAGGCGGCCACCGACGCCCGGGGCCGCTCCTTCGAGGTCCACCTGCTGCCCTCGCCGGGGCCGCTGCCGATCACCGACGAGGAGTCGGGCGGGGTCGACGCCGTGGTGGGCACGATGCCTCGCCGCGCGGGCGATCGGCTGGCCGGCTCGTACGTCAACCTCTCCATCGCCAACACCCGGATCGTGCTGCCCCTGCTCGACGAGCGCCACGACGACCGAGCCCGCGACGTGGTGGCCGCCCTGTTCCCCGACCGGCAGGTGGTCGGCGTGCCGGCCCGGGAGATCCTCCTCGGTGGGGGCAACGTGCACTGCATCACCCAGCAGGTCCCGGCGGCGTAGGCGGTCGCCGTGCGCATCGTCGTCGCCCTCGGCGGCAACGCCCTGCTGCGGCGGGGCGAGGCCATGACGGCCGACAACCAGCGGCACAACGTCCGGGTGGCCTGCGAGGCGCTGGCCCCCCTGGCCCGGGCGCACCAGCTGGTGGTGAGCCACGGCAACGGCCCCCAGGTGGGGCTGCTCGCCCTGCAGGGCGCCGCGTACGGCGAGGTGGAGACGTACCCGCTCGACGTGCTCGACGCCCAGACCGAGGGGATGATCGGGTACCTCATCGAGCAGGAGCTGGGGAACCTGCTCCCCTCCGGCGCCGAGCTGGCGACCATCCTCACCATGGTCGAGGTCGACCCTGCCGACCCTGCGTTCGGCGACCCCGGCAAGCCGATCGGCCCCGTCTACACCCGCGAGCAGGCGGATCGGCTCGTGGCCGAGCGGGGGTGGGCCGTGAAGCCCGACGGCAGCGGCTTCCGCCGGGTCGTTCCCTCGCCCCTCCCGCAGCGGATCTTCGAGCTCCGGCCGGTCCTGTGGCTGTTGGAGCGGGGCTGCGTGGTGATCTGCGCCGGCGGCGGCGGCATCCCCACCCGGCGCGAGGAGGGGTCGAGCGGTCCGGCCGGGCGCCGGCTCACCGGGGTGGAGGCGGTGATCGACAAGGACCGGGCCAGCGCCCTGCTGGCCCGCGACCTGGCCGCCGACGTGTTCGTGATGGCCACCGACGTCGACGGGGTCTACGAGGGGTGGGGTGGTCCGGGGGCACGGCGCATCCGCCGGGCCCACCCGGGCTCGCTCGACCCCTCCGCGTTCGCGGCCGGTTCGATGGGCCCCAAGGTCGAGGCCGCCGTCGACTTCGCGTCCCGCACCGGCGGCCTGGCGGGGATCGGGTCGCTGGCCGACGTGGCCGCCATCGTGCGAGGCGAGGCCGGCACCGTGGTGACGACCGCGGCCATCGGCATCGAGTGGGCCTGACCCTGCCGATCCGGTCCTACGGGGTGGGTGTCGCGTCGCCGATGGCGTCCAGGCGCTCGGCCCGGTAGACGATCCAGGTGGGGCCGCCGTCGACTCGCAGGGTGAACACCGGGTCCCCGTCCTGGCCGTCCTCGGCGGGCACGACCTCCACGATCTGGGCCGAGAGCCCCTCGGGCCGGCCGGCGAGGGCGCCGTCGACGATCAGCACGTTGCCGTTCGACAGCCGGTCGGCGTCGCCCACGAACCCGGCGAAGGCGGGCTGGCCGTCCACCACCGAGCGGTGCTCCCACAGCTGCTCGACCCACCAGCCGGCGGGGTCGGTCGCCTCGTCGTGCACCCGCAGCAGCACCGCCCGGCTCTGCGAGGGCTCCGGCCCTCCGGCCTGGGTGGTGCCCGGTCGGAGGTTGCCGTTGTCGTACAGCAGGATCGTGCCGTCGGGCTGCACCTCGGGCGCGTGCTGGTGGCGGGGCCACGTGGCGCCCTCCCCGAGCCTCAGGGTGCCGTTCGGCCCGAGCCGCCAGATCAGCTCGCCGTCGTCGGGCCCGCCTCGCCGGATCGCCAGGATCGAGTCGAGGTGACGCACCGAGACCAGCAGGGCGTCGCGGGTCTCGTCGAGCACCACCGCGTTGGCGTGGGTCCAGTCCCGAGGGCCCTCGCCTCCGCGGCCGTACATCCAGTTCGGGAACACGTTGGCGAAGGGGAGGCCGCACACCCCGGCCGGTGAGGGGTCGGTCACGGGGTCGAAGTAGTCGAACAGGCTCCACCGCCGCACCACGTCGCCGCTGTCGGGGTCGAACTCCACCACCTGGTCGCCGATCAGGTCGTAGGAGCCGTCGAAGGTGGCGGGATCCTCGCCGCAGCGGGGCCCCTCGAAGCCCGGCACCGTGCGCAGCTCGGTGGAGAGGATGGCGTGGTCCCCGTCGGGGAGCACCGTGTGCTCGTGGTGCATGGAGTCGACGTCGACCACCACGGCCTGGTCGCCCACGATGGGACGGCCGAAGGCGTCCTCCTCCAGGGGGCCGCCGGCGGCGACGAGCCGGCCGGTCCACTCCCGCACCACCTGCCCGCTCCAGTCGATCTCCCGTGCCGCGGTGTCGTTGTACTCGTACAGCAGGTTGCCGTTCTCGAGCTGGCGGACGTCGCCGATCGGGTGGGGTGCCCGGTGGAACCAGACCACCTCGCCGGTGGCGTCCACCGCCACCAGCGTGCCCTCGTCGCGGGGCTCCTCGCCGGGTGGGCCCACGTCGATCAGGTTGAACAGGGTCACGCCGGGGGCCATGCGGGTGGGGTCCGAGGTCACGGTGAAGGGCGGGAGCCCCTCGGGGAGGGGTGGGGTGCGCACGAGGAGAGGCTCCTCGTCGTCCCGGGGCTCGTCGCCGGCGGCGCCGACCTCCACCTCGTACTCGGTGTCGGGGTGCAGCCCGACGAGCACCAGGCGGTGGTCGGTGGCCGGCTCGGTCGACCCGGCCCGGACCTCGTGGCCGCCGCCGCGGGCGACCACCTCGATCCCGACGTCGGTGTCGGAGCCGGCCCGGACCTCTGCCGCCAGCGTGTCGTCGCCGACGACCACCGACACGTCCCGGAGGCCCTCGCTGCCCTCTGCGGGGGAGGTGCAGGAGGCGAGCAGGGCGACCGCGGCCAGGGCGGCCGCCGAGGCGAGCGTCGACGTCAGGGCCCGGGTCCGAGTCACCCCGACGTTCTAGCGGCCGGCGCGGGCCTTCGCGCCGTCGGAGGCGCCATCAGTCGATGCGGTAGGGGATCACCACCTCGGTGCGCGGCACCTCGCCGGCGGTGGGGTCGTTGAGGTAGTGCTCCCAGCCCATCTCCGTGGGCGTCCCGCCGTGGGCCTCGATCCAGGCCGTCACGGCCTCGTAGGCCGCGCCGACGGCGTCGTAGGGCCCCTCGTGCAGGGTGACGGCGGCCGGGCCGGCGGGGAGGGCCGAGGCCTCGACCCGCCCCTCCGGCTCCACCCGCCCGGTCACGGCCACGCCGGCCTCGACGTCGAAGCGGCCGTCACCGGCGAGGGTGTAGCGGGCGAAGGGCGGCCCGGCCGGAGCGATCCCCGACCGGCCGAGCAGGCCGAACACCTCGCCGAAGGCGCCGCCGACGAAGGGGCCGATCTCCTCGACGCCCACGTCACGGGCGCGCACCACCGCCGTCGGCTGCTCGGCCAGCTCGCGCCCTTCGACCTCGTAGCGCATGGGACACCTCCCGGGTCGGGCCCATCGTCGCGCCGCCGGGGCGTGCTTGACTCCGCCCGATGGCCACCCACGAGCGAGAGCGCACGGAGCCGGGCGACCTCTGCCGGCCCGATGGGCGCACCCTCGACCCGGCGGCGCTCGGATGGGCGCGTCGCCCGCTCCTCCGGGCGAACCTGCGGGGAGGGTGGGGTCGCACCAAGCGCTGGGACTACTGGGCGATCCTGGCCGGCGACCTGGCCGTCGCGGTGACGTACGCCGACGTCGACTACCTCGGGATCGCCGCGGTCTGGTGGGCCCACCTGCCGAGCGGGCGGACGGGCGGGCGGGAGCTGACGGTGCCGTTCGCACGCGGGCTCCACCTGCCCGAGGTGCCGGGCCACGAGCCGCTGCGCTGGGAGGGGCGGGGGCTGCACCTCGAGCTCACCGACGACGGGGACGGGACCCGCCTGGTGGGGGCCTGGCGGGAGCGGGACGGCCGTGCCGGCCTGCTGGACGCCACGGTCGCCCTGCCGGTCGGCCACGAGTCGCTCGACGTGGTGATCCCGTGGAGCGAGCGGCGGTTCCAGTACACGTCCAAGCACCAGGCCCGACCGGCGCGGGGCGAGCTGGTCGTCGGCGACCAGCGCACCCGGTTCGGCGGCGAGCACGGCGAGGCCTGGGGCGTGCTCGACGTGGGCCGGGGCCGGTGGCCGTACCGCACCTGCTGGAACTGGGGCGGCGGCGCCGGCCGGGCGACCGGCGGTGCGGTGGTCGGGCTCCAGCTCGGGGGGAGGTGGACGGAGGGCACCGGCTCCACCGAGAACGGGATCCTCGTCGACGGCCGGCTCACCAAGGTGGGCGAGGAGCTGGAGTGGGCGTACGAGTGGGACGCCCCGCTGCGTCCCTGGCGGGTGCGGGCGCCCGGTGGCGGCATCGACCTCACCCTGGCGCCGATCCACGACCGGCACTCGCGAACGAACGTGCTCCTGCTCGCCACCGAGGTCCACCAGGTGTTCGGGCGATGGACCGGTACCGTCGTCACCGACGAGGGCGACGAGCTCCGCCTCGCCGGCATCCAGGGCTTCGCCGAGGAGTCGCGCTCCCGCTGGTGAGCGGTGTGTGCCGCGTCAGGCCGGCTGCTCGTGCACGAGCAGGAGCTCGCGGTAGTACTCGGGGCCGTGCCCGCCGGCCTCGGTGGTCGCCATGAAGTCCGACAGCACCTCGACGAAGCGCTCGGGCTGCTCGGCGTGGGGGAAGTGGGCCGAGCCCTCGAAGACCTCGAGGCGGCTGCCGGGGATCGCCTCGTGGGCCGCGTAGGCGTGGGCGACGGGGATGATGTCGTCCTTGTCGCCCCACACGATCAGGGTGGGCATCCAGGCGGCCAGGTACAGCCGGTCCATGGCGCTCACCACCTGCCCGCCGGGGTCGATGACGGAGCGGATCGTGCGCAGGAATGCCTTGCGGTTCGGGGAGTCGGCGAGCGAGGCGTAGGCCCGCCACATCTCGTCGACGCGGGCCGACCGGACCCCCCGGCGGTGCAGGACCTGGCCGACGTCGTTCCCCCGGTCGCGCAGGAAGGGGGGGAAGAAGAGGGGCATCAGGTACTCGAAGCCGGGCAGGGCGAACATCCGCAGCAGCCAGCTCACCTGGCGGCCCAGGCCGCCGCTGCCGACCAGCACGAGGCGCTCGCAGCACTCGGGGTGCTGGTAGGCGAGCTGCATGGCGACGCCGCCCCCGAAGGAGTGGCCGACCACCGTCACCCGGGCGATGCCGAGCACGCCCAGGAGGTCGCGCATGCCGCTGGCGTAGGCGCCCAGGGAGTAGTCGCCCATGGGTTTGGCCGACTCGCCGTGGCCGATGAGGTCCGGGGCGAGCACGGTGTGGTCGCGGGCGAGCGCGGGCATCACCTCTCGCCAGGTGCGGGAGCTGCCCGCGATGCCGTGGAGCAGCAGGATCACGGGCCCCTGCCCACCGGTCCGGTAGCCGACGTCGTGGCCGTGGATCGCCACGTGCTGCAGCTCGAAGCTCGCCATGACCAACTGTGGCGCCGCGAGGGCCGCCGTTGTCGAGAGGCGGAAGTCCTCTCGCACCCGTTCTCTGGCGGTTTCGCCACCTCCAGGGTGGTCGGCTCGGCGGAGAACGGCCACCGGCCCGGGGGGCCTTGCCGCCCCGGGATCGGGGGCGCAAGGTGGAGGGGGAGGCGACACAGACGATGACCGACACGATGTCCGAGCGGGACGGGTCCCCGACCGTCGAGGTGCGCGTGTTCCGCCGGGGAGACCTGGTCCACCGCGAGCTGTGCGAGACCGAGGAGGAGGCCGCGCTGGTCGTCGACGAGTGGTCCGAGCTCGACGGGGTCACCTGCGAGGTCGACGACCTGTCCGAGCGCCACCGGGGCGGCGACATCCTCGAGCCGCTGCCGCCGGAGCCATTGGGCGAGGAGTATCCGCCGACCGCCGGTTGACAGGGCCCGCCGGCGACGAGGAGGTGCGGCGTGGACGGCCCTGACCGGCCCTCGTTGGCGCGCCTGGTCGAGGCCACACCCGTCAGCCGCGACCGCCTGGTCGACTTCCTCCGTGCCGCCAGCATCGTCGTGGTGGTGCTGGGCCACTGGCTGATCGCCACGGTCGTCCGCCAGGGCCAGGACGGGGACCTGGTCGGCGAGAACGCGCTGGTGGCCATGCGATGGCTGCAGCCGGCGACGTGGGGGTTCCAGGTGATGCCGGTCTTCTTCGTGGTCGGTGGGTTCTCCAACGCCCGCTCGCTCGCCGGTGCGCGCACCACGGTCCGCTCCTACCTGGTGCGCAGGATCGATCGACTGCTGCGACCGACGCTGCTCTTCGTCGCGGTGTGGCTCGGGCTGGCCGCGATCCTGGGCGCCACGGCGATCCCGGACCGCACCGTGGCCGAGGCGGCCAAGGTCGCGGCGCAGCCCCTGTGGTTCCTGGCCGTGTACCTCGTCGTGGTGGCGCTGGCCCCGGGCCAGCTGGCGGTGCACCGTCGCCACCCCTGGCTGGCCCTGGTCGCCCTCCCGGCCGTCGTGGTCGGTCTCGACGTCTGCCGGTTCTCGGACACCGCAGCGTGGCTCGCCCTCGCCAACTACGTGGCCGTCTTCCTGTTCGCCCAGGAGCTGGGGTTCCACGACGCCGACGGCATGGCCGACCGGGTGAGCGGTCGGCGTGCCGCCGCCGGTGCCGTGGCGTCCGGCGGCGTCCTGCTGGTGCTGACGGCGCTCGGCCCGTACCCGGTGAGCATGGTGGGGCTGCCGGGGGACGCGGTGTCGAACATGAGCCCGCCGACGGTGTGCGTGCTGGTCCTGACGGTGCTCCAGTGCAGCGTCCTGCTGCTGGTGCGGCCCGGCCTGCAGCGCTGGCTCCGGCGGCCGATGGTCTGGGGCGCCACGATCGCGGTGAACCTGGTGGTGCTCACGCTGTTCCTCTGGCACCTCACCGCCTTCGTCGCCGCCTCGGCGGGGCTGGTCGGCCTGGGCGTGCCCCTCGAGGAGGCCGGCACCCCCGGTTGGTGGGTCACCAAGGCGCTGTGGATCGGGTGCTCTGCCCTGGTGCTCGCGGCCCTGGTGGCCGTCGCCTCGCCGGTCGAGCGGCGCAGCGGGAGGGAGCCGGCGGCGGCGCCCCCGCCGGTGTGGCTGCTGGTGGTCGCGGTGCTGCTGGCCGTTCGGGGGCTGGCCGGCCTGGCGTGGAGCGGGTTCGACGACGTGCTCACCCCGGCCGGCCGGGCCGTGTTCACCACGCGCGTCAGCCCGCTCGCCGCAGGCGTCCTGGTGGCCGTGGGCTGGCTGGTCAGCCGGCCCCTGCCCGTCAGGCGTAGAGGCGCTCGATCTCCTCGGCGTGGGCGGCGATCACCCGCGCCCGGCGCACCTTCAGCGTCGGCGTGAGCTCGTCGGCCTCGAGGAGCAGGTCCCGTGGCAGCACGGTGAAGCGCTTGACCGCCTCGGCGTGGGAGACGGACGCGTTGGCGTCCTCGATGGCCCGCTGGATCTCGGCATGGAGGGCGGCGTCGTCGAGCAGGTCGGCCGTCGTGGTGCCGGGGTGCCCGTGCGCCGTGGCCCAGTCGGCCACGGCATCGGCGTCGAGGGTGACGAGGGCGGCGATGTAGGGGCGGCCCTCGCCGACCACCAGCGCCTGGCTCACCAGCGGGTGGGCCCGGATGCGGTCCTCGAGCGGCGCCGGGGCGACGTTCTTGCCGGCAGCCGTCACGATGAGGTCCTTCTTGCGGCCCGTGATGCGCAGGAAGCCGTCGCCGTCGATCTCGCCCACGTCGCCCGTGCAGAACCAGCCGTCGTCGGTGAACACCTCGGCGGTGGCGTCGGCGTTGTTCCAGTAGCCGGGGAACACCTGTGGTCCCTTGGCCAGCACCTCGCCGTCGTCGGCGATCCGGATCGTGGTCCCCGCGACGGGGCGCCCGACGGTTCCGGGCTTCCAGGCCCGGGCCGTGTTCACGGTGAGCGTGGGGCTGGTCTCGGTGAGGCCGTAGCCCTCGAGCACCTTCACGCCCACGCCGTTGTAGAAGTGCGTGAGCCGCTCGCCCAAGGGCCCACCGCCGGAGAAGGCGAAGCGCATGCCGCCGCCGAAGGCGTCGCGGATCCGCCGGTAGACGAGCCGGTCGAAGACGCCGTGCGCCAGCTGGGTCGGGGGGCGCACCCGCCCCGAGGCCGCCTGGGACGACCAGCGGCTGGCCACGCTGGCGGCGAGGTCGAAGATCCGCCCCTTGCCCTCGTGGTGGGCCTTGTGCTGCGCCCCGTTGAAGACCTTCTCGAACACCCGGGGCACGCCCGTGAAGAGCGTGGGCTGGGCCAGCGGCAGCTCCTCGGGGAGGTGCGCCAGGTCGGTGGCGAACGCCGTCACGAGCCCCCGCTCGGCACCGACGAGGAAGTTGACCTTGGTGAGGGAGTGGGCGAGGGGCAGGAAGAGGATGCCGCGGTCGTCGTCGACCACCATGTCGGCCACCGCGTCCAGCGTCTGGCGGGCGTTGCTGCGCAGGTTCCGGTGCGTGAGCAGACACCCCTTCGGCCGGCCGGTGGTGCCCGACGTGTAGACGATCGTCGCCGGGTCGTCGATTCGGATGGCGGCGATCCGCTCGTCGATGGCTGCGTCCGGCAGGCCGGCGCCACGATCGGCCAGCAGGTCGAGCCCGCCGTCGTCCATCACGAACACCTCCCGGCAGTCGGGCGTGCCCGCGGCCACCTTCTCGTGGAGCGCCCGCATCTCCGGCGTCTCCACGACCAGGGCCACGGCGCCGGAGTCAGCCAGGATCCACTCGATCTGCTCGGCCGACGACGTCTCGTAGATCGGCACCGTGACCGCCCCTGCGGCGAGGATGCCGTAGTCGACCAGCACCCACTCGTAGCGGGTGTGGCTCATCAGGGCCACCCGGTCCCCGGGCCGCACGCCGACGCCGAGCAGCCCGCGCGCCAGGGCGCGGGCGCGCCCCACCACCTCCGCGGTGGACACCTCGGCGAACCGGTCGCCCGACCGGTAGGCGAGCATCGGCCGTCCCGGGTTCCGGCGGGCCCGTGCCAGGACGGGCTCCAGCAGGTGCTCGTGGTCGCCGAGCTCGATCGTGCCCGCCCCCGTCACCTCTCGCATGGCCGCACCCCCCTCGTCGCGTGCTGTCTGCCCTCATCGTGCGCCCGCGACGGGCCAGGGGGAAGGGGCGTTCCGGAGGTGCGGATCGTCAGGCGGGAGAGGTGGCCACGCCCAGGGTCATCCAGCTCCACGGCTTGGGGCCCGAGGCGTACCGCTCCTGCACCGAGACGAGCTCGAAGCCGGCCTGCTCGACCAGCGCCGCCGGCGCTCGGGTGAGGTGGCAGCCGTCGGCCAGGCGCTTCTGCAGCGGCTCGATGCGCCGCTGCCACGCGGCCACGCCGGGCTCCGGGGAGAGGCCGTGCTCGAGGAAGTGGAGCGTGCCACCGGGGCGCAGCACTCGGCGGACCTCGGCGAGGGCCCGCTGCACGTCGGGGATCGTGCACAGCGTGAAGGTGGACAGGGCGGCGTCGCACGAGTGGTCGTCGAGAGGGATCGACTGGCCGTCGAGCCCCACGTGCTCGACAGGGATCGGCGAGGCCGCCACGCGCTCGGCGGCCAGCTTGCGGGCCGTGAGCGCCGGCTCCACCGCGTAGACCAGCTCGACCTCGTCCGGGTAGACGGGGACGTTCAGCCCGGAGCCGAAGCCGATCTCGACCACGCGGCCCCGTAGCCCGGCGAGCGCCTCGGCCCGGAAGCGGCGCAGCTCGGGCGTGCCGCAGGCGAGCTCGACGAGCCGCGGCAGGACGTGATGGCGATACAGACCCACACTCCACCGTACCGGCCGCACGGTCGTTCGGAACCCGAAGGCCCCGGGACGAGCGTGACCCTGGATGCCGGAAGGCTGCGTCAGGCGTCGCGCCTGGTGACGAGCGCCGTGCCCGCGGCCACGAGCGCGAGCGCGGAGCCGGCGAACAGCAGGCCGCCCCAGAGGGGCCCGAGGCCGGGGTCGACCGGGTCGATCGAGGACAGCTGCGCGCCCGCCTGGAACGGGGCGAACTGCCCGACCGTCGGCACGAGCGCGTAGACGATGCTCTCCACCAGGAGCACCCACACGACGAAGATCGTGATGGCGGCTGCCGGGCTGCGCAGGATGGCCCCCAGCCCGAGGCCGACGAGCCCGTAGAGCGCGGTGACGGCGACCGAGCCGACGACCGCCCGCCAGAAGCCGGGGCCGCCGTACTCGAAGGGGAAGTCGCGGGCCCTCAGGAGCGACCCGCCGATCAGCAGGCCCACGACGACCGCGATGGCCCCAATGGCGAGCCCGAGGCCGGTGATCGTGACGGCCTTGGCCGCCATCACCCGTGGCCGCCGGGGCTCGGCCGAGAACGTGGGACGGAGGGTGAAGCGGAACTCCTGCGTGATCAGCTGCACGCCGACGACGCCGACGAGGGCCTGGGCGATGCCCAGACCGGCCAGCGCGAGGCCGAAGACGGTCTCGGGCGTGGGGTCGATCCGATCCTTGATGATGATCAGCGGGATGAGGACGCTGAAGCCGACAGGCAGGGCCACGGCGAGGAGCAGCAGCACGAGGTTGCCGGCGACCGTTCGCAGCTTCAGCCACTCGGACCGGATCAGCGTGGTCACGGCGAGGCCCCCCGGAACTCCTGGTCGCCCCTCGTGACCTCGATGAAGGCGTCCTCCAGCGAGGCCGTCACCGTGGTGAGCTCGTGGAGCTCGACGCCGTCGCGCCGGGCGATCGCCCCGACTGCCGGGGCATCGAGGCCGGTGACGTGCAGCGTCGAGCCGTGCTCGTCGACGACGGCGCCGGCCGCGCGCAGCGCCTGGGCGAGGGCGGCCGCGCCCGGCGACTGCACCCGCACGGAGGACGGCGTGAAGCGGCCGACGAAGCCGGCGACGTCGCCGCTGTGGATGAGCCGGCCCCGGCCGATCACGATGAGCGAGTCGGCCATCAGCGACATCTCGGCGAGCAGGTGGCTCGACACGAACACCGTGCGACCCTGCGCGGCGAGGCGCTCGAGGAACGTGCGGATCCAGCGGATGCCCTCGGGGTCGAGGCCGTTGGCCGGCTCGTCGAGCAGGAGGGTGGCCGGGTCGCCGAGCAGGGCGCCGGCCAGGCCGAGCCGCTGGCGCATGCCGAGCGAGTACCCACCGACCTTGCGATCGGCCACCTCGGCGAGGCCGACCATGCCGAGCACCTCGTCGACGCGCGCCGTGGGCAGCCGGGCGACCGTGGCCAGCCAGCGCAGGTGGTTCCGGGCGCTGCGGCCGGGGTGCGCGTACGAGGCGTCGAGGAGACCCCCGACCTCGCGCAGCGGGTTCGTGAGCGAGCGGTACGGACGCCCGCCGAACGTGCCCGTCCCGGCGTCGGCGTGGTCGAGGCCGAGCAGCAGCCGCATCGTGGTGCTCTTGCCGGAGCCGTTCGGGCCCAGGAAGCCGGTGACGACGCCGGGCTGCACCTCGAACGAGAGGTCGTCCACCGCCACCGTGGCGCCGAACCGCTTGGTGAGGCCGCGTGCCTCGATCACCTGCCGCACCTCCCCGATGTCGCCCGGGCCACCCCGTGACACTGGCACGGTACCGTCGCGGTCTCGAGCTCGCCCCGTGTCGTCCGGTCGTGGCGTCCTCGTGGCGCTGCCGATGACCCGCCTCCTGGCATGCGCACGAGCGTTGGTCGGGTGGATCGTCGACCAGCACGATGTCCAGTGGATGCGGCGGCCCGAGGGAGCGGATGGAAGGGAGCGGTCAGCGGTGACGGCCACGACATACGGGTAGCGGCGTGGGCCGACGCGCTGGAGCGGGTGACGGGAATCGAACCCGCATAGCCAGCTTGGAAGGCTCGACGGAGGCATAGCCCTGACCTGCCCATTCCCGCATCGGGCCAGGTCAGAAGGGCGGAGATACGCACCATCCCTGTCCCGTATCGACCCCCTTTGACCCCTGTTCGGGGCACGTTCGGGGCACGACCGGGGCACGGCCCGTTCTGACGCCTCTATGCCTGCGGGTGGCATAGACGTGCTAGGCGGCCGCCGGTGGTGCCTGTGCTGCCGTCTGCGCCGCTCTGGCCGCGGTCGGCCCCGTCGGCCCATCGGCCTCGCCGGGCGCCGCCTGCGCCATCCTGGCGGCCGCTGCGCCGAGCTGGTGGGCACGCTGACGGGAGATGCCCACGGCGGCACCGACCGCCGCCCACGTCAGCCCTTCGGCCCGCAGAGCGATGACGCTGGCGGCCGTGAACCGGCCCGCCTCTGCTGCGGCGTCGGCGGCACGTTCGGCCCGCAGCCGCCTGCGCTCCTCCGGTGTCAGCCCGCCCCACACTCCGGCCGGCTCGTCCATGCCCGCCTCCCGGCACTCCGAGCGGACGAGGCACCGGCCGCACACGTCGACGGCGGCGTCGAGAGCGGCGTAGGTGCCGGCGAAGAAGTCGACCTCGGGGTGCTCCTTGCACGCGGCGTCGCGGTGCCAGTCGGGCCGGTGGTCGAGCAGCTCGGCCAGCATCACCGCCGGGTCGCTCCCCCAGGGCAGGTCGTCGGGCGACAGCACCGAGCGCCATTGTGGCACTCGCGCTGACGCTACGTAGTGGACGGTGGCCCGGGCCCGAGGGCGGTCGCACTCGCCCCCGGTCCCAGGCCACCTTGTGGGGCGCCGGCCCGCCGCGGTGACGACTCCACGGCGGGCCGGGCCGGAGCAGGCGGCGCCAATGCCCAAGCGCCCGCCCCACGACCTGTCAGGCGGCGTCGAGCGGCCCCGGCGCCAGGTCGCCCGACCTGTAGTGCAGGGGCGCCACGTTCGGCCGGACCAGCACGGCCCGCAACGCGTCGACGAGCTGCGGGACGCGCCAGGCGACGCCGTGCACCTGGCTCGTCGGGGTCGGCGTGCCGTACCGGCCCTCAGGGCCGGATGCTGCCCACGCCGACTGGCGGCGGGCGGCGGCCAGCTCGTCGGCCAGCACGGTCAGCTCGTCGGCCAGCGCCGACCAGCGGCCCTCCACCGTGTCGAGCCGCTGGCGGGCCGCCTCGACCAGCACCGGGCGGTGCTCCCGGCAGGCGAGGGTGAGGGCCGTGGCAGCCTGCTCGACCGCCTCCGACAGCGCCGGCAGCTCGACGTCACGCAGCGCGACGACCTCGGCCTGGAGATCGGCGGCCCGGGTGGCCTTCGGCAGCTTCTCGGCGCCCTCAGCGATGGCGGTCCCACGCGTCACGGCGTCGGCCTTCGACGCAGCCCGGCGGGCCTGCGCGCTGTCCAGCTCGCGGAGCCGGCGGCGGGCCACCGCCCGCCGCTCGGTCAGCGCCAGCCACCGGGCCGACGCCTCGTCCACGGCGTCGCTCCCACTCGGTGAGCCGAGGACGGACACCCGGTCGAGGCCCGAGCCCTGCGCGATCTGGCGGGCCAGCGCCCGGGCGTTCTGCGCCTCACGGTCAGCGATGCTCAACACGTTGCTCTCGGTCATGTCGCTGTTCTCCTTCGTGCTCGGGGGTGGCGCCACCATTGGTGGCGCCAGGTCGTCGGGTAGGTCACGGCCACCGCTCGCCACGGCGCCGGCCCGCCACCACATCGCGCAGCAGGCCATCCGCCAGCGCGTGCCAGTCGACGACAACCGGCTGGACGGGCAGCGGGCCGGAGCCGAGCAGCGGGCCGGGCTTCGCCACGGGCGGCGGTGGGTCGGCAGGCGGTGCGCCCTCGACCCGGGACCGGCGCAACCCGGCCGCCCTGATCGCCCTGTCGATGCTCTCGTTGCTCATGGTGATGCTCCTGTCTCCTCGTCCGGCCACAGGTGCCGGAAGTTGTCGGCGTGGCGGCCGGTGATGCGCATGGCGCACGCCCGACGCCACCTGTTCGGCGAACCCATCGGGCCGTCCCCGCAGGTGCCGTCAGCCTCGGTGCGGGCGCACCACCACGCCTCGGTGGCGCCCACAGCGTCGGTGTCGAACGGCACGTCGCTGACTAAGGCGCTTTCATCGGCCTGCGCCAGCCGCGCCAGCGCCACCAGCCGCTCGACCTCGGCCCGCACGTCCACCACGGTGGACGCGGCCTTCGGCGTGTACCGCTTCGACGCCGGCACCGACCTAACCGCCACGGCGCCCGCCCCTCGCCGGCGTCCGGCCCCACCTGGCCTCAGCCGCAGCCCGGCCCCGCAGCTGCGCCGGCGACAACTGCCGGCCATCCTCACCCGGCAGCCTCAGCTCAGCGAGCAGCTTGCCGAGCGCCAGCCGGCACTGGCGCAGCTCCGCCACCGCGCCGTTCAGGCGGGCCTGACCGGACGCCCCCGCCACCACCAGCCCGTCGGCCTCGAGCACCAGCTCGAGCTGGGCGCACAGGTCGGCCTGTCGGCACGCCGTCGCCAATAGCAGCCGCTCATGGGCCTCCAGGCTGAACGAGCCCGTCACCGCCCGCCACATCGCCGTACCCGCCTTGCCGAGCCCCTCGGGCGGCTTAGCCGCCGTCACAGCGGCCTCATGTGGCAATGCGCACACCCCGAGAGGCAGGCCTCATCGGTCTGGAGGGCGCGGAGTGCCGGTAGCACGCCTACCCCTCCCCCCCCTCGGCCGGTCACGGCCGGGCCGCCGGTCGGTCGTCGCGGTCGGTGTCGTCGCGGTCGGGTCGGCGGCGCGGGCGCGGGTTGGCTACGCGGTCGAGGGCCTGGCGTCGTGCTCGGCGTCGGGTGCCTCGGGTGCGTCGTCGGTGGGTGCCGTCACTTCTGGGCACGTTCGTCCTCCCGGTCGTGGCTGGTGTCTCGTGACACCGCGTCGTGGTGCAGCCGGTCGAGGCGGTCGAGCTCGGCGACGGCGTGGCGGGTGCCGGCCACGGCGTGCAGGTGGCAGAAGCGGGCGACTGTGGTGGCGCCGACGACCAGGCGGAGCGTGCCGGGCCGGGTGCAGCCGGCGGCCGAGCAGGGGGGCGGAACCCGGTGGGCGGGGGCGGTCACGGGGTGGGGTCCCGGTGCAGGCGCCACGTCTTGCACTCCCGGCCGGGCAGTCGGATGACCGGGCCGCCGGCGTCCTCCGGTGCGACCGCGATCACGGCGCTCATCCCGTCGTCGTCGCAGTCGTGCTCGAAGGCGATGACGTCGTAGGTGTAGGTCGGTTCGTCGTCGGTGTAGGTGACGTCGACCTTCCAGCCGGGAGGGGCGGGGAACGCCGTCCAGTGCTCGCCGGCTGAGACCACCTCCCAGCCGACGCAGGCGCCGTCGTGGTGGTCGGGGTGGATGAGACCGTGACGGCCGGCGATGAGCGGTTCGGCGTCGTCGTTCCAGGCGGTGATCGGGACGGTGGTGTAGGTCTTCTTGCCGGCCCGCTCGTGGGCGAACAGGACGGCCGCGCCACGTCGGGCGGGGATCATGGTTGCTCCTTCGTGCCGGGGGTGGACGAGGTGAGGTGGACGAGGTTGCTTCTTCTTCTCTCCGCGCCACGCGCCCTCTGTCCACCTCGTCCTATAGACGAGGGTGGACGAGGGGCGAGGTGACGGCTGTCACTTCGTCTGGACGAGGTTGGGACGAGGTGCGGACGAGGTGGACGAGGTCGGTTCACAGCTCGGCCCGGCCAAGGTCGGTGAGGTAGTGGTAGTGGCCCTGTCCGACCTTCTCGACGGTGAGCCACAGGCGGTCGACCATCCACCGCAGCGCGGTGCGGACGGCGTTGGCGTTGCCGCCCAGCCCCTTCTCGATCGCGTTCTTCGACGACCCGTCGTAGGCGGAGAGGTAGTCGAGGACCTTGGCGACGACGGCCATGTCGGCGGTGACCTCGCCGGGCGGGTCGACGGCGACGGTGACTGCCCCGTCGGGCCAGCCGGTGAGGTCGAGCACGGCGGCGACCCCGTCGACCGCGGCGCCTCGTACGTGGCCGGGACGGTCCTTGGTGACGTGGACGGTGACGGTGCCGGTGCTGGGGTCGGAGCCGACGGGACGGGCGAACGGTCGGACGGTGTCGAACCTGAACGCTGCGCCTGAGATGCCGGCGAGCTTGTGCTGGCCGCCGATGGCGTAGCGGCCGCGGGTGTCGGCGCTCTTGGTGACGTGGTCGATGCAGACGACGGCGGCGCCCTGCTCGGCGAACCGGCGGGGTAGGGCCCGCATCCAGCGGGCCACGTCGGCGTTCGACATCAGGTCGAGCCCTTCGGTGACCATCGCCTCGGTGACGCCGTCGATGACGACGAGGTCCCACGGCTGGGCGAGGTGGCCGGCGAGGTCGACGGCGGCGCCGGTGGGCAGGCCGTGCCGGTCAGCGAGCGGTTCGTCGGGTCGGACGTACACGAAGTGGGCGGCTATCTGCTCTCGGGTGAGGCCGAGGGCGTAGAGGCGGGCGACGACCCCGCGTTCGTCGTCCTCGAAGTCGACCCACAGGACCCGGCCGCCGGCGGCGACGACCTGGGCGGCGCCGGCCATCGCGGCCCACGACTTGCACGACTCGGATTCGCCCATGAACCAGTGGACGCGGCCGCGGTAGAGCAGGTTGGTGCCGTCGCTGCGGGCGAGCACGGCGGGGCCGGGGAGGTCTCCGCCGTCGAGGGCGTCGGTGAGGTCGACGGCGGCCCACGACGTGGCGGGGGCGGTGTCGTCGTAGCGGTCGCCGTTGTCGCCCGGCGGGGGCACGTCGTCGTAGGGCTCCCAGGCGGCGTACTCGCGCTCGTACTGGCGTTCGTCCCAGGTGGTCACGCGGGCACTCCCAGCTCGTCGAGGACGAGGGCCGGGTCGACGCCGGCCCGCAGCGAGTAGAGCGAGCGCACCAGCAGCGCGGTGACGCGGCGCCGGGCGGCGTCGCGGGCGACGAGCGCGGCGGCTGAGCCGACGTGGTGCCACGGGGCGTCGCATGGGCCCATGAGGGCGACGAGCCCGTCTGGCACGCCTCGGGCGGCGAGCTGGTCGTGCCACGCCTGCCAGCCGTCGGGAGGGCCGGCCCGCCAGGCGTCGACCACGGCGCGGGCCGTCGGGTCGGTGTAGTCGGCCGGGTCGAGCTCGACGTCGAGGACGGGCGGGCTGGGCGACCAGACGAGCACGTCGGCTACGGCCCGTTCGGCGGCGCTCACGGCGGTGGCGCTCACCCGGTCACCTTCACCCTGTCGGCGCCGAGGACGCGCTTGGCGGCGGCGACGTCGGGCCGGCCGACCATCCGCCGACCGTCGGCGCGGGCGAGGTCGGCGGCCAGAGCGATGACGTCGCCCGCTGTCGGCTCGGTGCACGTTTCGGTGACGATGACCGGCGAGGCGGGCGTGCCGAAGGCGTAGGCGATGCGGGCGACGGCGGCCCGCTCTGCGTCGGCGGTCACGGGCTGGCCGCCGGCTCGACGTGGCGGGCGAGGTCGACGGCGAGCCGGTCAGCGGCTCGGGCCAGAGCGAGCGCCAGGGCTTCGTCGCCCAGGTCGAACAGGCTGTCACCGAGCGCGGCCCGGGCCAGGACCGACGCGAGCCCTTCGGCGCGAGCGCAGGCGTCTGCCAGGTCGGCGGTCATGCGTCAGGGTCCAGCGCCAGCAGCAGCTCGCCGGCGTCTCCGTCGCGCCACCCCCAAGGCTGAAACGTCGAGGGGAGAAGCGCGACGACCTCGCAGGCGTCCTCCAGGCGGGCCGCCCGGCCGGTCAGCGAGCGCCACTCCCCGAACGTCATGCTGGTGGGGATGCGGGCGTGGCGCAGGTCGGACATGAAGCCGTCGCCCATGTCGGTGCGGAGCTGGCCGCGGCTGGCGGCGCGGCGTGCCTGCCAGCCGCCGGGGCTGGGTGCGGCGGCCTGGGGCCGCTCGGCCACAGTGGACCCCCGCGTCCAATACAGGGCGGCGCCGAGCATGTCGAACCACTCGTCGATGGCCTGGTCGAGCAGCTTGACCGGCATCTCGCAGGCGGCGGCGATGAGTGCCCACGCCGACGCCAGCACCTCCCAGGTCGGCACCTCGGCCCGGCCGGCCCACGCGGCGGCCTGGGAGCGCACCGCGCCGGTCAGGTGCCCAGCGTCGGGCCCGGCCATCATGCTCATCGTCGGGGCGTAGCCCTTCGGGGCGTCGCACGGGCGGGCCCACAGCATGAACGCGTAGGCCCACACGTTGTCCTCGTCGAGCTGGTCGAGGGTCGGCGCCTTGTACGGCTCGGTCGCGTCGCCGTACAGGCTGCGGATGCGGAGGAGCTGGCGGGCGTGGCCTTCGGTGAGGTGCCGGCGGGCGACGAGGTGCAGCACCGTGGCGGGCAGGTCGAGCAGCCGCAGCTTCTGCGCCACGTAGGAGCGGTCCTTGCCGATGCGCCGGGCGAGGTCGGCCTGCGACATGCCTGCGTCGAGCGCCCGGCGGTAGGCGCGGGCCTCCTCGGTGGCGGTGAGCCCCTGCCGTTGCAGGTTCTCGACGAGCTGCATGTAGGGCACGTCGTCGGCGGGCACGTCGCGCACGACGGCGGGGATGGCCTGCCAGCCGAGGGAGCGGGCGGCGCGCAGCCGGCGCTCACCGGCGACGACCACGAACCGGCCGCCGGTCGGCCGTACGAGGATGGGCTGGGCGAGGCCGGTGGCGTCCATCGACGCGGCCAGCTCGGCCAGGTCGTGCTCATCGACGTGGGAGCGTGGTTGGCCGGGGTCGAGGTCGACGAGGCCGACCGGGATGGTGTCACGAGACACCACCGGGGCGGGAGCGGCGCCGCGGCCGGCCACGCGGGTTACGCTGGTGTCGGCACTCATGCTGTCGGTTCCTTTCTCGTGGCGCCCCGGGGAGTAGCGGCCCCGGGGCGTTCGCTTGTCGGGCGAAGGGCTCAGGCGGGGCGGGCGAGGCGTAGGCGTCCGCGTGGGGCGGGCTCGACGCGGTGCTCCTCGGCGTGGGCGTCGAGGTCGGCCAGGTCGAACAGGAGCCGACCGGCGACCTTGTGGTAGGGGAGGCGGCGCTCGGCCACGAGCCGGCGGAGGTACCGCTCGGTGAGCCACGGGCGGGCCTCGACGGCCTGCGGGATGGTGACGAGCTGGCGGGGCGTCACGCGGCGGCCTGGTCGAGCTGGCGGAGGAGGGCGAGGTAGCGGAGGGCGGCGTCGCCGCGGGGGAGGCGCTGGGCGTGCTCCCAGCGGTGGACGGTGCTGGTGTCGACCCCGCAGGCGGCGCCGACCTCGGAGAGACTGAGACGGGCGGCGAGGCGGATGGCGCGGGCCTGGCCGGAGGTGGTGGCGTGGCGCACGTCGGCCAGGGCTCGGGCGTGCTCGGTGCTCGTGGTCATGCCGGCGAGTGTCCACGGCCCGGCGTAGCCCAGTCAAGGCTATGCCTACGCCTAGTTCTGTCGGGCGTGGCATAGCCCCGACGGTTGACGAGCCTTTGCCGGTAGGCGTACCGTCCTCGGCATGGCACAGAAGCGTCAAGTCTTGGCAGGGAAGGGGACGAGCCTCTGGCCCGACCCGTTCGCCGGGCCGTGGGCGGTCACGGTCCACTACGCCGAGGTCGACGGCCGCGTCGAGCCCGTCGGCCTCGACGTGCGGTCGTTCCGCGAGGTCGACGGCGGCGCCGTGCGGCCCGCAGCGCCCCGAGGCAGGCTGGCCCCCATCACCGCGACGGTCGTGCGGAGCCTCCCGACGGCGGCGCTCGTGCGGGCCACCCGGCGGTTCCTCGTCGAGTCGGCCCGCAAGGAGGCGAAGTCGGAGAAGCGGCCCGCCGCCCAGCGGCGCGCCCTCACCACGGCCGCCGACCGCCTCGACGTGCCCGAGGGCGACGAGCTGACCCGGGCCGCCGCCGTGTACCGGCAGGCCTGGCGGTCGGGCGACCCGGCGCCCACCAGGGCCGTCGCGGAGGCGCTGGGCGTCGGCCGCAACGTCGCCGCGAAGAGGGTTGCCCGGTGCCGGCGGCTCGGGCTCCTCCCGCCCACAGAGCGGCGCCGGGCGGGCCTCGGAGGCGCACGGTGAGCCCGCGTCGCCGGCCCCTGCCCCGTGGCGCCGGGTCGCTGCGGCGGCTCCCGTCGGGCGTCTGGCAGGCCCGCTACCGCGACGCGTTCGGGCAGCGGCAGACAGCCCCGCACACGTTCGCCACCCGGGAGGCGGCCCTCAACTGGCTCGACGACCAGGCGACCGACCGCCGCCGGGGCGCGTGGGTCGACCCGGCCGGCGGCCGGGTGCTCCTCGACGACTACGCGGCCCGCTGGGTCGACACGCGCCGCAACCGCAAGGGCGAACCGCTGCGGGCCACGACCGCCGCCCTCTACCGCGACCTCCTGCGGCTCCACGTCGCCCCCGCGCTCGGGGGCGTCGCCCTGGGCGACCTCACCCCCGAGGCGGTGCGGGCCTGGCACGCCGGGCTCCCCGGGGCGACCGTCCCGGCGAAGTGCTATCGGCTCCTGCGGGCCGTCCTCGCCACCGCGGTCGACGACGGGCTCATCTACCGGAACCCGTGCAAGGTCGTCGGCGGCGGCGCCGAGGCGTCACCAGAGCGGCCCATCCCGACGGTGCCCGAAGTGTGGGCGCTCGCCGGCGCGGTCGACGGCCGGTGGCGGGCGCTCGTTCTCACCGCTGCGTTCTGCTCGCTCCGCTGGGGCGAGCTGGTGTACCTGCGGCGCCGGCACGTCGACCTCCTGCACGGCACCATCCGCGTCGAAGGGTCCGTCGCGGAGGTCGGCGGGCGGCTGGTCGAGCAGGCACCGAAGTCGGACGCCGGGGTGCGGACGGTGGCAGTGCCGGCGGTGCTGGCCGCCGAGCTGGAGGCGCACCTCGCCAGCTACGCCGAGCCGGGCCCCGACGGCCGCGTGTTCGTCGGCGCGAAGGGCGCCACGCCGCGGCGAGCCAACTTCTCGCCGGTGTGGGACCGGGCCCGACGGCAGGTCGGCCGGCCCGACCTCCACCTTCACGACCTGCGCCACGCCGGGGCGACCTGGGCGGCGCAGGCGGGAGCCACGACCGCCGAGCTCATGGCCCGCATCGGGCACTCGTCGCCCCGTGCGGCGCTCCGCTACCAGCACGCCACCGCCGAACGGGACCGGGCCCTCGCCGGGCGGCTCGACGGCCTGCTCCGCGAGGAGGCAAAGGCCGGTCAGGAAGGCGGCCAGGTCGTCGCCCTCGCGGCCGCTGCGGCTATGCCGGCGGGACGAAGGGGACGCGATCGGGGCACGATCGGGGCACGAACCCCGTCAGGCTGAGAGTCGTTCCCGACCGGAGGGCAGTCGCACCCCTTCTGACCTGCGGTTTCGTGAGAGCGGGTGACGGGAATCGAACCCGCATAGCCAGCTTGGAAGGCTGGTGCTCTGCCATTGAGCTACACCCGCGTGCGGTCCAGAGGATGCCACCTGCCGCGTGCGCCCGGGAAGCGCCGGGCCCTCCCGAGCCTGCGGCTGCCCTGCCCACGGATCGACGGAGATGGCTCCGCACGCCGGGGCGGCTCAGGGCAGGGTGCGCTCCTCGCCGAAGCGCCCGAGCGAGGCGAGGTGCAGGGCGGGCACCCCCTCGTCGAGGGCGCGAGCGAGGTCGACCTCGGCGGTGAACGCCCAGTCGCCGTGGCCGGCGGGGTCGGCCAGCCGTTGGCGGACAGACCAGCGGCCCGGCTCCTCGGTGAGCGTGAAGAACGCCGTCGACCGGGCGTCGGCGTCGGTGCCCATCGACTCGTGCTCGGCCCAGTAGGGCGACATCGCCTGCGCGAGGAGGCCGGCCGGCCAGCCCGTGCGCGCCGCCAGCGGCTCGTACGACCGGCGGGCCAGCAGCTCCACCCAGGCGAACGCAGCGGTGCGCACCGCGGTGCGCCAGGCCCGGGGCGGGCCCGACACGCCGGGGGCGGCCGGGGCCTCGGCGGGCTCGTGCACGGGCCGCCGGCCAGCCGCTCCCACTCCTCGAGCAGGCTGGCGTCGGTGGAGCGGATCAGGCTGTCGAGCCAGCCGATCACGTCCTCCAGCATCTGCGTGTACGCCTCGTCGGGCAGCGACCGGTCGAGTGCCCGCCAGGCGTCGGTGAGGTAGCGGAGCAGCAGGCCCTCGCTGCGCTCGATCCTCAGGCGGTGCACCATGCCCCCGAAGCTCTCGCCCGTCTCGAGCAGCTCCCGCACGACGCCCTTCGGCGACGGGTCCTCCTCCACCCAGGGGTGGTGGGCGCGGTACTCGGCGAAGCAGGCGTCGATCACGTCGGCCAGCGGTCGCGGCCAGGTGATCTGGTCGAGCACCTCCATGCGCTCCTCGTAGGGCATGCCCTCGGCCTTCAGGCGGGCCACCTCCACGCCCTTGGCAGCGTGCTGCTGGGCGAGCAGGATCGGCACGGGGTCGTCGAGCACGCTCTCGAGCACGCTCACCACGTCGAGGTGGTACGCGGGGTCCTCGGCGTCGAGCGCGGCCACCACCTCGATGGCGAAGGGCGCCAGCGGTGACGAGAACCGCAGCGTGCTGCGCTCGTCGCTCCCCTCCACCAGCGAACCGACGCGCACGCCGGTGCAGCGGCCGCTGGCGTCGCGCACCCGCTCGGCCACCCCCGCCGCTTCGAGGGCGCGGTAGACGGCGATGGCCCGTCGGACGTGCCGGCGGCGCCGGGGAACGGGGTCGTGGTTGCCGAGGAGCAGCTCTTTCAGGGCCGCAGGGCCGTCGGGACGGGCCAGCACGGTCGCGACCAGGTCGGGCGTGACGCGGAACCGGGACACCAACGGCTCGGGCCGGCTCGACACCAGGCGATCGAGGGTGCCGGCGTCGTAGTGCACGAAGCCCCTCGGCGGCTGGGCCCGGTTGACCTTGCGGCGGGCCTTCGGGTCGTCGCCGGCGCGGGCGAGGGCCCGCTCGTTCTCGATCACGTGGTCGGGGGCCTGCGCCCACACGTGCCCGTCGGGATCGAAGCCGGGCCGTCCGGCCCGGCCGGCCAGCTGGTGGAACTCGCGGGCGCTGAACACGCGGACCTTCTGGCCGTCGAACTTGGTGAGCGCGGTCATCAGCACCACCCGGATCGGGATGTTGACCCCCACGCCCAGGGTGTCGGTGCCGCAGATCACGGGCAGGAGCCCGTCGCCGGCGAGGCGCTCCACCAGCCGCCGGTAGCGGGGCAGCATGCCGGCGTGGTGCACGCCGACGCCGTTGCGGAGCAGGCGGGCGAGGGTCTGGCCGAAGCCGGGAGCGAACCGCACGTCGGCCAGCGCGGCGGCGATCGCCTCGCGCTGGGGGCGGGTGGTGAGCGGCAGGCTCACGAGCGCCTGCGCCCGTTCGACCGCCGCCGCCTGGGTGGTGTGGACCACGTAGACCGGGGCGAGGCCCTCGCGGATCGCCTCGGTGACGCTCTCGGCCACGGGGGTCGCCCGCCAGGCGTGATGCAGGGGGGTGGGGCGGTGCACCGAGGTGATCTCGCTCACCGGTCGTCCGCTGCGGGCCCCGAGGTCCCGGGCGATCGCCGTCATGTCGCCGAGGGTGGCCGACATGAGCAGCAGCTGGCAGTGCCGCAGGGTGAGCAGCGGCACCTGCCAGGCCCAGCCCCGGTCGTGGTCGCCGTAGTAGTGGAACTCGTCGAGGCAGGCGAAGCCCGCTCCGCCCTCGGCGGGGCGCCGGTCGCCCTCGGCCAGCGTGGCGTTGGCGAACACCTCGGCGGTGCACACCAGCACCGGAGCGCCCGAGTTGATGGCCGCGTCGCCGGTGGCCAGGCCGACCTCTGCGGCCCCCAGCAGGTCGACGAGGTCGAAGAACTTCTCGGCGACGAGCGCCTTGATCGGCGCGGTCCACACCGCCCGCTCGCCGCGGTTGCGGGCGAGCACCACGCCGATCAGCGCGGCCAGGCTCTTTCCCGACCCGGTGGGGGTGGCCAGCACCACGTGGTCGCCGGCGGCCAGCGCCAGGGCCGCCTCCTCCTGGTGCGGGTAGAGGGGCCGCGCCGTCGCCTGGGCCCAGTGGGCGAAGGCCTCGACCACCTCGACCGGGTCGGCGCCGGGAGCGGGGAGGTGCTCGGTGATGGCGGCCATGGCCCGTGCACCCTACGCAGCGACCGGCGGCGGCCGGCCGTCAGCGCCTGGGTGGGCGGGGTGTGCCCGTGCCGCCCTCGGAGCTGGCCAGCGTCGTCACGTCGACGGCGGCGATGTCGTCGACGAGGTCGTCGAAGCGGCGCAGGACCGCGCAGAGCCGAGCCGTGGCGAAGGGCGACGGCCGCTTCTTCTGGCCGAACGAGTAGCCCTCGAAGCCCCGGTAGCACGAACCGGGGGTGACCGTGCCGTCGGCCGAGACGTTGTACGCAACCAGGCACTTCACGACCTTGAACCGGTAGCCGTGGCCGAACAGGTACGGCTGCTCGTCGGTTCGGGCTCGCCAGGCCCGCGGAACCTGGTCACCGGGTCCGGCACGCAGGGCCAGGCCCGGCCCTGGGTGGTGTCGCCCAGGTCGGCCGCCATCGCCCCCACCGCACGAGCCACACGAGGGTCGTCGCCACGACCGAAGCGCAGCAGGACCTCGACGATGGCGTGGTTGTCGCACAGGAGCGAGCTCCAGGCCGGCTCCGGCGTGACACGGCTCTCGGCGAACGAGGCGAACCTCCCCGAGGCGAGCTGATGGCGAGCCATGGCGTCGAGCAGCCGCTCGATCCGTTGGTCGTCGCCGCCGCCCACGCCCATGTCGGCGAGGAGGCCGAGGAGGTTGGGCGCGAACGCGGGGCTCTGGTGGCCCGACACCTCGCCACCGGCCTCCCAGTCGGGGAGCCGGTCGATCAGCTGGGTCGTGCCCGGGTCGGCCAGCACCTCGTCGTGCGCCGCCGCCACAGCGCGATGGTCGGGCTCGGCGAGGAGCCGGGTCTGCACGATCCAGCGGGCCGCCGGCTCGGGCGACGCCAGGATCCACGGTCGGGGATCGGCGCCGAGCAGGCCGAGCCACCGCTCGGGCCGGTCGGGCCCGGTCCGCCTCGTCACCGAGCCGGCGCTCCCGGGTCGAGGCCGCTGCGCTCGACGCACCACGCCCAAAGCTGCTGTCGCCGCTCCGGGGTGTCGGCGCGGCGGGTCGTCGGCAGCCTGTGGATCGGCCGTGGCCGGCGGTCGAGCCAGAAGCGGCCGCTGGTCGCCAGGGGCTCGCCGTCGTCGGCGGCCAGCCACACCAGCGTGTCGGCGCCCTGCGCCGGTGTCCGCAGCAGCGGGCCGACGATGCGGCGGAACGTCGGCAGCGACGCCTCGACCCCCGGCGTGTCGGCCCAACCGGGGTGCATGGCGTGGAACACGACGTCGCCGTGGCCGAGCCGCTCGGCCCAGAGCTCGTTGAGGGTGACCTGGGCCCGCTTGGCCCGGGCGTACTGCTCGGCCCCCCGGTAGTCGTCGGTCATCTCCAGGTGGTCGACCGTGAGCCCGGTCGCGTACATGCCGCCCGACGACACCGTGATCACCCGGGCCGGGGCCGACGCCCGCAGCCGCGCCAGCAGGAGGCCGGTGAGCAGGAACGGGCCGACGACCTGGCTGGCCACGGTCGCCTCGGTGCCATCGGGCGCGGTCGTGAGGTGCGGGCTCAGCGCGCCGGCGTTGTGGATCAGCACGTGCAGGGCGGCGTGCCTCGACAGGATCTCGGCGGCCACGCGGCGCACCGCGCGGAGATCGCCCATGTCGGCGACCACGGTGGTGAGCCGGTCGTTGCCGGTGCGCTCGACCAGCTGGTCGCGCACCCGGGCGGTCTTGGCCGGATCGCGCCCGAGCAGGATCACGGAGGCGCCGTCGCGGGCGAGCAGCTCGGCCGCGGCCAGGCCCAACCCCGAGGTCGCGCCGGTCAGCAGCACCACCCGGTCGCGCAGCGCGTAGCCCGACAGTGGCGTCCAGTGCCCGAGCCGGGACCGGAGGTCGTAGCCGATCCGGGTGAAGCTGGTGACGACCGGCGCCTCGATGACGGCGTCGACGAGCCCGGCCATGCTCACGGTCACGGCGTCGAGGATGCCACTCCAGGGTCCTCGTCGGGGAGCGTCCGGCTCTCGAGCGTGGACGCCGCCCGTTCCCTGGCCGTCCGACCACCGCAGAGGTGGTGAACCCGCCGGAGAAGCCGCGATGCACCGCTGAGACCGGACGCGGCCCCGCTGGAGGCGCCTCGCGGGAAGGATGGAGCGATGGCAGACGTGTGGAGCGCCCTCGTCCCGCTGATCCTCGGCAGTGCACTGGTGCCGATCCAGATCATCGTCACGATCCTGCTGTTGCGATCAGCGGCCGGGAAGTCGACCGCGATCGCGTGGGTCACCGGCATGACCGCCGTCCGTCTCGTCCAGGGCGTCGTGTTCGGACTCATCCTGTCGTCGACCGACGCCGAGGCGGACGGCGCCGACAGCAGCTCCACCATCGTGTCGACGCTGTTGCTCGTCGTTGCCGTGCTGTTCCTCGTCAGCGCCGTGCGACAGCTCCTTGCCGGCGATGACCCTGATGCCGCGCCGCCGAAGTGGCTGCAGGCGACGGCCTCGATGACGCCGATGAAGGCGTTCCTGCTCGGTGCGGGGATCCTCGTGATCGGCGCCAAGTTCTGGGTCTTCACGCTCGGCGCGATCGGCGCCATCGGTGAGGCCGACCTGGGTCGTCCGGCCTCGATCCTCACCTACCTCGCCTTCGTCGTGCTGGCGGTGTCGGTGAACCTGGTGCTCATCGGCATCGCCGTCGTCGTGCCTTCCCGCGCGGACCTGCTCCTCGA
Organism: Acidimicrobiales bacterium; assembly: GCA_016716005.1. Classification (NCBI taxonomy): domain Bacteria; kingdom Bacillati; phylum Actinomycetota; class Acidimicrobiia; order Acidimicrobiales; species Acidimicrobiales bacterium. Next base: position 3,226,357 of record JADJXE010000001.1, read on the forward strand.
CCGGGCGTCGGAGTGGCTGACCAGGCACAACCGGGTGATCATGATCGTGATCGGGTTCGTCTTCGGCACCTGGTTCACGGTCAAGGCGCTCGACGGCCTCGGCGTGATCTGACGGCCTCACCACTCCGGCGGAACCGTCCACTCAGCGCGACCTCATGTGGTACGACAGCGCGCGGCGCCAACGACGACGTCGATCCGGGGGAGGACCTCATGCCGATCATCGAGTACGAGCACGGTGCGCGGTTCCCGGGAACGATCGGCAGGACCGCCGACGAGTCGAGCCCGGCATGGCCGGCGACCCGACGTCCACCGGCGGGGAGTCCGAACGTGGTGTTCGTGGTCCTCGACGACACGGGCTACGGCCACCTCGGCTGCTACGGCAGCCCGATCTCGACCCCGAACTTCGACCGGTTGGCCGCGTCCGGCGTGCGTTTCACGAACATGCACACCACCGCGCTGTGCTCCCCCAGCCGTTCGTGCATCGTCACCGGACGCAACCACCACGCCAACGGCATGGCCTGCATCACCGAGCTCGCCACCGGGTACCCCGGCTACAACGGGGTGATCCCGTTCGAGAACGGGTTCATCTCCGAGATGCTCGTGGCGCAGGGCTACAACACGTTCATGGTGGGCAAGTGGCACCTGTCGCCCAGCGTGACCGAGACGGCTGCCGGCCCGTACGACCGTTGGCCGCTCGCCCGTGGGTTCGAGCGGTTCTACGGCTTCCTCGGTGGTGACACCAGTCAGTGGTATCCGGACCTGGTCTACGACAACCATCAGGTCGAGCCCGATCGGACGCCGGAGGAGGGGTATCACCTGACCCCCGACCTGGTCGACAAGTCGATCTCGTTCATCGCCGATGCCAAGCAGGTTGCACCCGAGAAGCCGTTCTACCTGCACCTGTGCTTCGGCGCCACGCATGCGCCACACCACGTGCCCAGGGACTGGGCCGACCGGTACGCGGGCATGTTCGACGACGGCTGGGACGCGTACCGCGAGAAGGTGTTCGCCCGCCAGAAGGAGCTCGGGTTCTTCCCACCCGACACGGAGCTGTCGCGCCACGACCCTGACGTGCCCGACTGGGATGCGCTGTCCGCCGACGAGCGGCGGCTGTACAGCCGGATGATGGAGGTGTTCGCCGGGTTCCTGAGCCACACCGACCATCACCTCGGCCGTCTGCTCGACTACCTCGAGGAAGTCGGCGAGCTCGACAACACCGTCGTCATGGTCGTCTCGGACAACGGTGCGAGCGCCGAAGGCGGCCCGACGGGCACGACCAACGAGGCCCAGTTCTTCAACAACGCGCAGGAGTCCGTGGAGGACAGCCTGGCTGCGATCGACGAGATCGGTGGTCCGAACCACTTCAACCACTACCCGTGGGGTTGGACGTGGGCGGGCAACACGCCGTTCCGCCGCTGGAAGCGCGAGACGTACCGGGGTGGCTCGACCGACCCGTTCATCGTGTCGTGGCCGGCGGGTCTGAGCGCCCGCGGAGAGCTGCGTCACCAGTACGCCCACATCATCGACATGGTCCCGACCGCCCTTGACCTCCTCGATGCCGACCCGCCGGCAACCATCCGCGGCGTCGCGCAGTCATCACTCCACGGGGTGAGCCTCGCCGGCGTGTTGCGGGACGCCTCGGCACCCGAGGTTCACCGAACCCAGTACTTCGAGATGCTCGGCCACCGCGCCATCTACCACGACGGCTGGCGGGCCGTGTGCCCGTGGCCCGGCCCCTCGTTCACCGAAGCCGGCAAGGGGTTCGGTGAACCGATCTCGGCCGACAAGCTGACCGAGCTCGATCACGCCGGCTGGGAGCTCTACCACATCGCCGAGGACCCGGCCGAGACCCGCAACCTCGCCGCCGAGCATCGCGACAAGCTGATCGCACTGATCGCCACCTGGTACGTCGAGGCCGGCAAGTACGACGTGATGCCGGTCGACGGCAGCGGACTGGCCCGCATCATCGGCGAGAAGCCCACCGTGTCGTTGCCCCGCGACCGCTTCGTCTACCGCCCGAACACCCAATCTGTGCCGTTCAACGCCGCCCCACGGGTGCTCAACCGGCCGCACAGCGTCACCGCGATCGTCGACATCCCCGACGGCGGTGCCCAAGGCGTGCTGCTGTGCCAGGGCACCGCCGCCGGCGGCTACTCGCTCTACATGAAGGACGGCCATCTCCACTACGTCCACAACTACGTCGGTCGTGCGTGGTACTCCGTGTCGTCAGCCGACGCGGTCCCGACCGGGTCACACGAGCTGCGGTTCGAGTTCGAACCCACCGGAGCCCCCGACATGCCGAACGGGCGGGGTGCACCCGGCCGGATGCAGCTCTACGTCGACGGTGTGCTCGTCGGCAACGCCGAGGCGCCGGTCACCACACCGTTCATGTTCAACCCCGGCGGCTTGACCTGCGGCGCGAACACCGGCTCGCCGGTGACCTTCGAGTACACCAGCCCCTTCCGGTTCACGGGCACCATCAAGACGGTGACGGTCGACGTGAGCGGTGACCTCATCCACGATCCGGAGGCAGAGCTCCGGGCGCACATGGCCCGCCAATAGCCTCGCCCCAAGCCGGTCGAACCGTCGGAGGAGAGGGTCCACCCGTGATCCACCTCAGCGTCTTCGTCCCTCCCGACCTCGTCGACGGCGTGCGTCACGCCCTTGCGGTGACTCCTGGTGTGGCGCACGTCGTCGCTGGCGCCAGCACGGAGGACGGCCTGGTGAGCGTCGTCGCGCAGGTCGAGCCCGACGCCACCGATGCCGTGATCGATGCGCTCAGCGCCTTCGAGCTCCCGTTGCGGGACGTCACGTTCTGGCGCGTGCCCAGCATCCACCCGCTCGGCTGGCGGCGCGGGCGCGCCACGGCGGACCCGGACTCGCAGGTCTGGGCGGAGGTCGTCAGCAGAGCGGACGACAACTCCCAGCTCCTCGTGTCGTACGTGCTCTTCATGATCGCCGCTGGCGTGGTGGCGGGAGTCGGCGTGCTGACGGGATCGTCGATCCTCGTGGTCGGCGCGATGGCCCTCAGCCCCGACCTGCTGCCCATCTCGGCGAGCGCGATCGGCATCGTCGAGCGACGTTGGCAACTTGCGGCCCGGGCGATTCGAGCACTGTGCTTCGGGCTCGCCATCGGTGCGATGGCCTCGTGCGCTGCCACGGCGCTCCTACGTGTCTTCAACCGCATCCCCGAAGACCTCGTCCTCGCCGAGACGGTCCTCGGACCCTCACTCACCAAGCTCGGGCCCGGAAGCATCCTGGTGGCGGTCGCCGCCGGCATGGCCAGCATGGTCGCGTTCGAGCGAGCTGCTGGGGCCGCCGTGGGTGTCGCCATCTCCGTCACCACCATCCCCGCCGCTGCCTACGTCGGTGCGGCGATCGCGCTCGGTCGCGACGAGCCCATGTGGGGCGCCCTGCTCGTGCTGGTGACCAACGTCGTGCTGATCATCCTGGCCAGCACCGCGACCCTCTGGGTGGAGCGGTGGAACCGGCGGCGCCGAGCTGAACGCGTCGATGCCACCGTCGGCCGGAGCGCCTGATGGCCATCGCCTCGGGCACGCCTCCCGACCCGGCGCGATGCTGATCGAGCCGGCTACTCCGGCGCGCTGGCCGAACGAGCGGCTCAGCTCTGAACCGGTCGTCGCTCGGGCATGATCGCGTGCATGGCAGCCGGCGTGATCGACGTCTGGATGTAGCACCCGAACCGGCTCCGAGGCGTCGCCGGCGCAGACCTTCGCAGGCCGATGGACGCGGTTCGCGACGTGCGTCGACGTGTCGAGGAACCGGGCGCCCCATCCCGTCCCGACCGTCCGAGGCATCCTCGAGGGTGCCGGCCGAGGGGGGGGAGGCGCCGTCGAGCGCTCGCATCGCCGTGGCGAGATCGACACCCCGCTCCGGGCATCGTGCGATCAGCAGCCCGATCGGCGGGAGTCGTCGTGGTGCAGCTCGACGTGGCGTCGATAGCCGTCGGCCACCGACGACCGCCTCGTTGCGCTGCTGCCAGCGCGTCGCCACACCGCCGGGACGGAGAGCTTGTCGAGCGATCCCTCGGCGACGACCGCGAGCACCGCGCCGAGGATCTTGCGCCGGGTCAGCACCCGTTGCTCCTCCCGCAGCTGATGCGGGCATCTCGTCATGAGATGAGCACATCGACGAGGAACGACCGTCTCCGGGCGGGCCTGCGATGCCCGGAGACGGGATTGGCAGTCACGTCCTTCGGGCGTACAAGGGGAGGCGAGCCTGTGCGCGGCGCAGGAGGAGGGGGGACCCCGATGAAGGAGCTGTACGTCACGGCCTACCGGTTCCACTCGGACCTCGACCGGGAGGACTTCGAGGAGCTCACCAAGCTCTTCGCGGAGCTCGGCAGCACCCCCGGCACGATCGCCCACTACATGGCGATCGGTGGCGGTCGGGGCTTCGTGATCAGCGAGGCGATCTCGGACGACCAGCGGGCCAAGGCCTTCGAGCTGAACGTCCGGTACGCGCGGTTCATGGAGTTCGAGGTGCACCCGGTGGTCACGATCGAGGAGGCGTTCCCGGTCATCCTCCAGGTCTACGGCTCGTAGGCGGCGACTCGGCCCGACGAGGCTGGCCGACAGCGCTTCCCGTCGCCTCACGGTGCCGAGCTCATGCTTCGCCTGTTCCTGGCGCAGGCGGTGGCATCGATACAGGCAGAGGGCGGGAGCGCCGGGCAGAGCGGAGGTCGATGTGGCACGTGAGTTCGTGCCGTGCGGGCAGGGGGTAGGCGCCATCGACGAGCTGGTGCCTGGCGGCGAGCCGGTGGCGCAACTCGTGGCCACGGTCGAGGCGCGGCGTGATCGGATGATGAGCCTCCGATGAGCCACCTCGACCTCTCGATCGTCGACGACCACACCACCGAGCTCTGGGGCGGTCTCGTGCCGGTGCTCTCGGACTACATCGCCATCCCGGCCCTCTCCCCCGGCTTCGACGGCGACTGGGCGGCCAACGGCCACCTGGACCGCGCGGTCGACCTCATCACGTGGTGGTGCCACGATCGGCCCATCCCCGGGATGACGGTCTCGGTCCATCGCCTCGAGGGCCGCACCCCGCTGGTCGTGTGCGAGATCCCGGCCACGGCCGGCGTCGAAGACGTACCGCCCGTGCTCCTCTACGGCCACCTCGACAAGCAGCCGGAGATGGAGGGCTGGCGCGACGACCTGGGTCCGTGGAAGCCGGTGCTGGAAGGCGACCGGCTGTACGGCCGCGGGGGCGCCGACGATGGCTACTCGGCCTTCGCCGCGCTCGGCGCCGTCGAAGCGGTGAAGGCGGCCGGCGGCGCGCACCCGCGGTGCGTGGTCCTCATCGAGGCGAGCGAGGAGTCCGGCAGCCCCGACCTCCCGGCGTACGTCGAGGTGCTCGCCGGTGTCATCGGGACGCCCCAGCTCATCGTGTGCCTGGACTCCGGGGCCGCCGACTACGAGCACCTGTGGATCACCACGTCGCTGCGGGGCATGGCCGACGGCGACCTCACGGTTCGCGTGGTCGAGGAGGGCCTGCACTCGGGCGGCTACGGCGGCGTGGTGCCCGACGGCTTCCGGATCCTGCGCCGCCTGCTCGAGCGGATCGAGGACAGCGAGGACGGGCGGGTGCTCCTCCCCGAGGCGTGGGTGGCGGTCCCGCCCGAGACGCAGGCCGCGCTCGCACCGGCGGCCGCGCTGGTGGGCGCCGGGCGCGTGGCCGAGGTGCCGTGGACCCCGGGCGCCGGTCCGGTCACCGGCGACGACGCGCTCGAGGCGCTGCTCGCCACCACCTGGCGGCCGCAGCTCACCGTGGTGGGCCAGGACGGCCTGCCCCCCACCGCCCGCGCCGGCAACGTCCTGCGCCCGGAGACGACCCTCAAGCTCTCACTGCGCCTGCCTCCGCACGTGGACCCCGACGTGGTGCTCCCGGCTCTCGAGCGTGCCCTCACCACCGACCCGCCCTACGGCGCGCAGGTCACCTTCGGCGGTGGCGGCGGCGCCTGGGGGTGGGCCGCTCCGCCCACCGCGCCGTGGCTCGAGGACGCGCTGCAAGCCGCGTCCGACCGCTTCTTCGGCGCCCCGGCGCTGCAGTTCGGCGAGGGCGGCACCATCCCGTTCATGGCGATGCTCGGCCAGCGCTTCCCCGGGACGCAGTTCCTCGTGACCGGCGTGCTCGGACCGAACAGCAACGCCCACGGTCCCAACGAGTTCCTCCACCTCCCCACCGGTCGCAAGGTGACCGCCGCCGTCGCCGCCGTCCTCCACGCCGCCGCCCAACCGCACTGACCGCGGTCGCCCCGAAGGCGTCGAACCTGCTCGTCGCAGCCGAGTGCCACTGCTCCCGCCGAAGCGAAGGGCTTGGTCACGGCCTCGGGTTGCGCCTCGCTGTCGGTCGTCGACGCACGTGGCGACCGACAGCGACGACACCCAGCGTGGGGACTCCAGTCACTCCGACGGGGGCGGGTCGTGGGGCACCGAGGCGAGGAGGTCGAGCCCGAGCCGGCGCGAGAGCAGGCGGGCGACGGCCTGCCCCTTCACGCTGTTGCCGGCGCCGTCGAGCGGCGGGGCGAAGGTGCCGAGGCCGCCCTTGCCCGGCGACACGGTGACGATGCCGCCGCCGATGCCGCTCTTGCCGGGCAGCCCGACGTCGTGCAGCCAGTCGCCTGACGTCTCGTACAGCCCGGCCGTGACCATCGCGGCGAGCACGGCGTGGCACACCTCGCGGCTGACGACCTGCTCGCCGGTCACGGGGTTCACGCCGCCGTCGGCCAGGGTCGCGCCCATCACTGCGAGGTCCCGCGCCGTGACCGCGACGCAGCTCTGGCGCGTGTACAGGTCGAGGGCGACGGCGGGGTCGCAGTACACCCGCTCACGGGCGGCGAGCAGCGCGACCAGCTCGCGGTTGCGGTGGTTGGTGGCGGTGGCCGAGGCGTAGGTCTCCTCGTCCACGGCCAGCTCGCGCCCGGCGAAGCGGGAGAGCGCGTCGAGGATCCGGTCCCACCGCTCGCCGTCGCCGTCGCCCGGCACGAGGCTGGTCGTCGCGATCGCGCCCGCGTTCACCATTGGGTTCGTGCGGCCGTCGGCGCTGCGCTCGACCGCCTCGCCGGCGTTGAACGGCAGCCCGGTGGCGTTCGCGCCGACGAGCCGGCGGGCCTCGTCGGGGCCCACGGCGCCGCAGACCAGCGCGTGCACGAACGGCTTGGCGACGCTCATGATCGGGAAGGCGACGTCGGCGTCGCCCGCGGTGACGACCCGGCCGTCCACGCCGGCGAGGGCGACGCCGAAGAGGTCGGGTCGAGCCCGGGCGAGGGCGGGGTAGACGGTCGACACCGCTCCCTCGTCGAGCTCGCACACCTCGCGGTAGGTGTCGGCGAGCAGCCGCTCGACCTCGTCGTCGGTCGGCAGGTGGCCGGTGGAGACGAACCCGCCCGGCTCGGCCCCGTCGGTCATCCTGACGTCTCCGGCCCGAACGGGATGCCGAACGCGTACCAGGCGACGAAGAACAGCGTCCACACCACGACCAGCGCCACGAAGGACGGGAGCATCAGCGCTATCACCGTGCCGATGCCGGACCGCTTGTCGTAGCGCTTGGCGAACACCACGATCAGCGGGAAGTACGCCATGATCGGCGTGACGATGTTCATCGGGGAGTCGGCCACCCGGTAGGACGCCAGCACCGCCTCCGGAGCGACGCCGAGCCGCAGGAACAGCGGGATGAAGATCGGCGCCAGGAGGGCCCACTTGGCGATCGCCTGCGGCATGATCACGCCCACCAGCAGCGTGATGGCCATCGCCGCCAGCAGGAGCCACACGTCGCCGATGTTCGAGCCTCCGATGAGCTCGCCCAGCTTCACCGCCGCGATCTGCGGGATCCGGGAGTAGTTGAAGTAGGCGATGAACTGCGCGATCAAGAGAAACAGGAACAGCAACCCCGCCATGCCCGCCCACGACTTGGTGATGGCGTCGACCGTGTCCGTGTTCGTCTTCAGCGTGCCGGCCCCGCGCCCGTAGCCGATGCCGGCGGCCAGGAACAGCAGCGAGATGATGACGATGAGGCTGTCCATGAACGGCGAGGTGCCGATGATGCCGCCCGTCTCCGGGTCTCGCAGCGGGGCGCCCGGCGGTGCGGTCAGCAGCACGATCAGGCCGAGGGCGAGCAGGAACCCGATGCCGGCCCAGCGCAGCCCGCGCCCGTCCTGCTCGGGGGTAACGCCCTCGAACGTGTCGGGCTGGTCGCGGAGCTCCTCGCCGGACGGCGCCACCGCCGCGTCGTAGGCGCCGAGCCGGGGCTCCACGAGCCGCGTGCTCACGATGGCGAGCAGGACCGTCAAGACGACCGTCGAGCCGACGCCGAAGTAGAGGTTCGCGGTGATGTCGATCGAGCGGCCGGGGTCCACGAGCTGGATGGCCTCGTTCGTGATCTCGGTGAGGACGGCGTCGGTCGGCGTGATCAGGAAGTTGACGCCGAACCCGCCGGCGACACCGGCGAAGGCCGCCGCCATGCCCGCCAGCGGGTGGCGGCCGACGCTCGCGAAGGCCGCCGCGCCGAGCGGGATGAGCACGAGGTAGCCGGCGTCCGAGGCGATGCTCGACACGATGCCGAGCCCCACGATGATGTACGTCAGCGTGCCGGGCGACGACACGGCGACCAGCTTGCGTATCAACGAGGCGATCAGCCCCGACGCCTCCGACGCGCCCACACCGATCATCACGATGAGGATGATCCCCATCGCCGTGAACCCCATGAAGTTGCGCACGAACGACGTGAACAGGAAGCGGATGCCGTCGGTCGACAGCAGGCTCTCGACCGTGGCGGTCTCCGTGACCACCTCGTAGGAGGACGCGTCGGACTGCTCGGGGGGCAGCCGCTCGCCGGGCAGCATCGAGCCGCCGACGGGGACCTCCTCGGCGACCTGTGCCGGGGGCTTCACGACCTCGTAGGTCGCGCTCCAGCCGGTCCAGGCGAGGATCTGCGACAGCACGATGATCCCGGCGCACAGCCCGAGAAACAGCAGCGCGGGGTGCGGCACCTTGTTGCCGACCCGCTCGATGAAGCCGAGGACGCGCTGGAAGCCGCCCTGCTTCGCGTCGAGTGCGACGTCGCTCACGTCATGCCTTCCCTTCCTGTCGGCCGTGCGCCCGTCGACGCTGAGCGAGTCGCCGGGGCGGTGCTGGCTCTCGTCTCCCAGCTTGATGGCCTCCCGGAGGAAGTCCTGGGCTTCTTCGGGCAGTACGCCGTGGTCGACGTTGGCGCCTCCGGCGATGGCTTCTTCGACCTGGTCTCTCCTCGATGTTCGATGGCGAATGGGGACCAGCCGGACCCCCGTCGTAGGTCGGCCTTCTCCCACTGGTCGCGAGCGAACACAGGACGGCTTGGTCGCGCGACCGCCGGTTCGCGGTGAGAACTGTCGCTGGCTCCGCGCCGCCAAAACTATCGAGACCTACCACCTCGAGCGCAGCGTCACCGACGAGCGAAGCCCGCTCGGCCCCGAACCGCGAGGCGCGGCCGACCGTCTCGTGTGGCAGCAGGCACGCGCCGACCTCGAGGCGCTCACGACCAGCGCCGGAGCGCCGGATACATCGCTGATACAGGGGCCTCGTCGGCCGATGGGTCAGAGCGTGCCTGCCCTGGTCAGACCGGTCGGGGAGGGGGGATTCGAACCCCCGACCTCCTGCACCCAAAGCAGGTGCGCTACCGCTGCGCCACTCCCCGGTGCCTGGGATCGTACGGCGTCCCCCGCCTTGTGACCGCTCGGTGGCCAGGCTCCACCAGGGGCCGGAACGGAGCCATCCGCCCCCGAGCCGGCGCCGGGCCTCGCGTCAGGGGCGACCCACGAAGACCGACACCTCCATGCGCCCGCTGGCGGAGAGGGTCGTGGACACGTACGAGCCGTCGCTGGCCTGCATCCGCGCCACGTACCGGCGGAGGTCCGGGAAGTCCACGTTGTCGGCCACCACCAGGGATCCCTGCCGCAGCTTCGGTTCGAGCAGGTCCAGCACCGGTTCGTAGAGGTCCTTCCAGCCGTCGAGGAACACCAGGTCGACGGGAGCCTCGAGGTCGGCGAGGGTGTCGAGCGCGTCGCCCTCCCGGATCTCGGCCACCTCGGCCAGTCCGGCCTCGTCGAGGTTCCCGCGAGCCGCCGCCACCTTGCCGGGCTCGATCTCCGTGGAGATCAGCCGGCCACCGGTGTCCCGTGCCGCGGACGCCAGGTAGACGGTGGAGAGGCCGAACGAGGCGCCGAACTCGACCAGACGGCTGGCTCCCGTGGCCCGAGCGAGGGTGTAGAGGAGGCGGCCCTGCTGCGGTGACACCGGGATGTAGACGTCGCGCATCTGGGCCGGCGACAGCAGGGTGGCGAACGATCTCCGCTCGAGCACCCCGCGCAGCACGTTGGGTGCCTGTCGCAGGATGCGGATCCAGTCCCCTCTCGCCTCACGGTGGAGCCGGTCGAGCACCGCCACCACACGGGGATCGCGCAGGCCGGGCGCGTCGCCACCGTCCTCGGCTCTCGTCACCGTCCGAGTGTCGCACGGTGGGAGCGATCGCCGGCACCGATCTGGGATCGGTGGTGCAGGCGGTCGACACCGTGGTGGCCTCTCGACCCGATCGACGTCCTGGTCGACGCGGCCGGCTGGGACCGCTTCCTGCCCTGGCGGCGCTCCCGCTGGCCACGCCGGCGCCCGCCGGGCCGGGGGCGCCCGCCGAGGAGTTCTCGGCGGCGCGGGCGATGTCGGATGTCGAGCGGGTGGCCGAGGAGCCGCCACCGTCAGCCGCTCAGCTCAGAGCCCGAACACCCTCCGCGCGTTCTCGCTCAGGAAGAGCGTGCGCACCTCGGGGTCGAGGTCGAGCTCGTCGAGGCGTTCCAGCGCTTGTGTCGGCGTGAGCATCGGGTAGTTGGTGCCGAACATCACCTTGTGCCTCCCCCGGCCCTTCAGGTAGGCGACGAGCTCGGGCGGATAGCGGTGCGCGGCGTACGCGCTGGTGTCGATGTAGACGTTCGGGTGCTTGTCCGCCACGGCGATCATCTCGGTGGTCCACGGGTAGCCGATGTGGCCGCACACGATCACGAGCTCGGGGAAGTCGATCGCCACCTGGTCGATGTAGGGGATCGGACGCCCTGTCTCGGACGGCCGCAGCGGCCCGGTGTGCCCCACCTGCGTGCAGAACGGGATCCCGAGGTCCACACAGGTCGTGAACAGGGGGTAGAAGCGGCGGTCGGTGGGGGGGAGCTCCCACAGCCAAGGCACGACGCGGAGCGCCACGAAGCCCTCGTCGACCCGACGACGGAGCTCGTTCACGGCCTTCATCGGTCGGCGCAGGTCGGCACCTGCCACGCCGCGAAGACGGTCGGGCCGCTCCCCGACGAAGCCCGCCACCTCGTCGTTCTCGATGAGCGGGCCCTCGGGGCCGTACCAGGCGGCCGTCAGCCCCAGGGTGACGCCACCCTCGTCCATGGCGGCGATCGTGGCCTGCAGTGGCGGCGCCTCCTCGACGTGCGTCAGGCCCGTCCAGCGCCGCAGCGACTCGAACATGTCGTGGTTCAGGTGGCGCAGCGTGGGGTGCTGCATCCAGACGTCGATGATCCCCTGGCTCACGTGAGGATGGTCCCATGCCGGCGTAGGTCATGTCGGAGCCGGTGGCCCCGAGGTGCGCGAGCGCACCGAAACCCCGAGCCGAGCCGCGATCCGGGTGGGTCAGGGTCGCCTCTGTGCGCCGCACTCTCTCGGGCGTCCGACGACTCCGGCAATGCAGCCGCGACGCCTCCCCGGCCAGCCGAGCGATACCGTCGCCACCGTCGATGATGTTCCAACGCCGGAGGCGCCGAGACTGGCTGAGGGGATACGAAACGGTCACATGACGATCAGGGACAACGCCCCGGTCGGTCGCGGGGCGGTCGCCCGACGGGCCTTCCTCGCCGGCTTCGCCGCCACCGCGATCACACCGCTGCTCGGTGGCTGCCGGGGATCGCCGACACAGGAGGATGCCGTGACCGCCACGACCCGGACCGGATCGGTTGTCGAGTTCCCACCCCCGGTCGCCAGCTCGGTCGTCCTCGAGCGCACCCTCGAGCGGCGGCGCTCGGTGCGGGCGTTCACCCCGGCCGCGCTCACCGACGCCGAGGTCGGTCAGCTGCTGTGGGCCGCACAGGGCGTCACCGCGGCCTGGGGCGGCCGCACCGCTCCGTCCGCGGGAGCGCTCTACCCCCTCGAGCTGCACGCGGTCACCCCGGGCCGGACACTCCGCTACCTGCCCGACCAGCACCGGGCTGAGGTCGTCACCGACGCGGACCTGCGGCCGGATCTCATGGCCGCCGCCGGAGGCCAAGAAGCGGTCGGCGCGGCGCCGCTCGTCGTCGCCGTCGTCGGCGTGCCGGCTCGTACGGCCACGAAGTACGGCGATCGCGCGACCCGCTATGTCGACCTCGAAGCCGGCCACGCCGCGCAGAACCTGCTGCTGCAGGCTGTCGCGCTCGATCTGGGCGCGGTCCCCATCGGGGCGTTCACCGACGACGAGGTGGCCCGGGTGCTCGCCCTCCCCGGCGGCCACCACCCCCGCTACCTGATACCGGTCGGCCACCCCGGCTGACCTCGGCCACCCTCGCGCGCCCCGGGCCGTGGCCATGCTCGGCGCCGCTGATCGGGTGGTCGTCGGCTCCGTCCGGAGATCTCCGGAGCGGCGTCTCGCGGCGGTGCCCGCACCGCAGGTCGACGAGGATGTCGACCGGACGCAGCCGGTCTCCGCTCGATCTGTGCGCCGCACTCTCTCGGGCGTCCGGCGACGAGGCACACGGAGGTCCACAGGGCATGGACGACCAGGACCCGGTCGAGCAGGTGCACAACGCCTACGGCGCGCCCCCGGGGTCGGGGATCTCGATGCCGCCGTACTACCTGCCGACGCCGTCGGTGCGGAACCGGAACAACTACTTCCCCCAGACCGAGACGCTCGGCGACGACGAGATGCGGATCATCTTCATGGGGTCGAACCCGTGGCCGCCGCGGCTCAGCCAGGCCGGCACCTCGATGATGGTGGAGTGCGGCCCGGACAAGCGCTTCTTCTTCGACCTGGGACCCGGGTCGCTGCGCAACATCGTGGCCAACCAGGTGCCGGTGCCGGAGATCAACGACATCTTCATCACTCACCTGCACATCGATCACTACGGGGACCTGCCCTATCTGTGGCAGTTCGCCCCGTTCAACGGCCGGTTCCGGCCGTTGCGGGTCTACGGCCCGTCCGGTCGCACGCCCGACATGGGCACCGCAGCCATGTGTCATCACCTCCGGGAGATGGGGAAGTGGACGTCGGCGTGGGCGTTGGGGCCGATGGTCGACGGGTACGAGATCGACGTCACCGAGTTCGACTTCGAGGACGACGGCGGGATCGTCTACGACCGCGACGGGGTTCGGGTGATCCACTGGCGGCGCTCGCACGCCATCGACGGGGCCTCTGCCTACCGGCTCGACTGGAACGGGCTGTCCTTCGTGTGGACCGGTGACGGCAAGCCGGACCAGCTCACGGCGACGTACGCGAAGGGCGCCGACGTGTTCGTGACCGAGATGGCCGTCGACCTCGTGAACCTGTGGGCGCTCAAGCAAGGGGTGTCGCCCACGATCGGTGGTGCCGTCATCGACAACTTCCACACCCCGCACTACGGCGTCGGCTACCTGGCCAACCTGGTCCGACCACGCCTGGCCATGGCCACCCACGTCTCGTTCGACCGGGAGCTGGTGGGCGAGATGATCGCCGGGATCCGCACCCACTACCGGGGGATGTTCGCGTTCGGCATCGACCACACCGTCGTCAACGTCACCAAGGACCGGGTGTGGATCCGGGAGGCGGCCCTGCCGGACAGCACCAACATCACGCGGCCGGCCCCCGAGCGGCTGTTGGAGGACATGTTCGAGGGCGAGCCGCCGCCGGCGGGGATGGTGAGGAACCCGTTCTTCGCCCACCAGAGCCAGTCGGTGCGCGACCTCGAGATCGACCCGGCGCTGTTCACGCCGGCGGACCAGATGCGCCCCTGGTACCGGCCGGTGGGGGAGGAGTTCCCGATGGATGCGCAGAACCTGCTCCAGGGCGGCGGCAACCCGCTGGAGTCGTGATGGCCCGGGTCCCGCTGACGGTGCTGACGGGCTTCCTGGGGGCGGGCAAGACGACGCTGCTCAACCGGATCCTCACCGGCTCCCACGGCCGTCGCGTGGCCGTGCTGGTCAACGACTTCGGTTCGGTCGACGTCGACGGCGACCTCGTCGTGCGCGCCGAGGGCGACGTGGTGAGCCTCGCCAACGGCTGCGTGTGCTGCACCATCCGCGACGACCTGGTCGCCTCCGTGCTGACGGTCCTCGACCGGCCGGAGCGGCCCGAGCACGTGGTGCTCGAGGCGAGCGGCGTCGCCGACCCGATGGGCATCGTCGCGACGTTCAACAACCCCGGCCTGGAGCGCCTGCGGCTCGACGGAGTGCTGTGCGTGGTCGATGCCGAGCAGGTGTTCGACGTGGAGGTGCATCGCGACCTGAAGCTGCTGCAGATGGCCTGTGCGGACCTCGTCGTGCTCAACAAGGTCGACCTGGCGGGCCCCGACGGGGTCGCCCGCTGCCGGGCCTGGCTCGACGAGCGCTTCCACCGGTACCGGCTCGTCGAGTCGACCCGGGGCGACGTCCCGGTCGAGGTCCTCCTGGGCACGCGGCTCACCGAGCCCGGGCCGGACGATGCGCGGGCCGGTGGTGGGGCGTCGCCGTGCCCCGCCGAGTGCCCCGACCCAGCACACGGCCACGGCGGGAACCACGGCGCGGCGTTCGGGACCTGGACGTGGCGGAGCGACGTGCCGCTGTCGGCGGCGTTGCTGCGCGATGTCGCGGGCCGCCTCCCCGCCGACGTCTACCGGGCCAAGGGGATCGTGCACACGGCCGACGACCCGGGCCGGCGGACCGTGCTGCAGGTGGTGGGTCGGCGGGTGGAGCTGGAGCCGGGAGCACCGTGGGGCGACACGCCACCGGACACCCGCATCGTGGCCATCGGTGCCCCCGGTGCCCTCACCTCTGCTGGCCTGGCGGCGCACTTCGGGTCGACCACCGCCTGATCCGACCGCCGCCGCGGGTGGATGCCATCACCCGGTGGTGAGCAGCTCTGCGCTGACGCCCCCCACAGGAGGGCGGCGTCTTCCTCGACCAGGATGAACGATCACCCGCCACGGCACCGGCGTGGGCGACTCGTTGACGTACAGGCCGTGGGCGGTCGCCTGCAGCCGACCGTCGGGCAGCCGGGTCACCTCTTCGAGGAGCGGGAATCCCTGCTGGCCGCACCGGGCGTGTGCGCCTACTCCGGCCACGTTCAGGGGGAGGCTCGCTGTTCCTCCTCGGGCTCGAGGCGCACCACCAACCGGCCGTCGCGGGCCTCCACCTGCGTGCCGAGGGCTGCGCAGGCGGAGCGGAAGCGGGCCGTGATCCACGTCGCCTCGTCGGGTCCGGCCAGGCGGGTGTGGCAGAAGTCGAGGGCGAGGGGGACGGCCTCCACGGAGACGGGGCGGGCACGGTCGAGCGACACCATCCACAGCAGGCCGAGGTCGTTGCGCAGGACCGGGTCGACGGCGTAGTCGTCGATGAAGTCGCCGAGGTCGTAGAGCACCCGGTCGGCAACGCCGTGGAACACGTGGGCCGAGTGGCCGGCCACGAGCGTCGCACCCGCCTCCCGCAGGGCCCGGGCGGCACGGCGGACGTGCGGCACCGGCTCGGCCACCATGTTGGGGCCCCAGTGCGGCGTCACCAGCACGGCATCGGCGGCCGACGCGGTGACCGTCTCCCGCAGCCAGCCAGGGATGCCGTCGTGCAGGGCGTCGTACGCGACCCCGGGCGTGTCGGGGCCGGCGGCGAAACCGCAGGGATGGTCCGTGACGCCAACCACGTCGAGGCTGAGGCAACCTGACCGCAGGGTGACCCGCCGGCGGGCCGCCTGCTCGTCCGGCCCCGCTCCCACCCACTGGATGCCCGCCTCGGCCAGGTGACGGAAGGTGTCGAGCAGCGCGTCGACGCCGTAGTCGAGGGCGTGGTTGTTGGCCAGCGTCACGCAGTCGACGCCGAGGTCGGCCAGTACGGTGGCTGCCACCGGCGGAGCCCGGAAGAAGAAGGGCTTCCCGGGGGCCGGCCACCGTGCCCCTCGGTCGGAGATGGCGCACTCGAGGTTGACCACGGCCAGATCGGCGCCACGGACCATCTCGGCGAGGCAGTGATCGAACAGCACCGCGCCGGGATCACGCGCCAGCACCTCGCCGACCGTGCGGCCGAGCATCGTGTCGCCGGCGAGGGCCAGCCTCACGGCCGTGCGCCGGTGCCGGCCGGGGCGGCGGCGAAGTGCGACCGGAACCAGTCCCGGGCCAGGCCGGCTGCCGCCTCGAGGGTCCCCGGCTCCTCGAAGAGGTGCGTGGCGCCGGGGACCACCGCCACCTCGTGCTCGCAGCGCAGCCGGGCGGCGGCCTCGTGGTTCAGGTCCAGCACGACGACGTCGTGACCCCCGACGACGAGCAGCGTGGGTGCGCGCACGGCGCCCAGTCGCGGTCCGGCCAGGTCGGGCCGCCCGCCCCGAGACACCACGGCGGTGACGTCGGCCCCAGGCTCGGTGGCGGCCCAGAGCGCCGCGGCCGCGCCGGTGCTGGCGCCGAAGAAGCCGACGGGGAGCCCGGCGGTCTCGGGCTGCGTGCGGAGCCAGGCCCGGACCTCGGCCAGCCGGCGGCCGAGCAGGTCGATGTCGAACACGTTGGCCCGATCCCGTTCCTCCTCGGCGGTGAGCAGGTCGAAGAGCAGCGTCCCGAGCCCCGCCTCCTGCAGCACGGCGGCCACGTAGCGGTTCCGTGGGCTGTGGCGGCTGCTGCCGCTGCCGTGGGCGAACACCACGACGCCCGCGGCGGCCTGGGGCACGGAGAGGTGGCCCGGCAGGCGGACGGTGCCGGCCTGCACCGTCACGTCGCGGTCCACCGCCGGCGGGTCAGCCCCGGTTGCCAATGCCCAGCGGGCGGCGGCGGCGTCGAGCACCCGCACCACCTCCTCGTCGGGCACCTGGCCGAAGTCCACGTAGAACTGGCCGATGGCGAAGAAGGGCTCCGGCGTGTCGAGAATCACGAGCTCGTCGCAGTCGCCGGCGAGGCGCTCGGCCGTGTCGGGGGGCGCCACCGGAGCCGCGAGCACGACGCGCGTGGCCCCCTCGGCCCTGGCCACCTGGCAGGCGGCGCGCGCCGTCGACCCGGTGGCGATGCCGTCGTCGACGACGATCACCGTGCGTCCCGCCAGCGTCACCCGGGGGCGCCCGGCACGGAACCGGGTTGCCCGCCGGTCCACCTCGGCGCGCTCTCGCGCCTCGATGGCCTCGAGGGCGTCGTCGTTCACGCCGGACAGGGCGAGGACCTCGCGGTTCAGGACGCGGATCCCGTCCTCGCCCACGGCGCCCATGGCCAGCTCGGGCTGGTAGGGCACACCGAGCTTGCGCACCACGATCACGTCGAGTGGTGCGTCGATCGCCACGGCGACCTCGTCGGCCACGGGGACCCCTCCCCGGGGCAGCCCCACCACGACGGCGCCGGAGCCCCGCAGGTGCCCGAGTGCCGCCCCCAGCCGCCGGCCGGCGTCGACGCGATCCGAGAAGACCATCGTCACGCCTCCTTCTTCGCGTAGCCCTCCGCCATGCGCAGGGCGAGCGCTCCAAGTCCACCGTCCGCGCCACGAGGCCCGCCGTCAAGGGTGCCCCCGGTTTCGTTGGACGTCCTCGTGCGTCTGCACGGGGTGAGCGTCCAGCAACCCGGGGGGGCCGGGGGGAGCTCAGCGGTTCTCGGCGCGCTGCTTGAGCATGGCGAACTGGCGGGTCTGCATCACCCAGTGCGACGGCTCCAGGACCACCGCGCTCAGGGCCGGTCGCAGCCACGGCGGGCGCAGCGCCCAGTGGCCGCTCACCACCAGGCGGGTGCGGTCGCCGGGGAGCGGCTCGAGGAGGAATCCCCACGTGGAGTCCGTGAAGGCCCGCGGGGGCGGGCCGGTGGGATCGAACGGCGCCCCCCGCAGGTCGAGCGACATCCGCAGACAGAGGAAGCGCTCGGGCTCGATCGCCGCCACCTCCCACCACTCGCTGCCGTCCGGCTTGGCCGTGAAGTGGTCGCCCACGGCGATCTGCTGCCACTCCGGGTGGATGCGCTCGGTGCTGCGCCGGCCGAAGTTGTCGAGGCGGTCCCAGCTGTACCAGCCACCCCGGTCGACGCCCATCTGCACGAGCCACGGCCACACGGCGGACGGGGGGGCGTCGATCGTCACGGCCATGGTCGGGCTGCGGACGCCGTCGGGGATCAGATCGGCACCGGGGAACGGCCGGCGTACCTCCTCGTCCGTGGCCCCCCAGCGCACGAGCCGGGGACGGACCGCGACCAGGTAGGCGGCCACCAGGCCGACGAGGGCGGCGAGCCAACGACGCACGATGCCCCACGCGTACCGCGGCGGGTGTCGGTGGCGCAACCCGCCGCCGCTGCGGTCCGCCTGACTTTGGCCGGATGGGGCAGATCGTGGTTTGCTTGACGACTTGCGTCGCATCCGGCGACGCGGGAACCGCTGTTGCACGAGGGGGTGCCGGGATGGCGACGAGATCCGGCCGGATGGGCAGGAGCCTGGGCAGGACGGCGCTGGCGCTCGGCCTCGTGGGCGCGGTGACGCTCGCTGCCTGCACCTCCAACGACGACGAGGAGGCGACGGCCGACACCGGAGCGGCGACGTCGTCCACCGCCGCCGACGGCGTCGAGAGCACCCCGGCCAGCCCGGCCGCCGACCGGGCGTACTACGTCCTGCCGCCCGGGAACTACGGCGGCCTGCCCACCACCGAGAACTCCCTCGACCAGCTGCCGCTGTACGACGGGCTGACCCCCCTTCGGGGCGATGTCACCGACGCCGACATCGAGCAGCTGTTCCTCCCGCAGGACTTCGAGCCCGTCGGTGAGACGCGCGAGGAGCCCACGGGCCGGCCGGGAACCACGATCGTGTACGACGAGTACGGCGTCGCCCACGTCACCGGGGAGACCCGTGAAGACCTCGCGTTCGGCGCCGGCTGGGTGACCGCCCGCGACCGGGCCCTGCTGCTCCAGCTGGGGCGGGGGCCGGCGCGCGCCGCCGTCGCCGACGTCCCCGGCATCGACGCCTTCGAGCTGCTGCTCACCGGTCAGGACTACGTGCCGAGCGCGCAGGCCGAGCAGCTCGTGACCGACCAGGTCGACCTGATCGTGGAGACCTATGGCGAGGAGGGGAACGAGATCGTCGCCGACGCGCAGGCCTACGCCGACGGGGTGAACGCGTACTGGCAGGCCAACGGGGTCGACGAGGAGCCGGTGACGGTCAACGACGTGGTGGCGGTCACGGCGTTCATCGGCTCGATCTTCGGCGCCGGCGGCGGGGCCGAGGCCCAGAACGCCGAGTTCCTGTCGGCCCTGCAGAACGGGCTCGGTGCGGAGCGTGGGCGGCAGGCCTGGGAGGACGTCATGCTGTTCGGTGACCCCGAGGCGCCCACGACCATCACCGAGACCTTCGAGTACGGCCCGCTGACCGGTGGCGAGGTGACCGGCTCGGTGGTGATCGACGCAGGCTCGATCGAGTCGCTCGACGTGCTCGCCGCCGCCCCGGCCGAATCGGCACCCGCGGAGGGCGGCGAGCAGGCCGCCCTCTACCCGGCGGCCGACCCCGTGCCCCGGCGCGAGGCGTCGAACTGGCTCCTCGCCGAGCCCGAGCAGTCGGAGAACGGCACCAGCCTCGCGGTGATGGGCCCGCAGCTCGGCTACTACTACCCGGAGATCGTCCAGCAGATCCACCTCAGCGGTCCCGGGATCGAGGCCCAGGGCGCCGCCGTGCCCGGCCTGGCCATGTACCTCCTGATCGGCCGTACCGAGGACTACGCCTGGAGCCTCACGTCCGCGAGCAACGACGTGCGCGACGTGTTCGCCGAGATCCTCTGCAATCCTGACGGCTCCCCCGCCACCCGGGAGTCCCAGCACTACGAGTTCGAAGGCGAGTGCCTGCCCTTCGAGCAGTTCGACGCCGGCGCGCTGGGCGGGGTGCCGATCAGGTACCCGACAACCGTGCACGGGCCGGTGATCGGAACGGCGACGTCGGAGGGCCGCCCCGTCGCCCTTGCCCGCCAGCGCTCCACGTTCGGCCGAGACGGCCTGAACCTCGCTGCGCTGAAGGACATGACGGAGGGCGACGCCACCACTCCGGAGGAGTTCTACGAGATCGCCGACAACTTCGGCTTCACGTTCAACTGGGGATACGCCAATCGCGACGGCGTCGCCACGTTCGTCTCCGGTCTGCTCCCCGAGCGGGCCGAGGGCCTCGACCGGCGTCTGCCGACACTCGGTACCGGCGAGTACGAGTGGCAGGGCTTCCTCGACGTGGAGGAGCACCCGCACGCCGACGGCCACCCCAGTGGCCGGCTGCTCAACTGGAACAACCAGGCTGCGCCCGGGTTCATGCACGGCGACGACAACCCCTACGGCTCGGTCCACCGCGTCGAGCTGTTCGACCAGTGGCCCGAACCGGTCGACCTCGCCGGCGTGGTGTCGGTGATGAACCGGGCCGCCACCGAGGACACCCACGCCACGGTGTGGCCGGTGGTGAGCGAGGTGCTCTCCGGCGGCGAGGCGCCGAGCCCGCTCGCCGCCGATGTGGTCGCCCTGCTCGACGACTGGGTGGCCGAGGACGCCCCGCGGCTCGACGCCGACGAGGACGGGCTCTACGACAGCGCCGGACCCACGGTGATGGGTGCGGTCTGGGAGCCGCTCGCCGTGGCCGTGATGACGCCGGTGTTCGGTGACCTCGTCGTCGAGCTCGACGAGATCCGAAGCCTCGGGGGCGACGACGGCGCCAGCCTCGTCGACAAGGACCTCCGGACCCTGCTCGGCCAGGACGTGGACGGGGAGTTCAACCTGACTTACTGCGGGAACGGCGACCTCGAGGCGTGCCAGGAGTCGCTGTGGGCCGTGGTCGACCAGGTCGCACAGCAGCTCGCCGCCGAGCGCGGTCCCGACCCGACCACGTGGCTCGACGAGGCCGACCGCACGAGCTTCGTGCCGGGCCTGATCCCCGAGACGTTCCGCACCACCAACCGGCCCACCTACCAGCAGCTGCTGGAGTTCGCGCCGGCCGACGGGTAGGGCACGGTGGGCGGACCGTCCCACTGGCCGACGCGGCTGACGCCTTCCGGCTCTCCGCGGCCGGCGAGGTTCGGGGCAAGCTCGTGATCACCTGCACCTGACGGCGCACGCTCGACGGGTGGGCCGCCGTGGCCCCTGGCGCCGGCGGGTACCCTGCGCCCGTGGTGCAGGTCTACGCCCTCGGGTCGAGCCGGAAGCTCGAGGCCGAGGTGGCGGCGGCGCTGGGCACCGAGCCGGGTGGCTACGACGAGGCCTGCTTCGACGACGGCGAGCGGCGGATCCGCCCGCACGCCAGTGCACGCGGCGACGACCTCGTGGTGCTCGCCAGCGTCGCCGGGGGAGCGGACCTGAGCGTGCACGACGAGCTGTGTCGGCTCCTGTTCCTGGTCGGGACGCTCCGCGACGACGGGGCGGCGTCCCTCACGGTGGTGGCGCCCTACCTCGGCTACTCCCGCCAGGACCGCAAGGTGGTTCCCCGCGATCCGGTCAGCTCCCGGTACGTCGCCGAGCTGCTCTGCGCCATGGGGACCGATGCGGTGGTGACCGTGGACGTGCACGATGCCGCCGCGTTCGACAACGCCCATCCCCGCTCCCTCAACCTGCTCCCGGCCGAGCTCATGTGCGACGCGTTGCTCCCCGCTCTGGACGGCGCCCGGTGCGTGGTGGTGGCGCCGGACGCCGGCGCGATGCACCGGGCCGAGCGGGTGCGTCGGGCCCTGGCGGAGCGCACCGGTGGCGAGGTCGCGGGCGCGGTCGTCGAGAAGCACCGCACCGATCGCGTCGTCTCGGACGGTGTCGTCGTCGGCGACGTGGCCGGTGCCACCGCCGTGATCGTCGACGACATGGTCGCCAGCGGGACGACGCTGGTTCGGGCGGCGGCAGCCTGCCGGCGGGAGGGTGCCGCCGGGGTCGTGGCTGCGATCACCCACGGCCTGTTCACGCGGGGCGCTCCTGACGCGCTGGCCGATCCCGTGATCGACCGGATCGTGGTGACCGACACGATCTGGCCGACCCGGCTCGGGACCGGACCGGCTGCCGCCAAGCTGGAGGTGGTGTCGGTCGCCCCACTCCTCGCCGGGGCCGTCGTGTCGCTCGGCCTCGGCCGAGCGCCACGATCCGGTGCTCCCGGTGACGCTCCTCGGTCGGCGAGGGTTCCGGCGTAGACCTGCAGCCACTGGTCGACGGCGAAGCAGCCGAACAGGACGAACAGCGGGGTGGAGGGCTGGTCGAGCACAGCGCTCGGTGTTCCCTGGCCCCGAAGCAGGTGCGCTGCCACTGCGCCACGCCCCGGTGGCGCCGATGCTACGTCGTCGTCGCGAAGAACTCGACCGGGATCCCGTCGGGGTCCCGGCACACCAGCACGTGGCCGGTCGGGGCGTCGACGACGCCCTCGTGCTCGATGCCGGCGGACTCCAGGTGCCTGGCCCAGGCCTCGACGGCGCCCCGGTCGGGGCAGTGGATCGACAGGTGGTCGAGCCCGACACGAGTGTGGTCGAAGCGGTCACCAGCGGGTGTGGTGTCGTGGCGGGTGAGCCCGATCACCAGCCCGGCTCGCGAGCGGAGGAGCACCCGCTTCCAGCCCGGCGCCTCCCGGTCGGCGGCGTGCTCCAGCCCGAGGGCGCGCCGGTACCACTCCACGCTGCGGTCCAGGTCGGTGACGCTCAGCGTGAGGTGATGGAGCGGTGCAGCGATCGGCATGACCGGAGTATCGCAGTCGTCGGGGGTGCGGGCTCAGCCTGCCCGATCGTCGCCGCAGCTCGACGGGTGAGCCCGGGCTCCGGGGTGGCCGTCCAGCGGGCACGAACCCGCCGCCCGGCCCCCTGTACGCCTCCCGGCGAGGGGTCCACCATGAGGACGGATGAGATGTCGAAGGAAGGGGGTCGCACCATGCTTCGACACGACCGTCATCGACTCCTCCCCCGCGTGCTCGGCGCCCTGGCGCTGGTCACCGCCGTGGTCGCCATGCCCGAGCCGGCCGACGCGGCGGTCCGGGTCGGCGGGATCGACCGCTACGAGACCGCAGCGCTGATCTCGGGCCAGTTCTCGCCGGTCGGGCTGCCCGTGTTCGTCGCGTCCGGCGAGAACTACCCCGACGCCATCGCGGCCGGATGGGTGAGCGGCGCCTCGGGCGCTCCGGTGCTGCTGGTGCGCCGAGACTCCATCCCGCCCGTGACGCGGACCGAGCTGGCCCGTCTCGCCCCGCCCGAGATCTACGTCCTGGGCGGGTCCGACGTGGTGAGCGACGCCGTCTTCGGCGAGCTGGGGGCGACGGGCGCAGCGGTGGTCCGGCTCGCCGGGATCGACCGCTACGGGACGTCCGCCGCAGTGGTGAGCCGCTTCGCCGGGCCTCCGGGGTTCCTGCCCGCCGTGTTCGTCGCCAGCGGTGAGGACTTCGCCGACGCCATGGTGGCCGGCGCCGCCGGCGGCGTCTACCGCTGGCCGCTCCTGCTGGTCCGGCCCAGCGGACCGCTGCCGCTCACCGTGGTGACCGAGCTGCAGAACCTGTCGGCGGCCGGGTACACGAACATCGTCATCGTCGGCTCGCCGGCCGACGTGTCGCCGGGGGTGGAGGCTGCGCTGGGCAGCATCGCCGGTGCGCCCTTCGCCGTCTCCCGGCTCCCGGGCGCCGACGCGTACCAGCGGTCGGTGAACATCTGGGCGCTCCTGGCGCCGCCCGTCGACGTGGTGGTCACGACGGGGACGAACTGGCCCGACGGGCTCGCCGGGTCGCTGTTCGTCGGCCGAGCCCAGGCTGCCGGCATCACGCCGCACCCGAACGTGCTCGTGCTGACCCGACCCGAGTGCATCCCCGCCTACGTGGCGGCCGCGATCGCGGGATCGGGGGCCAGCCGCATCACGATCCTCGGCACGGACGACGCGGTGTCGCTCGACGTGGAGGCCGGGGTGACCTGCTGATCGTCGCCGATGACCACACCTCATCCGCCGCGGGCCGCCCCTGCCGACAGCGCGTGGGCGATCGTCGACGCCCACAACCTGGCGATCACTCGGCGGGGCAGCCCGTGGGTCGTTCGGAGCAGCTCGTACGACTCGAACGACGCCACCGTGTCGACGAGCGCGGCAGCGTCCCGCTGCTCGGTGCGGGACATGCGGGCGAGCTCGGCAGCGAACACCTCGCGGACCTGGGTGAGCCACCGACGCCGAGCCTCGGCGAGGGACTCGGCGATGATCGGGTGATCCACGGCTCGCGCCCTGCCCATGCGCGCGGGGCCCGCGATGGCGTCGTACACGTCGAGCCGCCCTCGGGCGAACGCCTCGGTGCGCTGCTCGAGCGGCATCTCGCCCAGGCCCTCGATCCGCAGCATCGGGAGCAC
Organism: Acidimicrobiales bacterium; assembly: GCA_016716005.1. Classification (NCBI taxonomy): domain Bacteria; kingdom Bacillati; phylum Actinomycetota; class Acidimicrobiia; order Acidimicrobiales; species Acidimicrobiales bacterium. Next base: position 3,250,834 of record JADJXE010000001.1, read on the forward strand.
CTGCTCGACCTTGCGCTCGAAGGCGAGGCGGTGCAGCTCGTCGAGGTTCTCGACGTAGCGGAAGACCGAGGCCGTCGACACGCCCGACCGCTTCGCCACCTCGTCGACGGACAGGCGCACGTGGCCCTCGTCGAGGAGCTCGAGCACCGCGTCGATCACCGCGACGCGACCCCGCTCCCGCCGGGCGGTCCGTCCGTCGACCTGCCTCGGCATCCCCGCGTCCTGCGCGAGCGCCGTGTTCGGGACGTGTTGTGAGAGCATGACTTGCAGAATAGAGTGCTGGCACCACCTGGCACCTGCCACGAGGTCCCGCTGCCGGGCTCGCTCGCCACGCCGCTGCGCTCGCCGACCCACCACCCTTCCGACAGCCGATCCGAGGAGCACCCGTTGGACGTCCTCCGTACCCCTGACGATCGGTTCGCCGATCTTCCCGACTTCGATTTCGAGCCGCACTACGCCCAGATCGCCGACGGCGACGGGGGCTCGCTGCGGGTCCACTACCTCGACGAGGGACCGGCCGACGCGTCAGCGGTGCTGCTCCTGCACGGCGAGCCGTCGTGGTGCTTCCTCTACCGGCGCATGATCCCGGTGCTCATCGATGCCGGGCACCGGGTCGTCGCCCCCGACCTCGTCGGGTTCGGCCGCAGCGACAAGCCGACCGAGATGTCCGACTACAGCTACGCCCGCCACGTGGCCTGGATGTCCGAGCTGGTCTTCGACCACCTCGATCTGCGCGACCTCACCTTCTTCGGCCAGGACTGGGGTGGGCTCGTCGGTCTGCGCCTCGTCGCCGCCCAGCCCGAGCGCTGCGCCAGGGTGGTCGTGGGCAACACCGGGCTGCCGGACGGCTCGATGCGCCCGTCGGAGGCGTTCCTGACGTGGCAGAGGTTCTCCCAGGAGTCGCCGGCGTTCCCCATCGGCCAGATCGTGAAGGGCGGCTGCACCACCGACCTGTCGGACGAGATCGTCGCCGCCTACGACGCCCCGTTCCCCGACGACGCCTACAAGGCCGGCGCCCGGATCTTCCCCTCGCTGGTGCCGACCTCACCTGCCGACCCGGCCGCGGCCGACAACCGGGCCGCGTGGGAGGTGCTCGGGCGGTTCGACAGGCCGTTCCTGTGTGCCTTCAGCGACCAGGACCCGGTGACCGGCGGCGGCGACAGGCCCTTCGGCGAGCGGGTGCCCGGCGCGCAGGGGCAGCCCCACACCACCATCGCCGGGGGCGGCCACTTCCTCCAGGAGGACCGGGGACCCGAGCTGGCACGGGTCATCGTCGATTTCATGGAAGCGACGTGGTGAGCGGGCGCACCGCCACGAGCACCGTCCGCTACGGCGAGATCGGCCGCGACTACGCCATGCGTCTGGCCGCCACCCCGCCCGACGAGGACGGCCCGGTGTGGATGGTCAACCTGATGAAGTACCGCCCGCGGGCCGAGTACGCCGACGGCCGAAGCTCCGACCTGAGCGGCCGTGAGGCCGACGACCTCTACGCGCCCACCGGTCCCCTCGCAGCGGTCGGCGCCGAGGTCGTGTTCGTCGCCGACGTCGACACCCAGCTCCTCGGCCAGCCCACCTGGGACCGCATCGGCGTGGTGAAGTACCCCACCCGAAGAGCGTTCATCGACATGCAGTCGCGGCCCGACTTCGTCGAGAAGCACGCCCACAAGGACGCAGGCATGGAGCAGACGATCGTGATCGGCTGCCAGCCGCTCCCCTTCCCCGAGCCGTCCGGACGCACCGTGCAGCCGGAGTGGACCGACGTGCCTCACCCGCCCACCGACGACGATGGCCCGGTGGTGGTGGTGCACGTGATCCGCTTCCAGGAGACCGACGGCGTCACCCTGCACGGCTACGACCACGGTGATGGCGACCACATGGCCGCCTACCAGCGGGAGGCGGAGAAGGTCGCCGTTCCCCACGGGGTGCGGATCGCCGGGTGGCTCGCAGCCGAGGGCACCATCGTCGGCGACGGCCGCCAGTGGGATCAGGTGCGCTTCAACGCCTTCCCCAGCAGGCGGGCGTTCATGGCCGTGGCCCTCGACCCCGAGCGGCTCGAGGCCCAGGCCGAGCACCGCGAGACCGCCATCGCCGACACCTTCGCAATCATCACCCGGCCGGTCATCGACACCCTGACCCGATCGATCGAGCAGGAGGACGGCCGGGCCTGACCGGCACCCTCACGAGGACGGACGTCACGGCGACGTGCCCCCAGCCTCGGCCCGCTGGCCGATGCCGCGCAGCATGAGGCGCATCATGATGAAGTCACCCGGGCCGAACAGAACGCGGTAGAGCCGCGAGAGCAGGTTGCGGCCGAACGAGGCCCGCAACCGGCAGACGAGCCGCGTCGCAGCCTGATCGATCGGCTCGAGGGTCATCGCACAGCTCACCGTCATCCGAACCGGCCTGGTCGGGTCGACGGCGATGTGCAGCACCATCGATCGAGGCTCGTCCACGGCCACGACGGTGAACCCCTCGCCGCTCGGGTCGGTCGGCATGACGTCGCCGACGGCGAGGTGCTGCAGCTCCGGGACGAGGCGCGTCGCGCTCGGTGCGCCCTGGTTGTCGATCCGGTCGAGGGCGTAGAAGCCCGCCCGGCCGGTGCCCATCTGGACGATCCACGGCCAGACGCGCTCGGGCGGGGCGGCGATCGTGATCGCCCGGGTCGCCTGGATCTCGGCGAGGGCGACGAGATCGTCGCCGGGCATGCTCCGGTCGGCCTCGGCGTCGGTGGCTCCCCACCGGAGGTGCCAGGGGCGCACGACCCTGGCGTAGAGCCAGGCCCCGAGCACCCCGGCTCCGGCCAGCGACCACGGCAGCGCACGACGCACGACCCAGGGTCGCACCCCCGGCCCGGACCCTGCCAGCGCCCCAGCCGCGCCGTGGGCGCAGCGGCCCTTCCGCACCGTCTCGTGGCGTCGCATCATGAGAAGGGAGGAAAGGAGGTGTGCGATGGCACTGGTGCGACGTCCCATCTGGCCTGCCCCGATCGGTCGGCGGATGCTCGAGTGGCCCGAGCGGCTGTTCGACTTCCCCGAGTGGTTCGAGGAGGAGGCGATCAAGGTCGAGGAGTCCGTGGAGGGCGGCAAGCTGGTCGTGAAGGCCGAGCTGCCCGGCGTCGACCCCGACAAGGACATCGAGCTGACGGTGTCCGACGACGTGCTGACGATCCGGGCCGAGCGCCGTCGCGAGGAGGAGGTCGAGGAGAAGGGCCGGTTCCGCAGCGAGTTCCGCTACGGGTCGTTCACCCGCGTGGTGCCGCTGCCCGCCGGCGCGACGGCGACCGATGTCGAGGCCTCGTACGCCGACGGCATCCTCACCGTGAAGGTGCCCGTCGACCGCGGCAGGGCCGAGGCCGTGAAGGTGCCGATCCAGCGAGGCTGACGCTGCGGCAGGGCCGCGGCGCGCGCTCGGCTCAGCAGCTGGTGGGGGCCGGCTCCCCGGCGAGGCGGTCGCTCAGGTACTGCTCGATCTCGGGCAGCCCAGGGGACGACGCGGCCGGGTGCCAGGGCCGAAGGTCCCCCCCGCCGTCAGCGGTCGGGCCCGGGCCGTTCCAGCACGGTCAGCACGGCCGGCAGCAGCGGCACACCGGGCCGGCGGCGCACGGTGGTCTGGCGGACCACGGCCAGCCCCGCCTGCCCGGCCAGGGCCCGCACCTGCGGGGCCGTCGGCCATCGGAAGGGCTGGCCGGCCAGGCTGCTCCAGCGGTGGACGAGCTGGCTGACCGGCACGCACCGTGCGTTCACCAGCGCGAGCAGCACGCGGCCACCGGGTGCGGTGACCCTGGCCAGCTCGCGCAGCGCAGCGCCCTGGTCGGGGTACCAGTGGAACGACTCCGTGCACACCACGGCGTGCACGGCTCCCGAGGCCACCGGCAGGGCGAGGGCGTCGCCCTGCACCCAGGCCACCCCCGGACGGGCGCGGGGTGCGGCCCGTTGCAGCATCCCTCGCGAGAAGTCGCAGCCGATCGCCACGGCTCCCAGCTCGTCGGCGACCCGACGGGTGAGCAGCCCCGTGCCGCAGCCGACGTCGAGCACGCGTGCCGGCGCCCCCTCCCGGAGGGCGCGGAGGACGGCGTCCTGCACCGGCCGGTACACGATGGCCTGTGCGAGCGGGTCGTCGTAGGTGCGCGACCAGAGGTCGAACAGCCTCCGGCCGGCTCCCGGGGGCGGCATCAGCCCGCCTCGCCGACCGTCAGGGGGTCGGCTCGCAGATGACGATCGGGATCTCCCGGGGCGCGCGGCACTGGTACCCCTCGTAGCCCTTGTACGTGCTGACGACCCTCGGCCACAGCACCGCCCGCTCCTCGGGGCCGGCCGTCCGGGCCCCCATGCGCTGGACGTCGGCGCCTCGCTGCACGGTGACCTCGGGGTGGGCGACCAGGTTGAGGTACCAGTCGGGGTGCCTCGGTGCGCCGCCGTTCGACGCCACGAGCACCACCCGGTCGTCGTCGATCGTGGCCGTGAGCGGCGTGGTGCGCGCCTGTCCGGTCCGCCGCCCGGTGGTGGTGAGCAGGACGTTCTCGATCGAACCGATGCGCCGGCCGATCCTGCCCCCGGTCGTCCGGTACACCCACACGTGGAACCCCGTGAACAGCTTCTGCCCCGTGCGAGCGATGCCCACGGGGCCGAGGGTAGTGCCGGCCCCCTCGCGGCGCCTGGCCCTCGGGGTCAGGGCTCGTCACCCGGGTCCGGGTCCGGGTCCGGGTCCGAGGAGAGCGGCACGACGAGCACCGGTCGTTCGGTGAACTCGAGGACGTGCTCGACGACGCTGCCGACGTACGGCGATGCCGGACCGCGCCGATCGCCCCTCCCCATGACGATCACGGCCGCGTCCCAGGCCAGCGCCTCGTCGAGGATGCAGCGGAACGCCTCGCCGACGCGCTGCACGGCGTGGACCTCCACGCCCGCCTCGACGGCCTGGCGCACCACGTACGCCAGCATGGAGGCGCCCGCCTCGGTGAGGCGCTCCTCCGCGCCGCCGTCGGGGCGGATCTCGTCGATGGCGTCCGCCAGGGCCCCGTCCCGCACCACGTTCACGACACGAACCGTCGCGCCCCAGCCTGCAGCCAGCGCGAGCGCCACCCGGGTGGCGGCCAGCGCCGCGGGCGAGTCGTCGACGGCGAGGAGCAGCCGCTCCACCATCACGAGCCTCCTTCGATCTCGCCGGCGGCCGCGGCCCAGCGGACGCGGACCACCTCTTCCCGCTCGGCCTCGTCGAGCCGCAGGTCGAGCGCCTGCAGCGCCTCGTCCAGCCGGGGCACCCAGCGGTCGCGAACCGCCCGCAGGCGCCGGGTGGTCGCCGTCAGCTCGGCGGCCACGCGGGCGTGGGCGTCGGCCGCGGCCGCGTGCTGCACGGCGGCGTCGAGTGCGATCCGGTAGGCGTCGGCCGCCAGCGCGAGGGCCGACGGCCCGCCCAGGGCGGTTGGCGCCGGGAGCCGGCAGGTCGCCTCGCCGGCGTACGTGACGCCCATCGACGAGCGCCAGCGCACGTCGGCCTGGGCGTGGCCGTCGCCCAGGGCGGCCCGCTCGAGCGCCTCGCGTCCGCCGAGCACCAGGGCCCGCACCGCCCACGCCTCGGCGTCCCGGCACCGGCGCTCCCATGCCGCACCCGTGCGCTCCTCGAGGGCGGCGAGCCGCCGCTCGTCCCGTCGCAGCACGTCCTCCTTGCGGCGGAGCAGCTCCGCTCCGTGGCGGGCCGTGCGGAGCCGGTCGTGGAGCCACAGCCGGCCGGCTCGGCCCGGGGGGTGGCGCAGGCTCATGTCGGGCCGATCCCGCGTCGCGCCTCGTCGCCGCGACTCCCGGGCGGGAGGTGGGCGTCGAGGAGGTCGTCGCTCAGCATCGTGAGCTCCCGGCGGGGCAGCATCGACGCCACCGCCCACCCCCGTTCGAGGGTCGCGTCGAGGGTGAGGGCCTCGTCGCGCCGTTGGGACACGAAGCGGCGCGAGAAGGCATCCGCCAGCTCGAGGTAGCTGCGCTCGGTCTCCGACAGGGAGGTGTCGCCCAGCAGCTCGGTGAGGTCCTGCACGTCCCGGGCCCTGGCCAGCAGGGCCACCAGCTGGGCCGCCAGGTCGAGGTGATCGGCGCGCGTCCGGCCGGGCCCGGCGCCGCGTCGCATCAGCCGCGACAGCGACGACAGGGGGTCGACCGGCGGGTACACGCCGGCTGCGTGCAGGTGGGGGGAGAGGACCACCTGGCCCTCGGTGATGTAGCCGGTGAGGTCGGGCACCGGGTGGGTGATGTCGCCGGCCGGCATGGTGAGCACGGGCACCTCGGTGACCGAGCCGCGCTGGCCGCGGACCCGGCCGGACCGCTCGTAGAGCGAGGCCAGGTCGCTGTAGAGGTAGCCCGGGTAGGCGCGCCGGCCGGGGATCTCCCCGCGCGCCGCCGCGACCTGGCGGACGGCCTCGCAGTAGGCGGTCATGTCGGCCATGACCACCAGGACGTGGCGACCGCCGGTGAAGGCCAGGTCCTCGGCGACCGTCAGGGCCAGCCGGGGCGTGAGGATCCGTTCGATCACCGGGTCGTCGGCCGTGTTGAGGAACAGGGCGAGCTCCTCGGCCTCGGCCCGGGTCTCCAGAGCGTCGCGCACCGCCGCGGCGTCGGCGTGGGTGATGCCCATCCCTGCGAACACCACCGAGAACGGTTCGTCGCCGGCGTGGGCCTGGGCGGCGATCTGGCAGGCCAGCTCGAGGTGCGGCAGCCCGCCCACCGAGAACACGGGCAGCTTCTGGCCGCGCACCAGGGTCGTGAGGGCGTCGATGACGGCCACGCCGGTGAGGATCGGCTCGGCCGGCGTCTCGCGAGCGGTGGGGTTGAGCGGCGCCCCGTTCACGTCGGCCCACCGCTCGCCGGTGACGGGGGGCCCGCCGTCGATCGGCTCGCCCCGGCCGTCGCACACCCGGCCCAGCCACCCGTCGCCGACCGGGACCCGGAGGGGGGTGCCGCCGAAGGCCACGCGGGTCGCGGCCACGGCCAGACCGTCGGTGCCCTCGAGCACTTGCACCACCGCCACGTCGCCGTCCACGTCGAGCACCACGCCGTGGCGCGTCTCGCCGGCGCCGTGGTGGATCTCGGCCACCTCGTCCCACCCGACCTGCGCCACGCCGCGCACCACGAGCAGCGGCCCCTGGACGCGCACCACGTCGCCGAACTCGATCGGCGCGAGGGGCGCCGTGCCGGCCGCCGCGCCTCGGCGGTCAGGGCCGTTCACCGGCGGGCCTCCAGGGCCGCGAGCACGCCGTCGGCCACGGCGACGACCCCCGCGGCGTCGTCGGGCCCGACGGCGTCGCGGGCCCGGATCAGCGGGCCCAGGTCGGTCTCCTCGATGATCGAGGCCGGCACCGCGGCGGCCACCAGCTCCTGGCAGCGGTCGTGGACCGCCAGGACCGCGTCGGCCAGCGCGGCCTGCTTGCCGGGGGAGCAGTGGGCGTCGGTGGCGCTGAGGCCGTTCTGCTGCAGCACCGCCTCCCGCACCAGCCGGGCCGTGAGCAGCACCACTCGCTCCCGGCCGGGCAGGGCGCTCAGGCCCACCAGCTCGGCGACCGACTCCAGGCGGTCGGCCTCGGCCAGCACCGCCTCGAGGCGGGCCCGCCGCCGGGCCCAGCCGGGGTCGCCGTGCTGCGCATGCCAGCCCCCCAGCGCCGCCGCGTCGCGGGAGAACGACGAGCGCCACGTCACGGCCGGGTAGTGGCGGGCGTAGGCGAGGTCGCGGTCGAGGGCCCAGAGGCACCGCACGAACCGCTGGGTGTGCGCGCTCACCGGCTCGGTGAGGTCGCCGCCGGGCGGCGACACCGACGCCACCAGGGTCACCGACGCCTCGGCGCCGCCGAGCGTCTCCACCCGGCCGGCCCGCTCGTAGAAGGCGGCCAGGGCGGAGGCGAGCCCCGCCGGGTAGCCCTCCTCGGCGGGCAGCTCGCCGGCGCGCGACGCGTACTCGCGCAGCGCCTCGGCCCACCGGGAGGTGGAGTCGGCGATCACCACGGCGTCGTAGCCGAGGTCCCGGTAGTACTCGGCGACCGTCATCCCAGTGTGGATCGACGCCTCGCGGGCCATCACCGGCATGTTCGAGGTGTTCCCGACGATCACCGTCCGCTCCGCCAGGCGGCGGCCGGTGCGGGGGTCCTCCAGCCGCCCGAGGTCGTCGATGGTGTCGGAGAGCTCGTTGCCCCGCTCGCCGCAGCCCACGTAGACGATCACGTCGGCGTCGCACCACTTGGCGATCTGCTGGAGCAGCATCGTCTTGCCGGTCCCGAACCCCCCGATCACGGCCGCGTTGCTGCCCTTGGCGACTGGCTCGAGCAGGTCGAGCACCCGCTGACCGGTCACCAGCGGGACCGCGGCGTCCAGCCGGCGGCGGTAGGGGCGCGGGACCCGCACCGGCCACGACCCCACCAGGGGCACGTCGGCACCGGCCACGACGGCGACGTGCTCGTCGGAGGTGACCTCGCCCGCCGGGTGGATCCACTCCAGGCGACCGGAGGTGCCGGGCGGGACGACGATCGGGTGGGCCAGCGCCACCGTCTCGGGCACGGTGCCGAGCACGGTCCCGGCGCCGACGTCGTCGCCGGCGTGCGCCGCCGGGGTGAACGCCCAGGAGCGGGGTGCCGCGCCGTGACCGGCGGCGCCGGGCCGCAGCCAGCGGGGGCCGCCGCTCAGCGGTCGCAGGAGCCCGTCGAACACCCCGCCCAGCAGCCCGGGCCCGAGCGGCGCCGACAGCGGCCGGGCCAGCCAGCGCACGGGGTCGCCGGGGCGCAACCCTCCCGTGTACTCGTGCACCTGCACCCTCGCCCGGTCGGGGCGCAGGGCCACCACCTCACCGGTCAGGCCGGCCCGGCCCACCGCGACCAGGTCGAACAGCCCGGCCTCCCCGGGGAGCCCGTCGACGTCGACGAGCGGCCCGTTGACGCGCCGGACCAGGGTGGGGGCGCCATCCGCGGGGCGGCCCGTCAGCGCCACAGGGAGTCGACCTCCGGCCCGAGCCGCTCCACGCCGCGCTCGACGAGGGCGCGCAGGGTGTAGTCGACCCGGCGGCCGCCGGCGGTGGCGATCACCCCGCCCCGGCCGGACGGATCGCGCTCGATGTCGGCCCCCTCCCCGAGCTGGGACCGGGCCAGCAGGGCGAGGGCGTCGACGAAGCGCTCGTAGCCGGGCCGGTCGCGCAGGGCGAGGGCCCTGGAGGCGGCTGCCTCCAGGAGCCGGGTGCGAGCCTCGGACCGGGCCTCCAGCACGCGTCGTCGCGCGTCGCGGCGGGCCTCCGCCCGCTGGCCGGCCAGCTCGGCCGCCACCTCCGCCTCGCCCTCGGCGCGTGCCGTGGCGACGGCGGCGCCGGCCTCTGCCCGGGCCTCGGCCAGGTGGTGCGCGGCCCACCGATCGGCCTCGGCGATCTCCGCGAGGCCGTCGCCGTCGGCGTCGGCCATGAGGGCGTCGCGGACGGCGTCGAGGTTCACGCCGGCATCACCACCCGGAGGCGCCGGGCGGGCGCGGGCACACCGCGCAGGGCGGCGGCTGCGGCCGGGGTGAGCACGACCACGGCGTCGGGTGGCAGCCCGTCCCACGCGGCCCGCACCTCGTCGGGCCCCTCGGCGGCGACGACCCGTGCGCGGGCCAGGACGAACCCGTCGACGCGGGGGTGTTCGCCCAGCACCACGATGGCGCTCATGCCTTCCCGATCAGGATGACGCCGACGATCAGGCCGTAGATGGCGATGCCCTCGGCCAGCCCCACGATCACCATGGCGCGACCGAACAGCTCGGGTCGTTCGCTGATGGCCGCGAGGGCCGCGGAGCCGGTGTACGCCACGGCGATGGCGGCGCCGATCGAGGAGCCCGCCACCGCGATGGAGGCCCCGAGCAGGGCTGCCCAGGCCGAGTCCGACGCGGTGGTGCCGCCGTCGCTCTGGGCGGCGCCCGGGTCGGCCAAGAGGGCGGCGACGAGCAGCCCGCCGCCGGCGAGCAGCAGGGCGACGTTCAGGATGCGGAGCCAACGCAGCCCGGCCGCGGGCCGGCGGTGCAGGACGGCGGTGGTGGCGCAGGCCACGCCGACCAGCACGGGCAGGGCAAGGAGCCAGCTCAACATGGGGCCTCCCCGGAGCGGTCGATGGGGACGTGCCAGGGCCGGAACGGACGGCCCTCGGCCACGAAGACGCGCGAGAACAGCTCGTAGTACTCGAGGCGCAGCGCCTGCACGCCGGCGACGAGGGCCTCGAGGGCGAAGGTGAGGGCCCGGCCCACCACGAACACGACCACGGCCAGCAGGGCCCAGGCGCCGTCCCACAGGGCGGTCGTGGCGTCCCAGACGACCAGGCCCAGGGCGGCGTGGGTGAGGCCGAAGGCCGCCAGCCGGGCGAACGACACCACGTTCGACAGGAGCCGCAGGACCGTGTCGAACAGCTCGATGACCGCCTGGGCGACGCCGCCCGGGCCCGGCCCGGCCTCGGCCAGCAGGCCCACGAAGGCCAGGCCCAGCCCGACCGCGCCGAGGGCGGCGCCCGCGACCCACAGCAGGTCCTGCCCGAACCAGACGCCAGCGGCGACGAGGCCGAGGGCGAGGAACAGCGACGCACCGGCGATGCCCGTCGGGGCGTACAGGGCCAGGGCCGGCCCCCCCTCCCGCCAGCGGTTGACCGTCCCCAGCACGTAGCTGACCCCCAGGAGCACGGCTCCCACGCCGATGCCGGCAACCAGCAGGGTGAGCGGCTCGTCGAGGGGAGAGATCCACAGCACCGGGAGGACCCCGGTGGGGCCGAAGAGCTCGCCGAACAGCAGGCCGAACGCGCACGAGCTCAGGCCCAGTGCCAGCACCATCGGCCACACCGGGCGGAGGCGGGCCAGGGCCGGCAGGGCGCCGGCGCGCAGGGCGAGCGCGGCGGCCACGAGGAGCAGGCCGTCGCCGACGTCGCCGAACATCATCCCGAACATCACGACGTACGCAGCCGCCGCGAAGGGCGTCGGATCCACGTCGCGGTAGGGGACGGTGGCGTAGGTGTCGACGAGCGGGCGGAACGCGGCGGCGCGCGAGGGCCGCAGCACCGTCGGCGGATCGGCGAGCCGGGGGCGGGGGAGCTCGACGAGGGCGCCGCCGAGCGGTCGCAACCGGGCCTCGATGGCCGCGACGTGGGCGGTGGGCGCCCAGCCGACGGCCGCGGTGACCTCGCCCCGACGGACGGCGGCCGCGCTCACCCGCTCGAGCTCGGCCTCCCCCGCCAGCAGGTCGAGGTGGCCGTCGTCCACGAGCCGATCGAGGTCGGGGGTGCCCCGGGCGAGTCGGGCCGCGGCGGCGGGTGCGCCCGGATCGGCCCTGCGGGCCTCGGCCAGGCGCTCGGCGGCCGGGCCGGCCGGCGTACCGGGGCGGGCGTCGGGCTCCACCATGCCGGCATCGGCGACCGCGGCCAGCGTGGCGCGCCAGCGACGGGTGGGGGCGACGATGGCGACGCGGCTCATGCGCACGGGGGTGGCTCGCTCAGCCCACCGCATCGAGCACCTCCCGCCCGCGCTCGCCCCAGGCGCACGCCTCCAGCGCGGCCCGGGCCCGCCAGGCGTCGACGAGGAGCAGCGCCACCGCGCCGACCACCAGCGCCGGACCGGGGCGGCCGGAGCCCACCAGGAGGAGCGCGTCGTCGTCCACCCGCCTGACCCACCGGGCCTCGGCCCGCCACAGCTGGTCCGGACCGCTGGTGCCCTCCAGGGCGGCCCGCGCCGCGGGCGACACGAGGGCTGCCAGGGCCTCGGGGGTGGCCCAGGGCTCCCGCTCCCAGCGCGGCCCGAGCAGGCGGCACGCCTCGACGCGGGCCACCGGCGTGAGCGCACGCCGGTGCACGAGGGCCTCGCGGGCCACGACCAGCGCGGCGCCGGCCACGGCCCAGTCGGCAGCCGGCTCCACGCCGTCGGCCACGCGGCGGGCCCACGCCAGGCGCAGGGCCACGCCGATGTCGGCCGGGTCGGTCCCGCCGGGGTCACCCCACGGCGACGCCGCCAGCGCGGCGCGCACCTCCGCGGGCCCCGTGCTCTGGCGGATGCGCGGCCAGGCCACGGCCAGCGCGCCGAGGTCGTAGGTGGGCTCGGGCGACCCGCCGGCCAGGCGGGTGAGGAGCGCCTCGACGTCGGCGATCTCGAAGCCGCCGGCCAGCAGGCGGACGATCTCGGCGCCGGGCGGCCCGAGCCAGCCGGCCAGCACCCGGAGGTGCCAGAGCGTGGTCGCGGCGAGGGCGTGGCGGGCGGCGAGGGCGGTCATCGAGGGGTCGACGTCGCGCCCGTAGGGGGAGCGGGCCAGGGCGGCCACCGCCTGGGCGGGCGTGCGGGCCGCGGCGAGGTCGCGGGCACCGTCGCGGCCGAGCCGTCGGCGAGCGAGGAGCCGGGCCCGCACGCTCCCCGCCACCCAGCCCGCGCTCATCGGGCCGGCTCGTGGGGCCAGGCGCCCCGGCGCACCTCGTCCAGGACCCGGTCGACCAGGGCCGGGAGCCGCGCGTCGGCCCGGTGCCGCACCGCGGCGGCCTCGGCGTCGGCCGCGGCGAGCAGGCGGTCACGCTCGGCCGCCTCCAGGGCCACCCGCTGCCGGGCGGCGTCGGCGCGCTGGGCGGCCGCATCGGTGCGGGCCCCGGCCCGCAGCTGCTCGCCCCTGGCGGTGGCCTCGGCCCGGCGGGCTCGGGCGGCGGCGGCGGCACGGGCCCGCCGGCGCTGGGCCTCCCGCTGGGCGTCGTCGAGGGCGGCGAACACGGGGGCCAGCTCGGCCTCGACGGCGCGCGTCACGTCGGCGGGGACGCCCGCGGGCCCGGCCGGCCCCGGCGCCGCGACCGGTCGGAGGCGGCGCAGGCGGTCGCGCAGCCGGGGAGCAGGCACCGCTCAGCCCCCTCGCCCTCGACGGGGTGCGGTCACACCTCTGGCGTACGCCTCCCGCCGACCGGCGGGCAGGGGCCAACGTCCCTCGACGGCCGGGACCTCGCGGACCTCCCGGACCTCGGCGGTCGGCGGTGCACCCCGCGGCCGCGGTGGGTCGACGGCGCCGGGCGCCGGGCCCAACATGAGAGCGAATGAGACGGGCCCAGCCCGCGGGCGTCGCCCGCGTGGGGTGCTCCGGGTACGACTACCCGGACTGGCGGGGCGTGGTGTACCCGCCGGGGCTGGCGCGCCAGCGGTGGTTCGAGCGCTACGCCGAGCTGTTCGACACCGTGGAGCTCAACGCCACGTTCTACGGCCTCCCCACGCCGGCGGTCGTGGGGTCGTGGCGCGCCCGCGCGCCCGAGGGCTTCGTGTACGCGGTGAAGCTGAGCCGGTTCGGCACCCACCGCAAGCGGCTCATCGACCCTGGGTCGTGGCTGCCGGTGTTCCTGGAGCGGCTCGAGCCCCTGGGGCCGGTGCTCGGACCCGTGCTGGTGCAGCTCCCACCTCGTTGGCGTGCCGATCCCGCCCGCCTCGACGCCTTCCTCGCCGCCGCGCCCCGCCGCCTGCGGTGGGCGGTCGAGGTGCGCGACCCGCGCTGGCTGTGCGACCCCGTGTTCGAGGTGCTGCGCCGCCACCGCGCCGCCCTCGTCCACCACGACCTGCTCCCCGACCACCCCGACGTGGTGACGGCAGGGTTCGCGTACGAGCGCTTCCACGGCCCCGACGCGCGCCGGGCGCCGTACGCCGGTCGGTATCCGCACGACGCCCTGGACGCCGCCGCCCGGCGGCTCCGGGCCCACCTGGCCGAGGGCCGCGACGTGTTCGCCTACTTCAACAACGACATCGGGGGCGCGGCCGTGGACGACGCCCTGGCCTTGCGCCGCGCCCTCGGCGGGGCGGCGTGAACCGCCCTACGGACCGAGGACGTCGACCGCCTCAGCGGCCACCACGACGGTGGTGGTCGGGCTCGTCACCGGCGGCCACGCGTCAGTCGCGGACGGCACCGCCGTCGTCGGGCTCGACCCCCAGCGGCCACCTGGTGTCGTCGTCGTAGTGCGCGCCCCGCAGGTCGGCGCCGTCGAGGTCGGCCCCCCGCAGGTCGGCCCCCCGCAGGTCGGCGTCGCGCAGGTCGGCGAGCAGCAGGTCGGCGGCGGTCGCGTCGGCGTCGTGGAGGTCGGCCCCGACCAGGTCGGCACCGGCCAGCTCGGCCCCGCGGAGGTGGGCGCCGTGCAGGTCGGCGCGGCCGAGGTCGGAGCTGGTGAGGTCGGCGTGGCCGAGCTGGGCATGCTCGAGGTCGGCACCCTCCAGGTTGGCGCCGTGGGCGTCGGCGCCGTCGAGGTCGGCCCGGCGGAGGTCCCGGCCGTGCAGATCCTGGTCGCGGAGGTCGGCACCTGGCCGGTCGGGTTCGCGTCGCGTGGCCACCGGTCTCCACGGTACCGGGCGGTGCCCACCAGCCCGTGGCGGCGATGGCGCAGCCCGCGTGAGGGGGTGGCTCAGCCCGTGGTGAGGGTGGTCAGGTCGGCGCGTCGCTCGACCGCCGGCAGAGCCGAGAGCGCGGCCCAGAGCAGCGGCGAGGTGTCGTCGACCTCCGCCCGCAACCGGAGTCCGGCCCGGGCGGCGACGGCCAGGCAGTGCGCGAGCAGCGCCTGGGTGAGCGCGGATCCCCGGGGCAGCTCTTGGTCGAGCACGCCGACGTGCACCAGGTGGGCCCAGCCGGTGTCGGGCGGCGCCGGTGGGCGGACGAGCTCGGCCACGCCGACGATCCGGCCCCTGGCGTCGAGCGCGCAGACCGACGACCCGCTGATCACGTCCGGGCCGCAGAACTCGGCCACCGCCTCGTGGCCGGTCATGGCCGCCGGCGGGGCCCACGCGTGGGTGCGCCGGTGGCGCTCGGCGTGGGCGCGGGCCGCGTCGGCCACCGGTACCGGGGACCCCAGCCCGGTGCCCACCGCGAGGAGCCGGTACCCGAGCGAGGCCGCGTCGGCCGCGTCGGCCGCCCAGCGGGCGACCTCGGGGGCCGCAGGGTCGACCACCGCCTCGAGCGTGCGGGCGACCACCGAGGAGCCGCGACGGGCGAGGAAGGCCATCGTGGGTGCGTCGGTGCCCCGGGCCCGAGCCAGCCAGGGCCGGGCGTCGCCGGCCTCCCGCAGGGCCGTCACCAGGCTGGTCCCGATGCCCTCGTTCCGGCGCTGCGGCGCCACGTCGATCACGACGAGCCGGTGCGACGGGTAGTGGCTGCTGCCCGCGAGGGAGCCCACCCCCACCACGGTGCGGTCGTCGACGGCCACCAGGGTGCGGCCGGGGAGGTCCGGGCGGAGGGGCAGCCGGCCGTGCACCGAGGAGATCGAGCGCATCACGGGGTCGCCCGACCACACCGCGTCGAGCACGCGCTGCACGCCGGCCGCGTCGTGGGGCGTGAAGGGCCGGACGCTCGGGCCGGTCATGGGGCCCCCGCCCTCAGCCGGTGAGGGCGGCCACGGCGACGCCCGCCCAGAGCACGGTCGCCAGCGCCAGCACCAGGGTGAAGGCCGGCTTGCGGGTCTTGTGGTGGAACACCCCCGGCCGGCCCACCCCCCGGCCACGCCCCCCAGCAGCGCAGCCGCGTGCAGCACCACCTCGGGCACGCGAGTGCCTCCCCGCTGGGCCCGGCGCTTGTCCAACCCGTACAGGGCGAACGTGGCCGCGCCGGCGGCGACCAGCCAGACGAGCACCAGGGGGAGCGGCGTGAGGACCGCCAGGGCCACCACGGCGACGGCGGTGAGCGCGCCGCCGAGGATCGCGAACGAGCGGTGTGGGCGGACGGCAGGGACCACGGCGCCACCCTACGTTCGTGGTCGCCCGTAGGATCCGGCCATGCCCACCGTCGAGCACGCCCGTCTGCGAGAGGCCCGCGAGGGGATCGCCTGGAAGCGCTGGGGCCCCTACCTGAGCGAGCGCCAGTGGGGCACCGTGCGCGAGGACTACAGCGACAACGGCGACGCCTGGGGCTACCTCACCCACGACCAGTCGCGCTCGCGGGCGTACCGGTGGGGCGAGGACGGCATCGCGGGCATCTGCGACGACAAGCAGCAGCTCTGCTTCGCGCTCGCGCTGTGGAACGGGCGCGACCCGATCCTGAAGGAGCGGCTCTTCGGCGTGACCAACGCCGAGGGCAACCACGGCGAGGACGTGAAGGAGTACTACTTCTACCTCGACGCCACGCCGACGAGCTCCTACCTCAGGTACCTCTACAAGTACCCGCAGGCCGAGTTCCCCTACGCCGACCTGGTCGCCACCAACCGGGCCCGGACGAGGACCGAGCCGGAGTACGAGCTGCTGGACACCGGCGTGTTCGACGAGGACCGCTACTTCGACGTGGTGGTCGAAGTGGCCAAGGGGGGGCCGGACGACCTCCTGGTCCGCATCGAGGCCCACAACCGGGGTCCCGAGTCGGCCACCATCCACCTGCTGCCGACGCTGTGGTACCGCAACACCTGGTCGTGGGGTGGCGACGAGACCACGAAGCCGGTGCTCCGGCGGGTGGACGCCACCGCCGACGCGCCGGCTGCGGTGGCCGCCGAGCACCCTCGCCTCGGCACCCGCCACCTGTACGTCGAGGGCCAGCCCCAGCTGCTCTTCACCGAGAACGAGACAAACCGCGAGCGGCTCTGGGGCGAGCCGAACCCCCAGCCCTTCGTGAAGGACGCGTTCCACGAGGCCGTCGTCAACGGGGTCGCGGGCGCGGTGAACCCGGACGGCGTCGGCACCAAGTGCGCCGCCCACCACGAGCTCGAGGTCCCTGCGGGTGGCTCGGCCGTCCTGCGGCTGCGGCTGGTCGATCGCTGGCCGGACGAGTGGTCGGACGACCCGGTGGGCGACGAGCTCGAGCGGATCATGGTCTGGCGACGCGCCGAGGCCGACGACTTCTACGACGCCATCACCCCGCCCTCGGCCGACGAGGACGGCCGGCTGATCATCCGCCAGGCGCTCGCCGGCATGCTCTGGTCGAAGCAGTACTACCTGTTCGACGTGGCCACCTGGCTGGAGGAGCACGGCGCCGAGCCGCTCGCGAGCTTCCGCGGGCCCGACGTGCGGAACCGCGAGTGGTTCCACATGATCAACGACGACGTGATCTCCATGCCGGACAAGTGGGAGTACCCCTGGTACGCGGCGTGGGACCTCGCCTTCCACACGCTCGCGCTCGACCTGGTCGACCACGACTTCGCGCTCCAGCAGCTCGACCTCATGCTCAGCGAGCTGTACCTGCACCCCAACGGCCAGATCCCCGCGTACGAGTGGAACTTCGGCGACGTGAACCCGCCGGTGCACGCCTGGGCGACCCTGTTCCTCTACCGCTCGGGCCGGGGCCAGGGCGCCCCCGCCCACGCCGACCTGCAGTTCCTGAAGGACGCCTTCCAGAAGCTGCTCGTCAACTACACGTGGTGGGTCAACCGCAAGGACCGCGAGGGGCGCCACGTGTTCGAGGGCGGCTTCCTGGGCCTCGACAACATCGGCGTGTTCGACCGCTCGAAGCCCCTGCCGACCGGGGGCCACCTGGAGCAGGCCGACGGCACCGCCTGGATGGCGCTGTACACGCAGAACATGCTGGAGATCGCCGTCGAGCTGGCGCTGCACGACCCCACGTACGAGGACATGGTCCTGCGCTTCCTCGCCCAGTTCGTGCGCATCGCGGCAGCCATGGATCGGGTCGGCACCCACGACGACGAGATGTGGGACGAGGAGGACGGCTTCTTCTACGACGTCCTCCGCCTGCCCGACGGCAGCGCCACGAGGCTCAAGGTGCGCTCGTACGTGGGGCTGCTCCCGCTGTGCGCCGTCACGGTGCTGTCGGGCGACCTCGTCGGGCGGTTCCCCCGGGTGGCCGAGCAGCTCCGGAAGATGCTCGAGCGCCACGGCGACCTCCTCGCCAACATCACCGACCCCCGCGTCCCCGGGGTGCAGGGGCGTCGGCTGCTCGCCGTGATCGACGAGGGGAAGCTCCGCCGGATCCTTGCCCGCATGCTCGACGAGGAGCGGTTCCTCAGCCCGTACGGCGTCCGCTCCCTCAGCAAGTGGCACGAGCGCGAGCCCTACGTGTTCGAGGTGCACGGCGAGCGCTACGAGGTGGGCTACCTGCCGGCCGAGTCGGACAGCGGGCTCTTCGGCGGCAACTCCAACTGGCGCGGCCCCGTGTGGTTCCCCGTCAACGTGCTGATCATCCGCGCCCTGCTGCAGCTCTACACGTACTTCGGCGACGACCTCCGGGTGGAGTGCCCCACCGGCTCCGGCCGCGAGATGAACCTGTTCGAGGTCGCCCAGGAGATCGGGTCCCGGCTCACGGCGATCTTCCGGCGTGACGAGCACGGCCGTCGCCCGGTGTTCGGGGGTGCCGAGCGCTTCCAGACCGACCCGCACTGGCGGGACAACCTCCTGTTCTACGAGTACTTCCAGGGCGACGACGGCGCCGGGCTCGGCGCCAGCCACCAGACCGGCTGGACGGGCACGGTCGCCCGCGTGATGCAGCTGCTGGCCCTGCTCACCCCCGAGGTCCTGCGCGACGAGGGGATCGCGCCGCTCACCGTGCACTACCTGCGGTCCACCGAGGGGTGACGGCGGCGGGCGCCGGGTACGGTGCCCGCCCATGGCCGACCTGCTCGCCCTGTCCGCGGAGATGATCGACCGCCGGGAGCTGACCGGCCCGACCAACCGGGTCACCAACGAGCTCTCCGAGATCGACGAGAGCCTGGCCGTCGTCGAGTCGTTCTCCCACGTCGTCGCCTTCCGGACGGGCGACGGGCTCGTGCTGTTCGACACCAGCTCGGGCATGACGGGGGGCGGCGTCGTCGAGAGCCTCCGCCGCTGGTCGGCCGACCCGGTCCACACGGTCGTGTACACGCACGGCCACGTCGACCACGTCGGTGGCAGCGCGGCGCTGGTGGCCGACGGCCGCACCCGCGGCCACGCCGACCCGCGGGTGATCGGCCACGAGAACGTGGGGCCCCGCCTGGCCCGCTACCAGCGCACCAACGGCTGGAACCTGGCCATCAACGCCCGCCAGTTCGGCGGCGCCCGCGGCGCGGCGGCCCTCGACATCGGCGCCGCCCCCCGCTTCGTGCCGCCCGGGACCCTGGCGCCGACCGACACCTTCTCGCACCGCAGCTCGTTCCAGGTGGGCGACCTGCACGTGCAGCTCCGCCACGCCATGGGGGAGACCGACGACCACGCCTGGGCCTGGATCCCCGACCGCCGTGCCGTGTGCGTCGGCGACCTGCTCACCTGGGTGTTCCCGAACGCCGGCAACCCCCAGAAGGTCCAGCGGTACCCGGGGGAGTGGGCGGCGGCGCTCCGCGAGATCGTCGCGCTCGAGCCCGAGCTGCTCCTCCCGGCCCACGGGTTGCCCATCGGCGGGGCCGGCCGGATCGCCTCGGTGCTGTCCTCGGTGGCCGGTGCCCTCGAGGGCATCGTCGAGCAGGTGGTCGGGATGATGAACGCCGGCGCGGTGCTCGACGAGATCGTCGCGGCGGTGCGCGTGTCCGACGACGTGCTGGCCCTGCCGTGGATGCAGCCGATCTACGACGAGCCCGAGTTCGTGGTGCGCAACGTGTGGCGGCAGCTCGGCGGGTGGTGGGACGGCAACCCGGCCCGCCTCAAGCCCCCCGCCGACGCGGCCCTGGCCGCGGAGGTGGCCGCGCTGGCCGGCGGCGCAGCGGCGCTCGTCTCACGGGCCCGCGACAGGGCCGCGGCCGGCGATCTGCGGCTCGCCGCCCAGCTGGTGGAGTGGGCCGTGCAGGCCGCGCCGGAGGATCGCGCCGCCCACGCGGCCAGGGCCGAGATCTACGGCGAGCGGCGGCGGATCGAGATGTCGCTGATGGCCAAGGGCGTGTTCGGCGGCGCCGCGAGGGAGTCCTCGGAGCGCGCCGGGGCGTGATCGCCCTCGTGGCCGGCGGGCTCGCCGGCGCAGCGCTGCTGGCCGTCGCCTCGGAGCACCTGGTGCGGGGGGCGGCCCGCCTCTCGGCTGCGCTGCGCGTGGCCCCGGCGGTGGTGGCCGCGGTCGTGATCGGCTTCGGAACGTCCACCCCCGAGCTGGCCCTGGGCGGCATCGCCGCCGGCCAGGGGCGCCTCGACCTCGCCGTCGGCAACATCGTGGGCTCGAACCTGGCCAACGTCAGCCTGGTCCTCGGCCTGGCTGCGGTCGTGGCCGTCATCCACGTCGACACCGATCTCCTCCGGGGCCAGGCGCTGGTGTCGACGGCGGCCGTCGTGCTGTTCGGGGCACTGCTCGTGCTGGGCGGGGGCCTGGGCCGCGCGGAGGGTGTCGGGCTGCTCGCGGTGCTGGCGGCGGCCCTGGTGTGGATGGTGCGCCGAGCCCGGTCCGAGCCGCCCGACGAGCTCGGTCGCGAGGTCCAGGAGTTCGTCGACGGCGCGCCGCTGCGGGGTGGCCGGGAGGCGCTCCGGGTGGCGGCCGGGCTGGCCGGCACCCTGGTCGGGGCCCAGCTGGTGGTGTGGGCGGCGACGGGGATCGCCAGCGACCTCGGGCTGGCCGAGGGCTTCGTGGGGGTGACCGTCGTGGCCGTCGGCACCTCGCTGCCGGAGCTGGTCACCGCGGTCCAGGCCGGCCGGCGCGGCGAGCACGACCTGATCGTCGGCAACGTGCTGGGCTCGAACCTGTTCAACAGCCTGGGCGTGGCCGGGCTGGCGGCGGTGATCGGGCCGGGCGAGGTGGTCGACCGCACGCTGATCCAGGTGGGCGTGCCCGTGATGGTGGTGGCGGCGCTGCTGGGCTGGGCCCTCATGGCCCGTGGGCGGCGGGTCACCCGCGGGGAGGGTGTCATCCTCCTCGTGGGGTACGCCGCCTGCCTGCCCCTGCTCGGCTGATCACGTGCCGGGGTCGCGGGGCGGCCGTCCGTCGCGGTCGGTCCCGATCGGGCGGGGCCGTGGGGGTTGCGCCGGTACACTGCCGATCCTGTGAAGACGAGCGTCGAGCCCCTCGAGGGGAACAGGGTCAAGGTCTCCGTCGAGGTCGAAGAGGTCGAGTTCGACCAGGCCATCGACGTGGCGTTCCGCAAGATCTCCCGCCAGGTGCGCATCCCCGGCTTCCGCCCCGGCAAGGCCCCGCGGCGGATCCTCGAGGCCCGGCTGGGCGCGGGCGTCGCCCGCGAGGAGGCGCTGCGCGACGCGCTGCCCGACTACTACGCCCGAGCGGTGCGCGAGCACGACATCGACGTGATCGCCGCCCCCGAGATCGACATCACCGCGGGCCACGACCAGGGCCCGGTGGCGTTCGACGCCGTCGTCGAGGTGCGGCCCCGGGTGTCGGTGGCCGGCTACCGCGGCCTCCGGGTGGAGATCCCCCGCCCCACGCCGACCAGCGACGAGATCGACGCCCAGGTCGAGCGGCTGCGCCAGCAGTTCGGCGAGCTCTCCGCCGTCGACCGGCCCGCCGTCGACGGCGACTTCGTCACCATCGACATCACCGGCTCCCAGGACGGCGAGCAGCTCGACGGTCTCACCGCCGAGGACTACTCCTACGAGGTCGGCAGCGCCAGCATCCTGCCCGAGGTCGACGAGCACCTCCGTGGCGCCGAGATCGGCGACATCCTCGAGTTCGACGGCGCCCACCCCGATCCCGACGAGCCGCCCCTCCACTTCCGTGTCCTCGTGAAGCAGGTGCAGGAGAAGCTGCTGCCAGAGGTCACCGACGAGTGGGCCAACGAGGCGTCCGAGTTCGACACCGTCGACCAGCTCCGGGCAGACATCGGCCGCCGCCTGCAGGTGGTCAAGGCCGTTCGAGCCCAGATGGCGCTGCAGGAGAACACGGCCGCCGCCCTCGCCGACCTGGTCGACGACGAGCTGCCCGACGCGCTGGTGAACGACGAGATGCGGGTGCGCTTCGAGGATCTGCTCCTGCGGCTGCAGTCCCAGGGCGCCACGTTCGAGGGGTACCTGGCGGCCACCGGCCGAACCCAGGAAGAGGTGGCCGAGGAGCTCCGCGATACGGCCGAGCGGGCGGTGCGGGTCGACCTGGCCCTGCGGGCCGTGGTCGAAGCCGAGGTCATCGAGGTCGCCGACGAGGACCTCGACGTCGAGATCGAGCGGCTGGCCCAGCGCGTCGGGGAGAAGCCGGCGGCGCTCCGGCGCCAGCTCGAGCGCGGCGAGCGGCTCTCGGCGGTACGCTCCGATCTCGAGAAGCGCAAGGCCCTCGAGTGGCTCGTCGAGCAGGTCGAGCTCGTCGACGAAGAGGGCCAACCCATCGACCGCAGCGATCTGACGCCCCCGAGCGACGCCTCCGAGGCCGAGCCCGGCGAACCCACCAACGCCGACGACGAGCCAGCACAGCAGGAGGCCGGCGAGTGATCGAGCCGATCCGGAACTACCTGGTCCCCACGGTCATCGAACAGACCAACCGCGGGGAGCGGGCGTTCGACCTCTACAGCCGGCTCCTCAAGGACCACATCATCTTCCTGGGCACCCCGATCGACGACACGATCGCCAACCTGGTGTGCGCCCAGCTGCTGCACCTCGAGTCGGAGAACCCCGACAAGGACATCAACATCTACATCAACTCGCCGGGCGGCGACATCACGGCCCTGTTCGCCATCTACGACACCATGCAGTACATCAAGCCCGACATCACCACGATCTGCTTCGGGCAGGCCGCGTCCGCGGCCGCGGTGCTGTTGGCGGCCGGGACGAAGGGCAAGCGTCTGGCCCTCCCCCACGCCCGCGTGCTGATCCACCAGCCCTACGGCGGCGCTGCCGGGCAGGCCACCGACATCGAGCTGGCGGCCAGGGAGATCCTGCGGATGCGCGAGCTGCTCGAGATGATCCTCTCCGGGCACACCGGCCAGACGGTCGAGCGCATCCATCGCGACACCGAGCGCGACTTCGTGATGTCCGCCGAGGAGGCCCGCGACTACGGCATCATCGACGAGGTGATCGAGTCGCGACAGTCGGCCGGCGGCGACCGGCCCATCGCGGCCGTGGGCGACTGAGCGGGAACGGGGGAGAGCGGTCGTGGCCAAGTTCGGTGACGGGGGCGAGCTGCTGAAGTGCAGCTTCTGCGGCAAGTCCCAGAAGCAGGTGAAGAAGCTCATCGCAGGCCCCGGGGTCTACATCTGCGACGAGTGCATCGACCTGTGCAACGAGATCATCGAGGAGGAGCTCAGCGAGACCAGCGAGCTCAAGTTCGACGAGCTCCCCAAGCCCGGTGAGATCTACGAGTTCCTGAACGACTACGTCATCGGCCAGGAGCGGGCCAAGAAGATCCTCTCGGTCGCCGTCTACAACCACTACAAGCGGGTGCAGTTCGGGGCCAACCACGACACCGACGTCGAGCTGGCCAAGAGCAACATCCTGCTGATCGGCCCGACCGGCTGCGGCAAGACCCTGCTGGCCCAGACCCTCGCCCGGCTGCTCAACGTGCCGTTCGCCATCGCCGACGCCACCGCTCTCACCGAGGCCGGCTACGTGGGCGAGGACGTCGAGAACATCCTCCTCAAGCTCATCCAGGCGGCCGACTACGACGTGAAGAAGGCCGAGACCGGCATCATCTACATCGACGAGATCGACAAGATCGCCCGCAAGAGCGAGAACCCGTCGATCACCCGCGACGTCTCGGGCGAAGGGGTGCAGCAGGCCCTGCTCAAGATCCTCGAGGGCACCACCGCGTCCGTGCCACCGCAGGGCGGCCGCAAGCACCCCCACCAGGAGTTCATCCAGATCGACACCACGAACATCCTGTTCATCTGCGGCGGCGCGTTCGCGGGCATCGAGAAGATCATCGAGAGCCGGGTCGGCCGCAAGGGGGTCGGCTTCGGGGCCGACATCCGCCGCTCCGACGAGAAGGAGCTCGGGGACCTGCTGAACATGGTGCTCCCCGAAGACCTGCTCAAGTTCGGCCTCATCCCCGAGTTCATCGGGCGGCTCCCGGTGATCGGTGCGGTGTCCAACCTCGACAAGGACGCGCTGATCCGCATCCTCGTGGAGCCGCGGAACGCCCTCGTGAAGCAGTACCGCAAGTTCTTCGAGTTCGAAGACGTCGAGCTCGACTTCAGCGACGACGCCCTGGAGGCCGTGGCCGAGCTCGCCCTCCTGCGGGGGACCGGGGCTCGCGGGTTGCGCGCGATCCTCGAAGAGGTCCTGCTCAACGTGATGTACGACCTGCCCGGACGCACCGACGTCGAGCGCTGCGTGATCGACCGCGCCGCCGTGATGGAGAAGGCCAACCCGACGCTTGTGCCCCGCAGCGGCGCGCCGCGCAGCCAGCGGCCGCGCCGGGCCGCGTCCTAGCGCCGTCCCCGCCGCGCCCCCGGCCCCGATGGATCTCGCCGGCGCGCTGGCGTACCTCGACGACCACGTCAACCTCGAGGCCGCCACCGGCCGTGTCGCCCCGCCCTCGCTCGACCGGATGCGCCGCCTGGTCGATCTGCTGGGCGACCCCCAGCTCGCGGTGCCGGTCATCCACCTCACCGGCACGAACGGCAAGGGCTCCACCGGCCGGATCCTGTCCCGGCTCCTCGAGGCGCACGGGCTCTCCGTCGGCCTCTACAGCAGCCCGCACCTCGAGCGGGTCAACGAGCGGATCGCCCGCAACGGCGAGCCCATCGCCGACGACGACCTGGTCGCAGCGATCGGTGCCGTGGCCCTGGTGGAGCCCCTGGCCGGTGTGCGTCCCACGTACTTCGAGATCCTGACGGCCGCCGGCTTCTGGTGGTTCGCCGAGGCGCCCGTCGACGTGGCGGTGCTGGAGGTGGGGCTGCTGGGGCGGTGGGACGCCACCAACGTGGCCGACGGCCGGGTGGCGGTCGTGACCAACGTGGAGCTCGACCACACCGAGTACGCCGGGCCGACCCGCGCCGACATCGCCAGGGAGAAGGCGGGCATCGTGAAGCCCGGCGCCACCCTCGTGCAGGGCGAGACCGACCCCGAGCTGGCCGCCCTCCTCCGGTCCGAGGCCCGCGCCGCGGGGGCCTCGGCGGTGTGGGAGCGGGGCCCCGACTTCGACTGCGTCGACAGCCGGGTGGCGGTCGGCGGCCGGATGCTCGATCTGCGCACCCCGGCCGCGAGCTACACCGAGCAGTTCCTGCCGCTGCACGGTGCCCACCAGGGCGACAACGCCGCCGCGGCCCTGGCCGCGGCCGAGGCGTTCTTCGGGCGGGCCCTCGACCCCGACCTGATCGCCGGTGGCTTCGCCGAGGTCACGGTGCCCGGCCGGTTCGAGGTGGTGCACCGGCACCCCCTGGTCGTGCTCGACGGCGCCCACAACCCAGCTGGCGCCGAGGTGGCGGCCGGCGTCCTCGAGGAGGACTTCGGCGCCGACGACAACCGGGTGCTCGTGGTCGGGATGCTCGCCGGCCGGGATCCGGAGGCCATGCTGAGCGCGCTCGACGCTGCCTCGGCCCGCATGGTGGTGGCGTGCACGCCGCGCTCGCCGCGGGCCCTGCCCGCCGCCGCGGTCGGGGCCGCGGCACGCGCCCTCGGTGCCGAGCGGGTGATCGTGCACGACGACGTGGGCCGGGCGGTGGCCGCTGCGCTCGACGAGGCCGCCGAGGACGACGTCGTCCTCGTCACCGGCTCGCTCTACGTGGTGGGCGAGGCCCGCCGGCTGTTCCCGGGCCGGCGCTGAGCCGAGCTCGTTTCGCCCCCGGCCGGAGGGGTCGCCTACCCTCGCCGCCCATGGATCGCACCCTCGTCATCTGCAAGCCCGACGCCGTCCAGCGCGGCCTGGTGGGCGAGATCGTGGGGCGCCTGGAGCGCAAGGGTCTGCGCCTGGCCGCCCTGGAGCTCCGCACGATCGACCGCGACACCGCTGCCCGCCACTACGACGAGCACAAGGAGAAGCCGTTCTTCGGCGAGCTCGTCGAGTTCATCACCGGCGGCCCCTCGGTGCTGGCGGTGGTGGAGGGTCCCGAGGACACCTGGAAGGTGGTCCGCACCATGATCGGCGCCACCAACCCCCGGGACGCAGCGCCCGGCACGATCCGCGGCGACCTCGGCATCCTGTTCACCGAGAACCTGATCCACGGGTCCGACGGCCCCGGATCCGCCGAGCGCGAGATCGGGATCTTCTTCCCTGCGCGGTAGCACGTCTGCCGTCGCCACGGACGTCGCGCGCCGCTTGTGGCCCCTCGGGGCGTCCCGTAGGCTGACCTGATGCGCGCCCGTCAAGGTGCAGCGGAGGCTCCTCATGCCTGACCGTCTCTTCTCCGGGATCGTCGGCCGCGACATGGCGGTCGATCTCGGCACTGCCAACACGCTCGTCTACGTCCGCGGCCGGGGCATCGTGCTCAACGAGCCGTCGGTGGTGGCCGTCAACGTCCGCGACGGCCGTCCCCTCGCCGTGGGGGCCGAGGCCAAGCGGATGATCGGCCGCACGCCGGGTCACATCCAGGCCATCCGGCCCTTGAAGGACGGGGTGATCGCAGACTTCGAGATCTGCGAGAAGATGCTCCGCTACTTCATCCAGAAGGTCCACAACCGCCGCTTCGGCAAGCCTCGCATGGTGATCTGCGTGCCGTCGGGCATCACCGGCGTCGAGCAGCGGGCCGTGCAGGAGGCCGCCGAGTACGCGGGCGCGCGCAAGCCCGCCTACATCATCGAGGAGCCGATGGCCGCGGCCATCGGTGCCGGTCTCCCCGTGCAGGAGCCGACCGGCAACATGATCGTCGACATCGGCGGCGGCACCACCGAGGTGGCCGTGATCTCGCTCGGTGGCATCGTCGCCAGCCAGTCGGTGCGCATCGGCGGCGACGAGCTCGACGAGGCGATCATCCAGTTCATCAAGAAGGAGTACAGCCTCGCCCTCGGCGAGCGCACCTCCGAGGAGGTGAAGATCGCCCTCGGGTCGGCCTGGGCGCTCGAGCAGGAGCTGCACGCCGAGATCCGAGGACGCGACCTGGTGACCGGTCTGCCCAAGACCATCGTCACCACCACCGAGGAGATCCGCGACGCCATCGACGAGCCCGTCACCGCCATCGTCGACGCCGTCAAGGCCACCCTCGACCGCACGCCCCCCGAGCTGGCCGCCGACATCATGGAGCAGGGCATCGTGATCGCCGGCGGTGGCGCCCTGCTCAACGGCCTCGATCGCCGGCTGGCGGCGGAGACCGGCATGCCCATCCGCATCGCCGACAACCCGCTGCAGTGCGTCGCCATCGGGTCGGGTCAGTCCCTCGAGGAGTTCGAGGCGCTGCGAGGGGTGCTCTTCTCTTCCGCCCGCGACTGACGGGCGAGGGCCCCGCCCGTGGCCGTGTCGCGCCGTGCCGGGCGGTCCCGGCTCACGATCGTCCTGCTGGTGCTCATCTCGATCACCGCGCTCACGCTCGACTACCGCGGGTCGGGGGTGGTGGAGGGGGCCCGCGACCTGACGCTCGACGTCCTGGCGCCCCTCAAGTCGGCGGCTCACTGGGTGGTCACGCCGTTCGCCAACGTGTGGAACGGGGTGGCCAACTACGGCGATCTGACGACGGAGAACGACCGCCTGCGCCAGCAGCTCGACGACGCCCGGGGAGAGGTGGCCCGGGCGGCCGACGCCGAGGCCGACCGACGCGAGCTGCTGGCGCTGCAGGACCTCCCCTACGTGGGCGACATCCCGGCCGTGTCCGCCCGCGTCACCAGCGCCCCGCCCACGAACTTCGACCTGACGGTCGTGATCGACCGGGGCAGCGCCGACGGGATCCGCGAGGGCATGCCCGTCGTGACCGGCGCCGGCCTCGTCGGTCGGGTGGTTCGGGTGTCGAGGAGCCAATCGGTGGTGCGCCTGATCACCGACTCGACCTCGGCCGTGGGCGTGGTGCTCACCCGCACCCGCGACACCGGCGTCGCCCACGGCAACGGGCGCGGCGAGCCCCTCACGGTGGACCTCATCGACCCGGACACGAGCGTGCTGGAGGGCGAGTTCGTGAAGACGAGCGGGCTGCAGGAGTCCACGTTCCCGCCGGGGATCCCCGTGGGCCGGGTGCGTACCGCCTCGGCCGGGCCCGATGCCATCCAACAGGACGTCGAGGTGGACCCGATGGTCGACTTCGACCGCCTCGCCTACGTGAAGGTGCTGCTCTGGGAGGCGCCGGCGCTCCTGGCCCCCACGGGCACCGAGGCGCCGGCCGGGGGGGAGACCCCGGCCACGACCGCCCCGGTTGCCACCGAGCCGATCGCCCCGACCACGGCCCAACCGTGACGGCGCTCGCCACCCCGTGGGTGCGGGTGCCCCTGGTGCTGGTGGCGGCCGTCGTGCTCCAGACCACGCTCGTGGCCGAGCTGCGCCTCTTCGGTGTGAACGGCGACCTCCTCCTGCTGCTGGCCGTCGCCGCGGGGCTCGTCGGCCCGCCCCAGCGGGCCGCCGTCGTCGGGTTCGCCTCGGGCCTCGGCCTCGACCTGGTGGTGGAGACGCCGTTCGGGCTGTCGGCCCTCGCCGGGTGCCTCACCGCCTACGTCGTCGCGAGCATCCAGACGGTCGTGCTTCGGGCCACCTGGTGGATCCCCATGCTCACCGCGGCGGCCGCCACGGCCCTCGGGATCGGCATCTACGCCCTGGGTGGCTACGTGCTCGGCGAGCGCCAGCTCCTCAGCGGCGAGCTGGCGCGGATCATCCTGGTCCAAGCGGCCGTGAACGCCGTGCTGATCCGCCCGGCGGTCTGGGTGCAGCGCTGGGCGATGGCGGGGGCGGACCTGGCCGCGGCCCGGCGATGAGGCCGCGACGCCCCTCGGGGCCGTGGAGCCGCGAGGATGGAGGGGTGAGCGGACCGAGGGGCATCGTGGCGGCGACGCGCCCGTGAGCGCCGACTCGCCCCGCCTCCGGCTCGGGATCCTCGGGATCGTGGTGGTGTCGCTGTTCGCCACGCTGTTCGCGCGCCTCTGGTTCCTGCAGGTGATGGCTGCCCCCACCTTCCAGGTGGCCGCCGAGAGCAACCGCGTGCGCATCGTGCAGGAGACGCCGGTGCGGGGCCGGATCCTCGACCGGAACGGCACGATCATCGTCGGGAACCGCCAGTCGGCCGTCGTCACCGTCGATCGGGAAGCCATCGCCGAACCCGGGGATCGGGAGGCGCTGTTCGCCAGCCTGGCGCCGGTGCTCGGCAAGGCGCCGGAGGACCTCGAGGCCCGCTACCAGGACGGTCGCTACAACGCGCTCCTCCCGCTGCCGCTGGCCGAGGACGTCCCCGAGGGCACGGTGGTGTACCTCGACGAGCGCCAGGACCAGCTTCCGGGGGTGTCCACCGAGCTGGTCGCGGTGCGCGACTACCCCTACGGCGCGCTGGCCGCCCACGTCCTCGGCTACGTGGGGGAGATCAACGAGAGCGAGCTCGAAGCCCTGGCCAGCGACGGGTACGAGCTCGGGGACCAGCTCGGCAAGACGGGGGTCGAGAAGACCTACGAGCAGGATCTGCGTGGCACCCCCGGCGTCACCAAGCTGGAGGTCGACTCGCAGGGCCGGGTGCTGCGGGTGCTGGCCCGCCGCCCACCGCAGCCCGGTCACGACGTCGTGCTGTCCATCGACCTGAACGTGCAGTCGTACACCGAGCAGGTCCTGGCCGAAGAGCTGGCCAACGCCCGGACCCGCCGCCCGCGGACCAGCGACGTGAACTACGCGGCGCCGGCCGGCTCGATGGTGGTGCTCGACCCCCGGGACGGGGCCGTGATCGCGCTGGCGTCCTATCCCAGCTACGACCCGCGCGTCTTCGTCAACGGGATCAGCCAAGGTCAGTTCGACTTCCTCAACGACCCGGCGAACCACTACCCGCTCAACAACCGCGCCACCCAGGGCCTCTACTCTCCCGGGTCCACCTTCAAGCTCATCACCGCGGTGGCCGCCCTGCGGTCGGGTCTGATCGACGCTCGCACCTCCATCGTCGACGACGGCGAGTACGAGGTGCCGGACTGCACCGACCAGTGCATCTTCCGCGACTCCGGCGGTGGGGTGGACGGCACCGTCGACATCCGCCGGGCCATGGCCGTGTCGAGCGACGTGTTCTTCTACAAGCTCGGCGCCGACTTCTGGATGGCCCGCGGCCGCTTGGGCCTCGGCATCCAGGAGACGGCGAGGGACCTGGGCCTCGGTGCCGAGTCGGGCATCCCCCTGCCCGACGAGCAGGCCGGCCGCGTGCCCGACCCCGAGACCAAGCAGGCCCTGCACGAGGAGAACCCCGAGGCGTTCCCCTTCGGGGAGTGGTTCACGGGCGACAACGTGAACCTCTCGATCGGGCAGGGCGACATGCTGCTGACGCCCCTGCAGCTGGCCAACACCTACGCCACCTTCGCCAACGGCGGCACGCTGCACTCGCCGAACATCGCGCTGCGGGTGCAGGAGCCCGACGGCGCGGTGGTGCGGGAGTTCGGCCCGCGGGCGCTCCGCCAGGTGGCGCTGCCGCCCGAGGTGCGCGACCCGATCCTCGAGGGCCTCCGCGAGGCCATCTCCACCGAGGAGGGCACCGCGTACGGGCCCTTCGCCGGCTTCCCGCTCGCCGAGTTCCCGCTCGCCGGCAAGACGGGCACGGCCCAGACACGGGCCAACGAGGACGTGTTCGACACCTCGCTGTTCGTGGGCTTCGGCCCGGTCTTCAACCCCGAGTACGTGGTGGCCGCAGTGCTCGAGGAGGCCGGCTTCGGATCGACGGCGGCCGCCCCCGCCGTCCGGCGCGTCTTCGACGGGCTGGCCGGACTCGCCCCGTTCCCCACGGCGAGCGAGGCGCCGCTGTTCGGCGCGCCGGCGCCGGCGGCGACCCCTCCCGCCGAGCAGGCGCCGGGCGTTATCGTGGATGCGAGCGACTGATGGCCGTCGCCTCCCCTCTGAGCGGTGTGCTGGGTGGCCGGGGCGCCGACGACCCCGCCGCGCCGGCCCGCCACGTCGACCTGGCGCTGGTGGGCGCCAGCCTGGCCCTCGCCGGCCTCGGCCTGCTGATGGTCTACAGCTCCACCCGCGGGCTGTCGGGCGCCACGTACGCCGTGCGCCAGGGCGTGTTCGTGGCGCTCGGCGCGGGGGTGATGGCGCTCACCGCCCTGGTCGACTACCGGTGGATCCGCGACCGGATCGCGATCTTCTACGCCCTCTCGCTGGCCGGCCTGGCCCTGGTCGTGTCACCGCTGGGGTCGGAGTCCAAGGGCGCGCAGGCATGGTTCCAGCTGGGTGGGTTCCAGCTCCAGCCGTCGGAGCTGGCCAAGGTGGTGCTCGTCGTCACCCTGGCCACGGTGGCCGCGGCCGGGCGGGGCGAGTTGGACGGCCGGCGGCTGCTCGGGGTGCTGGTGGTGGCCGGCATCCCCATGGGGCTGATCATGCTCCAGCCCGACCTCGGCACGGCGCTGGTGTTCGCGGCGATCCTGGCGGGGATCCTGGTCGTGGCCGGCGCCCGGGCGCGCCACCTGCTCGTGCTGGCGATGATCGGCGTGGTCGGGGTGGCCGCGGTGCTGAACCTGGGCGTGCTCAAGGAGTACCAGCGCGACCGCCTCACGGCCTTCCTCGACCAGGAGGCCGACTCGCAGCAGTCCACGTACAACCTCGAGCAGTCGAAGATCGCGATCGGTGCCGGCGGCCTGGTGGGACGGGGGCTGTTCCAGGGCACCCAGACGAACCTCGACTACGTCCCCGAGCAGCACACCGACTTCATCTTCACGGTGGTGGGCGAGGAGCTCGGCTTCGCCGGTGGCGCCACCCTGCTGCTGCTCTACGGGGTGATGGCCTGGCGTATCTGGCGGGCGGCGCAGCTGGCCCGCGACCTCACCGGCACGCTGATCTGCGTGGGCGTGCTGGCCATGCTGGTGTTCCAGGTGTTCCAGAACGTCGGCATGACCATGGGGATCATGCCGATCACCGGCATCCCCCTGCCCCTGCTCTCCTACGGCGGGTCCTCCACCCTGGCCTTCTTCGCGGCGATCGGGCTGGTCGTCAACGTCCACATGCGTCGCTTCACCTGATCGTCCGGCCGGGTCTGCCCATCGGCGGAGCCGCCGGGTACACTCCGTCGGGACATGACTCTCTGGCCACGGATCGAGCCGCTCCTGGCCAAGGTGGAGAAGCCCGCCCGCTACATCGGCTGCGAGGACGGGGCCCGTGCCCCGCTCCACGCGCCGGGCAAGGTGGCGTGGCTCCTGATCTACCCCGACACCTACGAGGTGGGTCTCCCCAACCAGGGGCTCCAGATCCTCTACGAGATCCTGAACGAGCGCGACGACAGCGTCGCCGAGCGCTCCTACGCGCCGTGGACCGACCTGGCCGCCCTGCTGCGGCGCGAGCGGCTCCCGCTGTTCTCGGTCGACACGCACCGGCCCGCGGGCGGCTTCGACCTGCTGGCGTTCAACCTGTCGGCCGAGCTGGTCTTCAGCAACGTCCTCGAGTGCCTCGACCTGGCCGGGGTACCGGTGCGGGCCGAGGAGCGGGGGCCCGACGTGCCCCTGGTGATCGCCGGCGGCCACGCCACCTTCAACCCGGAGCCGATGGCCGACTTCGTCGACCTGTTCGTCATCGGCGAGGGCGAGGAGGTGGTCGGCGAGGTCACCACGGTGGTCGGCGAGTGGAAGCGGTCCGGTCGGGGGCCGGGGTCGCGACAGGGCGTGCTGCGCGAGCTGGCCTCGGTCCCCGGGGTCTACGTGCCGTCGATGTACGAGGTGGTCTACGACGGCCCCCGTCTGGTGTCGGTCACGCCCCGCCACCCGGGCGTCCCCGAGCGGGTCGGGAAGCGCACGGTGCCCGACCTGGCCGACTGGCCCTACCCCAAGCGGCAGCTCGTCCCCCTCACCGAGGTGGTGCACGACCGGCTCAACGTCGAGGTCTTCCGTGGCTGCACGCGCGGGTGCCGCTTCTGCCAGGCCGGGATGATCACGCGCCCGGTGCGCGAGCGCCCCGCCGAGCAGGTCCGCACGATGGTGGCCGAGGGCATCCGGCGCACCGGCTACGACGAGGTGAGCCTCACGTCGCTCTCCACCGCCGACTTCAGCGGCATCGAGGCGTTGGTGGCCGCCACCGTCGACGATCCAACCACGTGCGGCGAGGTCTCGGTCTCCCTGCCGAGCCTGCGGGTCGACGCCTTCACCGTCGGCGTCGCGGCCCAGGTCGCCAGGGCGCGCCGCTCGGGCCTCACCTTCGCGCCCGAGGCCGGTACCTGGCGGCTGCGGAAGGTCATCAACAAGCTCGTCCTCGACGAAGACCTCTACGGCGCGGCGCGCTCGGCCTTCGCCAACGGCTGGCGCCGCATGAAGCTCTACTTCCTCACGGGGCTGCCGACCGAGACCGACGCCGACACCCGGGGCATCGCCGAGCTGGCCCGCAGCTGCGTGGCCATCGGCCGCGAGTACACGTCGTCGGCGTCGGTCACGGTCTCCCTCGGCGGGTTCGTGCCCAAGGCGCACACCCCCTTCCAGTGGTTCGGCCAGAACACGGTCCCCGAGCTGCAGCGCAAGATCGGTCTGCTCCGGGACGACCTGCGCCGTGACCGGGCGGTGCAGCTCAAGTGGCACGACCCCCGCGCCAGCCTGGCCGAGGGCCTGGTGAGCCGTGGCGACCGCCGGCTCGGGCCGGTGATCGAGGAGGTCTGGCGGCGGGGCGGCGTGTTCCAGGAGTGGTCGGAGCACTTCGACGTCCGCCGCTGGGAGGAGGCCATGGCCGCCCACGGGCTGTCGATCGACTGGTACGTGCACCGGCACCGCGCCGAGGACGAGGTGCTCCCGTGGGGTCACATCTCCGCCGGCCTGCACCCCGACTTCCTGTGGCAGGAGTGGCAGGACGCCCTGCGCGAGCACGGCCTCGAGGACTGCCGGTGGACACCTTGTTACGACTGCGGCGTCTGCACCGGCTACGGCATCGAGCACGTGGTGGCCTCGGCCACGCCACCGGCCGGCGGCAGCCAGGGGACCGGCCAGGACCACGCCGCGGGGGGCGTCACGCCGGTCACGATCCGGCCCGCCCGACCGGTGAGGCTGGGCGCATGAGGGTGCGGCTGCGCTACACGAAGCACGGCAAGGTCCGCTTCGCGAGCCACCGCGACGTGGCCCGGGTGTTCGAGCGGACGTTCCGGAAGGTGGGCCTCCCGGTGGCCCGCACCGCGGGGTTCTCACCCCGCCCCCGGGTGAGCTTCGGGCTCGCCCTGTCCACGGGCCACGAGTCCGAGGGCGAGTACCTCGACGTCGAGCTGGTCGACGGTGCCGGGCTGGTGGGGCCGCTGGGCCCCACCGTGGGCGTGGTCGACCCGGCCGCCCTCGCCGACCTGCTGTCGCCGGTGCTCCCCCCGGGGGTCGAGGTCACGGCGGCGGCGGTGGTCGCTCCCCGCACGCCGTCGCTCCAGGAGGACGTCACCAGCTGCACGTGGCGCATCGAGGTGGTCGGGGCGTCGCTGGCCGAGGTGCACGACCAGGTCGTGGCTCTGCTGGCCACCCCGTCGCTCGTGGTCGCACGCACGCGGAAGGGCCACGAGGTCCACGACGACATCCGGCCCGCGATCCGCCACCTGGCGGTCACCGGCCCGTCGGCCCGGGGTGTCCTCCTCGAGGCCGAGCTGGCCACGCAGCCCCGTGGCCTCCGGCCGAGCGAGCTGATCAGCGCGCTCGGGCCGGGTCTGGACGAGGGCGGCGTGTGCCGCCTGCACCAGTGGATCGAGCGCGACGGCGCGCGCCGGGAGCCGCTCCCGGCCGGCGCGACGTGGGCGCCGCACGCCGAGGCGCGTGCGTCGTGAGAAGGGATCGTCTCCATGGCCGACACCGCAGCCGGCGCTCAGCCCCCGCCCGACGAGCTCGCCGCCGCCCGCCCCGGCGCTGAGCCCCGAGCTGTCGCGCAACCCGCCGAGCCCTCCCCGGGCGGGGGCGGCCCCGACGCCGGCGCGCCCCCGGAGGGTCCGGTCACCGACGCCGGGGTCCGCAAGCGTCGGCGGGGCTCCCGGGGCGGCCGGAGCCGCAACCGGGGCCGCCAGCCGGAGGGCCAGGCCGACACCCCTGCGGCCGAGGACCGGTCCGACAGGGCCGATGGCGGCGACGAGCTGCCGACCGAGCTCCCCGATCCGCCCCAGGAGGGCCGCGTGTCGGCGGCGGCCGCTGAGCGGGCACTCGTGCGACGCCGCCCCCAGATCGGCGACACCCGCCCGGCACCGCCCGCCGCGCCTCCCGGCCCGCAGGCCGAGGGCGCGGGCGCCGAGGCCGGGGCCGGGGCCGGGGCCGGGGCCGGGGCCGGGGCCGGGGCCGGGGAGGGCGACGAGAGCCCACGGCGGCGCCGCCGGCGCGGTGGGCGGGGCCGCGGCGCGGGCCGCTCGCGTGACCAGCAGCCGGTCGAGGCGGTGCTGGCCGACGAGCCCGTCGAGCTCGACGCCGAGACCCTCGAGCGCCGCCGCGGCCGTGAGCGCAAGGGGCGGCCGGTCGGCCGGTACCTGATGGCGGTGCACGTCCAACCCCAGGCCACCCAGATCGCGGTGCTCGAGGGGCGGGCGCTCATCGAGCACTACGTGTCCCGATCGTCCGACGACGCCGCCCAGATCCACGGCAACATCTACCTGGGACGGGTGCAGAACGTGCTCCCCGGCATGGAGGCGGCCTTCGTCGACATCGGCACCCCGAAGAACGCCGTGCTCTACCGGGGCGATGTCCAGTACGAGCCCGAGGACATCGTGGAGCGGGGGGCCAACCCGCGGATCGAGCAGATCCTGCGGCCCCGCCAGACCATCGTCTGCCAGGTCACCAAGAACCCGATCGGTGCCAAGGGGGCTCGCCTCACCCAGGAGGTGTCGCTGCCCGGGCGGTTCGTCGTGCTCATCCCCAACAGCTCCACCTACGGCATCTCCAAGCGTCTGAGCGACGACGAGCGCAAGCGGCTCCGTTCGATCCTCGACCGGGTGAAGCCGGCCGAGCACGGCCTCATCGTGCGCACCGCGGCCGAGGGCGTCACCGCGGAGGAGATCGAACGCGACGTGGTGCGGCTGCTCGGCCAGTGGGAGCGGATCGACGGCCTGGCCCGCCGGTCCAGCGCCCCCGCCCTGCTCTACCGCGAGCCCGACATGGCCGTTCGGGTGATACGCGAGGAGTTCAACCAGGACTACCGGGGTGTGGTGATCGACGATCCGGGGCTCTTCGAGGAGGTGCGCGACTACGTGGCCAGCATCAGCCCCGCGCTGGCCGACCGCGTGGAGCTCTACGACGTGGCCGAGGAGCCGCTGCCGCTGTTCGAGCGCCACCACGTCCACGAGCAGCTCCACCGGGCCCTCGACCGCAAGGTGTGGCTGCCGTCGGGGGGGTCGCTGATCATCGAGCACACCGAGGCGCTCACGGTGATCGACGTCAACACCGGCAAGAACGTCGGCACGTCCAACCTCGAGGAGACGGTGTTCCGCAACAACCTGGAGGCGGCCGAGGAGATCGCCCGCCAGCTGCGGCTCCGCGACATCGGCGGCATCATCGTCATCGACTTCATCGACATGGAGGTGCGGGACAACCGAGAGGCGGTCGTGCGCGCCTTCCGCGAGGCCCTGGCCCGCGACAAGACGCGCACCCAGGTCTTCGACATCTCCGAGCTCGGCCTGGTGGAGATGACCCGCAAGCGCATCGGTGAAGGGCTGCTCACGGCGTTCGCGGCGTCGTGCCCCGAGTGCGGGGGCCGCGGCATCGTGGTCGACACCGACCTGATCGACTAGCGACCGGGGTTCCTCGCTCGGTACGCTGGCAGATCTATGTATGCAGTCATCCGCACCGGCGGGAAGCAGGAGCGGGTCTCGGAGGGCCAGCGGCTGAACGTCGAGCTGCTGGGTGTGGACGAGGGCGGGTCGGTCTCGTTCTCGCCGGTCCTGGTCGTCGACGGCGACGAGGTCCGCTCCACCCCGGCCCAGCTCGCCGGCGCCGAGGTCTCGGCCCGTGTCGTCGGCCGGGCACGGGGCCCCAAGATCGTCGGCTTCACCTACAAGGCCAAGGCCCGCGGCCGGCGGCGCTGGGGCCACCGCCAGACGTACGACGTCATCGAGATCACCTCGATCAGCAAGGGGTAGCGGCAGATGTCCAAGACCAAGGGCGGTGGGTCCACCCGCAACGGCCGTGACTCCCACGCGCAGCGGCTCGGCGTGAAGGTGTTCGACGGCACGCGGGTGCAGGCCGGCGCCATCATCGTGCGCCAGCGCGGCACCCGGTTCCATCCCGGTGAGAACGTCGGCCGGGGCGGCGACGACACCCTGTTCGCCACCGCTCCGGGCACCGTGAAGTTCGGCAGTCGCAAGGGCCGTCGTCTGGTCGACGTGCTGGCCGAGACCGCCCGCGTCTGAGCGGGCCCCGACGCGTCAGACGCCCCGGGGGAGCGCCGAGGGCGACCAGCCCAGGCGCTCGACGGCCAGGTGCAGCGCGAAGCGGTCGGTCATGCCGCTGACGTAGCGCACCGCCCCGGCCACAGCGTCGACCGACCCGGGTGCGGCCGGCGGCGCATCGGTGACGGCCTCGGGGTGCTCGATGAACCAGCCGGTGAGGTCGCGGAGCAGCCGGATCACCCGCCGGGCCTGGTCGAGGGCCTCGGGCCGCAGGTAGATGCGCTCGTAGTTGAAGGCGCGGAAGGCGGCCAGGGCCTCGGCCTCGGCGGCGCGCATGCCCACCTGGCCGGTGGTGGCGATGGTCTCCAGCATGGCCGTGATGAACCGGTGGAGCTGGCCCCGGCGGTCGCGGCCGACCACGTCGGCGATGTCGGTGGGCAGGTCGGCGGGGCTGACGATCCCGGCGCTCACCGCGTCCTCGAAGTCGTGGCAGAGGTAGGCGATGCGGTCGGCCCAGGCCACGACCTCGCCCTCGGGGGTGGTGGGGGCGGGCCGGTTCCAGGAGTGGTTGCGGATGGCGTCGAGCGTCTCGGCGCACAGGTTCAGCGGGGCCAGGACGACGTCGGCCCCGTAGACCGCGTGGTGGTAGCCGCCTTCGAGGTAGGGCGACAGGGCCTCCTCCGAGGCGTGGCCGGCGGGCCCGTGGCCGCAGTCGTGCCCGGTGGCCGCGGCCGAGGTGAGGGCTGCGTTGAGGCCGGCGGCCCGGGCGATGCTCACCGCCACCTGGTTGACCTCGATGGCGTGGGTGAGGCGGGTGCGGAGGTGGTCGTCCTCGGGCGCCACGAAGACCTGGCACTTGCCCGCCAGCCGCCGGAACGGCTTCGAGTGGTGGATGCGGTCGAGGTCGCGCTCGAAGCAGGTGCGGAACGGGTCGGGCTCCTCGGGCTCGACCCGACACCCGGCACCTCGGGAGCGGGTGGCCGACGGCGCGAGGAGCGCCTCCTCGGCCTCCTCCCGGGCGTGACGCGGGTGCAGGACGTGGCCGGGCTCGCCCACGAGGAGGGGCCCATGGGCCCACGCGGTGTCGGCGACGGGCTCGCCGATCTCGGCCATGGGCTCACGGTAGCGACCGGTTGTGACGATGAAGAGGATCGTGAGGCGCCGTCGCACCGCCGTCACCACGGAGCGTGGGCCATTCGGCCCATTTTCGGCGCGTGGGGTGGTCACGGTGGGGGAGCCTCCGTACGATCGGGATGGGCGTCCGGCGACGGTCGCCGGTTTCTCCCGCCGTGACGACGAGCCGCAGGGGGCGGCGCCGACCATGCGTACCCATGCTCCGGGAGCCCAGCACCGGGTGTCCGGCCGTGCGGCCGGTCGGCCGGTGGGGCGCGCCCGGGGGCAGCGGGGGGCCGTGCTCGTCGAGGCCGCCTTCGTGCTGCCGATCCTGGCCCTGGTGATGTTCGGCATCCTCGAGTACGGCGTCGCCTTCAAGAACGGCGGCATGGTGAGCCAGTCGTCGCGTGCCGCGGCCCGGGCCTTCGCGGCCGAGCCCAGGTCCGACGAGGCCGCCGACGCGGCACGCTTCGCCGCCGAGGACGCCCTGAACTCGCTGGTGTCGGCGACGCCCCTCAACCTCTACCTGTACCGGGCCAACCCCACCACCGGTCAGCCCTGCTCCAACTCGGGCTGCACCGGCAGCAGCACCGTTTCGGCGGTGTGCACGTCCGGGTCCACGTGGTGCCTCAGCTACACCTGGAACGCGGGCACGTCCGACTTCGTCCTGAGCGGCGGCTCGTGGCCGCCGTCCTCGCGCAACGCCTGCCTGGCCACGGCCGACTCCGTCGGCGCGCAGGTCAGCGCCCGGTACAACTTCTTCACCAACTTCTTCGG
The DNA here is from genome assembly GCA_016716005.1 of Acidimicrobiales bacterium. Classification (NCBI taxonomy): domain Bacteria; kingdom Bacillati; phylum Actinomycetota; class Acidimicrobiia; order Acidimicrobiales; species Acidimicrobiales bacterium. Next base: position 3,289,771 of record JADJXE010000001.1, read on the forward strand.
CTCGTCCACCACCCTCACCGACCGAACCATGATGCGGCTGGAGCCGATGCCCGTCGGGTTCTGCGCGCCGACATGAGCGCCTCGCTGCCGCCGCGGCGCCACCCCGCCCGCTCCCCCCGGCGGACCCGCCGCTCGCGCGGCGCCACCATCGTCGAGGCCGCGATCGTCTTCCCCATCGTGATGCTGTTCTCGTTCGGCATCCTCGAGTGGGGCATGGCCATGAAGAACGTGAACACCACGTCGGCCGCGGCCCGAGACGGCGCCCGGGCCTTCTCCACGCTCCCGCGCAGCGCGCTGGCGCCCGATGCCGCGAAGGGCGTGGTGGAGCGCGACCTGAGCGCCCTGTCGAACGGGACGCCGCAGCTGCTCTACCTCTACCGGGCGAACCCCCAGACGGGGCTTCCCTGCTCCGACACCGCCTGCACCGGCAGCGGCACCCTCACGCCGGGCGGGTGCCCGACGGGGTGGTGCCTCCAGTACCAGTGGAACACCGGCACCCGCCGCTTCGACCTGACCAGCGGCTCATGGCCGCCGTCGAGCCAGTACGCCTGCCCGGACGGCCCCATGTCCGTGGGGGTCTACGTCACGGTGCAGCACTCCTTCGTCACGGGCTTCTTCGGCGCCTCCCGCACGCTCGCCGAGCGGTCGATGGCGCGGCTGGAGCCACTCCCCCGCAACGTGTGTGGTGCGACATGACCTCGACCCGATCCTCCTCTGCCAGGCCCGCCTGTCTCGACCGATCGGCGAGGTGGCGATGGTCCCAGCCGCCCCGCCGAGCCGGCCGGCGTGAGGAGGGCGGGTTCGTCATCGCCTGGTTCGCCCTCCTGCTCGTGGTGCTCCTGGCCTTCGCCGGCTTCGCCATCGACGTGGGCAACTGGTGGTGGTCGGCGACCCGCATCCAGAAGGCGGCCGACGCGGCCGCCCTCGGTGGGGTCGTCTACATGCCCGGCAACCCCTCGTCGGCGGCGACCCTGGCCCGGTCGGTCGCCACCGCCAACGGCTACACCAACGGTACGGGCGGCACCACCGTCGCCGTGAACGGCACGGCGCGGCCCAACCAGCTGCAGGTCACCATCACCGGCCGGGTCACCAACTTCTTCGCCGGGCTCCTCGGGTTCGCCACCACGAACATCACCCGCTCGGCGCTGGCGGAGTTCGACGACGAGCTCCCCATGGGCTCGCCCACGAACAAGCTGGCCAACGACCCCGACAACCCGCAGACGCCCTACCCGGAGCACTGGCTCAACACCGCCGCGCCCAACGCCACCAAGGTGTCCGGTGACCGGTTCGCAGCACGCCAGTGCGCCAGTGGGTGGCAGTGCTCGGGCGGCGTGAACAACGAGTGGGACACCAACAACTACTTCTTCGCCGTCGACGTCGGCCCCACTGCGGTCGCCTCGGGCCAGCCGCTGCGGATCGAGGTGTTCGACCCCGCCTACGTGTACGTGGGCGACCTCTGCACCGTCAACCTCCCCAACGCAACCCAGCTCGCCACCCTGGTCGCCCAGGGCTACACCGACGCCGCGACCCGCTACGCCAGCGGCTCCACGAGCGCCTACTGCACCGGCGACATGAACGTGGGCGGCAGCAACGAGGTGACCTCGTACCTGGTCCGCTCGCCCGACTCGACCCCGTGGGACCCGGCGAACAACCCGGTCATCTCCTCGTGCAGCCGCCAGTACCAGCCCACCAGCGCAGCGGTGTACCCGTTGCTCAACGGGCAGGTCGCCCAGGTCAACAACCCGGCGGCCTTCCCCGGCTACTTCCGGCGCTGGGCCACCATCTGCACGATCAACAACCCGGTCGAGGGCCAGTACTTCCTGCAGGTGCGGTCCACGGCCGCCACCGGCTCGCCCGAGACCTTCTCGGCGAGCATGAACAGCACCGGCGGCCACAACCGGTACTCCGTCCGGGCCGGCATGGGCGCAACCGGCGAGCCGGCGGCCTCCGACGTGAAGGTGTTCGCCAAGGGCCGGCTGCCCATCTACACCAACGTGGCCGCCACCGGGAGCGTCACGCGGAGCAGCACCTTCTACCTGGTGCGGGTGACACCCGCGCCCAGCACGGGGCGCATCCTCAACCTGCAGTTCTGGGACATCGGCGACACCAGCAGCGGCGACGTCGACCTCTTCATCCAGGCGCCGAGCGAGTCGGCAGCCTTCACCGGCTGCCAGTACACGGTCGACGGGGGCAGCCTGACGAACGCGCCGAACTGCGCGATCCTCGACCGCAACAGCGGCAACAGCAACGGCCGCCTCTACCAGATGAGCATCCCGATCTCCACCAGCTACACCTGCAACGAGGGCGACGTCACCAACGGGTGCTGGGTGAAGGTCCGGATGGACTTCACCAACGCCCAGCCCAACGACACCACCACCTGGGGCGCGAACATCACCGGCGACCCGGTCCGCCTCGTCGGCTGAGGCCGCCGGCCGGGGTCGAGGGCCCGGCGACCCTATCCTGAGCGCCCGTGTCCGGCTTCGTCGACGAGTGCGCGCTGAACGTGCGCGGTGGGGACGGCGGTGCCGGGTGCGTGTCGTTCCGACGCGAAGCCCACGTGCCCAAGGGCGGGCCCGACGGGGGCGACGGGGGCGACGGGGGCTCCGTGTGGCTGGTGGCCGACCACAACGTCGCCTCGCTGCTGGCCTTCCGCGACCACCCCCATCGGCGCGCCGCCGACGCCGCCCACGGCCAGGGCAAGGCCAGACACGGGGCGTCCGGCGCCGACCTGCTGGTGGCCGTGCCCGAGGGCACCGTCGTGCTCGACCCCACCACCGGCTCGGTGCTCGCCGACCTGGCCGCCCACGGCGACCGGTACCTCGCCGCGGCCGGCGGGCAGGGGGGCAAGGGGAACGCGCGGTTCCTGTCGAACAAGCGGCGGGCACCCGGCTTCGCGGAGCAGGGCGAGCCGGGCGAGGAGCGCTGGCTCCGCCTCGAGCTCAAGCTGCTCGCCGACGTGGCCCTGGTGGGGTTCCCGAACGCCGGCAAGAGCACCCTGATCAGCCGGATCTCGGCGGCCAAGCCCAAGATCGGCGACTACCCGTTCACCACCCTCGAGCCGCACCTGGGCGTGGTGCGGCTCGGCGGCGGCACCGAGTTCGTGGTGGCCGACATCCCCGGGCTGATCGAGGGTGCGAGCGAGGGGCGGGGTCTCGGTCACCGGTTCCTGCGCCACGTGGAGCGGGCCCGGGCACTGGTGGTGCTGGTCGACCTGTCCGCCCTGGCGCCGCACGCCCCGGCGGAGCAGGAGCGGATCCTGCTGGACGAGCTGGGCCGCTACCAGCCCGAGCTGGTCGCCCGGCCGCGGGTGACGGTGGGCTCCAAGGCCGACGTTGCCGAAGCGGGCGTCGCCTGGGCCGGGCCCCGCATCTCGGCGGTGACCGGAGAGGGCCTGCCGACGCTCCTGGGCCAGGTCGCGCAGCTGGTCACGGCGGCCCGGGCGGCCACCCCGGTGTCCGGGTCGTTCGTGGTGCACCGGCCCGTGCCCGAGGGGATCCGCGTCGAGCGCACGGGCGACGGGTTCGCCGTGCTGGGTCGCCAGGCCGAGCGGGCGGTGGCCCTGAGCGATCTCACGAACCCGGAGGCGTTCGCCTACGCCCACGACCGCCTCCGGCGGCTTGGCGTGTTCCGAGCGCTGACCCGCGCCGGCGCCCGCGCCGGCGACGTGATCCACGTGGGGTCGATGTCGTTCGACTACGAGCCCGACGAGTGAGGTGCCGGTGATCGCCGTCGTGAAGATCGGGACGTCGTCGCTGACCGACGCCGGCGGCCGCATCGACCTCCGCTCGGTCGAGAAGCTGTGCCGCGAGGTGGCCGACGTGCGCGCCGCCGGTCACCAGGTCGTGCTGGTCACCTCGGGCGCCATCGCGGCCGGTGTCGAGGCGCTGGGGGTGGAGCGGCCGGCCGACGTGGGGACGCTCCAGGCGCTGTCGGCGGTGGGCCAGAGCCGCCTCATGCGCACCTACGACGACGTCCTCGGCGCGGTCGGCCTGGTGGGCGCCCAGGTGCTGCTGGTGCCCCTCGACTTCGTGCACCGTCGCCAGTACCTGCACGCCCGGCAGACCCTGGGGCGGCTGCTCGAGCTGGGCGTCGTGCCCGTGGTGAACGAGAACGACGCCATCGCCGACGACGAGATCCGCTTCGGCGACAACGATCGCCTGGCCGCTCTGGTGTCGCACCTCGTGGGGGCCGAGCTGCTGGTGCTGCTCACCGACGCGCCCGGCCTGCTCACGGCCGATCCCCGCGTCGACGACGAGGCCTCGCTCATCGAGGAGATCGTGCAGATCGACCACCAGCTCGAGGCCCTGGCCGGCGGGCCCGGCACCGACCGGGGCAGCGGGGGCATGGCCTCGAAGCTGGCCGCCGCCAAGATCGCGGCGTGGTCCGGGGTGCGGACCGTGATCGCCGCGGCCGACCGGCCCGGGGTCCTGGCCGGCGCGGTGGCCGACGAGGTCGGGGTCGGCACGGTGGTGCGCCCGCACGCGCACCGCCGCTTGACGGCCCGGAAGCTGTGGATCGCCTTCGCGGTGGGTTCGGAGGGCACGGTGGTGGTCGACGACGGGGCCCGGCGCGCGGTGCTCGACCGGGGGACGTCGTTGCTCGCGGCAGGTGTGGTGGCCGTCGACGGCCAGTTCGGCGAGGACGCCCCGGTCGAGGTGGCGGGGCCCGACGGGCAGGTGTTCGCCAAGGGGCTGGTGCGCTTCGACGCAGCCACGTTGGCCGACGTGGCCGGGCGGCGTTCCTCGGAGCTGCCCGAGGGCACCGCCGGTGTGGTGATCCACCGGGACGACCTGGTGGTCGTCCCGACCCGCGCCATCGCGGGTTGATCCGCGCCACCCCGGGTCGACCCGTGCCATCGCAGGCTGATCCGCTCCACCGCAGGCTGATCCGCTCCACCGCTGGTTCCCCGTCCCGCTTTGCGGGCCATCCGGGACGCAGAAGCGGGGGGAGGCGAGGCTGACACAGCGTCCTGGCATCGTCGGGGTGTGAACCGGGCCGACCGCATCCTCGTCGACGTGCTCGCCAACCAGCTCGGGCTGGCCACCACCCCCCAGCTGGTGCAGGCCGGGCTGTCGCGATCGAGCATCGCCCGGCGCAACGCCTCCGGCGTGCTGGTGCCGGTCCACCCCGGCGTCCACCGGCTCTCGGCGTGGCCGGCATCACCGACCCAGCGGCTCCTGGCGGCCTGCCTCGCGGCCGGCGACGGCGCGGCCGTGTCGCACCGCTCGGCCCACCTCCCCGAGGCGCACGTCGCCCGAGTCGGGCCGCTGGCGGTCACCACCCTCGAGCGCATGCTGCTCGACCTGGGCGCGGTGGCTCGCCCGTTCCTCGTCGAGCGGGCCCTGGAGGAGTGGCTGGTGCGCCGGCTGGTGACGGGAACGTCCGTGGTGGGTCTGCTCCAGGAGATGGCCCGGTCGGGGAGGAACGGGGTCGGTGCGCTCCGGCGGGCCCTCGAGCGCCAAGAGCTGGCCGACGCCCGTCCCGACAGCACGGCGGAGATGCTCGTCGCTCGCCTCGTGGGTGACCACCCGCTGCCCGAGCCCGTTTACCACCACCTGGTCGTCGTGGGGGCGCGGGTGTTCGAGGCCGACTTCGGCTACCCGTGGTGTGCGGGGATCGTGGAGATCGACGGGCGGACGGTGCACGAGCGGATGGCCACCGCCGAGGACGACCGCGAGCGCCAGCACGTCCTCGAGGACGCCGGCTGGAGCGTCCGGCGCCACCTCCGCCGCCAGCTCGTGCTGCGTCCCGCGCAGGTGGCCGCCGACCTCCGTCGATGCTCACCCGGTTCACCGCTTCCCGCGTCGCGTGACCGTCCGTCGCGGGTTCTCCGTCCCGGGTGGCCCGGTGAGCGGGACGGGCGGGACGCAGAACCGCAGGAGCTAGGAGCCGGGGGTCGTCTCGGGCTCGGCCGCCGGCTGGGCCGCCGGCTCGGCCTCGACCGAGGCCGCCTCGGCCTGCAGCGACGCGGGCTCGGCGGCCGGGGCCAGGCCCAGCTGCGAGCGCAGCTCCGACAGGCGGGCCTGCGCCTCGGTGTTGCGCGCTGCCTGCTCGATCTCCAGCATCCGGCTCTCGACCGAGGTCTCGGTGAGCTCCGACATGCCCTTGGCCTTGGCGTAGCGCGCCTCGATCTTGTCGCGCACCTCGTCGAAGGTGGGCACGTCCTCGCCGACGGTCTCCGACAGCGAGGCCATGGCCGTGTTCATCTGCTCCTGCATCTTGGCCTGGTCGAGCTGCGACAGGAGCTTCTGGCGCTCGGAGAGCTTCTTCTGCAGGACGGCGGCGTTCTGCTGGACGGCGGCCTTGGCCTGGTCGGCCGCCTGGGCCGACTGCAGGCTCAGGGTCTTCAGGTCGTCGACCTCGTGCTCCAGGCTGATGAGGCGGTTGGCGAACGCCTCGGCCGCCTGGTTGTACTCGGCGGTCTTGGCCGTGTCGCCCCGCTTCTCGGCGTCGGCGGCCATGAGGAGGGCTTGGCGGGCGTTGCCGTTCACCTTCTCGAGCTCGTCCATGGCCCGGTTGAGCCGCATCTCCGCCTGCTTCTGGTTGGCGATGACGTTGGCGGCCTGCTCCTTGAGGCGCCGGTGCTGATCTTGCGCCTCGGTGATCGCCTGCTCGAGCTGGATCTTCGGATCGGCCCGCTCGTTGAACCGGCTGTTGACCTTGGCCGTCCAGTACTTCCACCAGCGCTTGATCGCCTTGAACATGGATCCGATGCTAGGCGCCCGGCACGGGGTGGCGCCCTCGGGAGCCGAGTCGGCCCCGCAGCTCGTGCACCGCCGGCTCGCGCAGCACGACGAGCATCGCCGCGTAGACCGCCAGGCCCACAAGCACCCCGACCGCGGTGCGGGCCACCGAGCCCAGCCCCGTGTCGGCCCCGACCACCCGGGTGACGCCCCACACCGCGGCCGCCATCACGAGGGTGGCGGCCAGCGGGCGTCCCAGCTCGGGTGGCACCCGTCCGTCCCCGAGGCCGCCGAGGCGCCGGGCGAGCACCGCGTGGGTGACTACGGGGGCCACCACGTAGGCGACCGTCCAGGCCAGGGCCAGGCCGGGCACGCCGATCCACGGGTAGAGCACCAGGGCGAGGGCCACGTTGACGGCGTTCTCGAGCACGTTGAGCAGGAAGGGCGTCTTGGTGTCCTGCCGGGCGAAGAAGCCGCGGAGCATGAACAGGTAGGCCGCCATGCCCGGCAGGCTGAGGGCGAACAGGGCGAGGGTGTCGCCGGTGAGCTCGGCGGAGGCGTCGCTGAAGGCACCGTGGTCGAGCAGCGCCGACACCAGCGGGCGGGCCAGCACCGCCAGGCCGGCGGCGGCCGGGAGCATCACGATCGCCGTCAGCCGGCGGCCCAGGTCGAGGCGTTGCCGGAACGTGGCCTCGTCGTGCTGCGATGCGGCCGTCGCCAGCTCGGGGGTGAACGTGGTGGTGATGGCCAGGCCGAGCAGCGCATAGGGGAGCTGCAGCACCAGGAAGGCCCCCTGGTAGGCCGACACCCCGCCGTCGGTCTGCAGGGCCAGGGCGGTCACCACGAGCAGCGAGACCTGGTTGGCGATGACGTAGCCGACGGTCCACCCGGCCAGGCGAACGACCCGGCGCACCGCGGGGTCGCGCCCGGCCGGGTGCCAGCGGAGCCGCACGCCGGCGCGCCGCAGCGCGGGCCAGAGCACCAGCGCCATGGCCGCGATCCCCGCGGTGGTGCCCGCGCCGAGCAGCGCGGTGAGGCCGGCGTCGCCGAGAACGTCGCGCACCTGGGGCGCGCCGCCGGCCAGCAGCGGGACGGCGATCAGCACGCCGATCACCACCAGGTTGTTCACCACCGGGGCGAAGGCCTGGGCCGCGAACCGCCGCCGGGCCTGGAGGAGGGCCGACCACAGGGCGGCCAGGCCGTAGAAGGGCAGCTGGAAGACGAACCACCGCAACAGGTCGGTTGCCAGCTGGCGCTCGGCGTCGGAGCCGGGGGTGTCGGCGGCGGCGGCCGTGTAGAGCCGGATCAGCCAGGGAGCGGCCACGAAGGCCAGGGCGGTGAGCGCAGCCAGGGCGATGAGCGCCACGCTCACCACGGCGGACGGCCCGTCGTCGTCGCCCCGCTCGAGGTGCTCCACGAACACCGGCACGAGCGTGGCGGCGAGCACGCCGCCGAGGAGCAGCTCGTAGAGGATGGTCGGGGTGTTGTTGGCGATGTTGTACGAGTCGGTGAGGGCGGTGAAGCCCAGCGCGAAGGCCATCGCCAGGAGTCGGGCGAACCCGGTGAGCCGGCTGAGCGCCGTGCCCGCACTCACCACCGCGCTGCTGCGCAGCAGGCGGCGGGCGGGCCGCGGGGACGACGCCGCCGTGGCCTCGGTCACGCCCGCCCCGCGATCACGCCCGCCCCGTGTTCACACGCCGAGCGCGGGGGTGCCGCCGGTCTCCTCGAGGGCCTGGCGGAGGGCCTCCAGCTCGCCCACGATCGAGTCGACGTCGCTGCCCAGACCCCCCAGGGACTCGTCGTCACCGGTGCCGACCGAGAGCTCGATGGCCCGAGCGACCGCCTCGTCGAGGCGGGCGTCGAGCAGCCGCAGGCGGTCCCGGGCGTCGGTCGCCACCCGGGTCATCCGCTCCGCCGACGACAGCTGGGCCCGCAGCGCCTCGGCCGTGCGCTCGATGCTGCTGCCCTCGGCCCCCGACGAGGCGTCGTGCTCGACCGCGGCCAGCTCGCGCGTGATCGACGTCACGTCGAGCTGCGCGAGGGCCTCGTCGAGGGCCTGGCCGCGGGTGGCGATGCGCCAGCACTCGTCGACGCCGTCCTGGATCCGGTCGCCGATCCCGGTGAGGCGCTCGCGCAGCGGGCCGGCGGCGATGGTGCGGGTCGCCTGGTCGAAGCGGGCCCGCGCCTGCAGGGCCTCCTGCACGAAGCGGCGCCACGGGTCGGCCAGGGCGAAGGGGTCGACGCGCTCGCGCTTGGCGGCCCGGGGCACCGACGCGGCGACCCGGGCGGCCCAGGCGGCCGCCCCGACGACCGGTGCCAGGAGGAGCGGCAGGCCGGTGGCGATGACGACGGCGGCCCCCACGCCGGCGAGGAGGATGCCCGACGGCGAGGTCATGGCGCGGGCGACCGGCGGGGTGAAGAACCGGTCGCGGAACCGAAGGGGCACAGGTGCAGCGTGTCAGAAGTTCGAGATGACCGCGGTGAACACCTTGTTGATGCTCGCGGGATCGCTGGCGTCGTAGACGGCCGCCGCGGTCGCCTCGGCGATGCGGCGGAGCGTGGCCAGGTCGGCGTCCTCGCCGTAGGCGATCGGGAAGACCCGCACCGGGCGGCTGGCCTGACCCTCGCTGCCGACCCGCAGGTCGGCCAGCAGCTGGTCGAGCTGCTCGTCGTCGTCGCTCGGGTCGCCGTCGTCGTTCATGCCGTCGGTGAGCAGCACGACCGCGTTGATGCGGGCGGGGTCGTAGGACGCGAGCAGCTCGTCGTAGGAGTCGCCGGTCACCTCGTACAGCGGCGTCCCGTTGGTGGGCACGAGGTTGCGGATCATCGTCTTCATCTGCTCGCGCTGCGGGCCGATCGGCCCGACCGACAGCAGGTCGACGTAGCTCGACTGCCCGTCGGGGCCGAGGTCGGTGGAGAAGATGCGCAGGCCCACCTCGTCGTCGGGTTTGAACTGGTCGAGCGCGTCGATGGCGGCCTCCTTGGCCAGGTCGAGCTTGGTGGCGCCGGTGTCGGGGTCGGCCAGGTCCCCCATCGAGCCCGACACGTCGACGACGAGCAGGACCCGGGCCGTCTTGCGCTGCTCGGCCCACAGCTCGAGGACGCGCTCGAGCACCGGCGGCTCGGGCACCTCGACGAGCGTCTGGGGCTGGTCGGGGTCGACGCCGTTGGCGGCCGTGATGGGCGCGCCGATCGCCACCTCGGGGTTGCCCGGCCGGAAGCCGAACTCGAGCACCCGCTGCTGGTTCTCGGGCCGCTGGACGTACCCCTCGAAGAGGGCCGCGCCCTCCTGCTGCTCGGGGGTCACCCAGGGCGCGTCGAGGACGATGAACGGGTTGTCGGAGAAGAGCGTGCCCTCCTCCGGGTAGACGGCCACCAGGGGCACGCGCGGCGGCCGGGGCTCCTCGCCGGGGTCGAGCACGCCGTCGGGGTTGCCCTGGTTGTAGTCGATCACCGACTTCTCCTCGACGGCGACGGCCGAGACGTACGTCAACGCCGTGCCCCGCTGGTCGGCCCGGAACCAGTTGTTGAGGAAGGTCATGGTGATGTCGCCGTAGTGCGCCACCGACGACTCGACGCTGCGCACGAACCCCTCGACGTCGGGCCGGTCGAGATCCTCGAGGGTCAGGTCGGACGTCTTCCCGGTGGCCGCGTAGTACTCGCCGATCGTGAACGACAGGCCGCTCGTCGAGAAGTTGGGGTTGGTGCGGCCCAGCTTGAACTGGCCCCACTCCGGGTGGCCGTAGGCGCCCCAGCCCTCACCGTTCGTGGCCAGGGCGGCGATGTCGGTGAAGCCGATGGGTTCGTCGGGCCAGCCCAGCGCCTCGGCCATCGGGCGGGGCATGGCGATCACCAGGGGAGTGAGCATGAACGGCTGCGAGGGCGGGGCCATGGCCGCCTCGCCCTGGTCGGCGAGCCGCTGGTTGAGGAGCGCCCCCCACGCGCTGGAGGCCGGCGACCACACCACCGGGCGAGCTCCCTCCACGTCGGGGTTCGGCCAGCCCTCGGCGAGCAGGGTGGTGGCCGCGCCGGACGCCTTGCTGTAGGGGCGCACGAACACGCACTGGTCGCCGACCACGGCCTCGTCCGACGCGTTGAACGAGCGGGCCAGGTCGGTGAGCAGGGCGATCTTCTCGGACGACACGGCCATGTCGACGGTGATGCAGTCGCCCGGATCGGCGTCGGCCAGGTCGCCGCTGTCGTCGCCGCCCCCGCCTCCGGTGCACGCGACGACGAGGCCGGCCGCCACCAGCGCGGCCACGGCCGCCAGGACCCAGCGCCGACGACCACCCCGTGCCCTCATCGGACCACCTCCTGCCAGAGCTGGCGCAGTGCGGCCAGCGCGCCGGCCGACGGCAGCCCGTCGTCGGCGGGGAGGGGGGGCTGGTCGGGGATCCCCGGCGCCGCGGGCTGGCCGTCGACCCGCCAGCCGCTGGCGGCCAGGGCGGCCGCGCCGTCGGGGCCCCGCACGAGCGACGCCAGCCGCTCGGCCGGTCGACGCCCGGCGGGGAGACCCAGCACCACGTCGGCGGTCGCCACGGGTGAAGGGTAGAGCAGGGTGAGGGCCGAGCTGCGGGCAGGGGAGCGCTCGAGGAGGGGGACCGCCTGGGCCTCGGTGGTGCCGACGGCGTCGAAGGCGGCCGGGCCCACCACGAGCAGCTGCTCGAACGCGCTGCCGGCGGCGGGAGAGAAGGTGGGGACGGCGTCCTCCAGCCTCGCCAACCAGGCGCGGAAGGCGTCGTCCTGGAAGTCGGCGGCGGACACGTCGGCGCGGCCGGCGTAGGAGGTGACGGCCTGGCCGAGCACGACGAGGCCGGTGGCGCTGGTGTCGGGGGGGTCGTGGCCGGGCTTCACCGGGCCCCAGGTGGTGGGCCCGCCCAGGTCGGCCCACCGCTGCCCGCCGACGTCGCCCAGGCAGCGCCAGGTGATCTCGCCGCCGCAGGCCGGTGCCAGCACCTCGGCCCGGTCGTCCCACACCGCCAGGACGAGGGGCGAGCGGGCGAGGGGTGGCCCACCGTCGTCGGCGAACAGCGGGGCGGACCCGGCGCGGGCGCGGGCCTCGTCGACCTGCTGGGGCCAGGGCGCGGGTACCAGCCAGCCGTCGAGGCCGGGATCGAGGGCGTCGACGTCGGACGCCGTGAGACGGGCGGCGGTGACGCCGGCAGGCTCCACCGTGACGGCGACCTCGTCGTGGTCGGCGGCGATGGCCTCGCACGCGTCGGCGACCTCGGGCGAGCAGGTGAGGCGCAGCACCCGCTCGGTGGTGTCGCCGCCGGTGTCGTCGCCGTCCCGGACGCGGTCGCGGAGCGCGAAGGCACCGGCCACCAGGCCGGCGGCCACCGCGAAGGCGACGAACCGCTTGAGCACTGGGGGGAGCGTAGGGGAGGCCCGTGACGACCACGGGGCGGGCATGGGGACGAGCGCGCCGGCGTGGCGCGCCTAGGGTCGAGTCGCCGATCAAGGGGAGGCCGGGTGTGACCGGACGCGCGGACCAGTGGGAGGCGGACGTCGTGCTCGCCGACGGCGGCACGGCCCGTCTGCGACCGGCGGTCCCCGACGACCAGCCGGGGGTGCAGCGGCTCGCGGCGCGGCTGCAGGCCGCCCCCGAGGGTCTTCAGCTGCTCGCCGACGGCAGCGGCTTCCCGTCGCCGCGCGACGAGGGCCGCCTCATGCTGGTCGCCCTCGTCGACGACCGCGTCGTGGCGGCGGCCCGGTTCGACCGCGTCGACGGCGGCGACGCCACCATCGCCTTCGTCGTCGACGACGACGAGCAGGGCCGGGGGATCGGCACCACCCTGTTGGAGCACCTGGCGGCCGTCGCCCGGGAGCGTGGCATCCACCGCTTCGTGGCCGACGTGGCGCCGGGCAACCAGCAGATGCTGCGCGTCTTCCTCGACGCCGGCTTCGAGGTCGACCAGACGTACTCGGGGAGCACGGTTCGCGTCGCCTTCTCCATCGAGCCGACACCGTCGTCGCTGGCCGCCATGGCGGCTCGCGAGCAGGTGGCCGAGGCCCACTCGATGCGGCGGCTGCTCGCGCCGCGGTCGATCGCGGTGGTCGGCGCCGGGCGGCGGTCGGGCACCATCGGCCACGAGGTGTTCCGCAACCTGCTGGCCGGGGGCTTCGACGGGCCGGTCTACCCGGTGCACCCCACGGCCAAGGCGGTGGCGAGCGTGCGGGCCTGGCCGAGCGTCCTGTCGATCCCCGGCCACGTGGACCTGGCGGTCGTCACCGTGCCGGCGGTGGCCGTGCCCGGCGTCGTCGAGGAGTGCGCCCAGAAGGGCGTGCACGGCCTGGTGGTGATCTCGGCCGGCTTCGCGGAGGAGGGAGGCGACCGGGCCGAGGCCGAGCGCCAGCTGGTCGACCTGGCCCGCCGGCACGGCATGCGCCTGGTGGGCCCCAACTGCATGGGCGTGGTCAACACCAACGCCGACGTGCGGATGAACGCCACGTTCGCGCCGTTCGCACCCCTGCCCGGCCGGGTGGCCTTCCTGTCCCAGTCGGGTGCCCTCGGCATCGAGCTGCTGGGGCGGGCCGGCGCCCTGAACCTCGGGGTCTCCACGTTCGTGTCGGTCGGCAACAAGGCCGACGTCTCGGGCAACGACCTGCTGCTCTACTGGGAGGAGGACGAGGACACCGACGTGATCCTCCTGTACCTCGAGAGCTTCGGGAACCCCCGGAAGTTCGCCCGCATCGCCCGCGAGGTGTCGCGGCGCAAGCCGATCGTGGCGGTGAAGTCGGGCCGGTCGGCGGCCGGCAGCCGGGCCGCCTCGTCGCACACCGCCGCCCTGGCCAGCCCCGACGTGGCGGTGGACGCCCTGTTCCGGCAGGCCGGGGTGATCCGGGTCGACACCCTGGAGGAGCTGTTCGACGCGGCCCGGATCCTGACGCACCAGCCGCTTCCCCCCGGCCGTCGCGTGGCCGTGGTGGGCAACGCCGGGGGGCCGGGCATCCTCGCGGCCGACGCCCTCGACGGTGCCGGCCTGTCGGTGCCGGTGCTCTCCGACGCCACGCAGGAGGCCCTGCGGTCGTTCCTGCCGTCGGGCGCGGCGGTGCGCAACCCCGTCGACCTCATCGCGTCGGCCACCGCCGAGCAGTTCGAGCGGGCGGCGCGGGTGGTCCTGGCCGATCCGGGTGTCGACGCGCTCCTGGTCATCTTCATCCCCCCGCTGGTCACCCGGGCCGAGGACGTGGCCCGGGCCGTGGCCCGGGCGTCTGGCGACGCCGGGGACAAGCCGGTGCTCGCCTGCTTCCTTGGCCACCGCCGCCCGCCCGAGGAGCTGGCCGAGGCCCCGCGGCGCATCCCGAGCTTCGCCTACCCCGAGCCGGCGGCGAAGGCGCTCGGCCGCGTGGCCGACTACGCCGAGTGGCGGCGCCGGCCCGCGGGCGAGGTGCCCGAGCTGCCCGGCATCGACCTCGCCGGCGCGGCCGATCTGGTGGCCGCCGAGTTGGAGCGGTCGGGCGGGGAGTCGGTGTGGCTCGACCCGGACCGGGCGGCCGGCCTGTGCGCCTGCTTCGGCATCCCCGTGGCGCCGGTAGTGCGGGTGGCGTCGGCCGACGAGGCGGCGGCGGCCGCGGCGCGCCTCGGCGGGCGGGTGGCGCTCAAGGCAGCCTCGGGCGCGCTGGTGCACAAGACCGACGTCGGGGCTGTTCGTCTCGACCTCGACGGGCCCGGGCCCGTCCGGCAGGCGTACGAGGAGATGGAGGAGGCGCTGGGCCCGGCCATGGGCGGGGCCGTGGTCCAGCAGATGGCCCCGCCGGGGATGGAGACCATCGTCGGGGTGACCCACGACCCCGCGTTCGGGCCCCTGGTGCTGTTCGGCATGGGGGGCGTGGCCGCCGAGCTGGTGCGCGATCGCGCGCTGTCCATCCTCCCGCTCACCGATGCCGCCGCCCACGACCTGGTGCGCTCGCTGCGCAGCTCACCGCTGCTGTTCGGCTACCGCAACCTCCCCGTGGCCGACACGGCCGCCCTCGAGGACCTGCTGGTGCGGGTCGGGATCCTCGCCGACGAGCTCCCCGAGGTGGTCGAGCTCGACTGCAACCCGGTGCTCGTGGGGCCGTCGGGCGCGGTGGCCGTCGACGTGAAGGTGCGGCTGGCGCCGGTGTCGGGCACCGGCACGCCCGACGTGCGGCGGGGCTAGGGCTCCGGCTCCGCCACCGGCTCCGGCTCCGGCTCCGGCTCCGGCGAGGGGGGCCCGGCGCCGACGTCGTCGGCCACCAGGGTGACGAGCTGTTCGTCGGTGGGGGCTTCGACGCCGACGAGCCGGCGGGCCTGGCGGGCGACGGCGGCCTCGAACAGGTTGCGCACCAGCCGGGCGTTGCCGAAGCCCTTGCCCCTGGGGGCGGCGTCGAGCAGCTCGCGCAGCCGGACGAGGGCCCCCTCGTCGGCCTCGTAGCGGCTCCGCTCGCCCATCGACGTGAAGATCGCCACCAGCTCGCCGGTCGTGTAGTCGGGGAACTCGATGGTCTTGGGGAAGCGCGAGCGCAGGCCGGGGTTGGCGTCGAGGAACTCGGCCATCTCCTCGGTGTAGCCGGCGGCCACCACGACGACCTCGTCGCGGTGGTCCTCCATGAGCTTCACGAGGGTGTCGATCGCCTCCAGGCCGAAGTCGCGCTCGCCGCCGCGCGCCAGGGCCTGCGCCTCGTCGATGAGCAGGAAGCCGCCCAGCGCCGACTCCACCACCTCGCGCGTGCGGATGGCCGTCTGCCCCACGTACCCGGCCACCAGCTGCGAGCGGTCGGTCTCCACCAGCTGGCCGCGGTCGAGCACGCCGAGGGTCCGGTAGATCTGGGCGAGGAGGCGGGCGACGGTGGTCTTGCCGGTGCCCGGGTTGCCCGCGAACACCAGGTGCCGGCTGGTGTCGAGCACCGGGAGGCCCCGGCGGAGGCGCAGCTGCTGCACCTGCACCAGGTCGGCGACCAGCTTCACCTCCTCCTTCACGCCGGCCAGCCCGACCAGGGCGTCGAGCTCGGCGATGAGCTCCTCGAGGGCCCGGGGTGGCGGGAGGGGCTCCGGAGCGGGTGCTGCTCGGGCCGCCTCGGGTGACGCGGCGCCCTCTCGGGCGGCTGGTGGCTGCCCTGTGCCGGTGCCCCGGGCGGGTGGCCCCCTTCGTGGCCCCGGGCCCCCCGGCCGGGGGAGGCCGGCGGCGTCCATGGCGCCTAGCAGCGTGCCCCGGAACCGCTCGATCGCCCGCAGCTCGCTGTCGGACGGCAGCAGGTCGAGCGACGCCACGCTGTGGGCCAGGTGCATCGCCCGCTCGTAGTAGCGCCAGGCGCGGTCGGTGCCGTCGCGCCGGTCGGCGTCGACGAGCAGCTGGAAGAGGGGGGACGGCTCGGTGAGCCAGCGGGCCTTGCCCTCGGTGAGGCGCGCCGCGCGGGCGTCGGCCGGGGTGGCCCGGGCCAGCTGGGTGTCGAAGCGGGCCGCGAAGGCACCGAGGAACCCCCACAGCTCGTCGTCGGTCGCCCGCCCGTCGGCGTCGACGAGGGCGGCCACGACGTCCGACGCCTCCACGGTCACGTCGTCGCGGAGGTCGTCCTCGGCCCGGCCCGACAGGGCCGACAGGGCGCCGGTGATCTCCGCGACGAAGCGCTCGACCGGTGCGTCGAGAGGGCTGCTCACCGCGCAGTGGGGCTGTTCGCCTCGTCCGGCTCGGCCGGTCGGGGGCGGGCTCGGATCACGGCCGGACGGTATCCCAACGGGCCCACCCGGCCCCCGCCGGTACGATTCGTGCCGTGCCTCCCACCACCACGATCCCCGAGCTGGGCCGGCGGGCCAAGGCGGCGTCGCGCCTCCTCGCCCGAGCGGGCACCGCGGCCAAGGACGCAGCCCTGCTGCACGCGGCCGACCTGCTGGTGGAGCGGGCGGGCGAGGTCCTCGACGCCAACGCCCTCGACGTCGACCGGGCGGAGCGGGCCGGCACCACCGCCACGGTCGTCGACCGCCTGCGGCTCACCCCGAGCCGGGTGGAGGCCATGGCCGGCGGCCTGCGGCAGGTGGCCGGCCTGCCCGATCCGGTCGGCGAGATCGTCGACGGCTGGGTTCGCCCGAACGGTCTGCGGATCCGCCGGGTGCGGGTGCCCCTCGGCGTCGTGGCGATCATCTACGAGAACCGCCCCAACGTCACGAGCGACGCCGCCGGCCTGTGCCTCAAGTCGGGGAACGCCGCCTTCCTGCGGGGCTCGTCGGCCGCCATCACCTCCAACCAGGCCGTCGCCTCGGTGCTCCGCGAGGGGATCGCCAAGGCCGGCCTGCCCGAGGACGTGCTGGTGCTGGTCGACGACACCAGCCGAGAGTCGGCCGTCGAGTTCATGCGCCAGCGCGACACCATCGACTGCCTGATCCCTCGGGGCGGCCCGTCGCTGATCCGGGCCATCCTCGACAACGCCACGGTGCCCTACGTGATCGACGGCGACGGCAACTGCCACGTGTACGTCGACGCGTCGGCCGACCTGGCCATGGCCGCCGACATCATCGTGAACGCCAAGACGCAGCGGCCGTCGGTGTGCAACGCGGCCGAGACCCTGCTCGTGCACGAGGCGGTCGCCGACGACTTCCTTCCCATGGTGGCGCCGGCCCTCGACGGGGTGGAGCTGGTGGGCGACGAGCGGGCCCGTGCCCTGCTGGCGGGGGCGGGGGCGGCCACCGAGGCCGACTGGGCGTCGGAGTTCCTCGCCCTCAAGCTGGCGGTCGGCGTGGTGCCCTCGCTCGACGGGGCGATCGAGCACATCAACCGCTACGGCACCGGCCACACCGAGGCGATCGTCACGCGCGACCTCGAGGCGGCCCGCCGCTTCACCGGCGAGGTCGATGCGGCGGCCGTGCTGGTGAACGCCTCCACCCGCTTCGTCGACGGCGAGGAGTTCGGGTTCGGCGCCGAGATCGGCATCAGCACCCAGAAGCTGCACGCCCGCGGGCCCATGGGGCTGCGCGAGCTGACCACCCTGAAGTACGTCGTGGAGGGCACCGGCCAGGTCCGCGGCGACTAGACCGGTCGGTCAAGGGGAGGGGTACGCTCGTCTGCCATGGCCGATCCCCGCTTCGCTACCGTCCCCGACGTCCGTCAAGGCCTGCGTGACGTCGCCTACCTGGCCGACGAGGGCATCGCCGGCGTGGTGTTCCTGGCCGACCGCCTGCAGAAGCCCATCCTCGTCGAGGGCCCGGCCGGCACCGGCAAGACCCAGCTGGCCAAGTCGGTCGCGGAGATGACCGGCGCCCGGCTCATCCGCCTGCAGTGCTACGAGGGACTCGACGAGTCGAAGGCCCTCTACGAGTGGAACTACAAGAAGCAGCTGCTGCGCATCCAGGCCGAGCGCCAGTCGGAGAGCTGGGCCGACCTGAGCGACGACATCTTCAGCGAGGAGTTCCTGCTCACCCGGCCGCTGCTCGAAGCGATCCGCAGCGACGAGCCGGTGGTGCTGCTCATCGACGAGGTGGACCGGGTCGAGGTGGAGACCGAGGCGCTGCTCTTGGAGATCCTCTCCGACTACCAGGTGTCGATCCCCGAGCTCGGCACCGTGCACGCCAACCAGATCCCCCTGGTGTTCCTCACCTCCAACAACACCCGAGAGCTGTCCGAGGCCCTCAAGCGGCGCTGCCTCTACCTCCACGTCGACTACCCCGACCTCGACCGGGAGAAGGAGATCGTGCTCACCAAGGTGCCCGACATCTCGGACAACCTCGCCGACCAGGTCGCCCGGATCGTGCGGTCGATCCGCCAGCTGGAGCTGAAGAAGGCGCCGTCGGTCTCCGAGACGCTCGACTGGGCCCGCACGCTGGTGCTGCTCGGGATCGAGTCGATCGACGCGCAGCAGGCGACCGAGACCCTCCACATCCTGCTCAAGTACCAGACCGACATCGCCAAGGCCGCCAAGGAGCTCTCGGCCGAGGCCCGCTAGGCCGCCGCCCGCTCATGCTCGACCTGCTGGAAGGCTTCATCCAAGAGCTCCGGGCCGCCGGCCTGCCGGTGTCGCTCACGGAGACCATCGACGCCATGGAGGCGGTGAAGCACATACCGCTCGAGGACCGCGAGGCGTTCAAGTACGCGCTGGCGGCGACCCTCGTGAAGAACCACGCCCACTGGCGTGCCTTCGAGACCGTGTTCGAGGTGTACTTCTCGCTCCGGGGTCCGCAGTACCAGGTGGGCGACGACGGTGAGGGCAGGCCGGCACCCTGGCGCGAGCTGGAGATGCAGGGCCAGGGGGGCCAGCCCGGCGGGGGCGGGGCCATGGACGCCCTCTCGCCCGAGGAGCTGGCCGGCCTGCTGTACCGGGCCCTCCTCCAGGGCGACGACGCCATGATGCGGGCGATCTCCGCCCAGTCGGTCACGCGCTACGCGGGCATGGAGCCGGGCCGTCCGGTGGGCGGGACGTACTACCTGTACCGGACCCTCCGGAACCTCGATCTCGAGGGGATGCTCGAGCGCCTGATGGAGGCCGCTCGCCAGCAGGCGGGCGGCGTGCTCACGCCCCTCGAGGAGCGCCTGGAGCGCGACGAGTTCGAGGCGCGCATCGAGCAGGTCCGCAAGGAGATCGAGGCGGAGATCCGGCGCCGGCTGGTGGCCGACCGGGGCGTGGAGGCGATGGCCAAGACGCTCCGCAAGCCGCTCCCGGAGGACGTCGACTTCATGCACGCCACCCGCGACGAGATGGCGAACCTGCGCCGGGCGCTGCACCCCCTCACGCGCAAGCTGGCCGTGCGGCTGGCCCGCAAGCGCCGCCACGGCCGCAAGGGCCCCCTCGACTTCCGCAGCACCGTGCGGCACTCCCTGAGCTACGGGGGCGTGCCGGCCGAGCCCAAGTTCCGCTACCCGCGCCCGGCCAAGCCCGAGATCATGGTGGTGGCCGACATCTCGGGCTCGGTGGCGGCCTTCGCCCGCTTCACCCTCCACCTCGTCCACGCCATCTCCGGCCAGTTCTCGAAGGTGCGCTCCTTCGTCTTCATCGACGGCCTCGACGAGGTCACCCGCTTCTTCGAGGGCGCCGAGGACATCACCGACGCGGTCCACCGCATCAACACCGAGGCCGATGTGGTGTGGGTCGACGGCCACAGCGACTACGGCCACGCCTTCCAGGTGTTCTGGGACACCTTCGGTCGTGAGGTCGGCCCCAAGACCACCGTGCTGCTGCTGGGCGACGCCCGGAACAACTACCACGCCTCCCAGGCGTGGATCATCAAGGAGATGCGCCAGCGGGCGCGCCACGTCTACTGGCTGAACCCCGAGCCCCGGTCCTACTGGGACACCGGCGACTCCATCATCTCCGAGTACGGCATCCACGCCGACGGCGTGTACGAGTGCCGCAACCTCCGCCAGCTCGAGCGGTTCGTCGAGATCCTGGCCTGACCGCCATGGCGTCCCACCTCGCGCCGACCCGGCTGGTCCTCGTGCGTCACGGCGAGTCGGTCGTCACGGTCGACCGGGTGGTGGGCGGCCCGCGCACCTGCTCGGGCCTGTCGCCGCTCGGCCGCCGCCAGGCCGAGGCGCTGCGCGATCGGCTGGCCGCCACCGGGGAGCTGGCCGACGCCGACGTGCTGGTGTCGTCCACGATGCCGCGGGCCCGTGAGACCGCCGAGATCCTCGCTCCGGCCCTGGGGGATCTGCCGGTGGTGGAGGACGACGCGCTGATCGAGCACCACCCCGGCGAGGCCGACGGCATCTCGTGGGACGACTTCGTCGACCGCTACGGGGTGCCCGACCTGGAGCGCGACCCGTACCTGCCGTTCGCCCCGGGAGCCGAGAGCCTGGCCGAGTTCCACCTTCGGGTGGGCCGCGCCCTGTTCGGCCTGGCCGACGCCCACGCCGGTCGGACCGCGGTGATCGCGTGCCACGGCGGCGTGGTCGACGTCGCCTTCCGGGCCTTCCTGCGGCTGCCCATGACGGCCCCGTTCGAGCTCCACACCGTCAACACCAGCCTCACCGAGCTGCAGCTCCCACCGGTGCCCGCGGGCGGCGACGGCGAGGCCGTCGCTCGGGCATCCCGGTGGCGGCTCGTCCGTTACAACGACGCGGCCCACCTCGCGGGCGTGCCCACCGCCTGACCGGCGGCCGTCGCGGCGGTTCGGGCGGGCGGCACCGTCAGCCGATGGTGGCCAGCATCTCGTCGAACAGGCGGAACAGGGCCGGGCGTTCGCGGCCCTCGCGGGCCCGCAGGCCGAGCCGGCGGCTCTTCCTCACCAGCTCGCGCGCCGCACGGCCCGGCCAGGGGCGGGGCAGCAGCTCCGGCGGGAGGTACGGGTCGATGGCCGCGCACTCCGCGTAGGCCACGCCGATGGCGAGGGCCAGGGGCAGGAACTCGGTGTCGGGAAGGCGTTCGCCGCGCGTGCGGAGCTGCTCGATGCGTGCCGGCACACCGCTGTGCTCGGCCACGAAGCGCTCGTAGCGCGTGGCCACCTCGTCCAGCGGCCACAGGCGACGGGCCAGCTCACGCGGGTCGCGCGCGCCGCCCACCTCCAGGTCCTCGGCGGTCACGAGGGTGAGGTGCCGGTCGACGCCCAGGCGCTCCGCCGCGGCCCTCACCTCGTCGTGCCAGGCGTGAGGCGACACGTAGAGGCCGCCGTGCACGGCCGCACCGCCGAGGTCGATCAGCCGATCCCTGAAGTCGTCGCGAGCCGAACGACGGGTCTCCGGCACGGCGTAGGCCACCAGGCGCCACCGGTGGTCCCAACCCCGCCCGGCCGCGTCCTGGAGGTAGGCGCGGCGGGTGTGGGACCACCTGGTGTCGAGATGGGCGCGGCCCGCCTCGGTGGCCTCGTAGCGGGCGGCGCGGCCCGAGCCGTGGCGGGTGAACAGCCCGTCGGCCACGAGTCGGCGCAGGTACGACCGGAGCTGCTCGGGCGTCTGTCCGCAGGCCGCCGCGACCGGGTAGAGCTCGTCGGCGTGGATGCTCCCGTCGTCGTGGGCCATGCCCAGCACCAGCAGCCTGGTCGGGATGGGGGCCGAGGCCGTCGATCGGGACACGGGCGCATCCTCCCACCTCCGGTGGTCGCCCACGGCCGGCACGCCGGTGGGAGGATGCGGGGATGGAGCTCCTGGGCATCGACATCGGGGGCACGGGGATCAAGGGAGCGCCGGTCGATCTCGACCGGGGCGACCTGGCCCGGGCCCGCCACCGCATCCTCACGCCGCACCCCGCCACCCCGGACGCCGTCGCCGACGTGGTCTCGCAGGTCGTGGACCACTTCGACTCGTCGGGGCCGGTCGGCTGCACCTTCCCGGCACCGATCCGCCACGGCGTGCCGGTGATGGCGGCCAACGTCGACAAGGCCTGGATCGGCACCGATGCCCGTGCCCTGTTCGAGCGGCGCGCCGGGCGGACGTTCGTGGTGCTCAACGACGCCGACGCCGCGGGTGTCGCCGAGATGACGTACGGGGCCGGCAAGGGGCGGCGCGGCGTGGTGGTCATGGTCACCCTCGGCACCGGCATCGGCACCGCGCTCTTCGTCGACGGCACCCTCGTGCCGAACACCGAGCTCGGACACCTGGAGGTGCGCGGCAAGGACGCCGAGACCCGCGCCTCGGACCGGGCGCGCACCACGAAGGAGATGTCCTGGGAGAAGTGGGGGCGGAACCTCAACGACTACCTGGTCGCGATCGAGCGGCTCCTCTGGCCGGAGCTCATCATCCTGGGCGGGGGCGTCAGCAAGAAGAGCGAGAAGTTCATCCATCTCCTCGAAGTCGACGCCGAGATCGAGCCGGCGGCGCTCCAGAACGAGGCCGGCATCATCGGTGCCGCGCTGGCGGCGCGCGCTTCGGTCTGAGCCAGCCGGGACGGCTGCCGCCGTCGCGCGCCGGGTGTCGGGCGCCGGGCGCCGGATCAGCCCCGGAGCAGCTCCGCGACCCGGAAGGCCAGGTCGATCGACTGACGGGCGTTCAGTCGCGGGTCGCACATGGTCTCGTACCGCTGGTCGAGGTGGTGATCGAGGATCTCCTCGGCCCCGCCGAGGCACTCGGTGACATCGTCGCCGGTGAGCTCCACGTGCACGCCCCCTGGCCAGGTGCCCTCGGCCCGGTGGGCGGCGAAGAAGCCCACGATCTCGGCCATCACCTTGTCGAAGTGGCGGGTCTTGCGCCCGCTGGCGCTGGTGAAGGTGTTGGCGTGCATCGGGTCGCACGCCCACACCACCGGATGCCCGCTCTGGCGCACGGCGCGCAGGAGGGGCCGCAGGCGCTCCTCGACCTGGTCGGCGCCCATGCGAGCGATGAGGGTGAGCCGGCCGGGGACGCGCCCGGGGTCGAGGCGCCGGCACAGGGCGACCACCTCGTCGGGGGTGGCCGACGGGCCGATCTTGCACCCGATGGGGTTGCCCACGCCACGGAGGAACTCGACGTGCGCACCGTCGAGCTGGCGGGTCCGCTCCCCGATCCAGAGCAGGTGCGCCGAGCAGTCGTACCAGGAGCCGGTGAGCGAGTCCTCCCGGGTGAGAGCCTCCTCGTAGCCGAGGATCAGCGCCTCGTGGCTCGTGTAGAACTCGACCTGGTGGAGCGAGTGCTCCCGGCCGAGGTCGATCCCGCAGGCACGCATGAAGCGCATGGCCCGCTCGATCTCCGAGGCGATCGCCTCGTAGCGCTGGCCCTCGCGACTGCTGGCGACGAACGCCTGGTTCCAGGCGTGCACCCGGGACAGGTCGGCGAACCCGCCCTTGGTGAAGGCCCGCACCAGGTTGAGGGTCGACGCGGACTGGTTGTACGCCTGGATGAGGCGCTCGGCGTCGGGCACCCGGGCCTCGGGCACGAAGGCGATGTCGTTCACGATGTGACCCCGGAAGGACGGCAGCTCCACCTGGTCCTGGCGCTCGGTGGCGGCCGATCGGGGCTTGGCGAACTGGCCGGCCATGCGGCCGACCTTCACCACCGGCATGCCGCCCGAGTACATGAGCACGACCGCCATCTGGAGGATCACGCGCAGCTTCTCGCGGATGCTCACGGCCGAGAAGTCGTCGAAGCTCTCGGCGCAGTCGCCGGCCTGCAGCAGGAAGGCCTGGCCGGCGGCGACCGTGGCCAGGTCGGCGGTGAGCGCCCGGGCCTCGCCCGCGAACACGAGCGGCGGCATGGCGGCGATCTGCTTCAGGGCCCGGTCGAGGGCAGCCTCGTCGGGCCAGTCGGGTTGCTGGGCCGCCGGATGGTCGCGCCACGACGACGGGGTCCACGGCTGAGTGGTCACGGCGTACCAGCGTGACGGGTCGGCACCCTGTCGCGCAACGTGGTTCGGGCCCGATGCCGACGCCCCCAGCGGGGCGGCCGCGCGATCAGGGGGTTCCCCGGGCGGGTGGCGGCGATCAGGCGGCGACGATGGTGGCTGCGCCGTCGCGGAGCTCGTTCACCGCACGCTTCACGAGCCGGCGGGCGGCCTCGGCGGTCACGCCGAGCTCCTCGCCGACCTCGCGGAAGCTGCGGCGCCGGCCGTCACGCAGGCCGAACCGCTGCTCCACGGCGAAGCGGGCGCGATCGTCGAGGGCGCTGAGGAGCTCGTCGACGAGGTCGAGCTCGGCCTGGTCGAGCAGCATCTGCTCGGGTCCCGGTCGGCCGTCGGAGAGCAGGTCGATCAGCGGGGAGTCGCCCTCGTCGCCGACGCTGCGGTCGAGCGAGGTGGGCGTGGTGAGGCGGTGCAGCCGGGCGTGCTCCTCGTCGAGCTCGTCACCGTCGCCGGACACCTGGCGGAGGGCGGCCCGGAGGCCGGCCGAGCGGTCGCCGGGGAGACGGACGAGGCTGGCCTTCTGGTCGAGGGCCCGGCCGATGGCCTGGCGGATCCAGAAGGTGGCGTACGTGGAGAACTTGAAGCCCTTCCGCCAGTCGAACTTGTCGACGGCGTGCTCGAGGCCCAGGTTGCCCTCCTGGACCAGGTCGAGCAGCTCCATGCCCGGCGGCAGGGGGTACCGGCGGGCGATGCTCACGACCAGGCGCAGGTTCGCCCGGATGAACCGGTCCTTGGCCCGGATGGCCTCACGGACGGCTGCGTGCAGCTCGTCGGAACGGTCGCCGGCGTCGACGCGCTTCTGCGCGGCGCGCCCGGCTTCGATCGTCTTGGCGAGCTCGCGCTCTTCCTCCGCGGTGAGGAGGGGGACGAGGCCGATCTCGTTCAGGTAGAGGCCCACGGAGTCAGTCATGGCAGGTGGGGGAACGCGAATCGCGGCCGTGTCATTCCCGAGGCCCCTGTGACCCACGCCACACGCAGCCGAGGGCCCTCCGCGGTGGGCGGGGGCGTGCGGCTCCCCGACCGGGTGCGACCCTAGACTCCGACCGTGGCCGGAGGGGAGGGGCGTCGCGTCGGCGTGTTCGGGGGCACGTTCGACCCTCCCCACGTGGGCCATCTGGTCGTGGCGGTGAACGTCCGGTACGCGCTCGCCCTCGACGTGCTGCTGCTGGTCGTGGCCCGCGAGCCCTGGCAGAAGACCGCCCAGCGCCAGGTCACGGCGGCCGAGGATCGCTTCGCCCTGGTGGAGGCGGCGGTGGGGGACGTCCCCGGCATCGAGGCCTGCCGGCTCGAGCTCGAC
Source organism: Acidimicrobiales bacterium (assembly GCA_016716005.1). Classification (NCBI taxonomy): domain Bacteria; kingdom Bacillati; phylum Actinomycetota; class Acidimicrobiia; order Acidimicrobiales; species Acidimicrobiales bacterium. Next base: position 3,314,944 of record JADJXE010000001.1, read on the forward strand.
CGCAGGGGTCCCTCGTACACCGCAGACACGCTGGAGGCCCTGCACGCCGCCGAGCCCGACGCCGAGCTGTTCATGATCCTCGGCAGTGACGCTGCGGCCGGGCTGCCGACCTGGGAGCGGGTCGACGACGTCCGACCGCTCGCCACCGTGGTCGAGGTGGACCGCCCCGGAGCGGTCACCGCACCTCCGCCCAGCGGCTGGCGGTGGGTGCAGGTCGAGGCCCCACGCCTCGAGGTGTCGAGCACCGATCTCCGGGCCCGCTTCGCCGACGGTCGGCCCCTCGACTACCTGATCACCCGTCCGGTCATCGACTGCATCCGGGCACGGGGACTGTACGGGTCGGCGTGAGCGACCTCCTGCCCCCCGAGCCGAAGGTCGCGGCGGGTGTGGCCGTGGGAGGCGTCGAGCCGGACAGGGATGCTGACGGCGACGCGCCGGTTGCGGGTGCCGGCGTCGAGGTGGCGGCCGACGCAGCGGCCGACCCCGAGGCGCGGGGTGTCGCTGCGGAGGTCGGTTCGGCTGGCGGTGAGGGTGCCGAGGCGCGGGGTGTCGCTGCGGAGGTCGGTTCGGCTGGCGGTGAGGGTGCCGAGGCGCGGGGTGTCGCTGCGGAGGTCGGTTCGGCTGGCGGTGAGGGTGCCGAGGCGCGGGGTGTCGCTGCGGAGGTCGCGCCGGCGGAGGAGTACCTCCCGGCGAACCGCCGGACGCGGCGGCGACGCCCGCACGGCCTGCTCACCCTCGCGGCCTCGCTGGTGCTCGCCGCGCTCATCCCGGCCTTCGCCGCCGTGGGGGGACTCACCCTCATCGACAGCAGGGACGGCCGGACGATCTTCCTCGACGGCTCCCGCGCCGTCACGGTGCTGCCCGAGACCCCCACCGCGCTGCTCGTCGAGACCGCACCCGACGGCACGCTGTCGGGCCTCACGATGCTGGCCCTGGGGCCGTCGGGCAAGGGCGGCGCGGTCGTCTTCGTCCCCGTCGGCACCGAGACCGCGCTCCCGTCGGGGACGGTCGATCGCCTGGCCGTGGCCTACGACCAGGGGGGCCTCGATCAGCTCCGCGAGGCGGTCGAGGGGCTCCTCGGTGTGCGGTTCGACCTCGTGGTGCCCCTCGACGAGCGGGGGTGGACCCAGCTGGTGGCCCCCCAGGGGCCGGTGACGGTCGAGCTGCTCGACCCGGTCCAGCGGGAGGAGGCGCCGGGCCAGGTGGCCGAGGTCTTCCCAGCGGGACCCAACGTGGTCCAGCCGGGCGACGTGAGCGGCTTCCTCGCGACCACGAGCGTCCGAGAGACGGAGCTGGCCAGGCTCACCCGCCACGAGGCCTTCTGGCGGGCGTGGCTCGACCAGCAGGCCGCGACGACGGCGGGCACGGACGGCACGGTGGTGTCGACGACGCTCCCGGTCGCCGACGAGCCCGGCACCCAGCTCGACCTGCCCACGTTCGTGCAGGACCTGGCGGCGGGGCCGGTGCTGTTCGTGACCTTGCCGGTGCTGGTCCCCGAGGCGCCGTCGGCCGACGGGCTCGACCGCTACGAGCCCGACACCACGCCGATCCGGCTGCTCATGGCCGAGATCTCGCCCGGTGCCGTCGTGGCGAGCACCGGTGGCGCCCGGGTCCGGATCGTCAACCCCACCGGCGACCCCGAGGTGCTCAGTCGGCTCGCGGGCCAGCTCGTGTTCCTCGGCGTGAACCTGATCATCGTTGGCGACAGCGCCGACCCGGCACCGCCGCAGACGCAGGTCGTCTACTACGGCGACAACCTTCCGGCGGCCGAGGTGCTGGCCGAGCTGCTCGGCACCGGCGAGATCGCGAAGAGCGACGAGCTGCTCGAGGGTCTCGACGTGACCATCGTCGTCGGGACCGACCTGGTCGACCGGCTGACGGTCCCCAGCACGACCGTCGGCCCGATCGGCCCACCCCTCTCCACCGCGGAGGGCGGGACCACTGGCTGAGCGACGCCGAGCCCGGCCGGAGGTCGACGTCCGCCCCTGGGTGGTCGCGGCGGCGCGCGCCGCCGACGACAAGAAGGGCTCCGACACCATCGTGCTCGAGGTGGGCGAGGTGCTGGCCATCACCGGCTGGTTCGTCATCACCAGCGGCAGCAACCCCCGCCAGGTGAAGACCATCGCCGACGAGGTGGAGGCCAGGGTGCGGGCCGCCGGGGGGCCGCCGCCGCTGCGGGTCGAGGGCCTGGCCGACCTGCACTGGGTGCTCCTGGACTTCGGCGACTTCGTCGTCCACGTGTTCCTCGACGAGACCCGTCGGTACTACGAGCTCGAGCGGCTGTGGGCCGACGTCCCCCGACTACCGTGGGCCGACGCCGGCGAGGAGCCCCCGCCCCGGCGTGACGCCCCGGCCCGGTCGCGGAATCGACCGCCGAGGGCGGATCACGCGCACTGAGGTTCGCCGGCCGTTCGGCTCCGTAACCGGCGTTGCCCCCCGGCTGCTCCCTTCCACGCCAACGGGTGAACAGGATGTCGAGGCGGGCCGTACGGCACGCGTCCCGACCGCGCCAACGCCTGCCCGAGGCCTGCTGGAACCAGCCGGACGTGCGCAACGACTCCACAGTGGAGGCAACTGCCCTTCACGTACGGCGAAAGGAACCACATGGACACGTCCAGTATCCGCTCGTCGCGAGGTCTCATCGTTGGCCTGGTCGTCGCCCTGCTCGCGAGCTGGGCGCTGTTCGGTCTGGTCGGTGGCCCCGCACACCCCGCCGGCGCATCCGGCACCGCGTGGTCGACCACCACCACCACAGCCGCTCCCGGGGCCACCACCACGGTCGCTCCCGCTCCGCCGATCAGCCAGGTGCTGTTCATCAACCTGCAGTCAGGCCGGGAGGACCTCCACCGCGTGAACATGGCCTTCCAGCTGGCCCGCAATCAGCGCGCCGCCGGGCGGCCCGTCACCATCTTCTTCAACATCAACGCACCGGAGCTGGCGACCAAGAACCTCTCGCCGGCGCTGCAGTACAAGGCCAATGCCCCGATCAAGACCCAGGTCGCTGAGCTGATCGGAGCCGGGGTGACCGTTCTGGTGTGTCCGACCTGTGCGGCGGATCAGGGCGTCACGGCCGCAGACCTCGTTCCGGGGGCACAGATGACGAACCCACAGCTGACCGGAGCGCAGCTGTTGCCCGGCACCGTCACGGCGACCTACTGACCGAGGTGGGCCGGACCCAGCGTCCGGTTGGCGGCGTTCCGCGCGGCTGACGCGAGATCCGAGGGTGGTTCGGCCGCCTTTCGCGCCCCCCACCCCTGGTGACCACTGGGCGACCAGGCGCCCGACGGCCTGACCAGACCCCGCCGAGGATCGAGATCGAGGCCCTGCTCGGGCGGCCGCGCTGTCCCTGACCGGTTCTGCGCCCGATCGGACGGAGGCCCGACCACGTTTCCGCAGGTCGGGCCAGCGTGGAGCTGAGGGGATTCGAACCCCTGGCCTCTTCCATGCCATGGAAGCGCGCTACCAACTGCGCCACAGCCCCGGAGGCGAGCAGCGTAGCACCGCCCGCCGGGGGCCCGGAAACGGCTGGGGCCCACGGGCCCGTCGGTAGCATGCCCCCCCATGGCCGACGGCTACGACCCGCAGGTGATCGAGGCGCGCTGGCAGCGACGTTGGCGCGACGAGGGCACCTACGAGATCGACAACGACGACCCCCGGCCGCCCTTCTACGTGCTGTGCATGTACCCCTACCCGAGCGGGCCGGCCCACATGGGCCACGTGCGCAACTACACGTTCGGCGACCTGCTCGTGCGCTACCGCACGATGAACGGCTGGGGCGTCCTCTCGCCGATCGGCTTCGACAGCTTCGGCTTGCCCGCCGAGAACGCGGCCATCAAGACGGGCCGCCACCCCCGCGCCTTCACCGACGAGCGAGTGGAGGAGCTCCGCTCGTCGCTCCAGCGGATCGGCGCGGCCTACGACTGGCGCCGCGAGGTGTGCAGCCACGACCCCGAGTACATCCGGTGGACCCAGTGGATCTTCCTGCGGCTGCTCGAGCACGGCCTCGCGTACCGCAAGGAGGCCCCGGTGAACTGGTGCCCGGGCTGTCAGACGGTGCTCGCCAACGAGCAGGTGCTGGCCGACGGCACCTGCGAGCGGTCCGGCGACCTGGTCGGCCGGCGTGACCTCGAGCAGTGGTTCTTCCGGATCACCACCTACGCCCAGCAGCTGCTCGACGACCTCGACGACCTCGACTGGCCCGAGCGCGTGAAGGTGATGCAGCGCAACTGGATCGGCCGGTCGGAGGGGGCCGAGTTCGACCTGCCGCTCGTCGCGGCCGACGGCTCCCCCCTGGCCGGTGGCGCGGTGCTGCGCGTGTTCACGACCCGTCCCGACACCAGCTTCGGCATGACGTACTGCGTGCTCGCCCCCGAGCACCCGCTCGTCCCGGCCATCACCGAGCCGGAGCGGCGGGACGAGGTCGACGCCTTCGTGGCGCGGGTGCGGCTGGAGAGCGAGCTCGACCGCCTGGCGGCCGAGGGCCCGCTCGAGAAGCGGGGCGTCTTCACCGGCGCCTACGCCCTGAACCCGTTCAACCGCAAGCCCGTACCGGTGTACCTGGCCGACTACGTGCTCATGGGGTACGGCACCGGGGCGATCATGGCGGTGCCCGGCGAGGATCAGCGCGACTGGGACTTCGCCACCGCCTACGGGCTCGACATCATCCCGACCATCCGGCGTCCCGAGGGCTGGGAGGGGCAGGCGTACACCGGCGACGGCCCCCACATCAACAGCGAGTGGCTCGACGGGATGGGCAAGGAGGAGTCGATCGCAGCCGCCCTCGAGTGGCTGGAGCAGCACGGCATCGGCGTTCGCACGGTCAACTTCCGGCTCCGCGACTGGCTGCTCTCGCGCCAGCGCTTCTGGGGGTGCCCCATCCCGGTGGTGTACTGCGCAGGATCGTGCGGGGTGGTGCCCGTCCCCGACGAGCAGCTGCCGGTGCTGGCCCCCGACGACGTGGAGTTCCGGCCCACCGGCGAGTCACCGCTGCGGTTCCACGAGGGCTTCCTGCACACGGTCTGCCCCTCCTGCGGAGGCCCGGCGCGCCGCGAGACCGACACGATGGACACCTTCGTGGACTCGTCGTGGTACTTCCTGCGCTTCGCCGATCCGTGGAACGCCGAGGCGCCCTTCGGGCTCGGCTCGGCAGAGCGGTGGATGCCGGTCGACCAGTACATCGGCGGGGTCGAGCACGCCATCCTCCACCTGATGTACGCCCGCTTCTTCACCAAGGCGCTGGCCGACCTGGGCGTCGCCCCGAGAGAGCTCCGGGAGCCCTTCGCCCGGCTCTTCACGCAGGGCATGATCCGGCTCGGCGGCTCCAAGATGTCGAAGAGCAAGGGCAACCTGGTCGCGCCCGAGCAGTACCTCGACACCGTCGGTGCCGACTCGCTGCGGCTCTTCCACCTGTTCGTGGGGCCGCCGTCCGACGACGTCGACTGGGACGACGCCGGCATCGAGGGGTGCGCCCGCTTCCTCAACCGCCTGTGGCGGCTGGCCGGTGGCGAGGTGGGCGTGCAGGCCGACCGAGAGCCCACCAGCGCCGACGTCGACGTCGAGAAGGCAGCCCACCGGCTCGTCGCCCGCGTCACCGACGAGTTCGAGCGCTGGTCGTACAACACCGCCGTGGCGGCCTGCATGGAGCACGTGAACCAGCTCTACCGGTACGCGCAGGCCGAGGCCGGTGCCCGCCGTGACACCCTGGCCTTCGCGGTCGACCAGCTGCTGCTGCTGATGGCGCCCATGACCCCGCACATCACGGCCGAGCTGTGGCAGCGGCGCCGGGGCGGGCACGTGCACGAGGAGGCCTGGCCCACGGCCGATCCGGCCATGCTCGCGGTCGACACCGTCACGATGGTGGTGCAGGTGAACGGCAAGCTGCGCGATCGCCTCGAGGTGCCCGCCGACGTGGACGGGGCCGAGGCCGAGCGGCTCGCGCTGGCGTCGGCGAAGGTGCAGGCCCACCTCGGGGGACGCGTCCCTCGGACGGTGATCGCCCGCCCGCCCAAGCTCGTGAACCTCGTCGTCTGAGGTCGGCGAGTCCGCGCGGGCGTCCCGAGGAACTTACCCGCAGGTAACCGGCGCGATCGCGTAACGGCGGTCTCCGGGCCGGGGTCGGAGCCCTCGTGCTGAGCATCGCGTCGCGCCTCGAGCAGGCCACCGAGCGCCCTGGTGGCCGCATCGTCTTCGTCACCCCGCAGGGCCACGTGCCCGTCGAGTGGGCCCGCCTCCACGAGCAGGCTCGAGCCGCCGCCGCGGCCCTGCAGGCCCGCGGCGTGGGCGCCGGTGACCACGTCGCCATCCTGGGCCCCACCAGCCGCGACCTGGTCACCGCCATCCAGGCCGTGTGGCTGGCGGGCGCGTGCGTGGTCGTGCTGCCGCTCCCCATGCGGATGGGCTCGCTCGACGACTTCGTGGCCCAGACCCGGGCCCGGATCCTGGGCGCCGACTGCGCGCTCGTGCTCGTCGACGGCCAGCTCGCGCCGTTCATCGAGGCCGAACCGGGCGATCCGCCCTTCGCGGAGCTCGGTGACGTGCTGGCGGGTACGTCGGGCGCCGAGCGCTACGTCCGCCCTGCCGACGACCTCGAACGCCTGGCGATCCTGCAGTTCACGAGCGGCTCGACCAGCGCGCCCAAGGGCGTCATGCTCCCCGAACGGGTGCTCGGCGCCAACCTCGACGCCCTGGCCGGGGCGGCCGGCCTCGACGTCGACGTCGACGTCCTGGTGTCATGGCTGCCGCTCTACCACGACATGGGGCTGGTGGGCTTGCTCTGCACGTCGATGATGAGCGGCGCCGACCTGGTGCTGGCCGCTCCCCAGGACTTCCTCGCCCACCCCGGTGGCTGGATGGAGTGGATCAGCGCCTACCGCGGCACGGCCACCGCCGGCCCCAACTTCTCGTACGTGCTGGCGGCCCGGGCGCTGAAGCGGGCCCACGACCTCGACCTGTCGAGCCTGCGGATCGCCCTCAACGGCGCCGAGCCCGTCGACCCGGCCACCGTCGAGGCCTTCCTCGCCGCCGGAGCCCCCTTCGGGCTGCAGCCGGGCTCTGCGTTCCCGGCCTTCGGCATGGCCGAGCTGGCCATCGCCGGCACCTTCCCGGAGCCCGGCCGGGGGCTCGTGGTCGACACCATCGACCGGCGGGTGCTGGAGGCCGAGCATCGGGCGGTGGAGACGGCGGCCGACGCTCGCAACGCCCGGCGCATCCCGCTGCTGGGGCGGCCGGTGCCGGGGCTGGAGATCCGGGTGTGCGACCCGGGCACCGGCCAGGTGCTGGCCGAGCGAGAGGTGGGCGAGCTGGAGATCCGGGGCACCTCGGTGACGCCCGGCTACTACCGCAGGCCCGACGCCACCGCGGCGAGCTTCCACGACGAGTGGCTGAAGACCGGTGACCTGGCGTACCTCGTGGGCGAGGAGCTGGTGCTGTGCGGCCGCATCAAGGACGTGATCATCGTCGGTGGCCGCAACGTGTTCCCCGAGGACATCGAGCGGGCCGTGGCCAACGTGGAGGGGGTTCGGGCCGGGAACGTGATCGCGTTCGGCGTGGAGGGCCGCAAGGGCAAGGAGACGGTGGTGGTGGTGGCCGAAGCCAGAGCGCCCGGCGGTGACCCCCTCGACCCGGTCCTGCTCAGGAGGTTCGTGCACCACCGGGTCCTGGAGGTCACGGGCGTGCCCCCGCACGACGTCGTGCTGGTGGAACCGGGCACACTTCCGAAGACCAGCTCCGGCAAGCTCCAGCGCAGCCTGTGCCGCACCCGGTACCTGGGCGCGGAGCTGGTCCCCGTCTGATCAGGCCTGCGCGGCCGGGCCGGCCTCGGCGGGCACGAAGGAGACCTCGAGCAGGGCCTCCTCGCGGGCCGGCCGACGCCGCAACCGCCGGTCGAGCGCCATCCAGCCGACGAAGGCCCTGAAGACCAGGCCGTACTTGCGCGCCAGGAGCTGGTGCACCCGGGCGTGGGCCGCGGGCTCCAGCCGGCGAGCCGTCGCCGCCCAGGCGTCGCCGTGGACCTTCCCCCGCGCGTCACACGGCGTCACCACCACCGTGGCGTTCGCCCTGATCCGGCGGGCCTTGCCCGACGAGGCATCGGTGAGCACGACGAGGGCGCCGCCGTCCATGGCGAACCACACCGGGGTGGCGACCGGCGTGCCGTCGCGGCGGTAGGTGGTGAGCGACACGTAGCGCTCGGCGTCGAAGGTGGCCCGATCGGGCGTTCCGGTGCGCACGGGGCCGCCCCTCAGGCCGCCTTCAGGCTGTCGAGGACCGCGCGCCATCGCTCGGGATCAGCCCGGTACGGGGCGTAGAAGCTGATGCGATCGACGCAGTCGCCGTAGCGGGCGTGCAGCTCCGGCGCGATCTCCTCGGGCTCGCCGACCACCGCGAAGGTGGTGAGGATCTGGTCGTCGATGAGGTCGGCCATCTCGACCCACCTCCCCTGCTTCGACAGCAGGTTCAGCTCGTCCTGCAGGTCACCCCAGCCGTGGTGCTCGAGCACGCCCCGGTAGGCGGGCGTCGACCCGTAGAAGGCGATCTGCTGGCGCGTGGCCTGGGCGTTGGCGGCCAGCTCCTCGTCGGTGGTGCCGGTGACCACGAACGAGGGGCCCGTGACCTGGAACCCGGCGCGCGTGCGCCCGGCGCGCTCGAGGCCGCGCTCGAGGGCGGGGATCGTGACCTCGCGGAGGTAGGCCTCGGTGGTGAACCCGTGGCAGATGAAGCCGTCGGCCACCTCGCCCGCCACCTCTGTCATCCGCTCGCCCACACCGGCGAGGAAGATCCCGGGATCGCCGTGGGGGTTGGGCCCCGGGTTGAAGAAGGGCGTCATGAGGGTGTGGGTGTAGAAGTCGCCGCGGAACTGGAGCGGGGACCCGGTGTTCCAGCAGTCCCAGATGGCTCGGATGGCGAGGATCAGCTCGCGCATGCGTGCTGCCGGCTGGGACCAGGGCATGGAGAAGCGCTTGGTGATGTGCGGCTTGATCTGGGAACCCAGCCCGAGGATGAAGCGGCCGCCGGAGAACGCCTGCAGGTCGTAGGCGATGTTGGCCAGCGTCATCGGGTTGCGGGCGAAGGCGACCGCGATGCTCGTGCCCACCTCCAGGCGCTCGGTGTGCTCGGCCGCGAGGAGCAGCGGGAAGAAGGGATCGTGGCTGGTCTCGGCGGTCCAGATGCCGTCGTAGCCGGCCTCCTCGGCGTCGCGGGCGGTCGCGCCCGCTTCCCGCAAGTCGAACCCGATGCCCCCGTCCACCTTCACCGGCTCGCCCTCCCTCGTCGTCGGTCCGGGACCTTACCGGGGGGCCCGACGCTCAGCCGCCTCCCTGCTCGCGCAGGAAGCGCTCGAGCTCGGCGGCCAGCTCGTCGCCGGAAGGCATCCTCGCCGGCGGACCGCTCACCCCCGGGGCGTGGGCGTCGAACTGCGACTCGAGCTGCCGCACCAGCGCCAGGTGCTCCTCGCTGCCGGCAACCAGCTGGTCGATCCGCACGCGGGTCGACGCAGCCGCCGCCCGCAGGGCCGAGGCGTCGAGGTCGAGGGCCCCGACCCGGGCGAGGCCCTCGACCAGCGTGACGGCGGCCGCGGGGTAGGGCATGGCCGCGGCGTAGTGCGGCACCTGGGCCCAGAGGCCGGCCGCAGGGAGCCCGACGGCGTCGCAGTGCCGCTCGATCGCGGCGGCGATGCCGGCCGGCACGTCGAGCTGGCCGGGCACGTACCCGATCTGGTGGGCGAGATCGCTGCCGGTCGCCGTGGCCACGAGCAGCGAAGGCCGGGTGTGGGGGACGGCCGCCGGGTAGGCGCCGAGCCCGAGGGCGAGACGGGCCCCCAGCTCCACGGCCAGCCCGACGGCGGCCTCGGTGAAGGCATGCCACGCGTGGTCCGGCTCGGCGCCCACGAGCAGCAGGAGGTCGTGGCCAGACGGGTCGGAGGCGGCCCGGAGCTCGATCGTGGACCACGTCAGACCGGTGTTCACGCCGTCGACGAGGTGCATCACCGGCCGGCGGGCGCGGTAGTCGATGAACCGATCGGGGTCGAAGGTGGCGACCACGGTGGTGTCGAGCTGCTCGACGACGGCGCTGGCGGCCGATGCTGCCGCGAACCCGGCGTCGATCCAGCCCTCGAGGGCGAGCACGAGCACCGGCCGGTCCAGCGCCGGGCGGGCGTGGAGCTCGAAGAGGTCGCTCACGCAGGCCCGTCTCAGCCGAGTCGCTCGACCGCAGCGGCCGCAGCCCGAGCCGAGTGCTCGACGATGGCACCGAAGCGCTCCCAGCCGTCGCGGCCCTGTCCCAGCGATCCGGACGCGTACCGGGCGTAGACGCCCTCGACGATGCAGGCGAGCTTCCAGTGGCCGAAGGCGACGTAGTAGTCGATCTGGGACAGGTCGCGGCCGGAGCGCTCGGCGTAGCGCTCGAGCAGCTGGGCGCGGCCAGGGAAGCCCTCCACGCCGGTGGCTCCGGCGACGGCGGCCTCGTCGCCGGGCTCGCCCCAGTACACGATGAGCAGCCCCACGTCGGCGAGCGGGTCGCCCAGGGTGCAGATCTCCCAGTCGAGGACCGCGATCACCGTCACCGTTCGGGCCCAGCATGCAGTTGTCGAGCCGGTAGTCGCCGTGGACGATGGTGGCCGGGCCCTGCGCCGGGACGCGCCGGGCCAGCTCGTCGTAGACCTCGTCGACGAGCGGGTAGTCGCGGGTCTTCGACTTGGTCCACTGCCCGTGCCACCGTTTGAGCTGGCGCTCGATGTAGCCGTCCTTGCGGCCGAGGTCGCCGAGCCCGACGGCGTCGGGGTCGAGGGCGTGGATCGTGGCCAGCACGTCGACGACCGAGGCGCCGGCGTGACGACGCCCCTCGAGGTCGAGCGCGGCCCGCGCCTGCTCCGCGGTGCGGAGCACGTGGCCGTCGACGTAGCCCATCACGTAGAAGGGCGCCCCGTTGACGGCCGGGTCGTCGCACAGGCCGAGCGCCGGCGCGACGGGGACCTCGGTGGGGCCGAGGGCCGAGATGATCCGGTGCTCGCGGGCCATGTCGTGCGCGGTGGCGAGCACCTCGCCCAGCGGGGGGCGGCGGAGCACGTAGCGCGCACCGGCCGCGTCGTCGACCCGGAAGGTCAGGTTGGAGTGCCCTCCGGCAATGAGGGAGAACCGCAGGGGCGGCCGCACGCCGGGGACGTGGTCCTCGAACCATGCCGTCACCCTGGGCTCCTCGACGCCCTCGACCTGCTCGTGGCGCACCATGTCCCCGCTCCGTGTCCCCGCTCCGTGTCGCGGCCGCTGCGTTTCGCGACCGCTGCGTGCCGACGCCCGGAGGCCAACCCTACAGGGGCCGATACCCTGACCGACCAGGGACCGAGACCCAGGAGGGACCATGTCGATCGACGTCACCGATGCCACCTTCGAGCGCGACGTGCTCGACCGGTCGGTCGACGTGCCGGTGGTCGTCGACCTGTGGGCGCCGTGGTGCGGGCCCTGCAAGGTCCTCGGGCCGATCCTCGAGTCGGCTGTGGGAGAGCAGCAGGGCCGCGTGGTGCTGGCCAAGGTGAACGTCGACGACAACCCCCAGGTGGCGGCCGCGTTCCAGGTGCAGTCGATCCCGGCGGTGTACGCCGTGCACGACCGCAAGGTGGTCGACGGGTTCATCGGGGCCCAGGGCGAGCCGGCGGTGCGTGACTTCATCGACGGCCTGCTCCCCACCGAGGAGGAGACCGAGGTGACGAAGCTGATCCGGGCCGGTGACGAGGTCTCGCTCCGCCGGGCGCTGGAGCTCGATCCGGACAACGAGGCGGCTGTCGTGGCCCTGGCCGAGCTGCTGGTGGCCGCAGGCCAGGGCGATGAGGCGCTGCAGCTGCTCGCCCGCGTCCCCGAGTCGGCCGAGACCCGGCGAGTGGCCGCCCTCGCCCGCCTCGGCGACGAGGCCAACGGCGATCCCGACGACATCGAGAGCCGCCTCGCCTCCCTGCTCGACAGGGTCAAGGGCGACGAGGAGGCCCGCCAGGAGTTCGTCGACCTGCTCGAGGTGATGGGCTCCGACGATCCGCGGACGATGCAGTACCGCAAGGCCCTGACCGCCAGGCTGTTCTAGGGCCGGGCCGGGCCGGGGCCGGGTCGGGTCGGGGCGATGGCCCTCGAGCGACGCGACGGCTGGTGGCTCTGGGTCGGTGGCCCGGTGCCCGGCGGCGCGGCTGCCATCACCGTCGGGCCGCTCGTGTGTGTGCGGCGGCGGGCCGCCGCGGACAGCCGGCTCCTCGCGCACGAGCGGGTGCACGTCGACCAGTGGCGGCGTCACGGCGTGCTCGGCTTCCTCCGCCGCTACCTGGGCGCCTACGCGCGCTGGCGGCTGCGGGGCTATCCCCACTGGGCCGCGTACCGGCGGATCCCGCTCGAGGTGGAGGCCGAGTGGCGGGCCCGGCGGCCGGGCCGGTGACGGCGCGCGGCTGAGCGGCCGGGGTTCGGCCGGGGCGGCCGAGCGTTCTGCGGCCGGTTCGCCACCGCCAGGGTGGTCGATCGGCCAGAGAACGCGAACCCCCCCAGGTGTTCTCGCCGACGCCGAACCCACGAGGCGGTCTCGGAGGTAATCGCGGCATCAGGGTGTGGCGTGCCGGGTACGATGCCTCGGCCGCCCGGGCCCCGCCGGGGGCCTGCTTCCCCTCCGGATCAGCTCCACCGGAGAGGAGCGCGCCCGTGCCCGACGAGCAGGCCCGCCAGGGCCCCGACCTCGCCCGACCGGCAACGGGGGCGACCGCCCCCCTCCTCACCTCGGCGGCCGGGCCGGGCGGGGGTGCGCTCACGGTGCTCGCCACCCTGCGCGAGCTTCCGGCCCGGGTCCTCGTCGCGGTGGCACTGCTCGTGGCCGGTCTGGGCGTGGCCATCGCGGTGTGGCTCGCCCGGCCGCAGGCGCCGGCGCCCGAGCTGCGCCTCCCGTCGGCCGTCGACGCCGGTGCCGGTGCCGGTGGCGAGGGCGTGGCCGAGGGGCCCGGCGCGGCCACCACGGCGGTCCCGGAGGATCTCGTCGTGCAAGCGGCCGGCGCGGTGGCCCGGCCCGGCGTCTACCGGCTACCTGCCGGCGCCCGCGTGGTCGACCTCATCGACGCCGCCGGGGGTCTGGCGGCCGACGCCGATCCCGACCGGGTGCTGCTGGCCGCGGCGCTCGCCGACGGGGAGCGCGTGCACGTGCCACGGGTGGGCGAGCCCGCGGTGCCCGCCGCCTCGCCGGCCGGTGCCGCCACGCCCGGTCCGCCGGCCGCGCCGGTGAACCTCAACGAGGCCTCGGTCGTGGAGCTCGACGCGCTCCCCGGGGTGGGTCCGGCCACCGCGGCTGCCATCGTCGCCCACCGCGAGGCGCACGGCCCGTTCCGGGCGGTGGAGCAGCTCCTCGACGTGCGGGGCATTGGCCCGGCCCGGCTCGAGGGTCTGCGCGACCTGGTGACGGTGTGACCGGCCCCGCCGGCTCAGGGGCGATAGCGGAGGGCGAGAGCCACCCGCCCGTCGCCGGCCAGCGCACCGTCGTCGACGAAGGCGACCCTACCGCCGCGGGTGAGCACCGCCTCCACCAGCTCGTCGGCGGCGTCGTCGATCGCCCCGGGCTCCTCAGGGTCGTCGCTGAGCTCCAGATCGCCGGCATGGTCGTGACGGGCCGGCGGCGCGAAGCCCCGCTCCACCAGCACCAAGGCACCCCGGCCCGCGAGAGCGTGCCGCCAGGCCTCCACCAGGCCGGAGGCCACCAGTCCGGAGCCCCTCGCCGCTTCGAGCTCGCGGAGCGCGGCGGCCTGCAGCTCGGCCATGTGGGCCTCCACCAGTGGCCAGGCCGACTGGACCAGCTTCGTCCACGGCGTGCGGTCGTGGTTGCCGCGGAGCGTGCCGATGACGAGCGCGGCATCGCCGAGCGCTGCCCGGAACGCCGCCGTGGCCCGGTCCACTCCGGCCAACACCACGGGCAGGGGATCGTCCGAGAGGGCGTCGCGCACTGTCGCTGCGCTGCGGCGCCACCTCTGCTCGGGCCCACTGCCGGTGGCGCGCCGGTCGGGGTCCGGGGCCGTCGCGTCGCCCACGTCCATGGGGGTCAGGCGGTCGCGGTCGCCCTCGAACACCCGCACCTGGCGCTCGCTCACGGTCACGAGCGCATACCTCACGCGTCGCGACAGATCGACCACCAGGTCGCGGGTGGCGAAGGTGTCGTCGACCACCACCCGCTCCCGCACGGGGACGTCGAGCACCACGGTGCGGGCCAGCTCCGGGCTGGCGAACAGGGCCAAGCCCTCGCCCAGTGGCTCGTCGCCGAGCTCGGCGGCCAGCCGGTGGAGCTCGGACACGATCAGCCGGGCCACGTCGTCGTCGGTCTCGGCCTGCAGGCGGGTGTGCGCGCTGGCCATCAGGCCGTTGAGCCGGGCCCGCCCGGCTGGGCCGAGCGGCTGGCGTCGGGTCGTCGGCAGCAGGATCGAGACCGACGGAGCGCATCGTCGGGTCTGGAGGTAGCGGAGCTCGGTCTGGAGCACGGGGTTCCTTCCGGGACGTGGACGGGTTCCGGAAGGTCTCTCCCACCCCGGGGGGCCGACGCACCGGGACAGAGCCGTGGTGACGGTGACGTCGCATGGGGGTACTCCCCTTCTTGCGAAGCAACTTTACCGAGTTCGGGATCCTCTGTCGAGGCCGGGGACAGGAGATGAGCGACGGCTGGGCGATCGTGCTGGCGCTGGCCGCGGCGGCCGGGGCCCTCGTCCCCAGGGGCGTCCCGGTGGCGGCCGTGGCCGCTGCCGCGCTCGGCGCGCTCTGCCTGCGCCGCCCGGCCGTGCTCTGCGTGGCGGTGGCGCTACTCGCGTCGGGCCTGGCCGCTCGGGCGTGGGCCGGGCTGGCGCCACCCGAGCCCCGGGCCTTCGCGGGCACCGTGACCCTGCTCTCCGATCCCGAGCCCGTGGCCGGCGCGGTCCGGGTCGTCGTGCGGGTTGGAGGTCGCCGCGTCGAGGCGTGGGCGCGGGGCAGCGCGGCCGGCCGGCTCGACGATCGCCTGGCGGGCGAGCGCATCGAGCTCCGCGGACGCCTCCGGCCCCCTCCCGACGCCGTCCGGTCCCGCCTGGCCCGGGGCCACGTGTCGGCCCAGCTGGAGGTGGAGGCCGCGGGGCCGTGGTGGCCGGGTGACCCCGTCAGCCGGCTCGCCAACGGCATCCGGCGCCTGCTGGGTCGAGGCGCGGCCGGCCTGCCGGATCGGCTCGAGGGTCTCTTCCTGGGCGTCGTGCTCGGCGACGACCGCCGCCAGCCCGTCGACCTGGCCGACGACTTCAGGGCGACCGGGCTCACGCACCTGCTGGCCGTGTCCGGCCAGAACGTGGCCTTCGTGCTCGCCGCCGCCGGCCCGGTGCGGGCCCGGCTGGGCCTGCGCGGGCGCTGGGCGTTCACCGTCGGGCTGGTCGCCTTCTTCGCGCTCGTCACCCGCTTCGAGCCGTCGGTGCTGCGGGCGGCGGTGATGGCGGGTCTGGCCGCGACCGCCGCCGGGTTGGGGCGCCCGGCGTCGGGTGGCCGGCTGCTGGCCCTGGCAGTCGCGACCCTGGTGCTCGTCGACCCGTTCCTCGTCCGGTCGGTGGGCTTCCAGCTCTCGGTGGGGGCCAGCGCGGGCATCCTGGCGCTCAGCGGTCCGCTGGCCCGACGCCTCCCGGGTCCGCGGTGGCTGGCCGCGCCGCTGTCCACCACCCTCGCGGCCCAGGCTGGCACCGCGCCGGTCCTCGTCCCGGTGTTCGGGGGTGTCCCGGCCGCCACGGTCCCCGCCAACCTGCTGGCCGTGCCGGCGGCCGGGCCGCTGATGGTGTGGGGGCTCACCGCTGGCCTCGCGGCCGGGATGCTGGGCGGCCGCGCCGCCTCCCTCATCCAGGTGCCGTCGCTCCTGCTGGCCGGGTGGATCGCCGGGGTCGCAGCGTGGACGGCCAGGTTGGGGCTGGGTGAGCTGGGCGGCCCTGACCTGCTGCTGGCCGGCCTGCTGGCGGCGAGCGCGCTGGTCGGGTGGCGGCGAAGCCGGCGGGTCGCCGGCCTGCTGGCGGCCGGAGCCCTGGTGGCCGTGCTGGTGCCCGCCTCCGGCGGCCCTCCGGGGGTCGCCGACGGGCTGCCGATCGACGGGGGCGGCGTGCTGTGGCGAGCGGCCGGCCTCCGGGGGCGCGCGGCGTCGGTCCTCGTGCTCGAGCGACCGAGCCCGGGCCGGCTGCTCGCCGCGCTGCGCCGGCTGCACGTCGACCAGGTCGACGTGCTCGTGATCCCCTCGGGCGGGGTGCAGGCCGCGGAGGCGGCCGACCCGGTCCTGCGCCGGCTCCGCCCGAGGCTGGTCCTGGCCCCGGCCGGGTGGGTGACCGGGTCGGTGGCGCCGCCGCCGGGGGCCACGTTCACGGTGGGGGGCGTGCGGGTCCGGGTGGCGGCGGTGTCGCCCCGGCTCGACGTCGAGGTGTCGCTCGTGGCCACCCGCAGCGGCACCGCCCGATCACCGCCCGGGCGCACGGTAGGTTCGGCGAGTGCTCCTCGTCCTCGGGTCCACCACCTTCGACGTCTCCCACCGGGCGGTGGTGATGGGGATCCTGAATCGCACCCCGGACTCCTTCTACGACCAGGGCCGCACGTGGGCGTTCGACGCGTTCCTGCGCCAAGCCGACGACCAGGTGGCCCAGGGCGCCGATCTGCTCGACGTCGGAGGGGTGAAGGCCGGCCCCGGCCCCGAGGTGACCGAGGCGGAGGAGCTCGAGCGCGTGATCCCCGCAGTCGAAGCCTTGCGCGCACGCTTCGACGTGCCGCTGTCGGTCGACACGTGGCGGGCGTCGGTGGCTCGCGAGGCCTTCGCCGCCGGGGCGTCGCTGGGCAACGACATCAGCGGGTTCGCCGACCCCGACTACCTGGGGGTGGCGGCCGCGGCCGGCGCGTCGGTCGTGGCCACGCACATCCGGCTCCGTCCCCGAGTGGCCGACCCCGACCCCCGGTACGAGAACCTGGTGGGCGAGGTGCGCGGCTTCCTCGCCGACCGCGCCGCTCGCGCCGAGGCCGTCGGCATCCCCCGGGAGCGCATCGTGGTCGATGCCGGCCTCGACCTGGGGAAGGCGCCGGCCCAGTCGTTGGAGCTCCTCCGGGCCTCCGGCCACCTCGCCGACCTGGGCTATCCGTTGCTGCTGTCCGCGTCCAACAAGCGCTTCCTCGGGGAGGTGCTGGGGCTCGCCATCGACGAGCGCCGCGAGGCCACCATCGCCGCTCACGCCCTCGGCATCGGCCGGGGCTGTCGGGTGCTGCGCGTCCACGACGTGCGGGCCGCCCGCCGGGTGGCCGACGTGCTCGCCGCCGTGCTCGAGCGTCGATGAGCCCACGGGCCGCCGAGGCGGGCATGCCGGCACTGGGCGACGACCCGCCGCCGATCCTGCTGGTGCGGGGCGGCGACCCGGTCGTGCTGGCCCAGGCCGTGCGCTCGGCCATCGGGGAGCTCGTGGGCGATCGCGACCGCACGATGGCCCTCACCGAGTTCTCGGGTGACGACGTCGACCTCGGCGCGGTGGCGGCGGCCGCGTCGACCCCGCCGTTCCTGGACGACCGTCGCGTGGTGGTCGTGTGGGGCGCGAGCCGTCTCCTCGGCCGGGATCCCTCGGCCCCCGGCGAACCCGACGACGACACCGAGCCCGGTGTCGAGTCGTCCGGTGCGGACGGCCCTCAGGAGGGCGACGGGCTAGGGCCCGGTGGCTCGGCGCCGCTGCTCGAGTACCTGGCGGCGCCCCTCGGCACCACCGTGCTGGTGCTCGAGTGGCCGTCGGGGAGGGTGCCCAAGGCGCTCGGCGACGCCATGAAGCGGGTCGGCGGCCGCACCGTCGACACCAGCCCGCCCCGCCCGAAGGACCGTGACGGCTGGTTCCGCTCGCAGCTCGGCCCCGGCGACGTGCGGCTCGACGCGGCGGCCCGTTCGGCCGTGCTCGCCCACCTGGGAGAGGATCTGGGGCGGCTGGAGCCGCTGCTCGAGGGCCTTCGGTCGACCTACGGGCCCGGTGCCAGCCTCGTCGCGGACGACGTGGCGCCCTTCCTGGGCGGCGCCGGCGACGTGCTGCCGTGGGACCTGACCGACGCCATCGACGCCGGCGACCGGACGGCCGCTCTCGCCCTCCTGGAGCGGATGCTGGCCGCCGGCCGCCACCCGCTGCAGATCCTGGCGGTGCTGGTCGGCCACCACCGGCGGATGCTCCGCCTCGACGGGGTGGCCACCAGCGAACGTGAGCTGGCGTCGTTCCCGGAGAAGAAGGCGTACCGGCAGCTGCGCCGCATCGGCCGCGACGGGATCGCGCGGGCAGTGCAGTTGCTGGCACGAGCCGACGTCGACCTGCGGGGCGGCACGGGGTGGCCCGACGACGTGAGCGGGTCGCTCGTGCTCGAGGTGCTCGTGGCCCGGCTCAGCCGGCTCGCCGCCGAGCGGGGGCGGGCTAGGAGCTGAGCGCAGCCAGGCGCTTCATCAGCCGCGACTTGCGGCGGGCAGCCTGGTTCTTGTGGATCACGCCGCTCGCGGCGGCCTTGTCGAGCCGCTTCACGGCCAGGCGGAGCGCCTCGTCGGCGCCGTCGCCCCGCTCGGCGGCCCGGACAGCGGTCCTCAGGCGGGTCTTCAGCTCGGAGCGCACGGCCTTGTTGCGCAGCCGGCGCGCCTCGTTCTGGCGGTTCCGCTTGATCTGGCTCTTGATGTTGGCCACGGCGCGACTCGTCCTCGGCGATCTCAGGGGGACCGGGAGAGGCTAGCAGAGCCGGCTGCCCGCTCCCAAGCAGGCGGCGGCTGCACGGCGCGGGGGGCTTGGTAGCGTCGGACGAGCGATGGACCTGGCCCGCATCCGCAACTTCTCGATCATCGCCCACATCGACCACGGCAAGTCGACGCTCTCGGACCGGATCCTCGAGCTCACCGGCGCGGTGGACGCCCGGGAGATGCGCGAGCAGTACCTCGACTCGATGGACCTCGAGCGCGAGCGGGGCATCACCATCAAGGCCCAGAACGTGCGGGTGCACTGGGGCGAGCACGTCCTGCACCTCATCGACACGCCGGGCCACGTCGACTTCGGCTACGAGGTGTCCCGGTCGCTGGCCGCCTGCGAGGGCGTGGTGCTGGTGGTCGACGCCGCGCAGGGGATCGAGGCCCAGACGCTCGCCAACTGCTACCTGGCCCTCGAGCACGACCTCGAGATCGTGGCGGCTCTGAACAAGATCGACCTGCCCGCGGCCGAGCCCGACCGGTACGCGGCCGAGATCGAGAAGGTGCTGGGCCTGCCGGCCGACGAGATCCTGCGGATCAGCGCCAAGACGGGGGCCGGCGTGCCCGAGCTGCTGGACGCGGTCGTCGAGCGGATCCCGCCTCCCTCCGGCGACCCGGACGCCCCGCTGCAGGCCCTCATCTTCGATTCGGTGTTCGACCAGTACCGGGGTGTGATCAGCTCGCTGCGCGTGGTCAACGGGGTGCTGGCCACCGGCAGCCGCCTGCGGTTCATGCAGGCGGCCGCCACCCACGACGCCGACGAGGTGGGCGTCCGGCGCCCCCACCCCGATCCGGTGGTCTCCCTGGGCCCGGGCGAGGTCGGCTACCTCATCGCCGGCATCAAGGACGTGGGCGAGGCCCGGGTGGGCGAGACCGTCACCCTGGCGGCGCACCCCGCGCCCGAAGCCCTGCCGGGGTACCGCGACCCCAAGCCCATGGTGTTCTGCGGGCTCTTCCCGATCGAGGGGGACGACTTCGCCAACCTCCGCGACGCCCTGGAGAAGCTCCGCCTGAACGACGCCAGCGTCACGTACCAGCCCGAGACGTCGGGCGCGCTGGGCTTCGGCTTCCGGTGCGGCTTCCTCGGTCTGCTCCACATGGAGATCGTGCGCGAACGCCTCGAGCGCGAGTTCGACCTGGCCCTCATCGCCACGTCGCCCTCGGTCGAGTACCTCGTGCACACCACCAAGGGCGAGCTGGTCGAGGTCGACAACCCGAGCGACCTCCCGGCCCCGTCGGAGGTCGACGCCATCGAGGAGCCGATGCTGCGGGCCACGATCCTCACCCCCACCACCTACACGGGCCCGGTGATGGAGCTCTGCCAGCAGCGCAGGGGCGACATGACCAAGATGGAGTACCTGTCGCCCGAACGGGTCGAGCTGGTCTACCGCATCCCCCTCGCCGAGGTGGTCGTCGACTTCTTCGACCAGCTGAAGAGCCGCACACAGGGGTACGCCAGCCTCGACTACGAGCCGGCCGGCTACGAGCGGGCGAACCTGGTGAAGGTGGACATCCTGCTCAACAGCGTGCCCGTCGACGCCTTCAGCACCATCGTGCACAAGGACAGGGCGTACGACTACGGGAGGCGGATGAGCGAGAAGCTCCGCGAGCTCATCCCTCGGCAGCTGTTCGACGTGCCCATCCAGGCCGCCATCGGCGGGCGGATCATCGCCCGCGAGACAGTGAAGGCCAAGCGCAAGGACGTGCTGGCCAAGTGCTACGGCGGGGACATCACCCGCAAGCGCAAGCTCCTCGAGAAGCAGAAGGAGGGCAAGAAGCGGATGAAGAACATCGGGCGCGTGGAAGTGCCGCAGGAGGCGTTCATCTCCGCGCTCCGGCTCGACTAGCCCCGTGCGCACCACCGTCGTCTGGTTCCGCCGCGACCTGCGGCTGGCCGACAACCCGGCCCTCGTCACCGCGGTCCGCGGCGCGACCCGGGTGGTGCCGCTCTTCGTCGCCGACGGCGCCGTGCTGTCGGCGTGCGCCGGCCAGCCCCGGGCCGCCTGGACCATCGCCTGCGCGGCCGCCCTCGACGCCGCCCTCGGCGGCCGGCTCGTGGTGCGACGGGGCGATCCGGTCGTCGAGGTCGTCGGGCTCGCCCGCGACGTCGGGGCCACCGAGGTGCACGTGGCCGACGACCCGTCGCCGTGGGGCGCCCGCCGCGACGCCGCGGTCGAGGCTGCCCTGGTCGCCGACGGCCGGGCCCTCGTGGGGACCGGCTCGCCCTACGCCGTCCCGCCGGGCACCCTGCTCACCGGCGACGGGAGGCCGTACCGGGTGTTCACCCCGTTCTCCCGGGCGTGGCGCGCCCAGGGCTGGGCGTCGCCGACCCCGGCACCCGTCGGTGTCCCGTGGGCGGAGGGAGTGGCCTCGGACGGGCTGCCCGGCCTCGGGTCGCCCGTGCCGTTGCCACCGCCGGGGGAGGAGGCAGCCCTCGCCCGGCTGGACGCCTTCCTCGACGACGGCGTGGCCGGCTACGACGAGCGGCGCAACCTGCCCGGCGTGGAGGGCACGTCCCGCCTGTCGCCGTACCTCAAGACGGGCTGCCTGCACCCCCGCCAGATCCTGCACCGGCTCCGCGACCGGCCCGGCGACCGGGTGTTCGAGTCGGAGCTGTGCTGGCGCGAGTTCTACGCCGACGTGCTCGCCCGGCGACCCGACTCGGCCTGGGCGCCCCTCCAGGCGGGCCCGGGTGCGATCCAGGTCGACACCGGCGCCGCTGCGGCCGAGCACTTCGAGGCGTGGGCGGAGGGGCGGACGGGCTACCCGCTCGTGGACGCGGGGATGCGCCAGCTCCACGCCGAGGGGTGGATGCACAACCGGGTGCGGATGGTCGCCGCCAGCTTCCTGGTGAAGGACCTGCACCTGGCGTGGCAGTGGGGTGCCCGACACTTCCTCGCCTGGCTGCTCGACGCCGACCTGGCCTCGAACAACCACGGGTGGCAGTGGGTGGCCGGCACCGGCACCGACGCGGCTCCCTACCACCGGGTCTTCAACCCGGTCACCCAGTCGAAGCGATTCGACCCCGACGGGACCTACCTGCGCCGGTACCTGCCCGAGCTCGGGGGCCTCGCCGACGCCGAGCTCCACGAACCCTGGGCCCGCCGGGGAGGACCGCCCCTCGGCTATCCACCACCGATCGTCGACCACGCCGAGGAGCGCGTCGAGGCCCTCCGGCGGTACGAGGAGGTGAGGGGCCGGGGCGGGCGGCGGTGAGCCGGCGGGCTCAGGCCCGCTGGTCGACCGGAGGCTCGACCGGGAGCGGCTGCACGCTCGGCTCGGCGGCCGTCTCGGCGGACCTGCGGCCACGCCGGCGGCGCTTCTTGCCCTCGGCTGGCCCGTACGCAGAGCCGTAGCCGTAGCCGTACCGGTAGCCGTAGCCGTAGCCGTAGCCGTAGGCATCGCCGAGCTGCGAGGTGACGCCGTTGAGCACGGAGCCGATGAGCGGGGCGTCGACCTGGCGCAGCAGCTCCACCGCCCGGTGGGCCTGCTTCTTGGTGGTGCGACCCGCGGTGACGACCAGGAGGGTGGCGTCGACCGAGGCGGACAGCACGAGCCCGTCGGTGACGGGGAGCAGCGGCGGCGAGTCGATCAGCACCACGTCGGCCATGCCGGTGAGCCCCTCGAGCACCTCGGCCGTCCGCCGCGTCGACAGCAGCTCGGAGGGGTTCGGCGGCGTCGCGCCGGAGGGGAGCAGGAGGAGGCGGTCCTCGCCGGGCACCTCGAGCAGCGCGGACGACAGCGGCGTGTCACCCAGCAGCACCGTGGTGAAGCCCGTGTCGTTGGCGAGGCCGAAGAACTCGTGCACCCGAGGGCGGCGGAGGTCGCAGTCGACCATGGCGACGCGCTGACCGGCCCTCGAGAGGGCCACGGCCAGGTTGGCCACGGTGGTGGTCTTCCCCTCGCCGGCCCGGGCGCTCGTGATCTGGAGGGTGCGGATGGGTCGCTCGAGGCCGAGGAACTGCACCGAGGTGCGCAGGAGTCGGTAGGTCTCCGCGGCTTGGCCGCGGGGTTCGAGCACGGTGACCACCTGTGGGGTCTCGCGGTCCTTCCACCCGGCGACCGACGGGATGATGCCGAGCGTGGGCACCCCACCGGTGGCCCGCTCGAGGTCGTCCTTCGACTTGATGGTGTCGTCGAGGTACTCGAACAGGAAGGCAAGGCCGACGCCGAAGATGAGTCCCACGACGAGGGCGACGACGGCGTTGCGCTCGGGGGTGGGGCGCACCGGGGAGCTGGGCGGGGTGGCCTCGGTGATGACCCGAGCGCCACCCGTGGCGATGAGGTCGGCGGCCACCTGGAGCTGGTCGAGCTGGCCCTTGTAGAGCTCCTGCTGGGAGATGAGCGGCTGGATCTGGGCGATGTCGGCGCCCTGGCTGGCAAGGTCGTTGATCTGCACCTGGAGCTCGTTGACGCGCTCCTGGATCACGCCCGCAGTGGCCAGGTAGTCGTCGATGGCGTTCTTGCGCCGGATCTCGATGTAGGTCTCGGCGTAGGTGTTGGCGATCGTCGCCGCTTCCTCGGGGTCGGTGCTCTCGGCCGTGAACTTGATGGCCGCGGCGTCGCCCACGGTGCTCACCGACACCGTGGCCGGCCCGCCCAGCTTCTCGGCGACCGCCTGACGGACGACCTGGCTCCTGATCAGCTCGACGTCGTTGGCGAGCGCCGCCGCGTTGTCGCGTCCGGTGTTGGTGGCGTCGTTGCCGACGCCGACGACCGACGCCGAGCTCCGTGCCTGCACCAGCACGGTCGCGCTCGCCTGGTACACCGGCGTCTGGAGGAACGACACGAGCAGGGTGGCCGCGACCACCAGGACGGTGGCTCCGATGACCGTCCACTTCCGACGGCGGAGCACCACGAGGTAGTCGCGGAGCTCCAGTTCCGTCGTGTCGTTCTGCGGCAGCATCCCGCTCCTCTCGCGGCGCCCGGCCCTGGGGGGTGGAACGGCCGGGTCCGCGCCCGCGGGCGACCCGCCACCCGCAGCGCGTCGAGCCAACGTACACGCTGCGTGGTGGCGCCCGGTGGCGGGTGGCGTCCGGCGGGTCCGGTCAGCCGGTGGCGGCGACGATCACCTCGAGGACCAGAGGGCCACGTCCGGCCGCCAGCTGGCGCACCGTGCGGCGGGCCGACGGTGTGTCGGCCCGTACCAGCACCTGCACGACCAGCCCGGAAGGGCGGTCCTCGGCCCCGACGGCGACCACGCCGGGCACAGCGCGGAGCCGTGCGTCGAGCGCGTCGAGCCACCAGGTCGCGCCGATGTCAGACACGGCGGGCCCGCTCCAGGCGCTCGGTTGCCACCGCCCACAGCTCGCCGGGCGTGGACGCCTCAGCGGGCCAGCGGGCCACGCCGCTGACCGGCCAGGGCGCCCCGGGCGGGGCCGCGGTGATCCCCCGCAGCCGCTCGGTGAGGGCGCGGGAGGAGGCGAGATCGGGATCGGGGGTCGTCTGCACCAGAGCCAGGCGTTGGCCGTCGGCCCGGCCCACGACGTCGTCCGGGCGCGCGTGCCGGCGGAGGAGGCCGGCCGCCCGGCGCACCAGCTCGTCTCGGACCTCGGCCGGAGCGGGCTCGTCGAGGGGCACGGGCGGGGCCGGGTCGATGATCGTGAGCGTGAACGCCGGGGTCGGTGCCGACATCCGGGCGGCGACGTGCGCCACGAGGGCCCGTCGGGTGAGGAGCCCGGTCAACGGGTCGGTGCCCGCGGCCGCCTCGACGAGGGCCCGCCGGAGGGAGGTCGCGGCCAGGCGATGGAGCTGTTCGAGCTCCGGGCCGAGGTCGGGGCGGGGGGGATCGGTGTGGACGCCCGGCCCGGCCGCGCACGCGGTCCGACGTTCCCAGCCGGGTGCCAGCGGTCGCCGCCCGGCGGTGACCACCTGGCGGTCCTGCCCGTCGCCCACCACCACCAGCGCGCTGCGGACCCCGGCGGCTCGGCGGAGGTGCTCGAGGGCCTCGCCCACCGTGGCGAGCGGGCAACCGGCCGGCGGGGTGCGGCCGGGCCGGCGAGTGAGCAGCTCGGGCATCGGGGCTCCTGCGGGGTCGACGAGGCTGGTGCACCCGCCCCACGTCGACCTTCCGGCGCTCCGCCCGGGTGACGAGCACGCTAGGCCAGGGCCGGCTCGCGGGGAAGGGGCCGAACGGCTCATCTGGGCGTTCGATCCGGACCCGGTACGGTGGAGGCGTGGGTTGGTGCCACGAGTTCGGCGTGGAGATCTGTGCGGGGTGCGGCGAGGCCATGGTGCCCGGCGTCGGCGCGTGCTCGTGCGCGACCTGCGGCACCGTCTGCACCGGGCGCTTTCGCGGTTGCCCCGACGTGTGGGAGCGCGGCCCGCAGCCGGTGGTGCTCGCGGGGCGCCGGACCGCCCCGGCGCGGGCCACGCCGACCACCCGCACCGGTGCGGTGGGCAGCGGGTTGGGGACGAGCGCCGGCGCGGGTCCCCGGCCGGGGACCGGCCCGTCGCGAGGGCAGGGTCAGGGTCCCGGCGCCCTCCCGGCCGACGCGGGCGTCCGGGGGCTGAGCGACGAGCTGCTCGCCATGCTGGTGGAGGAGATCCGCGCCCTGCGGGGGGAGGTGGCGCGGCAGGCAGATGAGCTGGCCCAGCTGGCCGGACGGCTGCCGAGCGAGGAGCGGCTCGCCGAGGCGGCGACCGGCACTCGTGACGACGCCGTCGAGGAGCGCATGGCCGAGCTCACCGAGCTGCTGCCGCAGCGGCTCGGGGCCGCGCTCGGCCGCGCGCTGCGCGACGCCCTCGACGGACGGGCAGAGGGCCTGGCCAGCCTGGTCGGCCGGCTGGAGGGCACCGTCGACGCGCTGGAGCAGGCCGTCGCCGTGGGGGAGCAGGCTGCGGGCGAGGCCGCGGTGCTGCCGCTCATCGGGCGGGGCGAGCACGGCGCGAGCTGAGTGCCGGCCACGAGTGCCCGCTCTCCGGGGCTGACCGGGGCCGCGCCAGCACGGGTCGATATCATCGGCGTGAGCGGGAGCGCTCGCTCCGCCCACCCCTCGCCTCTCCCACCGACACAGGCAGCGATGCTCGACGATCGCAAGGCGGCCATCCTCCGAGCCGTCGTGGAGGAGTACATCGAGACGGCCGTCCCGGTCGGGTCGAGCCACGTGTTGCGCGCGTCCGCGTTGCCCGTCTCCTCGGCGACCGTGCGCAACGAGATGGTGGCCCTCGAGCAGGAGGGCTACCTCCGCCAGCCGCACACCAGCGCCGGTCGGGTGCCCACCGACAAGGGCTACCGCTGGTTCGTCGACCACCTGACCGCGCCCACGGCGCTGGAGCGTGGCCAGGCCCAGCAGGTGCGGCACTTCTTCGCCGCGGCCCACGGTGAGCTGGAGCAGATGCTGCACGACACCAGCCGGCTCCTGTCCAGCCTGACCGACTACGCCGCGGTCGTGGTCGGGCCGCCCCACGAGGCCGCCACGATCCGCTCCGTGCAGCTGGTGGCCCTGAGCGGGCGGGTCGTGCTGGCGGTGGCGGTGCTGTCGAACGGGGTCGTGGAGAAGCGCACACTCGAGCTCGACGCGGAGGTGGGGGAGGAGCGCGTGAACGCGGCGACGGCCCACCTGATGGGGCACCTCGCCGGCGCCACGCTGGGGGCGCTCCCCGTGGTGCTCTCCACCGGCGACGCCGAGGTCGACGGACTCTGCGCGGCCGCGGCCGAGGCCCTGGCCGAGACGGGACGACGCGACGGCGAGCACGTGTTCGTGGGGGGCGCGTCGCGGATGGCCACGGCGTTCGACGCCGTCGAGACGGTGCGGCAGGTGCTGACCACGCTCGAGCACGAGTACGTCGTCGTCACCCTGCTTCGCGACGTGCTCGACCGGGGGCTGACCGTGGCCATCGGCGGCGAGCACGGCGTGGAGCCGCTGGCCGAGTGCGCGGTCGTGGTGGCGCCCTACGGGGTCGAGGGCGAGACGGCCGGCACCGTCGGGGTGCTCGGGCCCACCCGCATGAACTACTCCCACGCCCTCGCCGCGGTGGCCGTGGTCAGTCGCCGCCTCGGCCGACGCCTGAGCGAGGGCTGAGCGTGCCCCGACCCGGCCCCTGCGGGCGTGCGAGGTTCCGGTGAGCGTCGACTACTACGAGCTCCTCGGCGTCGACCGCGCGGCCAGCCAGGACGACATCAAGCGCGCCTACCGGCGCCTCGCTCGCCAGCTCCACCCCGACGCCAACCCGGGTGACCCGGCTGCCGAGGAGCGGTTCAAGCAGGTGGCCATCGCCTACGAGGTGCTGTCCGACCCCGATCGGCGGGCCCGCTACGACCGCTTCGGCCCCGAGGGCGGGGCCGGTGTCGGCGACCCGTTCGGGTTCGGCGGAGGCCTCGGCGACCTGTTCGACGCCTTCTTCGGCGGCAACCCGTTCTCGTCCGGGGGCGGTGGCCGGGGGCGGGGCCCGGCCGGTCCGCCGCGCGGCGCCGACCTCGAGGCCGTGGTCGACCTCGCGTTCGAACAGGCGGTGTTCGGCGTGCAGGTCCCGGTCACGGTCCGCACCGCGGTGGTCTGCGACACGTGCGCGGCGTCCGGGGCGGCCTCGGGGTCGACGCCCACCACCTGCCCCGACTGCGGTGGTGCCGGCCAGATCCGGCGGGTCCGCCAGTCGCTGCTGGGACAGATGGTGACCGCCGGG
This sequence comes from Acidimicrobiales bacterium, assembly GCA_016716005.1. Lineage (NCBI taxonomy): Bacteria > Bacillati > Actinomycetota > Acidimicrobiia > Acidimicrobiales > Acidimicrobiales bacterium. The sequence continues at coordinate 3,342,283 of JADJXE010000001.1, forward strand.
CCCTGCCCGCGGTGCGGGGCCTCGGGGCAGGTCGTGCGGTCGCCCTGCCCCGACTGCCGGGGCGAGGGGCGCCGCTCGGCGGAGCGCACCTACACCGTCGACGTGCCGGCCGGCGTCGACCACGGCTCGACGTTGCGCCTCTCCGGACGGGGCATGGCCGGGCCGAGGGGCGGGCCCGCCGGCGACCTGTACGTGCACGTGCGGGTGAAGCCCCACGAGCGGTTCGTGCGCAACGGCGTCGACCTGCTCGACGACCTCCACGTGTCGATCACCCAGGCCGCCCTGGGCGCCGAGCTCGCTTACGAGACGCTCGACGGCGACGAGGAGCTGGTGATCCCCGCGGGCACCCAGCACGGCCTCGAGCTGCGCCTGCGGGGTCGAGGCGTGCCGCACCTCGAGGGCCGGGGCCGGGGCGACCTGATCGTGCACGTGAGCGTCGACGTGCCCACCGGCCTGAGCAAGGAGGAGGAAGAGGTCCTCCGGCGCTTCGCCGAGCTGCGGGGCGACGAGGTCGGGTCCGGTGACCGGCGCCCTCGGCGCCGGTTCCGCTCGGCGCGGGCGTAGCGGGCGTGGTGGCGGGGCTGGCTGGACCGGCCGGGGTCGCCGCCGCCGCCCACGCCTTCGTCGACGACCTGGATGCTCCCGAGCTGGACGAGGGCGACCGTCACCACCTGGAGCGGGTGCTGCGCCTGCGGCCGGGTGACCCGGTGACGGTGGCCGACGGGCGGGGCCGGTGGCGGCTGTGCCGCTTCGGAGCCGCCCTGGACGTCGACGGCCCGATCCGGGTGGAGCCGCCGACCGTGCCGGTGGCGGTGGGCTTCGCCCCGGTGAAGGGTGACCGCCCCGACTGGGTCGTGCAGAAGCTCACCGAGCTCGGGGTCGACCGGATCCTCGTGCTGGTCGCCGACCGGTCGGTGGTGCGGTGGGACGCCGAGCGGGCCCCGCGCCAGCTCGGGCGGTTGGCCCGGATCAGCCGGGCGGCGGCCATGCAGAGCCGGCAGGCCCGCCTGGCCGTGGTCGGTCCGCTGGTGCGGGTGGCCGACGCGGCCGCCCGGCCCGGCGCGGCCCTCGCCGAGGCCGGCGGCGAGCCACCCTCACTGGAGCGACCGCTGGTGCTGGTGGGCCCGGAGGGGGGCTGGTCGCCGGCCGAGCGCGAGCTGCCGGTGCCCCGGGTGGGCCTCGGGCGGGCCGTCCTGCGGGCCGAGACCGCCGCGGTGGCGGCCGGGGTGCTGCTCACCGGCCTGCGCTCCGGCCTCATCCGCCACCCTGCGTGACCAGCGCACCTGGGATGCTTGCCCTGCGTGGTGGCCGGGCGTAGATTCGCGGTGGACGCGGTGAACCGTGCACCCGAGGTGGCGGTGCCCGGCGGCCAGCAGCGTGATGTGCCGCGTCAGCGGCACCAGGGCATCGAGGACGATCGTGACCGACTGGGACGAGGGGGCAATCGACGGCGCCGGCGAGCACGCCGAGGCGTACCTGCGGCGCGTCGGGGAGCGCCTGCGCGCCATCCGGCGCCAGAAGCGCCTCTCCCTGCAGGCCGTCGAGGAGGAGTCCGCCCACGAGTTCAAGGCGTCGGTGCTCGGTGCCTACGAGCGCGGGGAGCGGGCCATCTCGGTCCCGCGGCTGCACCGTCTCGCCCGCTTCTACCACGTGCCCGTCGACCAGCTGCTGCCCGAACTGGGCGAGCCCGGGGCGGCGGCCCAGGTGATCGACCTCACCGAGGGGCCGCGCCGCCGGGCCGAGCGGGGGCCGATCGTGATCGACCTCGCCAGGTTGTCGGCCATGCCCGGGCCCGAGGCCGGGATGCTCGGCCGGTTCCTGCACATGATCCAGGTGCAGCGCCAGGACTTCAACGGCCGGGTGCTCACCGTGCGGGCCGACGACCTGCGGGCCGTCGCCGCCATCCTCGACGTGGAGCCCGACACCGCCGGTCAGCGCCTCGACGAGCTGGGCCTTCGCCTCCAGCGCGCCTAGCGCCCGCCCCGATCACGGTCCGGCCCGGCATCCTGGTCGGTGATGACCGCCGCCGCGCCGTTCGGCGTCTACGTGCACGTGCCGTTCTGCGCCCGGCGGTGCGACTACTGCGCGTTCGCGACGTGGACCGACCGCTCCCACCTGGTCGAGCGCTACCTGGCCGCCTGCCGGCTCCACCTGGAGCGGGCGGTGGCGGCCGGCCTCTCGTCGGCCACCAGCGTGTTCGTGGGCGGGGGCACGCCTTCGCTGGTGCCGGGCGAGCTGCTGGGCGCTGTGCTCGACGCCATCCCCGTGGCCGACCGGGCCGAGGTGACGGTGGAGTGCAACCCTGACACGGTCACGCCCGGGCTGCTGGCCAGCTACCGGCGCCACGGCGTGACCCGGCTGTCGTTCGGCGTGCAGTCGATGGTCCCGCACGTGCTCGCCTCGCTGGGGCGCACCCACGAGCCCGCCAAGGTGGTGGCCGCCGTCGAGGCGGCCCGCGCCGCCGGCTTCGCGACCTTCAACCTCGACCTCATCTACGGGGCCGCCGGCGAGGACCTGGTGGACTGGCAGCGGACGCTGGAGGCGGCCCTCGCCCTCGACCCGCCCCACGTCAGCGCGTACGGGCTCACGGTGGAGGCCGGCACGCCGCTGGCCGCCGACCCGGCGCGCCACCCCGACGACGACGACCAGGCCGACAAGTACCTCGTCGCCGACGAGCTGCTGGGTGCCGCCGGGCTGGGCGGCTACGAGATCTCCAACTGGGCCCGGCCGGGCCACGAGTGCCGACACAACCTCCTGTACTGGGCCCAGGGCGAGTACCTGGGCGTGGGGTGCGCGGCCCATTCGCACCTGGCCGGTCGCCGGTCGTGGAGCGTGCGCACCCCCGAGCGCTACGTCGCCCTGGTCGAGGCCGGGGAGCCGGTGGAGGCCGGTGCCGAGCGGCTCGACGCCGCCGGGATGCGCCTCGAGGGGCTCCAGCTGGCGCTCCGCACCCGTGACGGCGTGCCGGCCGAGGCCTTGCCGCCCGGCCCCTGGGACGAGGGGCCCCACCCGCTGGTGGTGCGCCGCCGCGGCCGGGCGGTGCTCACCCGCGAGGGTCGGCTGGTGGCGAACGAGCTGGCCGTGCGCCTCGAGTAGGCCCTGTCGATTGTGCTGGGCGCCGGGATGGGGCACCGTGGAGGGCCGTGCCGCCGCACCCCGTGCTCGAGGAGTGGGACGCCGACCTGCGTTCCGGCGACCCGCTGCGCTTCCCCGGCTATGCCGACCGGGTGGCGCGCGCGCCGGGGGAGGCGGTGCGCACCGGCCGGGCGGCGCACTACGCCTTCGTGGAGGGCGACGGCGGCGTGTTCGGCGGGTCGATGGGCGCCGCCGCCGGGGAGAAGATCGTGCGGGCCTATCGTCGGGCCGTCGACCTGGCCCTCCCCATCCTGGTGGTCACCCGGTCGAGCGGCGCTCGCCTGCAGGAGGGCATGGTGGCGCTCGTGCAGCTGGCTCGCACGGTCGACGCGGCCGGCGCCCATGCCGCCGCCGGGCTGCTCTCACTGGCGGTGCACGCCTCGCCCACCACCGGTGGCGCCCTCGCCTCGTACGCCTCGCTGGCCGACGTTCGCGTGGCCGAGCCCGGGGCGATCCTGGGGTTCGCGTCGCCCCGGGTGGTGGAGCGGGTGCTGGGCACCCGGCTGCCGGAGCGGAGCCACACGTCGGAGGGGGCCTATGCCAACGGCCTGCTCGACGGCATCGTGGGCCCGGCCGAGCAGGCGGCCTGGGTGGAGTCGGCCCTGGGCCTCCGGGCGACGCCGCTCCCCACCCGGCCCCTGCCGGCGCCCGATCCGATCGGCGTCATCGGCCCGTGGGGCGAGGTGCTGCGGGCTCGGGCCGTGGGCCGGCCCACGGGGATCGACCGGGCCGCCCGGCTGTGCACCTCGTGGACGGAGCTGCGGGACCGGGACCCGGTGGTGCGGGCCGGCCTGGCGACGGTGGCCGGGCGGCGGGTGGTGATGGTGGCCACGGACCGCTACGTGGAGGACGGGCGCCCCGTCCCCGCCGGCTACCGGTTGGCCCAGCGGGCCATCGCCCTGGCCGGGCGGCTGGGGCTCCCCCTGGTGACGCTGGTCGACACGCCGGGTGCCCATCCCGGCCCCGAGAGCGAGGCCGACCACGTGGCCGGCGAGATCGCCCGGACCTTCGCAGCCATGGCCGCCCTGCCGACGCCCAGCGTGAGCGTGGTCGTGGGGGAGGGTGGCTCGGCCGGCGCGCTGGCCCTGGCCTGCGGCGACCGCCTGCTGCTGCAGGAGCACGCGGTGTTCTCGGTGATCCCGCCCGAGGGCGCTGCCGCCATGATGCACCAGCACCCGTCGGCCGCCGACCTGGCCCCGCTCCTGCGGCTCACCAGCGCCGACCTGCTCGGCCTGGGCGTGGCCGACGAGGTGATCGCCGAGGGTCAGGCCGCGCTGGAGGAGGCGGTGGTGCGGGCCCTCGACGAGGCGGTGCCCGGCGACCGGTCCCGCCGCTTCGACACCGTCACGCGGGCCTGGCTGCGCTAGGGGCGCGCGCCGTCTCGGGCAGGGGCAGCGACCGCAGGAGGACGAAGCCGAGGCAACCGGCGACCAGGCTCCCGGCGAGGATCCCGATCTTGGCCGACGCGGTGAGGGCGTCGTCGGTGAAGGCCAGGGTGGTCACGAACAGGGCGACGGTGAAGCCGATGCCGGAGGTGACGGCGAGGCCGAGCACGTGGCGCCAGCCGGCCCCGTCGGGCAGGCGGCCGATGCCCAGCCGCACGGCGATGGCGCTGGCACCGAACACGCCGACCGTCTTGCCGACGACGAGGGCGATCCCCACCCCGAATGCGACGCTGCCGACCACCTCGGTGCCGCCGATGTGCACGCCCGCGTTGGCGAAGGCGAAGAGGGGCACGATCAGGAACGCCACCCAGGGGTTCAGCCTGCTCTCGACCCGCTCCAGCGGTGAGGTGGTCTCGAGGGCGTACTGGGTGAGCGCCTCGATCCGGACCTCGTTGCGCTCGAACTGGTCGTCGGTGAGGCCGCCGTTGCGGGAGCGCTCGATGGCGTCGACCATCCGCCGGGCCTCGTCGCCGAAGCGGCCGGGGTCGTGGAAGGGCCAGGCCGGGCAGAGCAGGCCGAACACCACGCCGGCGATGGCCGCCTCGACGCCGGCCTGGAGCAGCGCCAGCCAGGTGACGGCCCCGAGCACCAGGTACGGGGCGATGGAGCGGACGTCGTTTCGCTGGGCGCCGACGGCGAGCAGCACGGCCAGGGCGGCGACGCCCAGCCAGGCGAACTGCACGTCGGTGGCGTAGAAGACGGCGATCACGAGGATGCCGCCGATGTCGTCGACGACGGCGAGGGTGAGGATGAAGACCCGGGCGCCGCTGGGGATGCGCCGACCGGCCAGGGACACGACGCCCACCGCGAACGCGATGTCGGTGGCCATGGGGATGCCCCAGCCGCGCTCGCCCGCGCTCCCGGCGTTGATGGCGAAGAAGATGAGGGCGGGCACGACCATCCCGCCCAGCGCGGCCATGGCGGGGAGGGCCGCGGCCTTCGGGTCGCGCAGCTCGCCCAGCACCAGCTGGCGCTTGATCTCCAGCCCGGCCAGCAGGAAGAACAGGGCCATCAGGGCCGAGTTGACCCACTCCTGCAGGTTCTGGTCGATGTGCAGCACCCCGCCCAGCCTCACCTCGAGCGGGGTGGTCCACAGGTGCTCGTAGGTGGCGTGCCACGGTGAGTTCGCCCAGATCAGGGCGACCGCGGCGGCCACGAGCATCACGCTGCCGCCCGCGGCCTCGGTGGCCATGAAGCGCTGTGCCGGCTGCACGAACGCCCGAGGCACGAGGCGGTCGCTCTCGCTCCAGCGGCGGCGGACGGTGTGGGGGTCGGTGGAGACGGACATGGGCAGCGTCGAGTGAACCCTCCCGGGACGCCCCGGGGAAGAGCCGGACCGCTCGTTTCACGATCCGTTCACACAGCGGGCCCGGCGATCAGGTCGTGGGCGATCAGGTGGTGGGCGGCAGGGCGGCGGCGCCGGTGGGGGCCGGCGCTTGCGGCGGCGCCGGGAGGGCCAGGACGGTGCCGACGAAGAGCAGGTCGGGCTGGCCGGGGACCGGGATCCGGTCGGCGTTCCGGGCGATCAGCGCGTGCCAGTAGGGGACGATCTCGACGTCGGACGGCGGGCGGCCCCAGGCTCGGCCGAGCACCTGCTCGGCGACCGCCCAGACGTGCTCGCCCGACGCGACGGTCCACGTCGAGGGGGCGGTCGACCCGGTGGTGGGCGCCGGGGCCGCGGGTGGGCCCGACGGTGGCGTGGCCGGCACCTGCGGTGCGGGCGGCAGCAGCTGGAGCAGCGCCGTGCCCGGAGGTGACGGGTCGACCGGCGGCGCGACCTGCGCCGCGACCGGCCGGGGCGGCGCGCCGGGCCCGAGCGGCCCCGTGCCGATCGCCACCGCCGTCACGCCGATCCCGAGGGCCATCGCCAGGAGCCGGCGAACGGTGGCGCTGGTGGTGGCCCGCGCCACGGCCCGGGCGCGCGCGGAGGTGGACGCGCCGGCGACGGTGACGACGACGGTGGCCACGGCCAGGTAGGCGACGGCGGCCAGCGCCGCCAGCCGGATCAGGGCCACCGCCCGCAGGGCGGGATCGCCCTCGTTCACCCACGCGACCAACCCGCTGAACGACGCCGGCGGCGCGCCGAGCCCGCCCGAGCCCACCCGGAGCAGCATGGCGGCGAGGGCCCCGAGGGTCAGCAGCCAGAGCGCGGCACGGGCCGGCCGAGGTGGCGAGCTCATCGGTCGGGACCCGCCGGCCCGGTCGCCGGGGCGCCGTCGTCGGCCCGGGCGCCGGGCGACGGGCCGGGGATCGCCACCTGCTCGCCGTTCCAGGTGGTGACGACCAGCCGGTCGCACCCGAGCGCGTCGGGCTCGACGTGGAGTGACTCGCCTTCCGGCACCACCGCCGCAGGCCCGACGGAGGCGACCTCACCGGCGGCGGGCCACGCGGTGAAGACGAACACCTCACCGGTGCCGGGGCGGAGCGCCGCCGGAGTGGCCACGCCGTCGCACTCCCAGTCGCCCACGGCCACCACGTCGCCGGGCTGGCCGGCGGCGTAGCCGAGGCCACCCACCCGCACGACGGAGCCGTCGAGCGTCACGGCCTCGCCGCAGCCGTCGCCGTCGAGATCGGGGCCGCGGAGGCCCGCCGGGCAGGGTGGGGGCACCGTGGTGGGCCACAGCAGCGTGGCTTCCGGCCGGACCTCGAGAGCGGGGGTGGTGGCCGGCGCGGCCGTCGAGGTCGGTGCCGTCGTGGCCGGCTGCGCCCGGGGCGCGCCGCCCGGCCGGGGCGCAGAGCCGGGAGCGAGCCACCCGGCGGCGACGCCGAGGAGGCCCAGGGCCGCCGCCGTCCCGGCCGTGATGCCACCGGCCAGCAGGGCGACGCGAGCCCTCCCCGGCCGGCCGGGCGGGGCCGGCCGGGGAGGGGCGCTGGGCGGAGCCGGTGCCGGCCGAGGGCGCGGTTCCGAGGGCCGGCGGGGCGCGGCCGGCGCCGGCGGGCCGGCCAGGCCGTGGAGCGCGGCGGCCACGAGCCGCATGGGCGGCCTGGCGCTCGGGCTCTCGCCGGTGCACCTGGCCGCGAGGGCATCGAGGTCGGCGCGGCGGCGGCCGTGGCGCCGGTCTCTCGCCGCGCCGGCGGGTGCGCCGGCGAGCAGCTGGCGCAGGAGCGTGCCGATGCCCGCCACGTCGTTGGCGGGGACCAGGGCATCGTCATCGTGTCGTGCCGGGTCCCCCCGCCGGTACTCGGCTGGGTCGAGCGGTGGCTGCTCGCCGGCACGGGCCGCGCCGGCGAAGCCGCAGACCACCGTCCGGCCGTCGGCGGTGCGAAGGACGTGCTCGGCGTCGAGCCGCCCGTGCACGAGCCCGAGGTCGTGGAGATCGGCGAGGACGGCGGCCACCCCGGCAAGCGTCGCGGCCAGGTCGCCGGGGCTCCGGAACGGGTGCTCGGCGAGCGGCCGCCCCTGCACCAGGGCCAGGTCGAGCACGGCGCGGTCGTCGTGCACCTCTGCGGCGAGCAGCTCGACCACCCCCGGGTGGCGAGCGGCCGCCAGCATGGCGGCCTCGTGGGCCAGGCGCCGTGCGGCTCGGGCTCCGGTGGCCCGCTTCTCGGCGACCGGCCGGCCCTGCGCGTCGATGCGGACGGCCAGGCGCTCGCTCACCTCACACCCGCCTGGCTCGGGTCCGCGGCGCTCGCACGGTGGCTCGGGGGCTCACCGGAGGGCGATCCGGGCCTCGGCGGTGGCGGCGACCTCCGCTCGGCGGGGTCCACCCGGGACGGCCGGCGCGAAGAGGTACGGGACGGAGCCCACCAGCCGAACCGTGACCCGGTCGCCCCGCACCACCACCCCGACCTCGAGGCGGTCGGGGAGGCCGGGGCGCTGCCCGTCGATCGACGAGCGCACCGCGGCGTCGACGCGGGCCGGGTCGAGCCGGTACTCGCCGGTCGAGCGGAAGGCCGCCTCGTCGAGGCCGGCCGCGACGGCGTCGTTGGCCGCGGCTGCGGCCGCGGCCGCCAGCTCACGCTGCCCGAGCAGGGCGATCGACAGGTCGACGGCGATGGCCGACAGGACGAGCACGACGGCGACCGCGGCCGGGAACAGCAGCAGGGCGCTGCCACGCTCGCGCGGGTGCCTCGCGGCGCGGGACCTGCGGTCGGCTACGCCGGGCACCGCGCCCCTCCGGGTGGGCCGGAACGCCAGGGATCGACGATCTCGGCGTGGCGCCCGTGGACGGTCGTCACCGGTCCGACCCGGCCGAGCCAGGGGAGCGCCACGGTGGCCATCCGGTACTGCACCTCGACCACCACCGGCTGGCAGCGGGTGAAGCCGCCGCTGATCGTCACCGTGGCACGGGCCGGGTCCCGGCCGTAGCCGGCGAGGGTGATCGCTGCCGCGGCCCGGGCGCTCCGCTCGGCCTCGTCGGCCGACCGGGCCTCGACGTAGCGCCGAGCGGCCTCCCGTGCCGCTGCCGTGACGGCGCCCTTGGCATCGACCACCCCCCACGCCGAGGCGGCCAGGAGCGCACCCACCACGAACACGAGCAGGCCGAATGCGATCACCTCGGCGCCCCCGGCCTGACCGCGGTCGCCTCGGCCCCGCGCCGCCGTCCGCGCCGACGCGACGCTCACCGCTCCCGCTCCAGCCGCAGGCGCACGGTGCGGTCGATCTGGCCGGCGCCGAGCCCGCCGAGCAGGGAGGGGACGAAGCGCAGCTGGCGCGCCTCGACGCGCAGGACGACCTCGTCGGCCGTCATCTCCCAGGTGAAGCGGACCTGGGCGGCGAAGCGCCCGAGGGCACGCCGTGCCTCCTGCTCGGCCTCGGCGCGGGCGGCCGGCCGGTCTGCGGCGGCCTCGCCGGCCACCCGACGGGCCGCGTCGACGGCCGCCCCGGTGACGGCCGAGGTGGCCCACAGCCCCACGAGCACCTGCACGGCGAGGAGCAGGAACACGAGGAACACCACCATGCCCGAGAAGGTGGCGACGAGACCCGCACCTCGTTCGGAACGGACCACGTCGGCGGAGCCGCTCAGGAGCCGATCCGCCCGATCTGGTCGCGCGTGTTGCTCTCGGCGTCGCCCCAGATCGCCTTGAAGCCGACCCACATGAGCGCGCCCAGGAAGGCCATGATGAGCACGGCGATGGCCGCCGAGATCACGCCCTCCCCGGACTCGTCGCGCACGATCCGATCGCGAGCGATGGTGCGCCACACGACCAGCGCAGTGGCCGTTCGCAGCAGGTGATCCTGCATGGTTCTCCTCATTTCCTCAGGAGGCGGTGAAGAGGCGCATGGCCTCGATGAAGGGGACGGCGAGGAAGATCACCCCGGGCACGAGCGTCGCCACCGTGACCGGCACCCACACCTCCTGGGAGCGCCGCTCCATCACCTCGACGAGGTCGCGCTGGGCCTCGCGGCGGGTGGAGCGGGCCTCGTCGGCGATCAGGCGGCCGAGGTCGCTGGCCTCGCGGTCGAGGGAGAGCACGGCCACCAGCCGGTGGACGGCGTCGACGTCGGTGAGCCGTGCCCACTCGCGGAGGGCCTGCACCTCGCCGACGCCCTGGCGGATCCGCGCCGTGACCCGGGTCAGGTCGGCCGCGCACGCGCCGTGGCCGCGCTGGGCGAGGCGGTTGAGCGCGGCACCGAGCGAGTAGCCGGCCGAGAGCAGCATCCCGAGCTGCTCGGCGACCACGGGGAGCTCGAGGAACAGCCGGCGCTGCCAGCGGGCCGATGCCGAAGCGAGGCGATGCTCGACGACCAGGAAGGCGAGGAGCGGAGCCCCGACGAGCAGGAGGAGGGCCACGGCCGGAGGGGGCGAGGTGACGAGGGCGGTGGTGGCTCCTGCGCACATGGCCGCCACGGCCCCACCGAGCTGGCGCAGCCGGAAGGCCGTGGGGTCGAGTGGCGCGTGGACCCGCTCGAGGCGGGTGGCCAGGTCTTCGTGCACGCCGAGCGCCCGGGCGAGACGCTCGCCGATCGAGCGAGCGCCCGGGCCGAGGGTCTCGCGGAGCGTCTCGATCGGGGTGCGGCCCGCCCCGCTGCCGGCGGCGGTGCCCCGTGCCGCGCCGAAGGGCGCAAGGCGGTCACGCAGCCCGGCTCGGAGCAGTCGGCGGGCGTCGCCGAGCAGCAGCGTCGAGCCGAGCCACAGCAGGAGCGCCGAGGTGACGAGCATGCGGCTCACGGTCGGAACACCCGCTCGGGGGCGGGCAGGCGCAGCAGGTGGCCGGCCCAGGCCCAGCAGGCGGCGATGACGCCGATGGCGACGAGAACCGCGAGCTGGCCGGCCGGCGTGCCGTACGCGGCGCGGCCCGTGCCGACCGACAGGCCGACGACGGCCATGCCCACCGGGACGATCAGCACGAACCGCCGGGCGAAGCGCACCCCGGCCTGCTTGGCACGGGCGTCCTTGCGGCCGTGCAGCTCCTGGAGCCGGTCCTCGGCCAGGGCTTCGAGCCGCCGGTCGAGGTTCGTGCCGCCCAGCTCGTGGGCCACCAGCAGGGTCTCGCAGACGGTGTCGGCGGTGGGGTCGGCCAGCGCCTCCTTCAGCACCGTGAGGGTGCGGGAGAAGTCGGTCGACAGCAGCCACTCACGGTGCGCGGCGTCGAACGCCGGGCGGAGCTCGAGGGGTGCCCGCCCGCCCACCTCGAACAGCGCCTGCGGGATCGAGCGCCCCGCCGAGCCGGTCAGCACCCGCATCTCCTCGAGCATCCGAGGCCAGGACTCGTGGGCCGCGGCCGCCCGGCGGTGCCGAGCGGCGCGCGCCGCGGCGGTGGGGAGGCACGCGGCGAAGGCGCCGCCGACGACGGCCGCGATGGGGGCGGCGAAGAGGGCCAGGGTGCAGGCCGCGCCGACCACGAACAGGGTGGCGGTGGCGCCGAGCAGGCCGGCGGCCCGGCGGGGATCGAGGGCGACCCGCGGGAGGAGCGCCGCCCGGGTGCCCGCCGGGCCCGTCCCGATCCCACGCCACCCGAGGGCGGCGCCGGTGTACACGAGGAACACCCCGTAGGCGCCGATCAGGGCGAGGAGGAGCGCGGTCACCGGGCCGGCTCCCCGGTGGGAGCCGGGCCGAGCAGCGACCGCAGGTCCCAGCCGGCCGAGCGCAGGGCCCGGCCGAGCCGGACGGGGACGTTCCCGGTCCAGGCCAGCGGCTCGCCGGGGCCCGGACGCACGAAGACCTCGGTGAGGGTGAACTGGGTGGCGTCGGCCCCGCCTGCCAGCTCCTCCACGGCCACGACCTCGTCGACCTCGACGCCCTGAGGCGACCGGGAGGTGTGCACGACGACATCGATGGCCTCGGTGACCAGGCTGTTGAGGGCGGCGAGGCTGATGTCGCTGCTGGTGTCGGCGAGCTGGCAGATGAACCGCAGCCGGGTGAGGGCCTGGCGGGCGGAACCGGCGTGGATCGTCGTGAAGCCCTTCACGCCGGAGGAGAGGGTGAGCAGCAGGGGGAGCGCCTCCCGATCCCGCACCTCGCCCACGATGGCGACGTCGGGCGCCATCCGGAGGAACCCGCTCACCAACCTGCGGAGGTCGACCGCCGGACGATCGGCTCGGGCGGCGCGCGTCTGCATCTGGGCCACGTTCGGGAGCGGGAGGTCGGTCTCGAACACCTCTTCGGCCACGACGACCCGCAACGCGGGATCGAGCTCGGCTGCACAGCAGGCCAGGAGCGTGGTCTTGCCCGTGCCCGGAGCACCCGCGAACACGATCGACGCCCGGCTCCTGACGCACGCGTGGAGGAAGGTGGCGACCTCGGGCGAGAGCGTGCCGCGACCCACCAGCTCGCCGAGGCTCCGGATCGCCACGCCGGTGAACTTGCGGATGTTGACCATGACGTGGCCGCCGCGGCTGACGTCGCCGTGCACGATGTGGAGCCGGGCCCCGCCGTCCAGCTGGGCGTCCTGGAGGCCCTCGGTGGGGTCGAGCTTGCGGTGCGCGGCCGACGCGTCGTCGAGGATCTTGGTGAGCGTGCGGACGACGTGCTCGTCGTCGTGGAAGACCTCGTCGTGGTAGCCGGAGGCGCCGCCATGGCGCTTGACGAACACGGCGTCGGGCGCGTTCACCATGATCTCCCACACGTCGGGATCGGCGAGGAGCGGCTCGAGCGGCCCGTAGCCCGCCAGGTTGCGAAAGGCCCGGTCGGCGACGGTCGGCGGGTCGGCGATGTCGAAGGGCCGCAGGCCCTGCCGGTGCTGCTCGCTCCAGGCGGCGACCTCGTCGCCGATCAGGGCACGCAGGTGGTCGAGGCCCCCCGGAGCCGCCAGGTCGAGGGCGCGGGCCTTGGCCCGCTCCTGCACGTGGCGCTCGATCTCGACCAGCGGCGAGGCGCCGACGTCGGTGGCGCTCATCGCCCACCCGCCCCGAGGCCCGTCAGGGCGCCCAGGCTGCCCGGGGCCACGGGCACCGGTGCCGGCACGGTGGCCGGCCCGACACGGTCGAGCAGCGCCACGACGGCCCCGGCGAGCGTGTCGGGCAGCGGAGCCGGGAGGGGGCCGCCGGCGCGATGGGCGTCTTCGACGCGGCGGCGCCATGGCAGGAAGGCGCACCCGGGGAGCCGCTGGCCGCCGGGCAGCGCGGGTCCGCACAGATCGGCGACGGCCCTGGCGATCCGTGCCCGCTCGCGGGGGTTCCGCGGGGCGAGGTTGACCACCGGGAGGATCCGCCCGGGCTCGATGCCGTGGCCGGCCAGCTCGGTCACCACCCGCGCGATCCCGTGGACGCCGGCGAGCGTGGGGGTGCCGACCGCCAGGACGGCGTCGGCGAGAGGCAGCGTGGTGCGGGCCAGGACGTTGCGCTCCTCGACCTCGACCGACCCCACCTCGTCCTGGCCCTCGAGGTCGGCGTCGACGTCGGCCACCACCGTGCGGTACGCGCGGGCCAGGCCCAGGATCGCGGCCTCGACGGCGCCGGGCCGCAGCACCGTCCAGTCGCGGTGGCGTCGGAGCCCGAGCAGCAGGTGGTACCCGCGGTCGTCGACCGTGAAGACGAACGAGCGGATCTCGTCGGTGGAGCGGGGACCGCCGCGGTGGGCGGCGACCAGCTCGGGCAGCCCGGGCACCAGGTCGACGGCGTCGTGGAGCATGGCCTGCGCGCCGGGAAGGCAGAGGTCGGCGAGCAGCACCCCGCCGTTGCCGCCCGGCCGGGCCGCCAGGCCCTGCGCAGCCGCGGCCGCGACGGTCGACGCACCCGAGCCGCCCGGACCCGTCACCGCCACCAGGTGGCCCCGCCACCCTGCCTCGAGGCGGGGCTGGGCGCCCGGGGGATCGAGGTCGTGCCGGCCGATGCGGCGTGCGTGCTGGCGCAGGGCGGCCACCAGCTCGCCGCGGCCGAAGCCGGGCGGCAGCACGGCCGCCGCGCCGAGGGCCGGCCAGTCGCGGTGCGCGGCCGGATCGGCCACGACCAGCACGGCGACACCCGCGCCGGTCGCCGCCCGCACCAGATCTCGGTCGACCGCGGGGAGACCGCCGTCGACCAGGGCCGCCGACCACGGCCGTCCGCTGGCCACGCGCGCCCGGAGCTCGTCGGGTGACAGGCACTTGACGAACTCGGCCGGGACGGCGCCCGACGTGGCCAGGTGGGCGACCTCGCGGAACCACGGTGCCCGAGGCCGGGCCAGCCCGAGCAGGACCCAGCGGTCGGCGGTGGTCACGGGGCCGACCCGGCGGCCGGGTTCGGATCGGGCCGGTAGCTGGGGGTCGCGCGATCGCCGGCGGGGGCGGCGGTGGCCCGCAGCAGGGTGACCTCGCCCGCACGGGCGGCGTGGGCGACGGCGACGCCGTCGGCGGCCGCCGGCAGCGCCAGGGTGACCGTCGAGCCCGCACCGCCGAGCGAGCCGTCGAGCGAGTCGACGCCGACGACCAGCGCCCGCTCCACGACCGTGAGGCTGTACGCGCCGTCGCCGGTCCCGTAGGTGGCGACGACGGCGACGCGGTCGCCCGGCGCCAGCCGGCCGTCGACGGCGCGGTCGCCGTCGAGGGCGAGCGACAGCTCGTAGCTGCCGGGTGCGGCGCCGGCCACGACGCTGCTGGCCTGGACGAGGTCGCCGGCCGCGAGCGGCGCCACCGTCACGGCGCCCTCCAGGGCGGCCGTGTCGGCGAACACCCGGCCGTCGAAGCCGCGCGGGAGGTCGAGGCGGGCCGTCACCAGGTCGCTGGCTCGCAGCAGGGTGCCGGGCGGCAGCGAGCGGGCCGCGACCACGTACGGCTGCCCGGGCGTGCCCCGCCCGCCCGCAGCCAGGAAGATGCCGACCGCCGACACCGCGACCAGCAGCCCCCCGAGCACGGCGCGGCCGCTGGGCCGGCGGCGGCGCCGACCGAGGGTGCGGGCGGCCCGGGCGGGGTCGGCCGACACGTCGCCGCCTCTCCCGGCCGCAGCGCCGCCTGCGCCGCCCGAGCCGGGCGCGCGCCACGCTCCGAGGTCGGCCACCGCGGTCCCGCCCATCGCGTGCTCCCTCCCCGTCCTCCGGCCCCGCTGATCGGCCGGCAGGCTCGACCAACATCGTCATGACATGACGCAACACCAAAGATATCGAGATCAGCGGACGGGCACCAGTCGGGATCTACACTCGCCGCCGTGCGCGAGGAGGACGACATCCGCTGGCTGAGCACGGCCGACGCGGCCCGGCGGCTGGGCATCACGTCGCGGACGCTCTACCGCTTCATCGACGACGGGGGTCTGCCGGCCTACCGATTCGGGCGGGTGATCCGCCTGCAGCAGGCCGACGTCGACGAGTTCATCGAGCGATGCCGGATCGAGCCCGGCACCCTCGAGCACCTCTACCCCGACTCGAGCAGCACCTCGTCCAGCGAGTCCAGCGACACGTAGGCCACGCCGCCTCCGTCGAGGCCGAGGGTCAGCACGTCACGGCCCACGGCGAGCAGCTCGCCGGCGCTGGCCTCGGCCGCGCCGGCTCGCACCACCAGGCGCGGCCGCTCGCCCACCCGGGCCGCGAGGAGGTCGGCCAGGCGGGGCCCGCCCGCTCGGTCACCGGCCGCGGCGCCGGTGGGTCCGGACGCATCGGGCGGTCCCGCCGGGCGCACCCAGGCCACCGAGCGCAGCGCCACCAGCACCAGGGCCCCGGGCGTCGTGCGCACGGCCAGCACGTCGGCGCCGACGGTGGTGAGGTGGCCGGCGTGCACGCGGCCGGTCACGGTGGCCAGCGCCACCCGCACGTCCCGCTCGGCCAGGTCGAGCAGGGTGCCGGCCAGGGTCGCCTCCTCCTCGGCCAGCCGGCGCATCCAGTGCCGCTCGACCCGGGCGGCCCGGGCCTCGTCGACGGCGGCGTCGGCGGCCCACAGCTCGAACCCGCCCGCCCCGCCGTCGCCCGCCGAGCCCGCGCCCGCGCCCACGCCCGGAGGCTACGACGCCGCCGGCCGGGGTGTTCCAGCCTCATGGCCCGGCGGGCGGTAGCGTGGAGGGCACGACGTGCGGTCAGCGCCGTCCCGACCCCCCCGGGCTGAGCCCGCACCGAGCACCCTGCCTTGTCGAAGACCCAGGTCAAGATCAGCGTTCCCGGCAACCACCTGATGGTGGGGCTGCTCGGCCACCGCGACGAGCTCCTGCGGCTCATCGAGGCGGGCTTCGAGGGTGCCGAGATCCACGTGCGCGGCAACGAGATCACCATCGCCGGCGACAGCGCCGAGCAGGTGGGCACGCTGTTCGAGGAGCTGGTGCTGCTGCTGCAGCAGGGGGAGGCCCTCGACCCGGCCCACGTGATCCGCACCATCGACATGGTGAAGGCCGACGAGCGCCCCTCGCAGGTGATGGGCGCCGAGGTGCTGCGGTCGACCCGGGGCGGGGCGGTGCGCCCCAAGACGGCAGGGCAGAGGCGCTACATCGACACCATCCGCGCCAACGTCATCACCTTCGGGATCGGCCCGGCCGGCACCGGCAAGAGCTGGCTGGCCGTGGCCATGGCCGTGCAGGCGCTGCAGGCCAAGGAGGTGGGCCGGATCATCCTCACCCGGCCCGCGGTCGAGGCCGGCGAGCGGCTCGGGTTCCTGCCCGGTGACCTCATGGCCAAGGTCGACCCGTACCTGCGGCCGCTGTACGACGCCCTGTACGACTTCGTGGGGGCCGAGGCCGCCGGCCGGCTGCTCGAGAAGGCCACCGTCGAGGTCGCGCCCCTCGCCTTCATGCGCGGCCGCACGCTGAACAACAGCTTCATCATCCTGGACGAGGCCCAGAACACGACCCCCGAGCAGATGAAGATGTTCCTCACCCGGATCGGGTTCGGCTCCAGGGTGGTGATCACCGGCGACGTCACCCAGATCGACGTGCCCGACGGCCGCAGCGGCCTCCTCGGCCTCGAGCGCATCCTCGGCGGCATCGACGGGCTGGCGTTCGTGCACCTGGGCGCACGCGACGTGGTGCGCCACCGCATCGTCCAGGAGATCGTGAGCGCCTACGGGCGGTCCGAGCCCCGATGACCCCTCCACAGCCCCCGCCCGAGCCGCCCGACCCCACCGACCCGTTCGCCGAGCCGGTGCGTGGGCCGTCGCTCCACCGGCAGCGCCGCATCGGCCCCGAGGGCGAGGTCACCGTGTTCGCCGCCGACGAGCAGGCGGCCGTGCCCGTCGACGCCGGCCGCTGGGCCGCCCTCGCCGAGCAGGTGCTCGTGGCCGAGGGCGTGCGGGGCGAGGCCGAGCTGTCGCTGCTGTTCGTCGACGAGGAGGCCATGGCCGACCTCAACGGGCGCTTCCTCCACGCCCGCGGCCCCACCGATGTGCTCGCCTTCCCGATCGACGCCGACGACGCCGACGTGTGGCAGGGGTCGGACCCCACCCTCACCGGCCCCGACCGCGACCCGCCCGACCCGTCGGACGCGCCGATGCTGCTGGGCGACGTGGTCGTGTGCCCGGCGGTGGCCGCCCGCAACGCGCCCGAGCACGCCGGCACCCTCGACGACGAGCTGGCCCTGCTGGTGGTGCACGGCGTGCTGCACGTGCTCGGCCACGACCACGCCGAGCCGGCCGCCCGGGCCGCCATGTGGGCACGGGAGCGCGAGCTGATCGAGCGGTTCCACGGCCGGCCGGGGAGGGACCCGTGGCAGGCCTGATCCTGGCCGTCACGGTCACCGGCGCCGACGTGGCGATGATCGCCGCGATCGTCGTGCTGCTCGTGCTGCTGATGTTCCTGGCGCTGGCCGAGACGGGGCTCACCCGCATGAACCGGGTGCGGGCCATGGCCCTCGAGGAGGAGGGCCTCAAGGGCTCCAACCGCCTCGTCTCCCTGGTGAACCACCCCGAGCAGTTCATCAACTCGGTGCTGCTGCTCGTGCTGGTGCTGCAGACCGTCCAGACCGCCCTCACCACCCTGGTGGCCAACCGGCTGTTCGGGAGCTGGGGCGTGGCCGTCGGCCTCTTCCTCAACGTGGTCCTGTTCTTCGTGCTGGCCGAGGCGGCACCCAAGACGTGGGCCGTGCAGCATCCCGACCGGGCCGCCCTGGGAACGGCCCGACCCGTCTACGCCCTCAGCCGCTTCGCCCCCCTCCGGGTGATGTCCCGTGGACTGATCGGGCTCACCAACGTGATCCTCCCGGGCAAGGGCCTGAAGAAGGGGCCGTTCCTCTCCGAGGAGGAGCTGCTGGCCATGACCGACGTGGCCGCCGAGGAAGAGGTGATCGAGCGCGAGGAGCGGGCGCTCATCCACTCGATCATCGAGTTCGGCGACACGGTCGTGCGCGAGGTGATGGTGCCCCGGCCCGACATGGTCACCGTCGAGGCCCGCGCCACCCTCGACGAGGCCATCACCACCCTGCTCCAGCGGGGCTACAGCCGGGTGCCGGTGGTGGGGGAGGGCATCGACGACGTGGTGGGCGTGGTGCACGTGCGCGACCTCATACGCGCCGTGCGCGAGGGGCAGGGCGGCGAGGAGGTTCGCGGCACCTGCCGCCCGGCGCGGTTCGTGCCCGAGAGCAAGCGGGTCGCCGAGCTCATGCGCGAGATGCAGCGCGAGAAGTACCACCAGGCCGTCGTCGTCGACGAGTACGGCGGCACCGCCGGCATCGTCACCCTCGAGGACCTCATCGAGGAGCTCGTCGGTGAGATCGTCGACGAGTTCGACGTGGAGGAGCGGCCCCAGGTGGAGCGCCTCCCCGGCGGCGACGTGCTGGTCGACGCCCGCATGCCGGTCGACGAGGCCAACGAGCTGCTCGGCGCCGATCTCCCCGACGACGAGTGGGACACGCTCGGTGGCCTCGTGTACGGGCTGCTGGGTCGGGTGCCGGCCGAGGGCGAGTCGGTGGTGTTCGACGGGCTGCGGTTCCAGACCGAGAAGGTGGTCGGCCGGCGGATCTCGCGCGTGCGCGTCGCCCGGCTGGCCGACTGGGAGCGGCCCGAGCGCGACGAGGAGGGATGAGCGAGCCGTTCCACTCCGGGATCGTCACGCTGGTCGGGCGGCCGAACGTCGGCAAGTCCACGCTGCTCAACCGGATCCTCGGGCGGAAGGTGAGCATCGTCTCCGACAAGCCCCAGACCACCCGGACCCGCATCATGGGCGTGCTCGACCGGCCCGGCGCCCAGGTCGTGTTCGTCGACACCCCCGGCATCCACAAGCCCGTCACCACGCTGGGCCAGCGGCTGAACGCCACCGCCGAGGACGCCATCGCCGGCGTCGACGTCGTCTGCCTGGTGCTCGACGCCACCATGCGCCTCGGCACCGGCGACCGCTGGGTGGCCGCCCGGGTGCCCGCCGACGCCGTCGTCGTGGTGAACAAGGTCGACACGGCCTCGCCGACCGAGGTGCTCGAGCAGCTCCGCGCCGCGGCCGAGCTCGACCTGTCGGAGTACTTCCCGGTGTCGGCCCGCACCGGCGCCGGCGTGCCCGAGCTGGTCGAGCACCTCGTCGGGCGCCTGCCCGAGGGGCCCCGCTACTTCCCCGAGGGCACGGTCACCGACGTCCCCGAGGCCTTCTGGGTCGCCGAGCTGGTGCGCGAGCAGCTGCTCGCCCTCTTCCGCGAGGAGCTGCCCTACTCCATCGCCACGGTGGTGACCGAGTGGGACTGGCCCCGCATCCGCTGCGAGATCCACGTGGAGCGCGAGTCGCAGAAGGGGATGGTGATCGGCAAGGGCGGCTCCGTGCTCAAGCGCGTGGGCACCGCGGTGCGCGAGCAGCTGCCCGAGGGCGCCTACCTCGAGCTGTTCGTGAAGGTCGACAAGGACTGGCAGCGGCGGCCCCGGGCCCTCGACCGTCTGGGCTACTGAGCCGCGGGCCTACGATCCCGCCGCGGGACCGACCGAGGGGGAGCCGTGGGACGCATCGAGGGGAAGGCGTGCATCGTGACGGGAGCGGCCTCGGGCATCGGCCGGGCCACCGCGGTGCGCTTCGCCGAGGAGGGGGGTCGGGTGCTGTGCGTCGACGTCGCCGCCGATCTGGGTTCGGTGGTCGCCGAGATCCGTGACGCCGGCGGCACCGCCGACCAGCACGTGGCCGACGTGTCCGACGCCCGGCAGGTGCAGGCCTTCGTGGACGGCTGTGCCGAGCGGTGGGGCGCCGTGGACGTGCTGGTGAACAACGCCGGCGTGAACCTGCCGGGCGTGCTGCACGAGGTGCCCGACGAGGTGATCGACCGCACGCTGGCCGTGAACGTGAAGGGCCCGATCTACGGGTGCCGGGCCGCGATCCCGCACATGCTCCGCCAGGGCGGCGGCTCGATCGTGAACGTGTCCAGCGTGAACGGCATCGTGAGCGAGCCCTTCCTGGCCGTGTACTCGGCGAGCAAGGGCGCGGTGGTGATGCTGACCAAGGGGGTGGCCCTCGACTACGCCCAGCAGGGGATCCGCTGCAACGCCATCTGCCCCGGCTGGGTCGACACGCCGATCAACCACGCCCACGCGGCGCTGCTCGGCGGCCTGCAGCACGTGTACGACACCATCGGCTCGTTCCAGCCGATCGGCCGGCCCGGCGAGCCCCGCGAGATCGCCCACGTGGCCCTGTTCCTCGCCTCCGACGAGGCGTCGTTCCTCACCGGCTCCATCGTGGTGGCCGACGGCGGGATGACCTCGCAGTAGCCGGGGCCGTCGGGCGGGGGGCGCCGCCGTCGCTCAGGCGTCGCGGAGCGACCGGAGGAAGGCCTCGACCTCGGCCCGGTGACGGGTGCGGCGCATCGGGGGCAGGGCCCGCACCAGCTCCCACCGGTAGGTGGCGTGGGCCAGGCGGGGGTCGAGCACGGCCACCACGCCCCGGTCGTCCGCCGAGCGGATCAGGCGGCCCGCGCCCTGGGCCAGCAGGGTGGCGGCGCGTGGCAGGTCGACCAGGCGGAACGCCCCGGCGCCGGCCCGCTCGCGGCGAGCTTGGAGCAACGGCTCGTCGGGCCGGGGGAACGGGATCCGGTCGATGGCGACCAGCGACAGCGCGGGCCCGGGCACGTCGACGCCCTGCCAGAAGCCCATGGTGGCGAACAGGCACGACGTCTCGTCGGCGGAGAAGGCGTCGAGCAGCGCCGGCTTGGGGAGCTCCGACTGGGTGATCACCCGGTAGGGGAGCCGCGGGCCGACGGACTCGGCGGCGGCCTCCATGGCCCGCCAGCTGGTGAACAGGGCCAGGGTGCGCCCGCCGGCCGCGCCGATCAGGGCGGCCAGCTCCTCGTGGGCGGCGGCCTCGTAGGCGGGGCTGCGGGGGTCGGGCAGGTGCGCCGCGCAGTAGAGGATCGCGTTGGCCTGGTAGTCGAACGGGCTGCCCGTGTCGAGCACGTCGAAGCCCCCCGGCGGCAGGCCGAGCCGCTCCGGCAGGGCGGGGGACAGGGTGGCGCTGGTGAGCACGGCGGTGCGCTCGGCCCAGAGCCCGGCCAGGACGTCGGCCACGTCGACCGGCGCCACCATCAGCCGGGGGGTGTGGGCCGGCCCCTCCACCCACGCCACGTGCGTCGCGGGCACCGCCAGCGCGGCGTCGACGTCGTCGATGAGCGAGGCGGTGGCCTTGACGGCGCGGGTGCGGCGGGCGGCCGCGTCGTCGGTGCGGCCGTCGAGGGCGTCGGCCAGGGCGCCCAGGGCGGCCACCGCCCGCTCGAGGCGGCTGCGGGCCAGGCCGAGGGCGTCGCCGACGTCGGGCGGGAAGGCGCCGGGCAGGCGCCGCCCGGCGTGGGGCCCCAGCGAGTCGGCCAGGCGGCTGCCGGCGCCGTCGATCTCGGCGACGAGGGCGTCGTCGGCGAGGATGGACCGCACCGTGCGGGCCAGCGCGCTGAAGCGGCCCGCGCCCAGCTCGAGGCCGGCGGTGGCCGAGATGACCTCCTCGAGCTGGTGGGCCTCGTCGATCACGACCACGTCGTGGTCGGCCAGCACGGCCCCACCGCTCGCGAGGTGCAGGCCGTACAGGTGGGTGTTGACCACCACGACGTCGGCGGCCGCCGCACGGCGCCGGGCCGCCTCCGCGAAGCACGCCTCGCCCATCGGGCAGCGCGCCGCCCCCGGGCACTCGCGGGCCGACACCGAGACCGCGGCCCACGCCCGGGCCGACGGCTCCCGGGGCAGCTCGGCCCGGTCGCCGGTGTCGGTGCGGCCGGCCCACGCGACCAGCTCGCGGAGCTCCTCCCGCACGGCGCCGACCCCCAGCTCGAGCGCCTGCTGGTCGTCGCCGGCAGCGACCTCCCGCACCCGTTGCAGGCACGCGTAGTTGGCCCGGCCCTTCAGCACCGCGAACTCCACCGGCTTGCCGAGGTGCTCGGCGAGGAAGGGCAGGTCCTTGCCGGCCAGCTGGTCCTGCAGGGCCTTGGTGGCGGTGGCCACGACCACCCGGCGGCCCGACAGCACGGCCGGCACGAGGTAGGCCAGCGACTTGCCCGTGCCGGTGCCGGCCTGCACCACCAGGTGCCGCTCGCCGTCGATGGCCGAGGCCACGGCGTCGGCCATGGCGCGCTGCCCGGGCCGCGCCTCGCCGCCCCCCGGCAGCTGCGCCACGACGCGCGCCAGCGAACCGGACACGGTGGCGGTCTCGGGGGTCACCGGATCGACGGTAGCCAGAGCGGCACGGTGCCCCGCGGACGATTCCCCGGCCGTCCGGCGGGCCCCGGCCCCGGCGCCGGGCTCCGGCGCCGCCCATGGCCCGCCGCCATCGGTGGCGGCGGTAGGTTCCACCCGTGGTGCCCCACGACATCGACCCCACGCGCATCCCGCGCCACGTCGCCTGCGTGATGGACGGCAACGGCCGGTGGGCGCAGAAGCGGGGGCTCAAGCGCACCGAGGGGCACGCGGCCGGCGAAGAGGCCCTGTTCGACACCGTCGAGGGGGCGCTGGATCTCGGCCTGTCGTGGCTGACGGTCTACGCGTTCTCCACCGAGAACTGGCGGCGCCCCGCCGACGAGGTGCGCTTCCTCATGCACTTCAACGAGCACATCCTCACCGACCGGCGCGACGAGCTCCACGAGCGAGGGGTGCGCATCACCTTCGCGGGCCGGCGCGACTGGCGGGTGCCCCGCCGCCTGCTGCGCCGCATGGACGAAGCCCTCGAGCTCACCCGGGCCAACAGGGTGATGACGCTCACGATCGCCTTCAACTACGGCGGCCGGGCCGAGATCGTCGACGCCGTGCGCGCCCTGGTGGCCGCGGGCGCCGGGCCTGGCGACATCACCGAGAAGGCGATCCGCCGCCACCTGTACCTGCCCGACATGCCCGACCCCGACGTGGTGATCCGCACGTCGGGCGAGTACCGCATCTCCAACTTCCTGCTGTGGGAGCTGGCGTACAGCGAGCTGGTCTTCACCGAGGTGCTGTGGCCCGACTTCCGCCGCGAGCACCTGTTCGAGGCGGTGCGCGAGTACCAGCGGCGCGAGCGCCGCTTCGGCGGCCTCGAGGGCTGAGGGGCGCCCCGGGTGGGCCTCTACCGCGACCACGGGATCGTGCTCCGCACGTACAAGCTGGGCGAGGCCGACCGCATCGTGAGCCTGGTCACCGAGCGCCACGGCAAGGTCCGCGCCGTCGCCAAGGGCGTCCGCAAGACCAGCAGCCGCTTCGGGGCCCGGCTGGAGCCCACGTCGCACGTCAGCCTCCTCCTGTACGAGGGCCGCGAGCTCGACATCGTGAGCCAGGCCGAGACCATCGACCAGTTCCGGGCCATCCGCGGCGACCTCCACCGGCTCACCCGGGCGATCGCCCTCCTCGAGGCCGTCGACCAGGTGTCCCAGGAGCGCCACGAGGACCCCCACCTGTACCAGATGCTGCTGGGCGCCCTCCGCCAGCTCGACGCGCGCGACGCCCCGCTGCTCCTGCCGGCCTTCTTCTGGAAGCTGCTGGCCCACGAGGGGTTCCGCCCCGAGCTCGACGTGTGCGTGTCGTGCGGCTCCGACGGCCCCCTGGTGGCGTTCGACCTCGACGAGGGCGGCGCGCTGTGCCGCAGCTGCCGGCGCGGGGTGCCGCTGTCGCCCGAGGCCCTCGATCTGCTCCGCCGGATCCTGGGCGGCGGCCTGGCCGGCGTGCTGGCCGGGCCGGCGTCGCCCGGGACGGGCGAGCTGGAGGCCCTGGCCACCCGCGCCCTCGAGCACCACCTCGAGCGCCGCCTGCGCTCGCTCACCCTGCTCGATCCCTGACCGTCCCGTCCCGGCCACCCGCCGTGGCGTCAGCGGGCGGTGACGTGCAGCGTGAAGAATCACGTCCGTGCGACGCATCGTGATCGTGGGAGGGGGCGTGCTCGGCACCATGCACGCCCTGATGGCCCGCCGGCGCGGCTGGCAGGTGGTCCACCTGGAGCGCGACCTGCAGCCCCGGCGGGCCACGGTCCGCAACTTCGGCCTGGTGTGGGTGAGCGGCCGGCGGGCCGGGCCCGAGCTCGAGCTCGCCCTGCGGGCCCGCGAGCTCTGGGGCGCCCTCGGGGCGAGCCTCCCCGACGTGGGGTTCCGCCCCGACGGCTCCCTCACGGTCGCCGGGCACCCGGCCGAGCTGGCGGTGATGGAGGAGCTGTGCGCCCGGCCCGACGCCGGAGCCCGCGGGGTCCGGCTGCTCGACGCCGACGAGGCCCGCCGCCACAACCCGGCGCTGCGGGGCGAGCTGCTCGGCGCCCTCCTCTGCGAACGGGACGCGGTGGTGGAGCCGGGCCGGGTGCTCGCAGCGGTGCGCGCCGAGCTCGAGTCGGAGGAGGGCTACGACTACCTCCCCGGTCGCACCGCGGAGGAGGCGGGACCGGGCTGGGTGCTCGACAGCGTCGGCACCCGCCACCAGGGCGACCTGGTGGTGCTGTGCCCGGGCGCCGAGCACCAGGGCGTGGCCGCCCCCTTCCTCGACGGCGAGCCGCTCCGACGGTGCCGCCTCCAGATGATGCAGACCGCGCCGCTGGGGGAGCGGCTCACCACCTCCCTGGCCGACGGCGACAGCCTCCGCTACTACCCGGCCTTCGACCTGCCCTCGCGCGCCGCGCTGCCCGCCGCCCCGTGGGTGGTCGAGCGCCACCGCATGCAGCTGCTGGTGTCGCAGCGGGCTGGCGGCGAGCTCACGATCGGCGACACCCACGCCTACGACGAGCCCTTCGACTTCGCCGTCGACGAGGTGCCGTACGAGCACCTGAAGGCCCGCCTGACGTCGATCCTCGGCCGGCCGATCCCACCCGTGGTCCGCCGGTGGGCCGGGGTGTACTCGGAACGACCCGACGGGGGGATCTGCGTGCGGGCGCAGCCGGAACCCGGGATCATGGTGGTCACCGGCGTGGGCGGGCGGGGGATGACCCTCTCGCCGGCCATCGCCGAGCAGACCGTCGAGGCCGTCGAGTGAGCATCCGCCTGGTGTGCCTCGACATGGCGGGCACCACGGTGCGCGACGACGGCACGGTGGAGCGGGCCTTCCTGACGGCCATGGAGGCGCTGGCCCCGCCGGGCGACGACGCCTGGCTGGCGGGGGCGCTCGAGCACGTTCGGGCGACGATGGGCCAGTCGAAGATCACCGTGTTCCGGTCTCTGTTCGACGACGAGGGACGGGCCCAGGAGGCCAACCGCCGCTTCGAGGCCGCCTACGACGACGCCGTCTCGCGGGGCGAGGTGGCACCCATCCCCGGGGCCGAGGGGGCCATGGCCGACCTCCGGGCGGCCGGCCGCCTGGTGTGTCTCACCACCGGGTTCTCACCCGCCACCCGCGACGGCATCGTCGCCGCCCTCGGGTGGGGGAGCCGGGTCGACCTGGTCCTGTCCCCGGCCGACGCCGGCCGCGGCCGGCCGTACCCCGACATGCTGCTCACCGCCCTCATCCGCCTCGGCGTCGACGACGTGCGGGAGGTGGCCGTGGCCGGCGACACCGCCAGCGACCTGCTCGCCGGCTGGCGGGCAGGGGCCTCGGTGGTGGCGGGGGTGCTCACCGGCGCCCACACCCGCGAGCAGCTCGAGGCCGCGCCCCACACGCACGTGCTGGCCAGCGTGGCCGACCTCCCGGCGGTGGTCGCCGACGCCTGAGCCCGGCGGGGGTCACAGGCGCGTCCCGGACGCGAGGTGACGGACGGCCCTGGCGCCCACCCGGGTGCCAGGGGTCACATTCGGGGGAAGCCTCAGCGCAGGAGGACGTACCCCATGCCCGACCCCATCGCAGCCGTTCCCGACGGGCTCGACGTCGAGCGTGCGCTCGAGCTCGACGAGGTCGTCGGACGGGCCCAGCAGGCCGCCCGCGCCTTCCGGGAGCTCGACCAGGAGCAGGTCGACGCCATCGTGTGGGCGATGGTCGTGGCCGGCCTGGAGAGCGCCGGCGACCTGGCCCTCGCCGCCGTCGAGGAGACCGGCTTCGGCGTGCTCGAGGACAAGGTGGTCAAGAACTTCGTGGCCACCGAGTTCCTGTACGACTACCTGAAGGACAAGAAGACCGTCGGCGTGATCGACGAGGACCCCGAGCGGGCCATCGAGTACGTGGCCGAGCCCATCGGCGTGGTGCTGGCCATCACCCCGGTGACGAACCCCACGTCGACCGTGCTGTTCAAGGCGATCGTGGCCGCCAAGACGCGCAACGCCATCGTGTTCCGTCCCTCCCCGCGCGCCTGGCGGTGCGCGGAGCGCACCATGGAGGTGATGCGCGAAGCCGCCGAGGCCGCCGGCATGCCCCCCGGGGCCCTGCAGCTGATCCCCGACCAGCCCCACGTGGTGACCCACTACCTGTTCAAGCACCCGGGGATCGACTTCATCTGGACCACCGGCGGGCCGAAGGTCGTCGCCGCCGCCAACTCGGCCGGCAAGCCCGCGGTGTCGGTGGGCCCCGGGAACGCCCCCGTCTACGTGCACCGGACCGCCGACGTGAAGATGGCGGTCGTCGACATCCTCATCTCCAAGACCTTCGACGCCTCGGTGATCTGCCCGGCCGAGCAGACCTGCGTGGTCGACGAGGCCGTCTACGACGAGCTGGTCGCCGAGTTCTCGCGCATGGGCGCCCGGGTGCTCAGCCCCGAGGAGGTCGACCGGCTCTCCGGCTTCGCCTTCGGTCGCGACGGGGTGGTGAACATGGAGGCGCTGGGCCAGACCGCCCCCGTGCTGGCCGAGCGGGCGGGCATCCCCGCCGACCCGGCCACGAAGATCCTCATCGCGCCGCTCCCGACCGACCTCGACGAGCTGGCCCGGCACCCCTTGGTGCACGAGAAGCTCATGCCGGTGCTGGGTCTGGTGTGGTCGCCCAGCGTGGAGCACGGCGTCGAGGCCTGTGTGCTGGTCACCGAGTCCGGCGGCCTCGGCCACACCTCGGCGGTGTACGCCAGGGACGACGACGTGATCGACGCCTACGCCAAGGCGGTGCGCACCGGTCGCATCCTGGTGAACGCGCCGACGGCCGTCGGCGCCCTCGGCGGCGTCTACAACTCGCTCACGCCCACGTTCTCGCTGGGCTGTGGCACCTGGGGGGGATCGAGCACGACCGACAACGTGAACTACCGCAACCTGCTCAACATCAAGACGGTGTCGCGGCGCAAGACGCCCCCGCAGTGGTTCCGCGTGCCGTCGGAGACGTACTTCAACCTCGGCGCCATCGAGGCCCTCGACCAGATCAAGGTGGACAAGGCCGTCATCGTCACCGACCAGCTCCTCGCCGACCGGGGCATGGCCGACGAGGTCCGCGAGCACCTGCGGGGCGCCCACGTCGAGGTGTTCTCGGCGATCACCCCGGAGCCCGACGAGGCCCTCGTCCGCCAGGGCGTCGACCTGCTCCAGCGGGTCGAGCCCGAGCTGGTCGTGGCGATCGGCGGCGGGTCGGTGATCGACGCCGCCAAGGCCATGCGGCTGTTCTACGAGAACCCGGCGCTCACCCTCCGGGGCCTCACCCTCCCCTTCCTCGACGCCCGCAAGCGGGTCGCCGACTACCCGCAGATCACGCACTCGGTGAAGCTCGTGGCCGTGCCCACCACCGCGGGCACCGGGTCGGAGGTCAGCCCTGCGGCGGTGCTGCGGGTCGTCGACCACAAGGTCACGCTCGTCGACTACGGCCTCGTCCCCGACGTGGCCATCGTCGACCCGCACTTCACCATGAGCATGCCGCCGTCGGTCACCGCCGACACCGGGATCGACGCCCTCACCCACGCCCTCGAGGCCGGGGTGTCGATCTTCGCCTCGCCCTACACCGACGCCCTCTGCGCGCAGGCGTGCCGGCTGATCTTCACCTACCTGCCGCGCGCCGTGGCCGACGGGAGCGACATGGAGGCCCGCACGGCGATGGCCAACGCCGCCACGATGGCGGGGATCGCGTTCTCGAACGCGTTCGTGGGCGTGAACCACGCCCTCGCCCACGCCGTCGGCCCGCGCTTCGGCGTCCCGCACGGACGGATCAACGGGATCTTCCTGCCCCACGTGATGCGCTACAACGCCTCGCTCCCCACCAAGTTCATGCCTGCACCGGGCTACGGGGCCTACGTGGCGCCCGACAAGTACACGGAGCTGGGATGGATCATCTTCGGTGGGCACAGCCCGGAGGAGCGGCGCCAGCGGCTGTTCGACCACGTCGACGAGCTCCTCGACGAGGTGGGCATCCCACGGAGCCTCAAGGAGGTGGGCGTGCCCGAGGACGAGTTCCGGGCCGCGCTCCCCGACCTGGCCCGGGCCACCTTCGAGGATCCCAGCATGCGCACCAACCCGCGGATGCCGATGGTGATGGAGCTGCTCCAGCTGCTGGAGGCCGCGTACTCCGGCGACCGGCTCTGACGCGCGGCTGACGCGGGTCTGAACCGGGGGAGGAGCCGGGAGGCCCGTCCACTAGGATCTTCCTTCATGTCGGTCCAGCAGCCTGCGGAGGGCCCGAGCCTGTTCGACCAGGTCGTCAACCTCTGCAAGCGCCGTGGCTTCGTGTTCCCCTCGGCCGAGATCTACGGCGGCTTCCGCTCCGCGTACGACTACGGGCCCGTCGGGGTGCTGCTGCTCCGCAACGTGAAGGACGCCTGGGTCCGGGCCATGGTCCAGCTGCGCGACGACGTGGTGATGATCGACGCGTCGATCCTGTCGCCGCCCGCCATCTGGGAGGCCAGCGGGCACCTGCAGAACTTCACCGACCCGCTGGTCGACTGCCGGCGCTGCAAGAGCCGTTTCCGCCAGGACCAGCTCGACGACCCCGACACCTGCCCGAGCTGCGGTGGCCACGGCACCTTCACCGAGGCCCGCCAGTTCAACCTCATGTTCAAGACCCACGCCGGGCCGGTCGAGGACGAGGGCTCCGTGGCCTACCTGCGGCCCGAGACGGCCCAGGGCATGTTCGTGAACTTCGCCAACGTGCTGCAGGCCACGCGCAAGCGGCCCCCGTTCGGCATCGCCCAGGTGGGCAAGAGCTTCCGGAACGAGATCACGCCGGGCAACTTCATCTTCCGCACGCGCGAGTTCGAGCAGATGGAGCTCGAGTTCTTCGTGCCCCCCGACGAGGCCCCGCGCTGGTTCGAGTACTGGTGCCAGGAGCGCTACCGCTGGTACACCGACCTCGGCATCCCCGAGGCCGAGCTGCGCCTCCGGGCCCACGACGCCGAGGAGCTCAGCCACTACTCGGCCGGTACGGCCGACGTGGAGTTCCTCTACCCGTGGGGGTGGGGCGAGCTCGAGGGCATCGCCAACCGCACCGACTACGACCTCAACCAGCACGCCGCGGCGTCGGGCGAGCGCCTCGAGTACCACGACACCGCCACCGGCGAGCGCTACGTGCCCCACGTGATCGAGCCTGCGGCGGGGGCCACCCGCGCCATGATGGCCTTCCTGCTGGCCGCCTACGACGAGGAGGAGGTGCGGGGGGAGACCCGCGTCGTGCTGCGCCTCCACCCCCGTCTCGCCCCGTACAAGGTCGCCGTGCTCCCGCTCTCGAAGAAGGACACGCTGACGCCCGTGGCTCGCGAGGTGCTGGCGCTGCTGCAGCCCCACTTCATCTGTGACTACGACGAGACCCAGTCGATCGGCCGGCGGTACCGCCGCCAGGACGAGCTGGGGACGCCCTACTGCGTCACCGTCGACTTCGACACGCTCGAGGACCGCGCGGTCACCGTCCGCGAGCGTGACTCCATGGCCCAGGACCGCGTGTCCATCGACAAGCTGGTCGACCACCTGCTCGACCTGCTCAGCTGAGACCCACCCAACCCCCGGGGGAAACGTGCCGTACGTCTACGACTTCGATCACCGCTACGACCGGCCGCCGATGGAGCTCAAGGACCTCCTCGGCGGGAAGGGCGCCAACCTTGCCGAGATGACCTCGGAGCTCGGGCTGCCGGTGCCCCCGGGCTTCACGATCACCACCGACGCGTGCCGCGCGTACATGCAGAGCGGATGGCCCGACAGCCTCGACGCCGAGGTGCTCGAGCACGTCGCCGCGCTCGAGCAGAAGATGGGGCGGCGCGTCGGAGACCCGTCGGACCCCCTGCTGGTGAGCGTGCGCTCCGGCGCCAAGTTCTCGATGCCCGGGATGATGGACACGGTCCTCAACCTCGGCCTCAACGACGAGTCGGTCGAGGGCGTGGCCGCCCAGAGCTCCGACGAGCGGTTCGCCTACGACTCGTACCGTCGGTTCATCCAGATGTTCGGCCGGATCGTGCTCGGCATCCCGGCCGAGGAGTTCGACTCGCTGTTCGACGCGGCCAAGGAGCTGGCCGGCACCAAGAGCGACGCCGAGGTGCCCCCGCCGCTGCTCAAGTACCTGTGCGGCTCCTACAAGGACATCGTGCAGCGCCACACGGGCGCTCCGTTCCCGCAGGCGCCCGTCGACCAGCTCCGACAGGCCATCGAGGCGGTGTTCCGCAGCTGGAACGGCGCCCGTGCGGTGGCCTACCGCAACCGTGAGCACATCCCGCACGACCTCGGCACCGCGGTCAACGTGCAGG
Source organism: Acidimicrobiales bacterium (assembly GCA_016716005.1). Classification (NCBI taxonomy): domain Bacteria; kingdom Bacillati; phylum Actinomycetota; class Acidimicrobiia; order Acidimicrobiales; species Acidimicrobiales bacterium. The sequence continues at coordinate 3,373,015 of JADJXE010000001.1, forward strand.
CCATGGTGTTCGGCAACCGCGACGACAGCTCGGGCACCGGCGTGGGCTTCACCCGCGACCCGGCCACGGGCGCCAAGGGCTCCTACGGCGACTTCCTGGTGAACGCCCAGGGCGAGGACGTCGTGGCCGGCATCCGCAACACCGAGCCGCTGTCGGCCCTGGCCGACCGCTTCCCGGTCATCTCGGCCGAGCTCCACGACATCTTCGAGCGCCTGGAGCGGCACTACCGCGACATGCTCGACACCGAGTTCACGATCGAGCAGGGCAAGCTGTGGATGCTCCAGACGCGGGTCGGCAAGCGCACCGGCGTGGCCGGCCTCCGGATGGCCGTGGAGATGACCGAGGATCCCGACATCCGCCTCACCAAGGAGGAGGCGGTCCTGCGGGTCACGGCCGAGCACCTCGACCAGGTGCTGCACCCCCAGTTCGAGGAGACCGACCGTGAGGTGATCGCCACCGGCTTGGCCGCGTCGCCCGGCGCGGCGGTGGGGCGCGTGTACTTCACCGCCGACGACTGCGTCACGGCCAGCGAGCGCGGCGAGCAGGTGATCCTCGTGCGCACCGAGACCTCACCCGAGGACGTGCACGGCATGCAGGTCGCACAGGGCATCCTCACCAGCCGGGGCGGCCTGGTGAGCCATGCGGCCGTCGTGGCCCGCGGCTGGGGCATCCCGGCGGTGGTCGGCGCCGAGGCCCTCGAGTTCGGGGACGGCTACGTCGCCTCCGACGGCGTGGTGATCCGCGAGGGCGACGTGATCTCGATCGACGGCACCAACGGCGAGGTGGTGCTGGGCGAGATGCACCTCACCATGGGCGACCCGCCGCCCGAGTTCAAGACGATCCTCGAGTGGGCCGACGACGTCCGCCGCGGCAAGCTCCAGGTGCGGGCCAACGCCGACAACGGCCCGGACTCCGCCCGGGCGCGCGAGTACGGCGCCGAGGGCATCGGCCTGTGCCGCACCGAGCACATGTTCCTCGGCGACCGCCTGCCCGTGGTGCAGCGGATGATCCTGGCGGACACGCCCGAGAAGGAGGATGCCGCCCTCGCCGAGCTGCTCGAGGTGCAGCGGGCCGACTTCGAGGAGATCCTCGAGGCCATGGACGGCCTGCCCGTCACCGTGCGGCTGCTCGACCCGCCGTTGCACGAGTTCCTCCCCAACATCGAGGACCTCATCGCCCGGGAGGCCCGCGGCGAGCTCGACGACCTCACCAAGGAGCTGTTCAGCGCGGCCCGCTCGTGGCAGGAGCAGAACCCGATGCTCGGCACCCGAGGCGTCCGCCTGGGCATCATCAAGGGCGGCCTCTACAAGATGCAGGTGCGAGCGCTGCTCGAGGCCGCCCTCAAGCGGGTCGAGGCCGGCGGCGACCCGATCGTCGAGATCATGATCCCCCTCGTCGTCACCCGGGCCGAGCTGGCGCTGGTCCGGCGCTGGGTCGAGGAGGAGATGGCCGAGGTCCAGGCGCGCACGTCGACGCCGCTCAAGGTGTCGATCGGCACCATGATCGAGACGCCCCGAGCCGCCATCCGCGGCGACGACATCGCCGAGGTCGCCGACTTCTTCTCGTTCGGCACCAACGACCTCACGCAGATGGTGTTCGGCTTCTCCCGCGACGACGTGGAGGGCCGCCTGATGGCCCGCTACCTCGAGGAGGGGCTGCTCCCGCGCAACCCGTTCGAGACGATCGACCACCGGGGGGTGGGCGCGCTCGTCGAGATGGCCGCCGAGCGGGGCCGCGGCGTCAACCCCGATCTCAAGCTGGGCGTGTGCGGCGAGCACGGTGGCGACCCCGAGTCGATCCGGTTCTTCTACGGCGTCGGTCTCGACTACGTCAGCTGCTCGCCGTTCCGCGTGCCCATCGCCCGGCTGTCCGCCGCGCAGGCGGTCCTGGGCGCGGGCAACTCGAGCGACAGCCGCTAGCGCGACCCGGCGCCGCCCCGTCCGGCCCGCTGCCGGGCGCGGCGGCGCCGGATCCGCGAACGTGGACGCGTGGGGATCGTCGACGAGGACGTGGAGCGGACCCGGCAGGCGTCCGACCTGGTCGCCATCGCGGGCCAGTACGTCGCCCTGCGCCGGGTCGGTCGGCGGTGGCAGGGGCTGTGCCCGTTCCACGCCGAGCGGTCGCCGTCGTTCTCGGTCAACGCCGAGGAAAGGGCTCTACTACTGCTTCGGCTGCGGCGCGCGGGGCGACGTCATCACCTTCGTTCGCGAGATGGAGCACGTCGACTTCGTGGGGGCGGTCGAGTGGCTGGCCGTCAAGGCGGGCGTCCAGCTGCGCTACACCGATGCCGGCGAGAGCCAGGAGCGAAAGCGGCGCGCCCGCCTCGTGGCTGCGGTGGAGCGGGCGGTGGTCTGGTACGGCGACCGGCTCCTGTCCGCGCCCGACGCCGGTCCGGCGCGCGCCTACCTGCGCTCCCGTGGCTACGAGCGCGACGTGGTGCAGCGCTACCGGCTCGGGTGGGCGCCCGACGAGTGGGACGCCCTCTGCCGCGCCCTCGACCTGCCCGATGACGTGCTGCGCGACAGCGGCCTCGGGTTCGTCAACCGTGCCGGCCGGCGCCAGGACGCCTTCCGGGCGCGGGTGCTGTTCCCGATCCTCGATGCCCAGGGCGACCCGGTGGGGTTCGGTGGCCGCAGCCTGCCCGGCGCCGAGGGGCCGAAGTACAAGAACTCGCCCGACTCGGCGCTCTACCACAAGAGCCGCACGCTCTACGGCCTGAACTGGGCGAAGAGCGCCATCGTGCAGCACGACCGGGCCGTGCTCTGCGAGGGCTACACCGACGTGATCGGCCTGCACCAGGCGGGGGTCGCCGAGGCCGTCGCCACCTGCGGCACCGCGCTCACCGAGGAGCACGTCCGGCTGCTCACCCGCTACTCGAAGCGGTTGGTGCTGGCCTTCGACCCCGACGCTGCCGGGCAGGCTGCGGCCGAGCGGGTGTACGAGTGGGAGCGGCGACACGAGATCGAGGTTTCGGTGGCCCCGCTCCCGGCCGGTGCCGACCCGGCCGACCTGGCGCGCACCGACCCCGACGCCTTGCTGGCCGCCATCGCCGAGCCGGTCCCGTTCCTGCGCTTCCGGCTCGATCGCGTGCTCGCGGGCGCCGACCTCTCCACGCCCGAGCGGCGGGCCCGGGCGGCCGAGCAGGCCGTGGCCGTGATCGCCGAGCATCCCAGCGACCTGGTGCGCGACCAGTACCTGATGGACGTGGCCGACCGGTGCCGGGTGCCGGTGGAGCGGTTGCGGGCCCGGGCGGCCGCACGGGGCACCGCGGGGCCCGAGGCCGGGCCGCCGGCCCGGCCGCCCCGGCGGCGGGTGGGGCACGACAGCCCGGAGCTCGAGGCCCTGCGCCTCGCCGTCCATCGCCCGGCCGAGGTGGCGCCGTACCTCGACGACGTGCTGTTCGCCGACCCCCTCCACGTGGAGGCGTTCCACGCCCTCGCCTCGGCCGCGACCCTCCACGAGGCCATCGACCGGGCCTCGCCCGAGGTCGCCGACCTGCTGCAGCGCCTGGCCGTCGAGGAGAGCGAGGCCGAGACCGACGACGTGCTGCGGCGCCTGGTGGACGGGGCCGGGGGCCGTGCGTTGGCCGGCCTCCAGGCCGAGGCCCGCACCCTCGCCGACCCCGTGTCGCTGGCCCCGACCGTCGCGTGGCTGAAGCTGCGCATCGAGGAGCTGCGCGCCGAGGACACGGGGCTCGACGCGGCCAGGCAGTTGCTAGCCTGGCTCGCGGAGAGGGCCGGGAGAGGGGATGACGGATTCCGTGACGAGCGCCCCTGAGGACGGCCAGCGCACGGAGAGCGTCCCCGTGGGTGCCCTCGACCGGCTCCTCGCCAAGGGTCGGGCCGCCGGCTCCGTCACGCCCGACGATGTGCTCGAGTTCGTCGACCTCGGGGACGACTTCGACCACGAGCACATCGAGGCCATCCGCCGCACCCTCGACGCCGAGGGCATCCTGCTGGTGGAGCCGATCGAGGCCGAGGTCGACGACGAGTCCGACGCCGGCGACGACGAGATCGTGGCCGCCGAGGAGGCCGTGGCGTCGCGCCGCAACGGCTCGCGGCGCCGGACCCGGCTCGCGGTCGAGCGGATCGACCCGGCGAACCGGACCATCGGCGGCACGTCCGACCCGGTGCGGATGTACCTGAAGGAGATCGGGCGGGTCCACCTGCTCAGCGCGCAGGAGGAGGTGGCGCTGGCCAAGCGCATCGAGGCCGGCTCGCACGCCGCCGAGCACCTCGCCGCTTCCCACGCCGCCGACGCCGAGGGAGGCGCGGCACCCGAGCTCTCCAAGGCGGAGCGCCGGCGCCTCCGCCGGCTCGTGGACGACGGCGACGACGCCAAGGACGCGCTCATCGAGGCGAACCTCCGGCTGGTGGTCTCCATCGCCAAGCGCTACGTGGGGCGCGGGATGCTCTTCCTGGACCTGATCCAGGAGGGCAACCTCGGGCTCATGCGTGCCGTCGAGAAGTTCGACTACACGAAGGGCTTCAAGTTCTCCACGTACGCCACCTGGTGGATCCGCCAGGCGATCACCCGCGCCATCGCCGACCAGGCCCGCACCATCCGGATCCCCGTGCACATGGTCGAGTCGATCAACAAGGTCATGCGGGTCCAGCGCCAGATGATGCAGGAGCTGGAGCGCGAGCCGTCGGTGGAGGAGTTGGCCGAGCGGGTGGGCATGACGCCCGCGCGGGTGCGCGAGATCATGCGGATCTCGCAGGATCCGCTGTCGCTCGACTCGCCGGTCGGCGAGGAGGACGACTCGAACCTCGGCGACTTCATCGAGGATCAGCAGGCCGAGGCGCCGGCCGAGGTCGCCGCCCGCCGCATGCTGTCCGAGGCCGTGCTCGAGGCCCTCCACGAGCTGAATGACCGCGAGCAGCAGGTGGTGCGCATGCGCTTCGGTCTCGACGACGGCCAGGCCCGCACCCTCGAGGAGGTCGGCCGCGAGTTCGGGGTCACCCGCGAGCGGATCCGCCAGATCGAGTCGAAGACGCTGGCCAAGCTGCGTCACCCGCAGCGCAGCCAGAAGCTGCGCGACTACCTCGACGGCGAGTAGCCCCCGAGCGCGTCGTGCCCGCTGGTCGAGGGGCGGCGTTGCGTCGGCGACGGTCCTGCGTGCCGTGGAGGCGCTGCTAGGCTCGATGGGCTTTCCGGGGTAGCTCAATCGGCAGAGCGGCTGACTGTTAATCAGTAGGTTGAGGGTTCGAGTCCCTCCCCCGGAGCTTCACGTATCGTTCTTCGGGTTTCGTGACCCGGGCCCGTAGCTCAGTGGTCAGAGCAGGCGACTCATAATCGCTGGGTCGTGGGTTCGATCCCCACCGGGCCCACCACCTGCACAGACGTCCGGCTGGCATCCCGCAGAGCGTTGGCACAGCGCACGGGCGTGGGGGTGGGCCGGCGGGTGGGTGGGCGCGGGGTGGGGATTTCGGCCCTACCGGTGTGGGGGGTGGCGGGTGTTCGCTTCGCGTAGGCGAGGCGTTGAGCCACGGGCCGTGTTCGGCCGCTTGGGCCTGTGGGGAGCCACTGGCGAGACCGGCGCTGGAGTCGTCCTTCTGCATTGGTGGGAGGGGTGGTGGGCCGGTCGTGGGTGTGGGCACCCGGGGCGGGTGGTGGCGCGTCTGGTGGCGAGGAGGGTGTGATGGGTTCGATGCGGTCGTTGCGCAGGCAGCTGGGCCGGGCGGGGGTGGCTGCGGGGGTGGTGTCGCTGGCCGGTGGGCTGGTGTTGGGTGGGGGTGTCCCGGCGGGGGCGGCGGGGTTGTCGGCGCCGGTGGGGCGGGGGGTGGCGGTGCGGTTGCCGGTGGTTCGGGCCGAGCTGGCGGCGCCGGTGGTGTCGGTGGCGGTGTCGGGGTCGGCGGCGGTGTTGTCGTGGGGGCCGGTGGCGGGGGCGGTGGCCTACGAGGTGACCTGTGACGGCGCCGCGGTGGGGTCGACGGGGGCGACGTCGATGTCGTTGACGCTCACCCCGGGGGTGCACACGTGCACGGTGGTGGCGGTGGCCGGGGACGGTTCGCGTTCGGCGCCGGCCACGGTGGTGGTCACCATCGTCGCCGCGGTGTTGCCGCTGGGGCCAGAGGTGGCGGCGCCGGGCGTGGCCGGGTTCACGCCGCTGCCGGCGCCGCCGGCTCCGAGCGGGCCGCCGGCCGAGCCGGCCGTGCCCACCGACCCGGCAACCATCACCGGCACCACCGGCGACGACGGCGGCGGCGGGTTCAACGACGTGTGGGTCAACACCTGCGGCAAGACGTCGAACCCCTGCGCGGGCGTGACCTTCGGCTCGGGGTGGCCGCCGGGGAACCTGGTGGGTACCGGCGGGGCTGATGTGATCGACGGCCTGGCCGGCGGCGACACCATCGCGGCCGGTGGAGGTGACGACATCGTGCGCGGCGGACCCGGCAACGACGCCATCTGGGGAAACGAGGGCGACAGCCAGCTGTTCGGTGAGGACGGCAACGACTACCTCGCCGGCGACTCCGGTGACGACGTGCTGGTCGGCGGCCCCGGCATGGACTACCTCGCCGGGGGCGATGGCGATGACCAGCTGTTCGGCGGCGACGACAACGACTGGCTCGATGGCGGCGTCGGTGACGACGTGCTGGTCGGCGGCGCCGGCGACGACAGCTGCTTCGGCAGCGACGGGGTCGACGAGGTCTGGGGTGGCCCCGGCACGGACTACTTCCAGCAGGCCGAGATCGACTCGGGCGAGGTGAGGGACTTCACGCCCGGCCCGCCCGACTTCGACGTCGCCCTCTGAGCTGAGCGTCACGCGACCCTCCATGAGCCACTCGGGGAGTGGGGCCCAGGTGTGACCCTGCCCAGAGCAGGCAACCCTGGTCCGCACGCACAGCCTGAACGTCGCGGTGACCTGCACGTCTCGCAACCGAGCACAGCGTTGGGGCCGGCCGTGTCCGTGCCGGCGAGGTAGCCGGCGGCGGGGAGGGCTGTGGGAGCACCTCATGATCGCTGGGTCGTGGGTTCGATCCCCACCGGGCCCACCACCTGCACAGACGTCCGGCTGGCATCCCGCAGAGCGTTGGCACAGCGCACGGGCGTGGGGGTGGGCCGGCGGGTGGGTGGGTGCGGGTGGGGATTTCGGCCCTACCGGTGTGGGGGGTGGCGGGTGTTCGCTTCGCGTAGGCGAGGCGTTGAGCCACGGGCCGTGTTCGGCCGCTGGGCCTGTGGGGAGCCACTGGCGAGACCGGCGCTGGAGTCGTCCTTCTGCATTGGTGGGAGGGGTGGTGGGCCGGTCGTGGGTGTGGGCACCCGGGGCGGGTGGTGGCGCGTCTGGTGGCGAGGAGGGTGTGATGGGTTCGATGCGGTCGTTGCGCAGGCAGCTGGGCCGGGCGGGGGTGGCTGCGGGGGTGGTGTCGCTGGCCGGTGGGCTGGTGTTGGGTGGGGGTGTCCCGGCGGGGGCGGCGGGGTTGTCGCCGGCGGTGGGGCGGGGGGTGGCGGTGCGGTTGCCGGTGGTTCGGGCCGAGCTGGCGGTGCCGGTGGTGTCGGTGGCGGTGTCGGGGTCGGTGGCGGTGTTGTCGTGGGGGCCGGTGGCGGGGGCGGTGGCCTACGAGGTGACCTGTGACGGCGCCGCGATGGGGTCGACGGGGGCGACGTCGATGTCGTTGACGCTCGGCCCGGGGGTGCACACGTGCACGGTGGTGGCGATGGCCGGGGACGGTTCGCGTTCGGAGCCGGCCACGGTCGTGGTCACCATCGTGGCCGCGGTCCTGCCGCTCGGGCCGGATGTGGCGGCGCCGGGTGTGGCCGGGTTCACGCCGCCGCCGCCTGCTCCGAGCGGGCCGACGGGACCGCCGGCCGAGCCGGCCGTGCCCACCGACCCGGCCACCATCACCGGCACCACCGGCGACGACGGCGGCGGCGGGTTCAACGACATGACGGTCAACGACTGTGGTGCGTGGAACCTGCCGAACCCGTGTTCCATGGGATTTGCCGGCTCGGGGTACCCGCCGGGGAACCTCCAGGGCACTTCCGGGGCCGATGTGATCGACGGGCTGGACGGCGGCGACACCATCCTTGCCTACGGGGGTGAGGACATCGTCCGAGGCGGACCCGGCAACGACTATGCGTGGGGGACGGGTGGCGCCGGCGACCAGCTGTTCGGTGAGGAGGGCAACGACACGCTGTTCGGCGCCAACGGCGGCGACGTGCTGGTCGGCGGTCCCGGCATGGACTACCTCGACGGGGGCCCTGGCGACGACCAGCTGTTCGGCGGCGACGACAACGACTGGCTCGAAGGCGGCCAGGGTGACGACGTGCTGGTCGGCGGGGCCGGCGACGACACCTGCTACGGCGGCCCCGGGGTCGACGAGATCTGGGGTGGCCCCGGCACCGACTACTTCGCCCAGGCCGAGATCGACTCGGGCGAGGTGAGGGACTTCACGCCCGGCCCGCCCGACGTCGACGTCGCGGTCCCCTGACCGCCACGAGACCGGCCATGAGCCACTCGGGGAGTGGGGCCCAGGTGTGACCCTGCCCAGAGCAGGCAACCCTGGTCCGCACGCACAGCCTGAACGTCGCGGTGACCTGCACGTCTCGCAACCGAGCGGCGCGTTGGGGCCGGAGCACCTCATGATCGCTGTGTCGTGGGTTCGATCCCCACCGGGCCCACCACCAGCGGCGGCCGGGCACGGGGAGCGGCTCATCGCCCGGGCGGTCCGGCGCAGGTCGGTGCCGGTTTCGCGTTCCTGCGCCGAGGACTGCCGATCGTTCTCCTTCGCTAGTGTCGAACGTCGTGGCACCGAGCGTGAGCACCGGAGCGATCCTGTTCACGGACATGGTCGACTCGACGGCCTTGAGGTCACGGCTGGGCGACGATCGAGCCGACCTGCTGCGCAAGCACCACGACGATCTGCTCGCATCGGTCATCGAGGCCCACCGTGGCACGGTGACCCGGTGGACGGGAGACGGCGTCAAGGCCGCCTTCTCGACCGCATCGGACGCCGTCGGGGCGGCGACGGCCATCCAGCGAGCGGTCATCGACTACGGCACCGGTGACGGCGCCGTCGCTGCCTTCGAGGTACGCGTCGGCTTGGCCGTCGGCGAGGTGACCATCGATGAAGGTGGGGATCGGCGAGGTGTCGCCGTCATCGAAGCGGCTCGGCTCGAGGCACTCGCGCGACCCGGCCAGATCCTCGCGACCGAGGCCGTGCGGATGCTCGGTCATCGCCGTTCGAACGTCGCGTTCGAAGAGGTGGGGGAGCGCACGCTCAAGGGCCTCGATCAGCCGGTGCTCGTCTACCGGGTGATCGACCTCGAGCACGGGACGGCACCGCCCATACCCCGCCTGCTCGTCATCGACAGGCGCTTCCCGCTCGTCGGACGCGACCAGCAGGTCGCCGCGTTCCGGTCGAGTTGGGACGACGCCAGGGCCGGCTCCGGTGGGCTCATGCTCGTTCGTGGCCAGCCCGGCATCGGCAAGACCCGCTTCGTCTCTCAGTGCGCCGACATCGCTCACCAGAGCGGGGCGATCGTGCTGGCCGGTGTGTGCGGCAGTGACGTCGACGTGCCGTACGAGCCTGTGGTCATGGCGTGTCGGTCGGCCGGCGGTTTCGACGAGACGCTCGATCTGGCGATGTCCACCCGTGCGGGTTCCTTGGGGAGGCTGTTCCCCGGCAGCACGTCGAGCCGTATCGACACCCAGCCGGAGCTCGCCCGCCTCGAGCTGTTCGAGGCCGTGGCTGCGCTCGTCGGAAGGCTGTCGAGGGTGCACCCGCTCCTGCTCGTGGTCGAGGACCTCCACTGGGCGACGGCACCGACGGTGCTGCTGCTGCGGCACCTGATCCAGGAACGCGATGCCCACCGGCTCCTCATCATGGGGACCTATCGCCCGGCAGACCTCGGTGCGTCGCACCCGCTCCGGGAGCTGCTCGCCGATGTCCGATCGTCGGGCCGCACGACCATCGCCGACCTCGAGGTCCTGAGCGAGGCGAACGTCGCCGAGATGGTGACCTCGCTCGCTGGATCGGCGCCCATCACCCGGGTTGCCGACATCGCCCACACGGTGCACCACGAGAGCGCCGGGAACCCCTTCTTCGCGTCCGAGCTGTTGCACCATCTGGCGTCGACGGGCCAACTCGAACAGGCCCTCACCGGTGCAGCAGACCACCGGATGACCACTCCTGATTCGGTCCACGATGTCGTCGCCCAGCGGCTGTCGCGTCTGGCTCCTGGTACGCACGAGATGCTCACGCTCGCCGCGGTCATCGGTCCGACCTTCGACGTCGGGCTGCTCGCCACCGTCGTCGACCGGGATGCCGACGACGTGCTCGACGTGCTCGAAGAGGTGGCGCGCGCCGGCATCGTGGTCGAGGTCGGGGTCGACCAGTTCGCGTTCGTCCACGCGATCGTCCGCACGTCGATGCTCGACGAGCTGAGTGCCAGCCGTCGAGCGCGCGCTCACCGCCGAATCGCCGAGGCGCTCGAAGCCCGCGGCGCCGAGCAGTTCGACGAGCTCGCCCGCCACTGGCAGTTGGCGGGGATGGAGTCGAAGTCGACCAAGCACCTGGCGAGGGCCGCACGTCGCGACCTGGTGGCCCTGGCGTTCGAGTCGGCACGGGAGCGGTATCGGCAGGTCATCGACCTCCTGAACAGCGATCCCCACGCCGACGTCGTCGAGCGCGCCAATGCCTGGCTGGGGTTCGGCGCTGCGGCCCGGGCACTGGGTGACGCCTCCTTTCGGCAGGCGATCGTTCGCGCCGGGCGTCTGGCTCGAACGGCTCGGAACCCGGAGCTCATGGCGGAAGCCGCATCGATGAGCACATGGCTCGGGACGTCGCTGTTCTTCATTGCCGAGATGCCCGACACCGAGCTGATCGAGCTCTGCGAGGACGCCATCAGCATGCTCGCGGACGACGATCCGATGCGGGCGCGCATCCTCGCGACGCTTGCGTCGCACCTCACCTTCGGTTCGACGCGGGAGCCCCGCGAGAAGCTGATCGCCGAGGCCAACGATCTGGCCGGTCGGCACGGCGATCCGCCGCTCGCAGCGGACGTGCTGCACGCTGAGTTCGTGTGCCTGTGGGAGCCGGCGACGCTCGAGCGGCGTGAGCAGATCGCGCGCGATCTCGGACGTCTGGCCAGAGCCACGGGAGATACCCAGACGGAGTTCATCAGCGGGTTCTTCGCCGCGTACTGCCTCCTCGAACGCGGTGACCTACCCGGGAGCCGGGCCAGGTTGCACGAGCTCGCCCCCGTCCTCGAGCTGACGAAGAACGAGTTCAACGTCTTCCACACGCACCGACTGCTCCTGACGATCGACATCGTCCGTTCCGAGTCCGACGCCCAGCAGCGCGTCGACGAGCTGTTCCGGCGGTTCCGCTCGACGACAGCCGACGCGGAGGGTACGTGGATGATCCAGACCGCGGTCCTCGCGTACCAGGCCGGCGCCCTGGGTCAGATGGTCGACGCGCTCCAGGCGATGACCACGGGCCCTCAGTCCAGGATGTGGGAGGCCGGTCTGGGCCTCGGACTGCTGTGTGCGGGTGATCGCGCCGGCGCCGAGGCGGTGCTCGACCGGCCCGAGGAGATACCACGCAACTACTTCTGGCTCCCGGTGCTGCAGGCCCGTGCCGAGGTCGCCGCCGAGCTCGGGCGACGCGATCACTGCCAGCAGATCTTCGACGAGGTGCGGGAGTTCCGCGGCCTGATGAGCGTGACCGGCGGCGGCTCGTCGTGCTTCGGTCTCGTGTCGCGCACGATGGGCGTGCTGGCGCTCGCCCTCGAGGACGTGACCGGTGCGATCGAACTGCTGACGGAGGCCGTCGAACAGGCCGATCGGATCGAGGCCGTGTTCGAGGCGGTGTCGAGTCGACGCAGCCTGGCGGGCGCCCTGGCGGCAGCGGGACGAACCGATGCCGCCGCCACGCTGTTGGACGAAGCCCTCACCGTCGCCGAGCGGCGCGGGTTCGCGCGTGAGGCCCAGCTGATCCAGCGTGCGCAAGCGGACCGGAGCGAGAACGCACGCCAGGGCTGA